>NZ_JAALJH010000003.1 GCF_011064615.1 Aquisphaera insulae | reverse complement strand
GTGGGGGGATTCAGGAGGCCGTTCGATATCCGTGAGCTTGATCAACTTCCTTGCCGGGGTAACAATAGCGTCAACCCGTCGCGGGGGCTCCGGGGGATGTCACCACGATCGGGGGGCGGATGCCGTTCAGCACGTCCCCGCCCGGCGCGGCCGCCCAGGCGGCATCTCCCCGGAAGCCGGGGCGCTCAGTCGCGATACGGATGCCCTCCCCGATAGAGGGCCAGGCGGTTGCGGTAGAGTTTCCAGGTCTCCTCGTCCCGGTCTCGCTTCAGGAGCCCGACGGCCTTCTCCTGCCACCGGACGGCGGAGGCGAAGTCGCCGGCCTGGGCGGAGGCGGCGGCCAGGGCGTCGAGGCAATCCGGACGCTCGTAGCGGGTCAGCTCGCAGGCGGCGGCCCCTTCGATCACGGCGCGGGGGCCGTCCCGGACCGATGCGTCGGGCACGGTGGCGAGGAGCCAGGCGAGGACGCGATGGGGCTCCGGGTCCTTCGGCGAGGCGACGCGGCCCGCCTCGGCGGCGTCGGCGACGGCCCGCGCGTAATCGAACCGCTGCTTCCACGACTTCGAGCGCAGCAGGAGGGCCCTGGTGTGGGCCGGGTCCAGCTCCAGGGCGCGGGTGAAGTCGGCGATCGCGGCCATCGAGTTCAGGTCGCTGAGCAGGCCCTCACCCCGGAGGACGTAGCTTTCCGGATCGTTGGGCCGGGCCTGGAGGATCCGCTCGAAGTCGGCCATCGCGATGTTCCGCCGGCCGCGGGTCGAGCAGACCTTCGCCCGGGCGGCGATCATCGCGAGGTTCTCGGGCTCCAGCCGGACCGCCTCGTTGAGGTCGGCGAGCGCCTCGGGGAAGTAGCGGCGGGCGTCCTGGGCGATGCCGCGGTCGCGGTAGGCCGCGGCGCGACCGGGGTCGAGCCGGATCGCCTCGGTGAAGGCCGCGATCGCCGGGCGGTAGGATTTCTGGCGGGCCAGGACCAGGCCCCTGAGGTGGTGCCCCCGCGGATCGGAGGGCTCGATCCGGATCGCCGCGTCCAGGTCGGCGAGGGCGCGGTCGAGCTCATCCGACTCGATCCGGACCCGCGCCCGGCTCCGCAGGGCCTCGGTGTCCTTCGGGTCGGCGGCCAGCCTCCGGCTGAGGAAGCCCTCGGCCGACTCGAGGGGGACGATCTGGTCGATCCCGATCCAGCCGCGGGCGCCGCCCCCGTCCGCCTCGATGTCCGCCATCCCCTCGCCCAGCCGGGCGACCCGGAAGAGGCACTCCCCCTTGCCCGGCAGCTCCTTCTCGCCGTCCCGCAGCGGAGTGTCCGGGTCCTTGAGCAGGACCTTCGAACCGACGACGATCGGGGCCGCACCGCCCCCGGCCCCGGCGCGGACTTGCGGCGGCGAATTCGACCCCGCGATCAGGGTCAGGAGGAGGGAGGTTGCGGCAAGGCGGGAAGATCGGGGGAGCTTCGTCATCGCGGTCTTCGAGGTCGAGGGCCGGTCGGGGTCCTTCCTGTTCCTCTGAAAGCGTCATCCGATCCGGCTTCGGCCGGTGAAGCCGGTGGGGCCGCAAGGATCAGTCCTCGTCCAAGGGACCGCGGAACCGCCGGTGAGGTGCGGGGCCGGGGCTCGGAGATGATCGCCGGGGACAGGCCGGAGAACGTCCCGAATGCCGCGCCGTTGCGCGTCGTCCACGTTCCTCCCGACTTGTCCGGCCGAGGGGGCACGCGAAGAATGAGAGTGTCCCGCCCGGGACGGCAAGAGAGTGCGGAGGCGCGATGACCGACAGCGGGACGCGGGATGTGAGGCAAGGCTCGGCGTCGATCGACGATCCGACGCGGAGCTGGCACGCGGACCGCTCCGGCGACGGCGTCGGCGACGGGCCGTCGCGCGGCCCGGGCGGGGAGGCCGGCGAGGACGGCGGATTCACGCCCCGGCCCGCGATCATCGGCCGGGTCGGCGGGCTCGATGCCACGGCCCTGAAGGGGACGGTCCGCAACCGGCTGGCGGAGCTGCCGGTCATCTACATCCTCCTGCTGGGGATGTCGATCTCCTGGCGGCTGATCCTCGGCCGCGAGGAGCTGAGGCTCTTCGAGGTCGATCTGACCCTGGTCACGGCCTTGGTCGCGTTCATGGCCGTGCTCTGGAGCCGGTGCCCGCTCTCCGTCGCCTGGCTCAAGGGGATCGAGCTGGGGATGGTCGGCATGCTGGCGGCGCGGGTGGTCTACGTCCAGTTCCACATGATGCTCGGCTACTCGCTGATCCGGGACCGGATGATGGCCCAGCTCACGATGAAGAACGTGGTGCTGCTGACCGCCGTGCTGATCCTGACGTATGGCCTATACGTCCCCAAGGGCTGGCGGCGGGCCGCGGCGGTCGTCTTCCCGCTGGCCGCGATGCCGTTCGCCACCCTGCTGGTGATGGTCCTGCGCTATCCGGAGCCGATGGGCTGGCTCTGGCTGGGCTGGAACGGGAACACCACGCCGCGGATCTACCTCTTCACGTTCGACGCGATGGTTCTCCTGATCCTGGCCGCCGGCTCGACGTTCGGTGCCGCGATGGTGGGCCGGCTCCGGCGCGAGGTGGCCGAGGCGAGGCAGCTCGGGCAGTACCGGCTGTCCGACTGCATCGGCATCGGCGGGATGGGCAAGGTCTACCTGGCCGAGCACGCGCTCCTGAAGCGGCCCTGCGCCGTGAAGCTGATCCACGCGAAGGGGGCCGCGGATCCCGGGTCGCAGGAGCGATTCGAGCGTGAGGTCCGGCTCACGGCGACCCTCTCGCACCCCAACACGGTGGAGATCTACGATTACGGCCAGACGGAGGAGGGCGAGTACTACTACGTGATGGAGTACCTGCCGGGCCTGAACCTGGCGGAGCTGGTCCGGAAGCACGGCCCGCTGCCGGCGTCGCGCGCGGTCTACCTGCTGCGGCAGGTCTGCGGGGCGCTCCAGGAGGCGCACGAGGCGGGGCTGATCCATCGAGACATCAAGCCTTCGAACATCGTCGCCGCGCGGCGGGGGGGCCGGTGCGACGTGGCCAAGCTGCTGGACTTCGGCCTGGTCCGCCCGTCCCCGGCCTGGACGCCGACCCGCGGCGCCGCGACGCCGGACTCACGGGTGCTCGGCACGCCGCTGTTCATGTCCCCGGAGCAGGCGGCCGGCACGCCGGAGGTGGATCCGCGGAGCGACATCTACTCGCTGGGGGCCGTGGCCTACTTCCTCCTGACCGGCCGGCCGCCGTTCCAGGGCGACCGGGGGCTGGCCGTGATGCTGGCCCATACCCGCGACCCCGTCACGCCCCCCTCGCAGGTGGTGCCGAGCATCCCGATCGACCTGGAGCGGGTGGTGCTCCGATGCATGGCCAAGGACCGAGAGGACCGCTTCCCCGACGCCGCCTCCCTGGAGCAGGCCCTCGCCGCCTGCGGCTGCGTCGACGGCTGGGACGAACGCCGGGCCTCGCTCTGGTGGGCCGAGGCGGAGTCCACCTCGACGACGAACGCCGGCCTCTCCGCACCTCAACCCGTCGCCCCCACCTCGGCCATCGTCGGAGTCTGAGCGGGCCGGCTCGCCCAGGCTCCCGCCCCGGCTCGTCTCGCCGCTCGTCCCGTCCAGGATGGATGGGAAAAAGGCGCGACACCTTGTTGAACTGGTGACGCGAGGCCGCTAGAGTGAGGGGGTCGTTCCGAGCCCGACACACGCTCGGTCGACTTTCGGGTCGCACTACCGTGGTGCGACGGACTAGAGCCCGTTCTCGCGCGAGGCTGGACTCTCGCGGGCTCGGGGAGGCTAGAACGAAAGGAGGTGATCGCGTGTGTAGTGATAACCAGGGGCGGCTCGCCTAACGGCAGCCGACGGGTTGCCCGTCGGGCAGCCGCATCTCTTGCCAATACCTTACGGATTGGTTCGGCCAGGCCCGCGGCCCCATGCCCGGGCCTGGCTGGATTGACGGTCGTGAGATCTCTCGAATAGCCTGAGCTTCGTTCCCTGCCTCGTCGGCCTTGAGCCTCGGCGGACTTGCCGCCGAAAATGGGGTCCTCCACGTGAATCTCCTCGCAGCGACGGCCTATTCCTTCGGCCCGAGCGATTACCGCGGCTGGTGGCGGTCCTGGTCGTTTACCAGGCTCCAACCAGGTTCCCGGTCCGAGGAGGGTGCGAGTTCCTGACCCCTCTCGAATCTACAGGCATACACTCAAGCCCCGGGACCTGGTCTTTCAGGTCTCGGGGCTTTTTTTTCGTCCCGACCCCACGCAATCGACCTATTCACAGACCTGTTCTTGCCCCGGCCGACGGCGGCTCGCTCGCCCCGGCCGGCTCAATCCCGGGAGACGGTGGACCATGATCGTGGTCATGAAACCGGACGCGACGATGACACAGATCGAACACATGGCGGATCAGATCACCCGGCTCGGGCTGTCGCCCCAGGTGATCCACGGCAAGCATCAGACGGTCATCGCCGCGCTCGGCGAGGAGCGGCAGGGGCTGATCGAGGCCCTCGAGCCGGGCGAGGGGGTCGAGAAGGTGCTGCCGATCATGGCCCCCTACAAGCGGGCGAGCTCCGAGCTCAAGAAGGAGCGGACGGTCGTCGCGGCGCGGAGCCTCGAGGTCGGCGGGACCAAGATCGCCATGATCGCCGGCCCCTGCTCCGTCGAGAGCGAGGAGCAGATCGTCTCCCTGGCGAAGACGCTCAAGGCGCTCGGCGCCACCGGACTCCGCGGCGGTGCGTTCAAGCCGAGGACCAGCCCGTACAGCTTCCAGGGGCACAAGGAAGAGGGCCTGAAGATGCTGGCCGCCGCCCGCGCGGAGACCGGGCTGGCCATCGTCACCGAGGTCATGGCCCCCGAGCACGTGCCGATGGTCGCGGAATACGCCGACGTCCTCCAGATCGGCGCGCGGAACATGCAGAACTACCAGCTCCTCCAGGCCGTCGGCGATTCGGGCAAGGCGGCCCTGCTGAAGCGAGGCATGAGCGCCACGGTCGAGGAGTTCCTCCTCGCGGCCGAGTACATCCTCGATCGCGGCAATCCCAACGTCATGCTCTGCGAGCGCGGGATCCGGACGTTCGAGGACCACACGCGGTTCACCCTGCCGCTGGCCACCGTCCCCTACCTCAACGAGAAGAGCCATCTCCCGGTGGTCGTCGATCCGTCGCACGGCACCGGCAAGTCCCGGCTGGTCGCCCCGATGGCCCGCGCCGCGGTCGCCGCCGGCGCCGACGGCCTGATCCTCGAGGTCCACGACGACCCCGAGCACGCCATGAGCGACGGCGCCCAGTCGATCACCCCGGCGACATTCAAGCAGCTCGTCGACCAGTGCCGCCGCATCGCCGCGGCCGTCGACCGCACGGTCTGACCCCTCCCTCGCACCCCGCCCCGACCCGACCCTTCGCCATGCCCCGCGCCTCGCTCGCGAAACGAGGCGCGTTTCCTCCCCACTCCCCCCTCGGATTCACGCTGGAGGAAGCTTTCGGCATTTGATTTGCTTATGCGAGAGGCGAGGCACGCGTGGCCCCGACGCCGAGGCGACGGGCCACGCCTCGACATCACCTCCCGATCCGAGGACACCATGGCAAAGTCGAAGAAGCCGAAGAGCACGCTCCAGCGAGTGACCGAACCCGTCGCCGAGGTCGCCACCGCGATCGGCCACGCGATCGTGGACGGGGCGGAAGCCGCCCGCGAGGCCGGGGCCAAGGCGGTCCGCGCGGTGACCGGATCGGCCGCGCCGAAGGCCAGGAAGGCCGCGAAATCGCCGAAATCCCCGGCCAGGTCGAAGGCCAGCCCGGGCAAGGCCGGCAAGCCCAGGACGGCCACCGCCACCGCCGACGCCAAGACCAGCCCCAAGGCCCCGAAGGCCGGCAAGCCCGGGGTGAAGGCCAAGGCGACCGGGTCCGCCACGGCCAAGCCGAAAGCGAAGGCGGCGAAGAAGTCGGCCAGGTCCTGACCGAGCTTCCGGGCGCCCCGCTCGAACCGGACCGGAGTGCCGGCCGATCGCTCGGCGCGGGCGCCCCTACGCGGCGACATCCGATGCCCCGCCTCGTCGCCGACCGCCCCGGCGCGCTCATGAGCGTTCACGCGTTGAACCGATTCATTCGCTTTCCGCCACCGGGATGCTATGTTCTCGTTGGACGTTGTGCGCCGACGGTCGGCGCCGACGCGAGGACGATGGGGCGAGGCAGGCCGTCCCCCCGATCCTCAACCTCGGCCGAGCCTTCAACCGCCACTTCGTCGCCCCGCGAACCCTCCTGCTCCATCCGATTGACCCGACCCGCAATCCCGAGGATCACCCGATGGCAACCGCCAAGAAGAGTGCCGCCAAACCCGCCGCGAAGGCCAAGCCCAAGGCCGCCACCAAGGCCAAGGTCGAAGCCAAGTCGAAGCCGAGCCCCGCCCCGGCCCCCCTCAAGGGGAAGCCGGCCGCCAAGGCTCCCGCATCCAAGCCGAAGGCCGCGAAGACCTCCAAGGCGGCTGCCCCCGCCAAGAAGGTCGAGCCCGTCGTTGAACCGGCCGTTCCGGCTCCCGTCGCCTCGGCCGCGCCGTCGGCCCCCGCCGCCGCCCCCAAGGCCAAGGCCAAGCCCAAGGCGAAGGCCCCGAAGGCCGCGCCGAAGTCGGTCTGACACCCGGTCACGAACCGCCTCACGCGCCGCCGCCCTGCGCCTCCCGGGCGGCGGCTTGCGCCTCCCGACGCGCCGCCAGCACCTCGCCGATCCGCGACACGTGGTCCCGATCCCGTCGCCCTTCACCGTTCGAGTCCTGGAACTCTCCGGCGACATATTTGAGCCTCCGGGCGAGGTCCGAGTACCTCTGCCCCATGTCCCTGAGCTGAGCGATCACCCGCCCCGAATCCGGGTCGCTCCGCTCGCGGTCCAGCGCGTCGATCAACTCCGCCGCGTCCCGCACCAACACCGCGTCCACGCCGAGCCTCCGTGCGCTCTCCAGGAGCATTCGCCCCGTATAACTGCCGTCCAAGGTGCCGCCTCCCCACTCGAGGGTAGTGTTCGTATGTATCCTATTATAGAAGGGGTCCTCGGCGTTGTCATCCCCCTGTCGGGGCGTTGCTCGCGGGCGTGGCGTGGCGAATAATCGTGGCGGACGTGGTTTCGGCGGACGCCCTCCTGGACGGGACATGGTCATGCTCGATGCGCTTGTGGTCGCCCCTCATCCCGATGACGCGGAGCTCGGCGTGGGGGGGACGATCGTCCGGCTGATGCAGCAGGGGTGGAAGGTGGGGATCCTCGACCTGACCAGCGGCGAGCCGACGCCGCTGGGCTCGCCGGAGAAGCGGGCCGAGGAGACGGCGGCGGCCACCCGCGAGCTGGGCGATCCGTGGCGGAGGAACCTGGGCCTGCCGAATCGGAGCCTGGAGCCGACGCTCGCCCACCGCCGCGCCGTCGCGGCCGTCTTCCGCGCGGTCCGCCCGCGGCTGATCTTCGCCCCCTACTGGGAGGACGCGCATCCCGATCACGTCGCGGCGACCCGCCTGGTGGAGGAGGCCCGATTCTGGAGCAAGCTCTCGAAGTCGGACATCCCCGGCACGCCGTTCCACCCGGCGCGGATTCTCTATTACTTCAGCGTCCACCTCCGTATCGTCGAGCGGCCGAGCTTCGTCCTGGACATCTCCGACCAGCTCGACGCCAAGGTCCGGGCCCTGAGCTGCTACCGCTCCCAGCTCGTCGACAACCAGCCCGCGGGCCGCCCCGGCGTGATCGACTCCGTCTGCGACCGCACCCGGTTCTGGGGCCACCTGGCCGGCACCCTGCACGCCGAGCCCTTCGCCAGCCGCGAGCCGATCGGGCTGACGGGGTTGGGGGATCTGTTATTGTGATCTTGAACTGTCGTCATCGCGACGAGGGCTTCGACGGACAGATTGACGGCGAACGACCATGCAATTCCGAGCGGATCAGTACTTCAAGGTGAGCCTCGAAAGGATGGACCAGGCAAGGAGGATTTTTGACGATGGCGATGGATATGCCCTGGCGATGTACTGCGGCGGACTCGCCGTCGAGTCGCTCCTTCGCGCCTTCCGATGGAGTGAGGATCGGTCGTTCGAGGGGCGTCACGATTTGCCGGAGTTGTTGAAGGCGAGCGGGCTCCTGAGGGTCGACGAGGAGGATCGGCGACGCGATCAGGTCGCGGGGGCTGAAGACAGGGCAAGAAAGGTCAATCTGGATCTCCGGGTGGAGGTGAACAGCGTTGCCGCGCTCTGGCACAATAATCTGAGATATGCCTCCGAGAAGAGCCTGATGGCTTTCCTCAAGTCCGCGGGAAGGACCAGGCGACTCAAGGGCGACGCGCTCAGGAAGAACGCCCGGGAATTGCTGGAATCCGCACAGCGCATCATCAATCGAGGACAGATCCTGTGGGTGTCTCGGAAAAGATCGTAGAAACGCTCTCGAGAGCCATTCCCGTCGACTACATTCGAGTCGAGGACGATGACGGGGTCTCCGGCTTCGTCATATCGAAGAAATTTCGAGACATGTCAATGTTGGACCGCCAGCGCCTGATTGCCGATGCGCTGGACGGTTCTTCCAGCCCATTGAATGCCAGGGAGAGGCGCAGCGTGTTGATGATTGCCGGACTGACCCCGGAGGAGTACGAGGTCGTCGGTACGCCGATCAGGATTCGCGATGTCCGAGAGGAGCCCGGGGGTACGATTCGCATGGTCCTGGATGGGCGCCACCCCGATGCGGAGTCCGTGGGGAAGCTGCTCTCAGGCCATGCAGGCGTCGAGACCACCGAGATCGAGGCTGTTCCCGAAGCCTTCGGCGATCGAATGGCCCTGCGAGCGCGAGGCAAGTCGCCGTCGTCTCTCTCGAGATCGGAGATCCTTCGGTTCCTGCGGAAGTCTCCCTACGTCGAGATCATGCGCAAGTCATGAATGGCGACGATGGGGTCTTCCTATCGCCATGCCTTGCGGCCCGGAGACAGGCCGATCACAGGTCAAAGTCCGATGGCCTGTATCCGTCCGGTCCGCGACACCATCCGAATTCGGTCGATAGGATCCCGAACGTCCCCAGGGCTTTCCTCCATCGGTCCTGCCCCTTGCCGAGCGTCGGAAGCTTGCCGTGCCCCCTGGCCGGGATGTCTTCCCATCCCAATGGACCCGGGACCAAATTGAAAATCCGCGGACCGGATGCCCAGCAATGGCTCCTCGTTCATCCGCTGGCTCGGCGCAGCCTCCGCCTGGTCTCGATGCGTCAGGTCTCCATCGGCCCCGCCGACCCGTCGGGGCTGGCGAGGACGACGAGGTAGCCGTCGGGGTCGCGGAGCCAGCACTCCCAGTGGTTCGGGCCGCCCTTGCCGTCGATCGGGTTGCGGTGCTTCGGCAGGACGATCGGGGGGTTCAGCTCGGCGACGCGTTCCATGGCGGCGTCGAAGTCCTCGATCTCGAACCAGAGCAGGACGCCGTTGCCATATGGCCTGTCGTCCGGGTCGGCGATCGGGCCGTGATCGTGATCGACATCGAAGCGGTGGAGCTGCAGGACGAGCACGCCGTCGTGAATCAGGCGTTCGTATTCCCTGCCTCCGTGGTCGCTCTTGCAGCCGAGCAGCCGTTGATACCAGAGGCTGCTCGCCTCGACGTCGGTCACCGCGAGGAGGGGCTGGGGGCGCATGGGTCGTGAACCTCCCTCGTGGGACTCTCAGCTCGCCGGCAGGACGCGGACCTTGCGGCCGTCGAGGCGGAGGCGGCCGTCGGCGTAGAGGGTGATGGCTTCCGGCAGGGCCAGGCACTCCTCGCGGAAGACGCGGGCGGCCAGGGTGTCGGCCGTGTCGTTGTCGAGGACCGGCACGGTGCGCTGGAGGATGATCGGGCCCGTGTCATAGGTGTCGTCGGCGAAGTGGACCGTGCAGCCGGAGACCTTCACGCCCATCTCGAGCGCGGACTGGTGGACCTTGTGCCCATAGAATCCCTTGCCGCAGAAGGCGGGGATCAGCGCGGGGTGCACGTTGATCACGCGGCCGTGATAGTCGGGCGGGATCTTGAGGATGGCGAGGAAGCCGCCGAGGATGACGAGGTCCGCCTTGCTCCGGCGGATCGGGTCGAAGACCGAGGTGCTGAACTCGGCCGCCGACGCCGCGTTGCGACTGGCGAGCGCCAGGGGGATGCCGGCGGCCTCGGCCCGGGGGATGGCGCCGATCCGCGGCTTGCTGGCGACCACCTGGACGATCTCGGCCCGAAGCCGGCGACCGCGGATCTGATCGATCAGGTTCTGGAGAGTCGTCCCGCCCCCCGAGACGCACACGGCCAGGCGGATCGGCGAGTCCGTGATCGGCGGGTTGCGCGGTGACGGGGTCATGGGGCCGGGCCTCTCGACGGGGGCGGAAACGAAGGGGGCCGACGATGGTCGCCGATGGGCTGGTTGGTCACGACCGCCGGCCGCTCCATTATGCCCTCGGGCTCGAGAGAGTCAAAACCCCGGCCTCCCCCCGCCCCGCCCGTGTCTCCCGGCGCGCGACGGTCAGGGCTTCCACCGCTCCAGGACGCCGCGGACGATGGTTCGCAGCTTGGCCTCGGCCTGGTTCGCCGTGGCGATGATTTCCTCGATCTTGACCGGCTCCAGGGCGTCCGGCAGGCACATGTCGGTGGCGATGGAAAAGCCCAGGACCTTCATCCCGGCGTGGACCGCGACGAGCGCCTCCGGGATGGTGGACATGCCGACGACATCGGCGCCGATGCTCCGGAGGAACCGGTACTCGGCGCGGGTCTCGAGGTTGGGCCCGGTCACCGCCACGTAGACGCCCCGATGGGCCACGATGTTCTGCTCGAGGGCCACCCTCAGGGCCATGTCCTGGAGCGCGCGGTCGTAGGGCTCGATCAGGTCCGGGAACCTCGGCCCGAGTCGCTCATCGTTGGGCCCGATGAGCGGGTTCGTGCCCAGGAGGTTGATGTGATCCTCGATGACGATCAGGTCCCCCTTCTCGAACATCGGGTTGAGGCCGCCGGCGGCGTTGGAGACGACCAGCAGCTTGCAGCCCATTTCCTTCATCACGCGGATCGGGAAGGTGACCTGCGCGGCGGTGTAGCCCTCGTAGAGGTGGAACCGTCCCTCCATCGCGATCACGGGATGCCCGGCCAGGCTGCCGCAGACGAGCTGGCCCTTGTGGCCCTCGACCGTGGATCGGGGGAAGAAGGGGATCTCCGGATACGGGATCGCGACGGCCTCGGTGATCTCCCGGGCGAGGGCCCCGAGGCCGGTGCCGAGCACCAGGCCCACCGCGGGGCTGCCGCCCCACCGGGCGCGGACGGTTCGCGTGGCTTCCTGGACGTGATCCCACTCGTGATGAGTCATGCGCTGGACATTCCTGCTGAGTAGAAGTGCTGGCAAGATGGACCGCCCGCGGGCCTCATCGCGACCAGGCGGGGAGCGAAACGCTCGGATCTGGGAGGAGAGGTCTGCCTCGATTCGGGAGGGCGAGGCCCGCGTGAACGGTGAGGAGTCGGCTCCGCCGAAGGCACGCACCCGCGCGGCTCAGGGTCGTCGATCCTCGCCATCTATCGAGTGCTCTGTCAACACGAAGGATTCGGGTTTCAGGACAGACAGGAATGTCTGTCCCCCGGGTTTAAAGCCAGGTGTATTGGATATCTCGGAGGACAGGCATTCCTGCCTGTCCTGCTGCCAACCCGAAAATCAAACCGTGGCAAAGCACTGGTACTTTGTCACAGCTAGAAAGACGGGTTGACGGAGGCGATCCCCATGTCCGAGCCGGAAGCGTAAGCGACGGCCAATTCATGATTTGGGATCTACCGTCGCTAACGCTTCCGGCTCGGAAAGACCCGAAATCTAAGCGGCGACGAAGCACTAGACGAAAAACTCGAAACGGCGGAGCAGCCGGATGAAGCGGGGGTCCCGGCGGAGCGACTTCAGGTCCGGGTCCTGCTTGAGCCGCTCGAGGAAGCGATATCCCTGCTCCAGGGACTTCTGGAGCGCGGAGAAGGCGGGTTCGAGCATCCCGAGGACCGCATAGCTGCAGGAGAGGTTGTACCAGGCGATCCCGTCCTCCGGGAGCAGTCGGACGAGCCGCCGATCGAGCTGCAAGGCCCGCGAATACTCGCCCTTGGCCGCCAGGTGATTCGCCAGCACCCGGATCGCCTCCGGGAAGTAGGGATCTCGTTCCAGGACGCCGGTCAGGAAATCGATCTCGAACTCGCGCTGGGATTGCTCGCGGAACCCACGGGTGGTGAGCTCGCGGCCGGGACGGTCCGGGGAAGAATCGCCTGCTCGATCATGCGATAAACCCATCGATGCGTGCTCCTCCCGGTCGGCAGGCCAGCGCCTCGACGGGTGCGCTGGGACGGCGCGCCCCGGAGGCTGTTGCGGCGAAGCGTCAAGGATAGTCGGAACGAGAGCCCTGCGGCAAGGCGCAACCCGGGCCGAGGGAGGCAGGGCCACTTCGTTTCGGGATACTTCATCTTACCCGAACAAAGGGCGTCAGGCCACCCTGGCCCTGCACTTCGCTCCCGTTTGGCGGCGCCTCCGCGAGCCGGCGGCGGGGGGAAGCCGGCTCACGATCCCGGGCCGCTCGATCAGTCGATATCCTCTTCCTCCTCCTCGTCGAACTCGTCGATGTCGTCATCATCGTCATCGTCGAAGTCCTCGTCCTCCTCGTCGATGTCGATGTCGTCGATCTCCTCGTCGGTCTCGTCGTCGATCTCCTCGTCCTCGTCCTCGAATTCGTCGTCGATGTCCTCTTCTTCATCGTCGAAGTCGTCGAACTCTTCTTCGTCGTCGCCCTCGATCTCGCCCTCCTCGAACTCCTCCTCCTCCTCGCCCGGGTGGCGGGCTTCCGCCGCGGCGAGGACGGCGAGTCCGCCGTCCCACGAGCCTTCGGGGGGGGCGAGCTCGATCGGTTCGAGGGTCGCGAGCAGTCCATCACGGTCGAACATGGATCCGGTCCTCAATCCAGGGGAAATTTGGGGGCAGCCCCCGTGTCCAGTCGTGTTTCGATCGTCGGTCTTCGCCCCGCGGAAATCGGAGCGGCAGCCGAGCGGAGTCCTAGTCCTAGTCAACGCGACGCAACCTTGTCAAGACTCACGATTTCGCGTTTTTCCCGGGGGCCGGCGACCCGTCCCGACGGTCCCCCGGAGGGGCCGTCGTGCGGGAGCGCCGGCGATGTCGTGCACCCCCACCCGATTGGTCGGCACGGGGGCCGCGCCGGCTTGAAGAGACTCTGGCGGCGAGTGGTCCGGATGGGCATTCTTTGGGGCTCTCGGGCTGAGGTCGGCCAGGCCTGGATCGTGGCCGGGGCGTCCCGCCGGATCGAGGTGGATTCGAGATGGCGGATCGCGTGGGTGGTCCCGGGCCGGGCGGCGCCCGTCAGGCGACGCGGACGAGCTGGTTGGTCGCCGCGGAACGCCCGACGGCCTCGATGAGTCGGACCGTATCCAGCGCCTCTTCGGCCGGGCAGCAGAGGGGCTCGCCGCGGAGCACGGCGGCCACGAAGTTGCCGTCGATCGACTGGGACGGCTCCGGGACGGCGATCGACTCGAGCGCCCCGCCGGTGGCGTGCTCCCGCTCCACGGCCCGCTCGGTGGCGCGGATCCGCCCCTGATCGCCCAGGAAATTCAGCTCGAAGAGGAAGCCCGGCGTGATCCCCGAGACGGCCAGGCTGGCGGGCGTGCCCCCCTCCAGCCGGATCGCCGCGGCGGTGACGACGTCGAAGCCCGGATCGAGCTTCCCCTGGATGGCGCAGACCTCGACGGCGGCCTGCCCGGTCGTCCAGAGGAGGGCGTCCAGCAGGTGGTCCCCCGCGTCCGGGAGGACGCCGCCGCCAGAGACCTTGGGGTCGAACCGCCAGCTATTCTCCGCCTCGGCCCGCGTGGCGGCGACCCAGGGGAGGGCCATGGTCGCGGTGACCAGGCGGAGCGGCCCGATCGCCCCGTCGCGGATCAACTGGCGGGCGGCGGCCAGGCTGGGCCGGAGCCGATACTGGTGCCCCACCGCGGCCTTCAGGCCTCGCCCGCGGGCCAGCCCGACGATATCCGCGGCCTCCTGCGGGTTGGTGGAGAGGGGCTTCTCGATGAAGACGTGGCAGCCGGCCTGGAGCGCGTCCATGGCCGCCCGGTAGTGCCACAGGTGGGGCGTGAAGATGCAGAGCGCGTCGGGCTTGCCTTCCCGGAGCAGGTCGCGATGGTCCTCGAAGGCCGGGACCCCGGCCCCCTGCCCTTCGGACGCCCGGCCGGCGAGCGCCTCCGCCCGCGCCCGCTCCGAATCGGCACATCCGACCACCGTCACCTCCGGCAGGGCGAGCAGGCGGTCCAGGTGGATCCGCGCCGCCATGCCGCAGCCGGCTATCCCGATACGAAGCCTCTCGCCGCCTGCCATCGGACTCGCCTCGGAGCCCCCTCGGCGGGCTCGACCGACCGGGCCTCGTCCCCGGTTTCCTTCGCACGGGATTCGCCGTCCCGACGCCGTCTCATCCCAGCAGCATCGCGCACCCGCGTCAAGAGTTTACTACCCCCGGCAAGCCCCCCCCTGGGCAGGGTTCGGCGCTCGATCACGCCCTTGACGCGAACCCGGAGCCCCGTTTATCGTGTCCTTATCGTTACCGATTGATGGTGGCTGTGGCCTAGCGGTTAAGGCACCAGATTGTGGATCTGGATATCGCGGGTTCGAATCCCGTCAGCCACCCTGAAGCGTGCCATTCCCTTCGCTGATTTGGCGAGACCTAACCTACGCGGGAAGGTCGGACTTTGGCCACCGGGTTTGCCTATCCGCACATCGAGAAGCGGGAGAGCGGTTCGGCACGCCTGGAACGCCTTCCGCGGATCCGGGTGGCCCAGATCGTCATGGACTACCTCGCCCACGGATGGTCGCCGGACGAGATGTGCCGTCAGCATACCTCCCTGACCCTGGCCGAGGCGCACGCGGCCATGGCCTATTACTTCGATCACCAGGCCGAGATCGATGCGGAGATCCAGGCGGAGCTGGACCTGGATCGTAAGATCCAGGACGATGGCCCCCTCCCCCCCGTGATGAATCGGCTCCGACTGCGAGCTCGATCGTAGATGCCCGTTCCTCTCTACCTGGACGTCCATGTCCCTCGAGCAATCGCCGACTAGTAACGGCGGCGCGGGGTGGATGTCATCACGGCGAGTGAGGATGGCTCCACGACGCTTCCGGACGATCAACTCCTGGAACGAACCCGATCCCTGAAACGCGTACTCTTCACGCAGGATATCCGTTTCCAGGTCCTGGCGGAGAGCTGGCAACGACAGGGGCGACATTTCGCCGGCCTCCTCTTCGGCCATCAGCTTGGTGCGACGATCGGGCGCTACGTGAACGATTTACATCTCATCTCCGAGCCGTGCGAGCCATAGGACTGGGAGGGCCAGATCGGCCGGCTTCCGTTCTGAGGTGATCGCTGTCCTTGGCCCATGAGGATTGGATCGAGCAGATTCAGTTGGTGTCGGGCTCGAGGACTGGCCTCGGGTGGCCAGGTCGCCGTCTCCCCGATGCCTTACGGCGGATTCGAGGTCCTCGACCTGGTGGCGGCCTCGGTAAGCAAGCCGGAGTCTCCGGACGATGTCGGGCCCCAGACCGGGGAGAGCGGCGGGTCAGGTCGCCTGACGGACACGGCAGACGGTCCTGCCTGGGCGTGGTAGGATTCGCGTAACTGAAAGGCTGGCCAGCTTGAGTCAGGTGCTGGAGGGCTGAGGGATGAGTACGGTCGAACGATCCGAATCAGTCTCCGGAGGGGCGCGACGTCGGCGGATGAGCGTCGAGCAGTACGAACGGCTGATCGCAGACGGCGTGATCGACGCGGACGCGCCGGTTGAGCTGATCGAGGGGAGGATCGTCGGCAAGATGACCAAGGGGGATGCCCACTGCGTGGCCAGCGACAAGGTGCAATTGATCCTGTCGGCGGCACTGGTCGGGACGGGCTGGTACGTCCGGATCGAGAAGCCGGTGGCGATCCCGGGCAGGAGGAGCATGCCGGAGCCGGACGCCTCGATCGTCCGGGGCGTGGCGGACGACTATCTCGGCGGGTCGCCTCGGCCCGACCGGGTCGCCCTGATTGTGGAGGTCGCCGACAGCTCGCTACGGCGGGACCGTCGTCGGTCCCGGCTCTTCGTGGACGGCGGCGTCCCCGAGTGTTGGGTCCTCAACCTCGTCCAGCGCCGGCTGGAGGTCTTCCGGCCCGGGAACGATCCCGTGATCATCGGGGCCGATGGGGCCGCCGATCTCGTGGTGGCCGGTGCGATCATCGCCCGGATCGTCGTCGCGGACCTCCTGCCCCGACCCGACGTAGCCGGTGATCATGGTCGTTGAGATGCCGCTGGCCCGCTCCTTCACGACTTGCGTGCATCGACCATAGCCATGATCCCGGCCCGGACGGCTTCGGGGAGATCCGACTAAGCCGCGATCAGGACGGCCAGGTACGGATCGTCGGGCATCCGACGCTTGCCAGCCGGCAAATGGTGGGCGACGGCAGGCTCGGGTTGACGCAAACACTTGTCATTAGCCGTGATCTGCGGGGGCTTTCCAGATTGTGGATCTGGATATCGCGGGGTCGAATCCCGTCAGCCATCCTTCCCGTCCGAACGTCTGCCGGCCTCTTCGTCGGCCAGCCTTGTCGACCGTGATCCAGCTCCTCCGACGCGTGCCAGTCACTCACCCCGGAAGAGCGTCAGGACCATCACGGTCGGTGCCGTCGCCCGGACGCTATGCGGGAGGCCCGGCGGCATGTGGATGAAGGTGCCGGGGCGGGCCTGAACCGTGTCGTCACCCAGGCCCACGTCGGCTCCGCCGGAGAGGAACTGGAGCGTCGCGGGCATGGACGAGGTGTGCTCGGACAGCTCCTGGCCGGCGCCGAAGCCGAAGAGGACGATCTTGCTGCGGTCGTCGCTGAAGATCGTGCGCGAGAGGATGCCGTCGGTGGGGACATTCACCTCGGCGAGGAGGTCCGGGATGTGCGTATAGGTGGCGCTCGGATGGGGCATGGTTCCGCTCCGGATAGCGATGGTCGCCCGGGCCGCGACATACGCGGCCGGGCAACCTCATCATCGCCGATCGGGGGCGCGAAGCCAGATGTGGCCGGGCCTCCTGGCCCCGTGCGAAGGAGACCGCCGCCGACTCTCACTGAGAGCGCAGGCCGCCCGAGCCCCGGGTCGGCATACCGTGGTCGCCGGACATGCCGTGGTCGCCGGGAGTGGCTTCGAGGACCTTGAGGACCCGATCGAGCTTCCTCTCCAGTTCCTGCAGGCGCCGGTCGTAATCGGATCCGGGCGTCGACGCGGGCATGGTCCCCGTTGTGGGGGCCCCGCGGGCCAGCGTGGGGAGCCTCCGCGGCAGGCCGGCCTCGTCGAGGGCCGCGACCTCGACCGCGGATGAAATGAAAGAGAGATTTCGCAACTCTCCGTACTTGCCATGCATGTCCCACAGGACTCGGAAGCGGCCGCTCCCCTCCGGCTCCAGGGTCAACCGGTGCCGCTCCTCGTCCGGACCGACGATCTGGATCTCCATCCGACCGCCCGGCGGTGGGCCGGGGAGTGTGAATCTCTCCGCGAAGCCGCCGGCCGCCGACGGCCGAGCGGGGGGCGGTTTGATGACGTCCGTCGGGCGCCCGTCGGGCTCTCTCTGCCCGCGGCCGAGCTGCTGGGCGAACGCGCCGGCTCCTGCGATCGCCAGGCCGGCGGCCAGGACCGCCAACGCGGTGGTCTTCACGCTGTTCCGGATCATGGTCTCGAGGGCTCCTTCTGCCAGGAGGGTTGCGGCGGTCGGGACTGTCCCGGCCGCCAGGGGCCTGCTCGCCGCGAACCGCGTCGCGGCCGTGATGGTGACCTCCGCGAGGTGGGAAGTCACGACGGCGAAGGCCGGGTCATCCGCCAGGCCCAGGGTGGCCGCCACGGCCGCGGGGGCCAGCCCGCGACGCGTCAGCCGAGCGCGGAGCCTTTCCCGGCCACGGGCCAGGCGGCTTTGCACCGTCCCCGTGGGCCAGCCGAGTCGCCCGGCCGCCTGCTCGATGGTCAGCCCTTCGAGGCAGCAGAGGACCACCGCCGACCGGTAGGTGGCCGGCAGCCGGGAGAGCTCCTCGTGGAGGATCTCGCCGAGGTCCGACTCCGCGGTCGTCGGGCCGGGACTCCCGGCGGCGAGCACCGCCGCCCTGGACTCCAACCGGCGGCGGCGGGATGACTCGGCCCGGGCGCGGTTCGCGAGCCGGTAGGCGACCTGGTACAGCCACGGTCCCAGGGAGTCCCTGACCCAGAGCGACCGGGCCCTGCGGGCGAGGACCAGGAACGTCGCCTGGAAGGCGTCGTGTGCCGCGTGGCCGTCGCGGAGGATGGACCGGCAGACGCGGAGGACCATCGGGCCGTGCAGCTCCACGAGCGTCGCGAAGGCGAGCTCGGCGGCCTCCCCCTCGCGGGCGAGGAATCGCTCCAGCAACTGGCCGTCCGTGAGCGCCCCCGTCGTCCCCGCGGCCAGGAGCGTCCGGAGATGTTGCGGCATCGCGCGGCGTCGATCCTCAGACATCGTCTCGGCCTCCGGCCCATCCCCCTTGACGATTTCCTCTCGATAATGCCGCGGCGTCGGTGGAATTGTCCGGATTTCGCGGCGCACGGGCGATTTTCCTCGGTTCCCCGGGGCGACTCAGGCGGAGAGGACGGCGTAGCGATTCTGCACGAACCCGAAGTCATAGACCCGCGTGAAGACATGCGAGAGCCGGACGTCGCCGCTCGTCGGGCCGAACAGGGGGAGCCCGGAACCGAGCAGGATCGGGATCGTGGTGATGGTCAAGTCGGTGATGAGGCGGGCGGAGAGGAAGGACTGGATCGCCCGTCCGCCGTCGATGTAGAGTCGATCGAAATGATAGTTTTCGGCCAGCCGGACGACGTCGGCGGGTGGCTTCGAGAGGATCCGGACGCTCTCCCAACGGCCCGCAGGCGGTTCCTCGAGAGACTCGCTCAGGACCCACACGGGCTTGCTCTCGTAAGGCCAGTCCGGGAAGGAGAGGACCTTCTCGAAGGTCCTTCGTCCAAGGACCACGGCGTCGACCGAGGCGAGGAAGTCGCCGAAGCCGCAATCCTCGCCCGGCGACATCGTCTCCCGGGCCCGGTCGAGCCAGTCGAGCGAGCCGTCGGGCCGCGCGATGTAGCCGTCGATGCTGGTGGCGACGAAGACGGAGCAGCTCACGGGCATGGGGTGGTGCTTCCGGTAACGCCCGAGGGCCGGACGAGGCGGGCCCGGCCGGCGAGCGGGCCGGCCGGGCCCACGCGAGGAGTCGGGGCTCGAGCTCAGAGCTGGCCGCTCTCGGAGATGACGATCTTGGCGGATGTGGCGCCGCCACGGGAGCCCAGGGACTCGATCTTCTTGACGATGTCCGACCCCTCGGTCACCTCGCCGAAGACGACATGCTTGCCGTCGAGCCAGGGCGTGGGCACGGTCGTGATGAAGAACTGGGAGCCGTTCGTGTTCGGGCCGGCGTTGGCCATCGAGAGCAGGAACGGCCGGTCGTGCTTGAGCTTGAAGTTCTCGTCCGCGAACTTCGACCCGTAGATCGACTTGCCGCCGGTCCCGTTGTGGTTGGTGAAGTCCCCACCCTGGAGCATGAATTCCGGGATCACGCGGTGGAACGAGGAGCCCTTGTAGCCGAAGCCGTGCTCGTGGGTGCAGAGGGCCCGGAAGTTCTCCGCCGTCTTCGGGGTGACGTCGTCGAAGAGCTCGAGCGTGATCCGGCCGGCGGGCTTGCCGTCGATCGTGACGTCGAAGTAGACCTTGGGTCTGGCCATGGCTGTCATCCTCTCGCTGTGGTCGGGTTGAGGTGCCGGCGATCATCGGTCGCCGAAACAGGCCACGCTACCGGGCGGCGGGGCGGAACTCAACCCCATTGGCGGGCGGCTCGGGTTCGCGGTTGCATCTCGCCGTCGATCAAGAAACGCGAAGGCCGCTCCCGGTCGAGGAGGACCGGGGCGGCTTTCGGAGGCCTCGCGGGGGTCGTCGGCGATCACCGCAACGAGGCGGCCCGCAAGGCGATGACCGTCGTGTGGAGCACGTTCCGCACGTACTGCCGGAACCGACCTGGGTACGAGGTGGCATGGCCGTCGATGAACGTGACGGCCGGGGCGGAGCCCGGCATCGTCAGGGCCGTCCATCGGACCTTCGCGGCGAACGCCGTCCCCGGGTGGCCGGTCCCCGAGCCGTCCAGCGGAGTCCCCGAGCTATCCGTGAGGGCGCCCGAGGCGACGAGCCTGTAGCGCCCGAAGAGCCGCAGGCGTCGGGCCGTCACCAGGGTCACCGTGGCGGTGTCCGGGTCGTAGCTGGCGCTCCGGACGGCGATTCGCCGCCCGTTCCTGCGGAGGATCTGGTAATTGGACTTGCTCGCCGCCGAGGTCGCGTCGAGCCGGCTGTCGAACTTCAGGGCCAGCACCGTCCGATGGGCGCCGACCCCGTAACGGCTCAGGCCGATGACCTTCGGGCCGTCGGGGTTGAACGCAATCGACGTCACGCTGGCCGAGGACGAGCCGTCGCCGGAATAGACGGCCCGGAAGGCATGCGCCCCGGCGGAGATGGAAGCGATGTCATAGCTCGCGACGCCGTTGAGGACCGGCACGGTCGCGAGCAGTGTGTCGCCGTCGTAGAAGGAGACCGAGCCGCCAATCGTCGGGCGGCCCGGCGACGTCGCGGTCACGGTCGCGAGGAGCGTCACCCCCCGCCCCGTCTTCGCCGCGGAGAGCGTGGTGTCGGTCGTCGCCGGAGACACGACCACCGTCGATCCCCTCTCGGAGGAGGCGGACTCATTGTTGGCATCGCCCGAGTAGACCGACCGGAAGTTGTGGCTCCCCGGGCTGAGCGTGGAGATCGTGAACCGGGCCGTGGCCGAGTTCCCCGTCCCCGGGGCGACCAGCGGCGCGGAGCCGAGGTAGGTGTCGCCGTCATAGAAGTCCACCATCCCGGTCGGGGCCCCGGCGCCAGCCCCCGGCGACGTGTAGGTGGCCGTCAGGGTCAGCGGCTGGCCGTAGGAGGATGTCGACGGCGAGGTGGTTAGATCGCCGCCCAGGGTCTGGGCCTTCGCGACCGAGACGGACCCGGTGCCCGAGACGTCCGGCGAGCTCGGGTCGGTCACGGTGAGCGACTGGTTCCCGGCGGTCCGGAAGGCGATGGCGAACGTTCCCACGCCGTTCGTGAGGGTCGGATTCGACGGCAGCACGGCGTTCGGGTCGCTGCTGCTGAGCTGGACCGGGCCCGTGTAGCCGGTCGCGACGTTGCCGTAGGCGTCGTGGGCGGTGACCAGGATCACCAGGGTGTCGCCCGCGGTCCCGGTCGGCTCGGCGGTGACGACGAACGAGGACACCGGGCCGGCGATGAGGGAAAGGCTGCCGACGGAGGAGGCGGATGGCATGCTCGGGTTGCTGAGCACGCTGATGCCGGGGTAGTCGTCGCTGTGGAGATTCCCGCCGATGAGGTAGACCTGGCCGTCGGGCCCGGTGGCCGCGCCGGAGCTGTAGTTGCCGTCCGCCAGGCTGGCGGCCTGGCTCCAGGTGTCCGTCGCGACGTCGTAGGAGTAGACCGCGGAGACGTACCCTTCGTCGTCGTAGCCGCCGATGGCGTAGATCGTGCCGTCCGACGCGGTCGCCGCCGAGAGGTAGGCGTTCGCGAGGGGCAGGTCGGCGACCTGGGTCCAGGTGTCGGTCGCGGTGTCGTAGGCGTAGACCGAACTGGTGTTGCCGCTCGATGTGTAGCCGGCGATCAGGTAGATCCGGCCGTCGGGGCCGGTCGTCGCCGCGGCGTAGGCGGTGGCGACCGGGAGCGGGGCGACCTGGGTCCAGGTGCCGGTGCCCGGGTCGTAGGCGTCCACCTCGGTGGTGTAACCCAAGGAGGTGTGGCCGCCGATGGCGTAGATCTTGCCGTCCGGGCCGGTCGCCGCCGAGAGGTAGTCGCGGCCTGTGGGGAGGCTGGCGACCTGGGTCCAGGTGTCCGTGGCCGGGTTGTACGTGTAGGCCGTGTCCAGGTAGCTGCCGGAGTCGCTGTCGCCGCCGAGGACATAGACGGTCCCGTCGGGCCCGGTCGTGGCCGCGTGATCGTAGATCGCGATCGGCAGCGGGGCGACCGTCGAGAGCGTCTGCGTGGCCGGGTCGTATGACTGCACCGTCGAGAGGATCCCGCCCGAGTAGCCCCCGATGATATAGATCTTGCCGCCGGACTGGGCCGCCGCCAGGTAGTAGAGATAGTTGTCGAAGGTGGAGAGGCTGGACCAGACCCCGGGGATCGCCTGGCCGACGGCCTTCACCGACACTCGGAAGGGCGCCGGGCCCGCCAGGGTGAACAGGCTCGGCCCGCTCACCGTGACGTGGAAGAGGCCCGCGACGGTCGGGTCGGCCGTGATGACGCCGGCCGTCGTGGAGTCGTCGGCCCAGGTGATCGTGGCGGCGAAGTCCGAGGCGGTCGCGCCTGGGAAGGTGGTGTCGGTGAACGTCGCCACCTCGACGTCGGTCATCGCCTGGCCGACGACCAGGATGGGGGACGCGACCGTGACCGTCGGCGGGGCGAAGACGTCGATGTGGACCGTCGCCGTCGCCGGGTCGTAGTTGGTGGCGTCGTCCGGGGTGAAGGTGACCGTGAGCGCCTGGCCCAGGCCGGCCGGGAGCACCGTGCCGGAGGGGAGTGCGTAGGCGAACGTGCCCGACACCGACGCCGAGGCGTTGAGCTGGGATGCCCCGAGCGCCGTGCCGGCGAGGATGGGGCCGGGATTGGCCCAGTCGATCGTCGGCGTCCCCTTGGCCACGTTGACCGTCGTCGAGTCGGAGTCGAACGTGTTGAAGGGGTTGAAGGCGAAGACCTCGGCACTCGGGCCGGCGTTGCCCATGATGTAGATCCGGCCGTCCATGCCGGCCGTTCCGCCCTCGTAGAGGCGCCAGGTGGGCAGGGACGGCGAGGCCGCCCAGGTGTCCGTGGTGGTGTCGTACGCGTACGCATTCTGCACCCAGCCGCTCTGGCCGTACCCGCCGATCGCGTAGATCAGGCCGGTCGGGCCGACCCCCACCGCCATCTGCGCCAGGGACATGGGCAGGGAGGCGACCTGCGTCCAGGTGGCCAGGACCGGGTCGTAGGCGTCCACCTCCGCGGTCGGCCCGCTGCCCGTCTCGCCGCCGATGGCGTAGATCCGGCCGTCGGGCCCGGTCACCACGCCCACGACCAGCCGCGGCGAGGGGAGGCTCGGGGCGGTCGCCAGGGAGCCCGAGTCCGGGTCGAAGGTGTAGACCGCGGTCGTCGCGACCCCCGAGACGCTGCCGCCGACGATATAGATCAGGCCGTCGGGTCCGGTCGTCATCGAGAACCGATCGGGCGTGAGCGCGAGGGAGCCGGTCGACGTCCAGGTGTCCGTGGCCGGGTCGTAGATGTCCATCCGCTTGTAGGCATCGATCGGATCCCAGGCCAGGGCGTAAATCTTCCCGTCCGGCCCCGCCACCTCGAACATCGCCTGGTCGGAGCCGGGGAGGCTCGCCTTGGCCGCCCACGAGTTCGTGGCCGGGTTGTAGGCGAAGACGGTCTGCGGCGACTGGCCGAGCCCGTTGACGCCGCCGATCTCGTAGATGAGGCCACCGACCGAGACGGGAGTGACGAAGCCGCGGGCCTCCGGCATGCCGGCGAGCTGCTTCCAGCCGTAAGGGGAGGAGAATTGCAGGACGTTCACGGTCACGCCCAGCGTCTGGGCCCCCGCCGTCGCGTACGGCGAGGACTTGCTGGCGACGACGTCGAACTGGCCGGGCACGTTGGGATCGGCGGTGATCGTGGCGCCGGTCGTGTCGCCGTCTCCCCAGGTGATGGTGGCGGTGAAATCACCCGCCGTGACGGTCGGATCGAGATCGGTGAAGGTCGCGACCGTGACGCCCGAGACCGTGCCCCCGACAGTCAGGCCGGGAGGGGCGACCGTCGTGACGACCGGCGGCGGGATGAGGATCGAATCCACCGACGAGACCGTCCGGCTGGCCGAGGTCGTCACGTTGGTGACGGCCACCGACACGAGGCTCACGCCCTGGTCGGCGAACGTGTGCGAGCCGGTCACGTTGAAGCGGCCGGCGACATTGGGATCGGCGGAGACGATCCCCGCCGATGTCGAGCCGTCCCCCCAGTTGATCGAGGCGGTGTACCCGCCAGGCGCCAGGGCCGAGTCGGTGAAGCTGGCTACGAGCACCGGACCGCTGTCCACGCCCGTGGCGAAGGAATGGTATTGACTCAGCGCCGAGATCGTCGTGGCCGCGAGCAGGCTCCTCTCTTCCAGGAGGGCGAGTGTCGGCCGGTGACGGAGCCTCGAACGACGCGAATGGCCGGATCGGGCGGGGCAACGTGGGATTCGATGTAACAACAAGTTCTGGCTCCTTGATTTTACCCCGGCGGGTTCGTGGTCGCTTGCCCGCACTTGCTGGCTTTCTCGGACGATCGGCAACGGCAACTCTTATCGCGGCTCCGTGGCCCCCTCCCCCGGGCGGCGATAATCCACCCTAGAACACGACGACGCCCCGAGGCGGCGGCTCGCCGGCAAGGGGACGTGGGGCGTCGTCCCGAGATGGGGAGAATTCGGCTCCCGAAGGTTGACCGTCGACATGGCCTTGCAAGCATGGGTGACCGCGATCGTCGGATCGTGATTCGGACCACCGAGGCCTCCAGCCTCGCTCGTGAGTGCGACCTGCGGGGCAGGCCGTCGTTCGTCCGAAGGCGGTCGGGCTTACGCCGGAGGCTGGAGGGCTGTGCCCCGTCCTGACCACGCGCTCACGCGGGCGGTCACCCGTCCGAAAAGCTCGCGCAAGACTGTGAAGCTGAGGCATTCTGTATTGGGGACGATGCCGGACGTGGGAACCAGGGAACCGGCGTAACCCATGAGGTGATCGAGCACTGCGGCGAGGCTTGAGGGAAAATCGAAGTCCCGCGGAAGAAATCCTTGGCGTTGGTCCTCGGATTGCGTACGATAGGACGATGCGACTCCATCGAGTGATCGTCCCCTCGTTTCTACGGCCTAGCGTTTGCCGTCAGGGTCGAAGGTGCGCGGTCGGGCGATGGGGGCTGGCCGTGATACCGGTCAAGGAGGAATCCGGATTGACCCCCCGGGGCTGAGAGCGACCCGCCGAACCGCGGCCGCCATCCTGGAATCAGGATAGGACGGCACGCGGACTTTTTTTGTTTGTAGCCTTGAGTCCTGTGATGGGCGTGCACCGAGGGCGGGTAGGGACGCGAGCGGCCCCGGCCCGGTGCCGCGATGTGGGCGACGCCAGGAGTCGGTCGAAATTACGCTGCGAAACGCGACGTCGTGACGAGCAGAGAATTGGTTCGGGCGGCCGTTTGGGTCGCGGTGCGGCGCCGTCATGCGGGGCCGCGGCCGGGGCCGGGGTGGCCGTCGCTTTCACCCACCAACCATCCCGCAGCCGGCCCGGCCGGATCCGCGCGGAGGAGAGTGTCTCGTGAGCATGGGCGAAAGTGCCTACGATCGTATCAACGACTATGGGGCGGTCAAGATCGGGCTCGCCAGCCCGTACGACATCCGGAGCTGGTCGTTCGGCGAGGTGAAGAAGCCGGAGACCATCAACTACCGGACCTACCGCCCGGAGAAAGACGGCCTCTTCTGCGAGCGGATCTTCGGCCCCGAGAAGGACTGGGAGTGTGCCTGCTCCAAGTACCGGGGGATGAAGTACAAGGGGATGATCTGCGACCGCTGCGGCGTCAAGGTGACCCACTCCCGGGTCCGCCGCAAGCGGATGGGCCACATCGAGCTGGCCGCCCCGGTGGTCCACATCTGGTTCTTCAAGGCCATGCCCAGCCGCCTGGGCACCTTGCTGGACATGCGGACCACGAACATGGAGCGGATCATCTACTTCCAGGACTACGTCGTCGTCGACGCCGGCGACACGCCCCTGAAGGAACGGCAGCTCCTGACCGAGGATGAGTTCCGCAAGGCCCGCGAGGCCTACGGCGACACCTTCCAGGCCGACATGGGGGCCGAGGCCGTCCGCAAGATGCTCATGCGGCTGGACCTCGTCAGCCTCTCCAAGAAGCTCCGCCAGGAGTTGGTGGAGACGACCAGCCGGCAGAAGATCAAGGACCTCACCAAGCGGCTCAAGGTCGTCGAGGCGCTCCGCGACAGCGACAACCGGCCGGAGTGGATGGTCCTGGAGTGCATCCCGGTCATCCCGCCGGACCTCCGGCCGCTGGTCCTGCTGGACTCGGGCAACTTCGCCACCAGCGACCTGAACGACCTCTATCGCCGGATCATCAACCGGAACAACCGGCTCAAGAAGCTCGTCGACCTGAACGCGCCTGAGGTCATCATCCGCAACGAGAAGCGGATGCTCCAGCAGGCCGTCGACGCCCTCTTCGACAACAACCGGTGCAAGCGGCCGGTCCTCGGCTCGTCCAACCGCCCGCTCAAGTCGCTGACCGACATGATCAAGGGCAAGCAGGGCCGCTTCCGCGAGAACCTGCTGGGCAAGCGCGTCGACTACTCGGCCCGCTCGGTGATCGTCGTCGGGCCGGACCTGAAGCTCCACCAGTGCGGCCTCCCCAAGAAGATCGCGCTGGAGCTCTTCCAGCCGTTCATCATCCGCCGGCTCAAGGACCTGGGCCACGCCGACACGATCAAGTCGGCCAAGAAGATGCTCGAGCGCCGCAGCGAGGAGGTCTGGGACATCCTCGAGGAGGTCATCCGCAACCACCCGGTCCTCCTGAACCGGGCGCCGACCCTGCACCGGATGGGCATCCAGGCGTTCGAGCCGGTGCTCGTGGAAGGCAACGCGATCCGGATCCACCCCCTGGTCTGCAAGGGCTTCAACGCCGACTTCGACGGCGACCAGATGGCCGTCCACCTGCCCCTCTCCATCGAGGCCCAGGTCGAGGCCATGACGCTGATGATGGCGACCAACAACATCTTCAGCCCGGCCAACGGCAACCCGATCATCAGCCCGACCCAGGACATCGTCATGGGCTCCTACTACCTGACCGTGAGCCGGGTCGGGGCCAAGGGGGAGTATCACAAGGAGAAGGGCGTGGAGTCCGGCGTCTACGCGACGCCCAATGAGGTCTTCCTGGCCTACAGCCAGGGCAAGGTGGCCCTGCACGCCCAGATCAAGCTCCGCCTGCCGGCCCACCGCAAGCTGAAGGGCGAGGGGGAGAAGGAGTTCACCCCCGGCATGGTCGTCCGGACCAACGTGGGGCGGGTGATGTTCAACGACATCCTCCACCCCAAGATGCCGTTCTACAACCTGACCCTGGGCCAGAAGCAGCTCCAGGGGATCATCGCCGACTGCTACCAGATCCTCGGCCGCCGCGAGACGATCTCGCTGCTGGACCGGATGAAGGACCTGGGCTTCCGCGAGTCCACCCGGTCGGGCCTCTCGTTCGCGACCGACGACCTGAAGACGCCGGCCAGCAAGGACACGATCATCGCCGAGGCGGAGAAGGAAGTCGCCAAGCACAACAAGCTGTACCAGCGCGGGATCATCACCGACCAGGAGCGGTACAACAAGGTCCTCGACGCGTGGACCCACGCCCGCGAGCGGATCACGTCGGAGATGATGGAGGCCCTCCGGAACGACGTCCGCGAGAACGACATCTATCAGAACCCGATCTTCCTGATGGCCGAGTCCGGCGCCCGCGGCGGCGTCGAGCAGATCCGCCAGCTCGCCGGCATGCGAGGCCTGATGGCCAAGCCGTCCGGCAAGATCATCGAGACGCCCATCAAGGCGAACTTCCGCGAGGGGCTCTCGGTGCTCGAGTACTTCAGCTCCACCCACGGCGCCCGCAAGGGCCTGGCGGACACGGCGCTGAAGACGGCGGACTCCGGCTACCTGACGCGGAAGCTCGCCGACGTCGCCCAGAACGTCGTGATCACCATGGAGGACTGCGGCACCTCGCAGGGGACCACCAAGGGGGTCATCTACAAGGGCGAGAAGGTCGAGGTCAGCCTGGCGCAGTCGATCCGCGGCCGCGTCAGCCGGGTGAACATCGTCGACCCGATCACCGACCAGGTGATCGTCAAGGAGAACGAGATGATCACCCTGGCCGCGGCCAGGAAGCTCGAGGACATGCAGATCGAGAAGATCCAGGTCCGCAGCCCGATGACCTGCGAGGCGTCGCTGGGCGTCTGCCGCCGGTGCTACGGCATGGACCTGGCCACCGGCCAGCTCGTCGAGGGGGGCATGGCCGTCGGCATCATCGCCGCCCAGTCGATCGGCGAGCCGGGCACCCAGCTCACGATGCGGACCTTCCACATCGGCGGCGTGGCCACCCGCGCCGTCGAGGAGAAGGACATCAAGAGCAAGCGCGAGGGCAAGGTCAAGTTCGTCGGCATCAACATCGTCACCAATGACGAGGGGAACGCGATCGCGCTGTCCCGCAACGGCGAGATCCAGGTCCTCGACGCCAAGGGGCGCGAGCTCGAGAAGTACGACGTCCCCGACGGCGCCACCATGAAGGTGACCGACGGCCAGCAGATCAACCGCGGCCAGGTCCTCTGCGAGTGGGACCCGCACAACATCCCGATCCTCGCGGAGGTCGGCGGCCGGATCCGCTTCGACGACATCGTCGAGGGCGAGACCATGAAGGTGGAGGCCGACCCGTCGGGCCACGTCCGCCGGACGATCATCGAGCACAAGGGGGACCTGCACCCCCAGATCGTCATCGAGGACGCCGACGGCAAGACCCTCGACTACAAGTACATCCCCGAGCGGGCGAGCATCGAGGTCGACGCCGGCCAGATGATCTCCGCCGGCACCCTGCTGGCCAAGACCCCCCGCGAGGTGGGCGGCACCCAGGACATCACCGGCGGCCTGCCCCGGGTCACCGAGCTCTTCGAGGCCCGTCGCCCCAAGGAGCCGGCGGTCATCGCCGAGATCGACGGCCGCGTCGAGCTGCTCGACGAGAAGCGCCGCGGCAAGCGGGCCATCATCGTCCGCAACGAGAGCGGCATCGAGCGCGAGCACCTCGTCCCCCACGGCAAGTATCTCCGCGTCCACGGCTCCGACCGCGTCCGCGCCGGCGACGCCCTGGTGGAAGGCCCGCTCGTCCCCCACGACATCCTCCGGATCTCCGGCGAGGAGGCCGTCCAGCGGTATCTCCTCCGCGAGATCCAGAACGTCTATCGCTCCCAGCGCGTCGAGATCGACGACAAGCACCTGGAGATCATCATCGCCCAGATGCTCCGCAAGGTCCGCGTCGAGAGCGTCGGCGACACCGGCCTCCTCCCCGGCTCGGTCATCGACAAGTTCGAGTTCCGCCGCGTCAACACCGAGCTGCTGAGCTGCGTCAAGGTGAAGGACGGCGGCGACACCGAGTACCGCCCCGGCGACATCGTCCCCCGCGACACCTTCGAGCAGGAGAACCTCCGGGTCGAGGCGAGCAGCGGCAAGAAGGCCGAGTGGATCCGCACCAAGCCCGCCGCGGCGAGCACCCAGCTCCTGGGCATCACCAAGGCGGCCGTGCAGTCCGACAGCTTCATCTCCGCCGCGAGCTTCCAGGAGACCACCAAGGTCCTCACCGAGGCGGCCCTGGCCGGCAAGGTGGACAAGCTCGTCGGCCTCAAGGAGAACGTCATCCTGGGCCACCTCGTCCCCGCGGGAACCGGCTTCAAGGCCCACCTGGACGCCGAGGTCCGCATCCACCCCGAGGCCCTCGAGGCCCTCGCCGAGAAGGGCCCGGCCTACGCTCGCTACCGGGACGACGCCCCCGCCCCGGCCGCCGCGGAGTGACGCGACCAGCCCGCTACCCGGCCCCCCGATCAACCCGGAAGGCCCGGCCGCTCACCCCGAGCGGCCGGGCCTTCGCCTGCGCCGGCCGGATGACGCCGCCGCGTCGCTCTCGTTAGAATCACGGTCGGGACTTCCAGGATCCGAGGCGGAGACTTCATGCGATGACTTCGATGACCCGCACTGAGCCGTCGCCCCCGGGATTCGCGCCAGCCGTCGATCAGGATTCCATCCCGCCGCTCGAGAATGGGGATCGGTTGACGCGCGAGGAATTCGAACGCCGATACGAGGCGATGCCGGATCACGTGAAGGCGGAGCTCATCGAGGGGATCGTTTACATGGCCTCGCCCGTCCGACACCGCAAACATGGCCGTCCTCACATCTGGTTGGCTGGATGGTTGGCCACCTACGAGTCCTGCACCCCCGGCGTCGAGGCCGGAGACAACGGCAGCGTCAGGCTGGACCTGGACAACGAGCCCCAGCCGGATGCCTACCTCTTCATCGATCGCGATCGAGGTGGGCAGGCCCGGCTCGCCCCGGATGATTACGTCGATGGCGCCCCGGAATTCGTGGCCGAGGTCGCGTCGAGCAGCGTCAGCGGCGACCTCGGCGGGAAGCTCAACGCCTATCGTCGCAACGGCGTGAAGGAATACCTGGTCTGGCGCGTGCTCGACCGCCAGGTCGACTGGTTCGTCCTTCGAGAAGGACGATTCGAGTCGCTATCGCCTGCCGATGGGGTCTATCGCAGTGCGATCTTCCCCGGACTCTGGCTAGACCGTGTCGCCTTGCTGGGCGGCGACCTGGATCGAGTCCTGACTGTCGTTCGTGAGGGGTTGAACTCCCCCGAGCACGCCGAGTTCGTCGCCCGCCTTGAAGCGGCGAAGGCTCGCGGCGATGCCACCGGCGAGCCCCAATGACTTCAAGGCCCGGATCGAGCCCTTGCCCCCATCGCTCCCGCCGGGCCCTGATCGACCTCAACGCCCGCCTGCGGACCTGTCGGGCCTGCCACGAGGCGGGCTATCTGGACGAGCGTGAATCGATCCCCCTCGCCCGCGATCCAGACGACGATGCGCCGGTCCCGGAGATCCTCCTGGTCGGCCAGGCGCCGGGCCTCCGCGCGACAACCGAGGACAAGCCCTTCGCCGGCGCCGCCGGCGAGAAGCTCCGCGACTGGCTGGAGCTGGCCGGCATCCCTCGCGACGACTTCTGGCGCCGGGTCCACTGTGGGGCCGTCACCCGCTGCTATCCCGGCCGGCTCCCCGGCGCCAGGGGCGACCGCGTCCCCTCGCCCGCCGAGCAGCGCCTCTGCCGCCCCTGGCTCGACGAGCTCCTCGTCACCATCAAGCCCCGCGTCATCCTCCTCGTCGGCCTGCTGGCCATCCGCACGTTCCTCGGCCCGGTGAAGTCGCTGACCGCGGTCGTCGGCACCACGGTCGAGCGCGACGGCATCCTCTTCATCCCCCTGCCCCACCCTTCGGGCGTCAGCCGATGGCTGAACGAACCGGCGAACGTGGAGGCCGTGAGCAGGGCGATGCGAGCCCTCCGACAGATCCTGTGTCCTCGATGAAAACACCCACAATTCGCCTTGACGGGAATAGTATTCAAAATTACACTGTACCCAGTAACTCAGGGTGAATCCTGTTCGTCCTTCGATGGTGAGGAGGGATGACGATGTGGAGGCACGGCGACGTTTTCATCGCACGCGTCGAGTCAGTCCCGGTGGATGCGATCAGGAAGCACCACCTGACCCTCGCGGAAGGTGAAGTGACGGGCCACAGCCATCGGATCGCCGAGGCGGGCGCGGCGGAGCTGCTGGAACGGGACGGGATGCTCTATCTCCGCGTGCTTGCGGATCGGGCGACGCTGATTCATCAGGAGCATCGTGCCATCGAGCTGCCGCGGGGAGAGTATCGCGTCTGGCAGCAGCGTGAGTACACGCCGCAGGCCATTCGTACCGTGATGGACTGAGAATCGATTCCCCTTCCTCTCGCGGAGCACCTGCGCATGGCCGGGTTGACGGAGAGTGTCGCTGAGGCGCCGGGAGGGATCGACGCATCGGTGGAGCGATCGAATTCCGGGAAGCCGATCCCTCTGACGGATGAGTTTCGCGAGCGAAGCATCGATCTGCGAGACCGCGGCTGGATGACGGAGTTGCCTGCGGGAATCTCCTGCTACGAGCTCGACCTCCGGGGCACGGCGATCCGGCGGCTTCCGGATGATCTGCGCGTGAGGTTCCGCCTGGATCTCGAAGGCTGTCGGTGGCTGGAGAAGCTGCCGGACGATCTCCGCGTTGGGTCTCTCATCCTGCGAGACTGCACGGCGTTGGTTTCGTTGCCGAAGGGGCTGCGGGTGAACTTCCTGGATCTTCGAGGCTGCACTTCGCTGGTCGGTTGGCCCGCGGATCTGGACATCCGCGTCGGGCGGTTGAGCATCGCCGGCTGCCGCAGGATCACCGAGCTTCCCGGGGGTATCGGGCGATTGTCCCAGCTCGACGTCTCGGACTGTGCGAGCCTGACCGCGCTGCCAGAGGGGCTCGAAATCGCCTCGACGCTCGAGTTGGCTGGCAGCGGCCTGGCTTCGCTACCGGCGTCGATGGTGGGCGTGAACCTTCGCTGGCATGGCGTGGTGATCGACGAGCGGATCGCCTTCCGACCAGAGTCGATCGCCGTCTCCGAGGTCCTGGATGAGCCGAATGCCGAACGTCGCCGCGTCCTGCTGGAGCGAGTGGGCCTCGAGCGCTTCCTGACCGAGGCCGGGGCCGAAGTCCTCGACGAGGACACCGATGCCGGCGGCCGGAGGAGCCTGCTCCGCGTCTCGATAACGAACGATGAGGATCTCGTCGCTGTGCTTGTCCACTGCCCATCGACGGGCGGGCGCTACCTGCTCCGCGTCCCACCGACGATGCGGACGTGCCGCCAGGCGATCGCATGGACCGCCGGCTTTGACGACCCGGACGACTATCGTCCGCTCGTCGAGGCCTGAACGGCAGGCGCTTCCGATCGGTGTTCAGGCGACCTCCAGACCGGCTCCTCCGGGATTCGCTCCAGGATGCCCTGGCCAAAAACCCCGGCCAGGCCCAGGTGGTCCAGGTGGACATAGCCGATGTGGCAGGAGCACGTCGAGGCCGGGCATGGTCGCTCGAGCAGGGCGGACTCGAAGCCGGGCTCGTAGATATTGCCGATCTCGTCCGGGACGAAATGGCAGCGGCGGATCGTCCCCGCGCCGTCCACGGCGATGACCGAATGGCCGGTCCGACACGATCGGCCGAGGCTCGGATGCCGCCGGTTGTTCACGGGGAAGAGGGGGTCGATCGCCTCCAGGAAGCGGATCGCGTCTTCAGGATAGTAGTCCGGCTCCCGCTTGTAGGCGTTCACCCAGAGGTACACATCCGCCGGCAGCTCGCGGCGGAGGGCCTCGATCTCGCCGAGGTGCTCCTTCAGGCCGACGACGCCCACACTGTGTCGGATTCCGAGCCGAGTGAGCTGCCTGCAGCGATCCAGGAATGCCGACCGGGTGACTTCACCGGGGTGGTACGTCGCCCAGATCGCGACCTTCGAGGCGTCGCAACGGGCGACCCAGTCGAGTCGGCCCGAGAGATTGGTCTGGATGGCCGCCCGCTCGATGTGGGCGAGATTCGTCAGGCGGACGATGGCATCGCGATACCAGCGTCGGGTGAGAGCCTCGCCCCAGGGCGTGAAGAGGACCGAGAAGTGATCACCCGCACGCGACTCCACCCAGCCGACGAATCGCGCCAGGGCCTCGCGGTCGGCCGCGAGGCCCGCGTGGCTTTCGCGCCGCTTGGCGAAGGGGCAGTAGCCGCAAGCGTAATTGCAGCTCGAGAGCGGGCCGCGATAGAGAATTGAGAGGCTCAGAGCCATTCGTAACCCTCCATCAGCGTGCCGACCTTCCTCGAGTAGAGCCAGGGACCGACGACGTCCGACCGCTCGACGCCGCGGTCGTTGAGCGCGAGACCCTCCGCGGTCACCACCGCCAGTCCGGCCTCTTCAAGCTCGTCGATCTCCGGCAGGTCGGCCCGGAGATCCGACCGGAATCGGCGCGCGTAGGCCGAGACCGAGAGCCCTTCGCCGCTCAGCAGCGACTGGATGACGAATCGCCGGCGGATGTCCTCGTCGGAGAGGTGATGTCCGTGTGTTGCCATCCCGAATGCCTCGTCGGACCGGGAGGCATAGGCCTCGACGATCTCGCCCACGCCCCGCTGCCCCACCGCGTAGGCGTCCGAGTAGTGCAGGTCGGTCGCATAGGACCTCGCCCCGCAGCCGAGCCCGATCATGCCGTCCTCCTGACATCGATAGGCCGGACCGGCTTCGGGCAGTCCCCCGGCGGAGCGGAACATTCGCATCGAGACCTGTTCGTAGCCCTCGCCGAGGAGGAGCGACCGGGCCTCGCGGTAACAGGCCAGCCGCAGGTCGTCCCATTCCCGCCCGCCACGGCCGAGGATGGTCTGGGGCCGGACGTAGAGTGGATACAGATAGAGCTCCTCCGGGCCGAAACGAAGGGCCGTTCGGAGCGAGGCCAGCCAGGACGCCACGCTCTGGCCGGGCAGCCCGTAGATCAGGTCGATGTTCAGGGTCGGGATGCGGCTGTCGCGAATCAGGCCGAGCGCCCGATCGACCGTCGCCGTCCGTTGCGGCCGATTCACGGCCCGGGTCTCCGCCTCGTCGAAGCTCTCGATCCCGAGGCTCAGCCGCGTGGTGCCGCGTTCGACCAGGACACGAAGCTTCTCCGCCGTGACGGTTCCCGGCGAGGCCTCCACCGAAAGCGGGATACCGCCCGGCACGACGCCCATCACGCGATCCGCCAGCCCGAGCACGGATTCGAGCGCCGGGGGGTCCAGGAACGTGGGCGTGCCTCCCCCCACCGCCATCCTCGCGAATGAGGGATCGCCGACGGCCTCGCGGACGACCCGGGCCTGGCGCTCGATCGCGGCGAGGTAACGCTCGACGAGCGATCCCTCCGGCCTCGCGCGGGTGAAGAGGTTGCAGAAGCCGCAGCGCATGTCGCAGAAGGGGATGTGCAGATAGAGGAAGAGCGAGTCCGTACGTTCTCCCGCCCAGAGTTTCGCGAGCGGCACCGGCCTCGGGAGCGGTCGGTAGGCCGTCTTGTGCGGGTAGCTATAGGAGTATCCCTGGTAGGGCGATCCTTCGAGGCGGCTTCGCAGGTCGCTCACGGCGTGGTCCCTTCCAGGAGGAACTCGGCGTACGGCACGGTCCAGACCACGGGATGCGCCAGGCGGTGGCCTTCGTAGCCGTCCTCGCCATAGGCCGTGCCGTGGTCCGAGCAGGCGACGACCAGCCACGGCCCCCGGCGGCGGAGGGCCTCGAAGAGTTTGCCGAGTGCCGCGTCCACATAGGCGAGCGCGGCGGCGTGGGACTCGATCGTATCCGCGGTGGCGCCGGGCAGGTAGAAGCGGTTCGGCTGATGGATTGCGGAGACGTTCAGGAAGAGGAAGACGCGGCGATCTCTCGGCCGCCGCGAGAGGACCTCGATCGCGAGCGAGACCTGGTTCTCGGTCGACCTGGGATCGGTCACGCCCAAGGCGGGGCTCCAGTGGCTCTCGGCGAAGAGGCCCGGCAGGACGCGGCCGAGCGGGCTCTGCTTGTTGAAGAAGCCGACGCCGCCGATGCAGACCGTGTGGTAGCCGAGCCCGGCGAGACCGGCGACGATGTCGGGCGCATCGAGGACGCACGTCCCCGGGCCGATGGTCTCACTCCCCGGGAAGGCGAGGGCGAAGGGCCGGGCGTGCTTTCCCGGGCGAGCCGGGGTTGGCAGGAAGCCGGCGAAGAAGGCCTGGTGGGCGGAAAACGTGAAGCTCCCCGGCGAATGACGCTCCTCCCAGATCCCACCGGGCAGGACCGCCGCGAGGTTTGGCGTCCTTCCCGCCGCGAGGGCATCGCGGGCGACATCGTAGCGCAAGGTGTCCATCGTCACCAGGAGGATATCATGGGTCCGCACGAGCGACACCGCGTCGATCACGTCAGGGCCTCCGGAAGTGCGCGGACGTTGTCGATCGTCATGTCGGGCCGCGGCGGGCCCTCCGGATAGACGCGTCCTCGACTGACCCAGCAGGTCTTCATGCCGACGCGGGCCGCGCCGGCGATGTCGGCCACGGGGTCGTCGCCGACGAAGAGGGCCGCTTTCGGTGTCACTCTCGCCCAGTCGAGCGCCCTGAGGAAGGAGCGAGGATCGGGCTTGCCGACACCGACCATACCGGAGACGAAGACCCCGTCGATCCTCCCGGCGAGTCCTGCGGCGGCGAGTTTCGCGAACTGGAGCGGACCGGCGCCGTTCGAGACGACGGCCAGCGTGTACCGCGTCGCCAGGCGGTCGAGGAGTCGGTTGAGTTCCGGGTCGGGTTCGATGAAGGTGGGTAGTCGACGCGCCATGTCGCTCTCGAGGTCCCGTGCCGTGTCAAGCCCGGGATAGGCCGCGGCAACCCGACGGGCGAGCTGGCGGCGGTCGCGAACGGAGCCGTCGATCAGAGACGCGAGATCGCGGTCGCGACGCCCGGGCGGGAATGTCTCCGGGTGGCGGTCGAACAGGTCCAGGGCGTATCGGCGGAGGGCGCCGTCGCGGTCCACGAGCGTCCCGTCCAGATCAAACAGGATAGCCCGGATCATGGGCGCCTCCGGATCGGGTCGGCGACCAGGGATTCGATCTCGGCCGTGTAGGTGTCCCTCCCCGAGGGATCCAGGATGCCCGGGATCAGGTCGCCGAAGGCGTTCGCCTCGAACACGACGTGGCGGCGATAGCCGGGGAGCACGGCGGCGTCCACGCCGACATATCGACAGCCGGGGAAGGCCTCGCCGACGCGGCGACAGGTATCGAGGAGATCCTCCCAGGCCGGGCCTCCCATGCGGTCGCGGAGCCTCGAGAGGTCGCCCCGGCGGTTCTTGAGGTGGAGGTTCGTCATGGGGCTTCGGCTGAGCCGGACGACCGCGTGCTCACATCGGCCCCCGATTACCACGACGCGGAGGTCGAAGGCATGTCCCTCCAGGCCGGCCTTGGGCACCCACGCCTCGACGTGGACCGCCTCGGCGGCCAGCGCGTCGATCAGCCGAGCGATCGTCCGTTCGGCGTCGAGGCGGCGAATTCGCCTGGAATTATAGAGCCTGAGCCCGCACTCGGAGTCGACCATCTCCACCGTCGTGAAGGCCTGAGCCCTCGGCCCGATCGCCTCGAGCGCGACGATTCCGGAGGCCGAGGATCCGTACCGCAGCTTGACGAAGACGCGGCCGATCCGGGACTCGCGCATCCGGCCTCGGAGCTCGTCGTATGACCCCACGGGGCCGATCGCCCGGGGGCACTCGATCCCCCGGGCGACAAGATGCTCACGGCAGCGCGGCTTGTCGTAGAGCACGGCGATCGACTCCTCGTCGTTCATCACGACATGGGGCGCGGCCTCGGCGCGATCCTCGCGGATCCGGCCGAGGAGCCGGGCGAATCCGTGATACCACTGGGTCGGGGCGAGGATCCGGCCGCGGTCGAACTCCAGCCGGTCGAGGTCTTCCCTGCTGAGCCTCGATCCCGCCGCGTCGGTCCCCAGCGCCAGGATTTCTCGTTCCACTTCGAAGTCCTGCCCGGGGGACTCGATCCGCAGCACGCTCCCCTCGCGAAGGACCTCGCCCAGTCGGACCTCGCCGCGGAGGTAGGTCGAATACGCGACGACCCGGGGCGCGGGGCCACCGCAACGGGCCATCGCCGGCTCGAGCCATCCCAGCCGCCGGCTCCCCGGGTTCGCCAGAACGACGAGGTCGAGCGGCGACGATGGATTGCCGCCCACATCCTTACTCGGAGACGGAGATGAAGCGGTATTCCTCATCCTTGTACCGATGCGGCTCTTGCCGTTCGCTCGCGTCCACGGCGATGCCGAGGGCCTCGAGCTTCTGCGTCAGCTCGGGCGATGCGAAATGGTGGTGGATGTCCAGCTTCCCCAGGCGGGCTACCTTCGAGCTCTCGATAAGCGCCTTCGCCCCCGCGTCGGTCAGGTCGCCCAGCGAGAGGTCGAGCACCTTGATCCGATCCAGGATCGGCGCCTCCGCCACGGAGACCGCGATCTCGTCCACGTTCTGGCAATTCCGCAGGCCGAGGTATCGCAGCGCCGGGAACACCTCGCCGCGGAGGATCGGTCCCAGGTCCTCGACCGTGACGGTCCTGCCGTATTCCTCGGTGCCTAGCCAGAGCTCCAGGTGCTCCAACCGTGGGAGGTCCGAGGAGAGGATACCGCGGAGGATCGAGGCATCAAGGCCTCCCGTCTCGACCGCGAGCGATCGCAGGTTCACGTGCTTCAGCGACCCGATGACCAGCCCCGTCCCTCCCCGGACGCGAAAGCTCTCGAGCCTTGGATAGGCATCGAAGAGCGGCGTCACGTCGGATTGCCCGATCCAGGACATCTCCGACTCCTCATACGTGATGTCGCCGAGGAAGATCGCCCGCAACGCCACCAGCGTCTCCGCAGAGGCCACCAGGGCCTCCACGATCGGCGCCGAGCTGTTGCTGGAGTCATAGACCTCCTCCCAGGGCCCGATGACCATCGCCTCCACCCTGGCCGCGGCCGGATCCTCCAGGAACGCCGCGAGCGTCCCCGTCATCGTCGCGCCCTGCTCGGCGGCATCGTATTCCACGGAGAGCCGATACGCCATCCCTTCCGGGTCGTTGATCCCCTCGTCGGGATCGAAGTCGTGGACGGGCAGGCCCTCGAACGTCTCGACGTGTTCCCCAATCGTCATCGAACCGATCTCCCTTGCCCGCTCGAGCGAGGCCCCGGATTTCGAGGCCGCCGTGCCCGGCGATTATAACGCCGTCGCCGACTCGCGTCCCGAGCCTCTCGGTGCATGACTCAGCCTTCCAGCGACAGCTCGACACGCGCCCGCTCGAGCGCGCAGGCCCGCAGGTAGATCGCCGCGGCGAGGAACGCGTCGGAACCAGTCGGCCCGGCCGCGGCCGGCTCACGCGAGAGCGCGTCCAGCAGCGAGGCGCCCGTCGTATAGCCGCCGCGATGGAGGGCCGAGGTCTCGATGGCGAGGCGGTTCGAGCTGGCGAGGCGCGGCGAGCTCACGCCCGACAGCATCGTCGCGATCCAGCGCCGGCGGAGCGGCGCGAGCGGATCCTCGGGCGGCGCGAGCGGGACATTCAGGACCAGCGCCGATTCGCGGGCGTTCCGGAGGTGCGGCCGCTGGATCTCGTCGAAGCCGAGGCAGACGCGATCGCCCCAGGACCCGGGGAGATCCAGCCTGGGAGCGTCCTCGGCCTCGGAGTCATCGGCGTTGGCAATCGCGAGCGGGGCGACCGTCCGCGGCTCGACCGGATTGACGCGGCCGATGACCTTCAGCCGCAGGCCCGGCGCGTGGGCGAGCATGCGAAGGTTCTCGCGGAAGAACAGCCCCTCGCTCTCATTCTCGATCACCAGGCCGATCGTCCGACCAACCTCGGCCGGCTGGAGGAACAGGACGGGGCCGGCCGCGCCCAGGACTTTTCCTTCGAGGAAGACGAGATCCCAGCCGGCCGCGCGGAGGTCGATGGGCCGCGACGACTCGGCAAGGACCGCCTCCCACTGGGCGGAGAGCGGGCGGCGGAATCGCTCCTCGATGGCCTCGGTCCGCCAGCTCGATGGCCCCTGCTCGACGATCTGCGCCCCCTTGCCGCGGCCGAGTCGTCCGTCCGATGAGGCGGTCAGGTCGGTCCCCAGGTACGCCCCCCGCGCGAGCTGCCGCGCCGGCTGGATCAGCGGGCCGATCTCGACCCCGCCGAGGTAGACCTCGCGCGCATGCTGGGCCTCGCCGGGGCGCACGTCCGAGGCCGTGTAGAATCGGCCGTCGCCCCCCAGGAAGTACACCGCCGCCCCCGCGTACCCGCTCCGCGTGACGATCGGTTCGGCGAACAGGCCCAGGAGCCGGCGCGGGGTGACCGGGAGCTGCTGGCGTCTGGCCGTGCCGATCCAGTGGCCGGCGACGGGCCCGTCGCGGAGCACCTGGGCGCACGTTTCGAGCAGGTCGGCGATGTCCTCGGCCAGCGCCTCCGGATCGGCCGAGGGGGCCCGCGAGCGGACCTCGCCGATGCCCGCGACCACCCGCAACCCCAGCGCGGCCAGGCGGTGGAGCCCCTCGGCGCGGCAGCCGTGAACGGCCCGCAGGAGGCCGGACTGGAGGACGACGCCCCCGTTGGCGACGCCCACCCGCAGGAGCGGCGTCACACTCCGGGCCACCTCGCTCGCGGCTCGCCGCTGGCCCGGCGTGGGCTCCTCGCGGCCTTCCGGCTCGCTCGGCTCGGCCGCGATCGGCTCCGCGTCCCCCGCCGGCCCGGCCTCATCGTCCACGACTTCCAGGCGCGTGAGGCAGGCGAGCACGTGGAAGCAACGGGGCGAAAGCAGGCACGTGCAGGTGACCTGCTCCACGGCGGTGACGCGTCCATGCGGCAGGGTCACGGTCTCGCCGCCGGTCTCCACCATCCAGGCCGACTCTCCGGGCCGCCAGTCCCAGCTCTCCGCGAGGTCGGGCGTGCGATCGAGGCGGCGGCGGACGCGATCGGGCGTCGACTCGATCACCGCCGCGAGCAGGTCGGGGGATGCGGTGGGCCGCCTGGTGCTCATGTCACGTCGATCCCTTGCGGATGTGATCGCCGACCCACCGGGCCAGTCGCTCCGGGCTGACGGCCGCGACCGGCATGCCCGCGGCCACGACGCTGGCGGCGATGCCGGCGTGGTACCGCGGCCGGGCGTCGTCGTCCAGGGCGGCCAGGCCGATCAGCTTCGCGCCGGAATCGGCGATCATCCGGACCTCGGCGAGCAGCTCGGGGACGGACACGCCTTCCTCGAAATCGGTGACGAGGACGACGAGCGTCCGCGACGGATTCCGGATCGCCCCGCGGGCGGCCCTCAATCCCAGCCCGATGTGGGTGCCGCCGCCGACCTGAACTTCCATCAGCAGGGCGAGGGGATCCTCGACCGAGCCGGACAAGTCGATGACGTCGGTGCTGAAGGCGAAGAACCGGACGTCGATGGCCGGCAACGGCGAGAAGACGGCCGAGACGAGGGCACTGTAGATCACCGAGGCTTCCATCGACCCGGAGACGTCCACCACGAAGATGAGGTGCCAGTCCATCTGCCGCCTCGCCGGCGTGCGGAAGTAGAGCCGCCGCGGCGCCAGGGCGATCCGGCCGTCGTCCCGGCGATGGGCGGTATCGAGGTTGGCATCCAGGGTCCGGCCGAAGTCGAGCCGGCGGCTCCTCCGCCGCGTGGGCCTGGGGGTGCTGAGCCCGGACAGCGCGGGACGAAGGCGGTCCTCGAGCTGCTTCGCCAGCCGCTCGGTGATCCGGCGGGCGAGCTTCCGCAACCGGTCGAGCTCGCGTTCGGGGAGCGCCCCGCGGAGCGAGAGCACCTGCTCCAGGAGGGCGACCGATGGCCGCACGGAGGAGGGATCGAGGTATTCGAGGATCGCGCCACGGCCACCGGCGGCGGCCTCGCCCAGCACCTCCTCGAAGACGTCCTTCCCGAAGAGGCCGTTGACGTCGTCGACCCACTCCCGCGCCGAGGGCGACGCGGCCTCGGTCCCGCCCCCTCCGGCCAGGTCGGCCCGATGCCCTCGGCCCTCGCGTGCGCCTCGACCGTAGAGCTGATCGAGGGTCGAGGCGGCATACCTCCCCTTCGCGGTGCGGCTGCCCTGGACGCCCAGGACGAGCCGCCAGCGTTCGGCCAGCGTCAGCTCGCCCGGCGGCTCGCCGATCCGGGCCGGCGCGGCGTGGGAGTCCGATTTGCCGTACGCGCGGAGCGTGAACTCGGGCAGGAGACTCGCGATCGCCGCCCTGCCGGCGCGGTCGGCCGCCGTCGCACAGGCCAGTGCGATCGGGTCGTCGATGACGCGGGCGCCGGTGGCCGCGGACCCGCCCGGTTCCAGCACCGCCAGCCGATCGACCAGGAGCCTCGCGCGGTCGGCGGGCGTCAGGACGTGGAACCCGCCGCGGAGGGCCGGCAGCCTGGCGAGGAACTCCTCGTCGGGGGACGCGGCGAGGCGTCCCTCCAGGCCGCCAAGCCAGGCGGGGTCGGCCGAGACCAGCGGCAGGAGCGGGATCATCAGGCCCTGGAGGCGGGATCGCAGGTGGGAGCGGCCCTCGGTCGTGGAGGCCCCGTCGTACCAGCTCGCAAGGGCGGCGCCCAGCGGATCGGCCTGGACCAGTCCCAGCATCGCCAGCGCCCCGAGGGCCGCGCCGTGCATCCGCGGCGAACCCTCGCGCCGGAACCGCTCCAGGTGCGACCGGAGCGCGGGCAGGAGGGGCGATGGTCCCGTTCCCGGACTGTCGCCTCGCAGGTCGCCCCGGATCAGGGCCGTCAGGTCGACCAGGCTGGCCACGTCCGCCGGCTCGTCCGACCCGCACAGGCCGTCCAGGCCGTGGAGGGCCGCCTCGAGCAAGGGGAGGTCATCGAGCAGGGCGGGGCTCGCCTCGAAACGCTCGACGTCGGGCGGGGCCGCCTGGTCGTCGCCGAGGGGAAGGCCCAGGACATGGCCCGCGGCGATCCGCTGGAGGATGGCCGCGGCCTCGATCAACTGGGCCGGGGAGGCATCCCGCAGGAAGGGGCCGTCGAGTTCCGCGATCCGGGCCCGGACCGCATCGCCGAGGCCGGACTCCGCCGCGGCCGAGAGGCGTGCCAGGGTGGTCGCCGGGTGGCGGTGCTCGGGATCCTCGTCGTCCGCGGCGGCCCCGGGATGCCGCAGGCGTCGCACGGCGGCCTCGCAGGCCTGGCTCAGGGTCACGCCGAATCGGCCCGCCGCGTCCAGCGTGGCGGTCGTCACCCCGGTCCAGCGGACTCGCCAGGCCTCGGTGAGGTTCTCGCGACGGCCGACGGCCGCGGCGTCGATCCGCTCCGCGTACGAGACGCCGATCAGGTCCAACCGGCGGAAGAGGACGGCGCGGGCGCGATCGAGCCGCGAGCGGAGCGGATCGAGTCGAAGCTCCACGGCGTCTCCGTCGTTGGAGTCGGGCCCCGGCAGCTTCAGCCGGGCCATCACGGATTCGACCTGGGGCGCCAGGCCGCTGCGGGGCAAGCCCTTCGGCAGTCGGCCCCGGCGCACCCCGACCAGCACTCCCTGGGCGGCGGCGGCGACGGCCCGGCCCCGGCCGAGGAGGTCCCCCTGCACCAGGCAGGATTGAATCGCCTCGAGCAGTTCTCCACGCCCCGGCGCGGCCTGGCCGCGGAGCCGGCCCAGGTCGCGAGCCATCCGGACGATCTCCGCGGCGTCCGGCGTGCCGGCCACGTGGCCATCCCGGCGGAGCCGCCGGCAGAGCTCGACGGCGAGGTCCGCGGCGAGAGCCGCGACGGACTCGGGGTCGGGCGCGGCCAGCATGGCCTGCTGCCAGGCCGGGTCCATGATCCCGGCCGGATAGCCGCTCCGCTGATCGAGCTGATCGAACGAGTAAGGAATCAACGATGTTGCAACCGACGGGCGAGGCGGCTCGTCCGACGGGGGCGCAGCGGGGGGCGACCAGAGAACCGGCTCGGGCAAGAGCGCGGCGGCGTGGAACGAGCCGACAACCGCGGCCGACCTCCCCGGCGCCGCCGCCACGGCGGCGCGCATCGCCGCCTCGCGATGGGCGTCCCCGAGCGAGGGGCCGTTCGAGGAATGGCGGACCATCCAGCCGAAGGTGAGCGCCGCCCGGCGGATCGACTCGGGAGACGACCGGCATGCGGGCGTCTCGACGAGCCTCTCCCAGAGCTCGCCGGTGTCGCGCGCATCGTGACGACCGAGCAGGCGTTCGAGGACGCTCGGCCCGTCCTCCTCGCGATCCTCGCCGCCGCGGCGGCCTGCCGCCCGGCTCATGGCCGCGAGCCCCAGGTCGCAAGGGATCACGGGCACGCCGTTCCGCGCCGCCCATCGGATCGCGGCGAGCTCCGGCGAGAAGTCCGCCAGCGGGTAGAACGAGATCAGGCGGCTGTCCTCGCAGGCGGCCAGGGCCACGGGCGCCTCCAGGTCGTCCCGCCCCAGGTACGCCAGCCACGGCCCGAAATCGGGCGGCAGCTCGACCAGGACCGTCTCCGGCCGGAAGCCTTCGAGCAGCGCGGGCATGACCCGCGCCAGGGCCGCCGAGTGATGGCGGACGCCGATCAGGAACGGGGCCCGGCATTCGGCCAGCCGCCTCGGGATCTCTTCATCGAGGGTGACGGCCCGCGTCGGCACGCTCATTCTCGCCCCATTTCCTCGAGGACGTCGCGGAGGGCGTACATCCGCTTCCAGAGGGCGTCGCCCTCGCCGCGGCGGCGGATCGGGCCGTCCCAGTAGGCGAGGAGCCGGTCGCGATCCTCCTGGTTGTCCTTGAGCACCACGCCCAGGAGATAGCCCGGAAGCAGCGACACGGGATCCTTTTGCGCGGGGAAGAACGACCCCTGGCGGGTGATCGCCGCGGCGACGGTGACGGCCTCGGCCGTGCTCATGACGGCGGCCGGCCGCTCCACGTTCCAGCCCTCGCCGGTCCGCCCTTCGCGGAGGTCGCGGAAGGTCGTCACCAGGAGGTCGAGCAGGCGGGCGTCGACGTCGGCCGGCGTCCCCGCCTCCTTCAGGACAGCCTGGGCCCGCCGCCGCACGAGCTCGATCTCCCGTTTCGGGTCGGCGATCGGCGGCACCGTCTCGAAGTTGAGCCGACGCTTGAGCGCGGCGGACATCTCCGAGACTCCCCGGTCCCGGAGGTTCGCGGTGGCGATGACGTTGAATCCCGGCGCCGCGAAGACGCTCCCCGCCGCGCCCTCGAGCTCCGGGATCGTCATCCGTCGCTCGCTCAGCACGCTGATGAGCGCGTCCTGGACCTCGGGCAGGCAGCGGGTGATCTCCTCGATCCGGACGAGCCTGCCGGACCGCATCGCCGCGAGCACCGGCGACGGCACGAGCGCCTCGGGCCGCGGGCCGCGGTCCAGGAGCATGGCGTAATTCCACCCGTAGCGCAGGTGGTCCTCGTTGGCGCCCGCCGTGCCCTGGATGGCCAGCGCGCTCGTGCCGCTGACGGCCGCGGCCAGCAGCTCTCCCAGCATGCTCTTGGCCGTGCCGGGCTGCCCCACCAGCAGGAGGCCGCGCTCGCCGGCCAGCGTCACCACGCACCGCTCCACCAGGGCGCGAGAGCCGACGAACTTGGGCTCGATGACGAGCGATCGGGGCATGCCGTCCGGCAGCTCGGCCGTGCTCGGCGCCCGGATCGATTCGCCCTGCGAGCCGCAGATGAAGTCGACGACGCGCGCGGGCGACAGCCGCCAGCCCGGCAGCCGGGGCGACGGATCCGCGGCCCGGAGGAAGGCGAGCTCGTCCGCGAACCGCTCCTCCGCGGGCGGCTGCTGGATGGCCGCCGGAGGCGGCGCCTCGGCGGTCGTCGACGGGGGGAGGTTCGCGGCGTCCTCGACGGGTTTCTTCCGGGCCATGGCTATTTCGCCTTCCTCTTCCGCTTCGCTTCCTCATAACGCGGCTCGTCGCCGTCGCGGACGCGTGCCCAGGCCGCGGCGAAGAGGTCCTCGAACGGCCGGAGCACGAGCGGTCCGCCGGCCGGGCAGGGATCGTGCGGGGTCATGTCGATCTCGACCAGGTGGGCGAGCTTCCAGCGCTCGATCGGGAGCCATGGCGCCTTCAGCTCGACCCATTCGCCCGGCAGGAAGGTCGAGCGGCCGGCACGGGCACGCGTGGCCTCAAGTGCGAGCCCGCGGCCGACGACCTCCGCGGCCGCCTTCTTGCATCGAGCGGAGTTCCAGGCGTTCCAGGTGCCGACGTTCGCCGTGGTCGGCTCGGGCAGGGCGAGCAACTGGGCATAGAGCGTGGCCGCGTCGTCGCCGAGCTTGTGCTTCTGCTGGATCTGCCGCACCACGTCCGGGGCCGTGACGGCGGGATTCTGGGGCCACGCTCCGGGTGCCATGTCCTCGGCGAGGATCGCCTTCGCGAGCTTCTGGAAGCCGGGGCTCCGGATGGCGACCACGATCGGTATGACGTCCGTGTTCTGCACGTAGCCATCGGTCACCTCGACGCCGAGGATGCCGACCAGCCGCGCCAGGTCGCCGTGGTCTCGCAGCGCCTCCGGCCGGAACGCCAGGAGGGCCGTGATCTGGCCTTCGAGGGCCCCCGCGGCGACCAGGCAGTCGTCGACGCGAATGATCCCGGCCTTCGCGTCGGCACTCGTCTTGCCGACGTGCTTGCCGAGCCATTCGGCGGGCGTCGGCGGCTTCTTCCGATCGGAGCCGTAGAGATGAACCCGGCGAAACTCGAGCAGCGTGCCGGGATGGTCGAGCAGGGCGGTCGCCTTGCGGATCAGGTCCGGCATCGAACCCCGGGCCGGATGGCCCGCCGGGGTCTCGGCGTGGATCAGGGCCACCAGATGTACGACCGAGCGGAGGAACGCGTCGGTGACGATCGCCTCGTCCTTCTTCGCGGCGAGCTTGAGATCGGACCTGTCGCCGGTTTTCTCCACGTCGATCCGGAAGTCGCGCGGCTTGAGCGCGGGATGATGGGCCGGATCGGCGGCGGCGGCCAGGATCTCGCCGTTCTCGGCTGGGCGCCATCGGCTGAGTTTGCCCAACGCCGCGAGCCGCGTCTGCAAGGCCGCCTCGAGCGGCAGCCGCCTGGGCGTCCGCGCCCGCCAGGCGACTTCCAGGAGCTGAAGCACGGGGCCCCGATCGTCCACGAACGGCGCCGCGCAGCCCGCGGCCACGACCGCCTGGTAGAGCGTCTCGCGCACGGCGGGTTCGAGATTCCGCAGGGCCTGCCGGGCGGCGTTGGCCTCCGCGGCCTTCAGGCCCAGGGACTCGCGCAGTGCGGCCGGCAGGAAATGATGCTCATAGCTGTCGAGGTTCAGGCCGCCGGTCCAGACCAGGACGACCTCCGCGGGGGAGACTGCCAGCCGGTCGGCGAGACCTTGCAGCTCCTCGCGGGACGGCAGGGGCGGGCAGGTGCAAGCCCCGGCCGCGGCCAGGAACGCCTCGATCTCGGCGGGGTCCTCCTTCACCTCGAGCGTGCGGAGGTCTTGGACCCGGTAACCGGGCGGCTCGCCGGGCGAGGGGGCCGTCGAGTACCTCAGGATGAGATAGGGAAGTTGTTCCGAAGGGTAGTAGGACCGGCTCGCCACGAAGATGAACCGATCGTCGCCGTGGCGGATGGCGAGGGCCGTCCCGTCGGGGACACCTGCGACATAGCCACCCCACGACTGCGGCGTCGCATCCGCGGCGACGCCCTGCATCAGGGCGAACCGGCCGGGCAACCGGGCGATCCCGAGATCATGCCAGAGCTTCAGGAATTCCAGCCAGGGGGTCTTGCCGCCGTCCTTCCTGGACGCATCCGCTGATTGAATACGCCAGTATGTCTGCCAGCACCGGAGCGGGAGATGCTCCAGCATCTCGAACCAGGTCGGCTCCGCCTTTGGGAGGTCGCCCGCCTGGCGCTCATCTTTCAAGAACGTCGCGACCGCATGCAGGTGCTCGCTGAGCAAGCCCGCACCGTGGTGGACGTAATAGGGAGTCTGTCTCAAACCCCAGTAGGCGGTGGCCAGGTCATTCCGGCCATGGTCGATGGTCGCCGCTTCTGCGGTCGATTTCGTAGGATCCGCGAGCATCATCTCCCGGAGACGGGCGAAGGCCGCGGCCTCCTGTTCGGCCTGCTCGACGACCCTCGCCACTCCGATCGCCAGCCGCTCCGGGGCCGAGGGAAGCCATGCCTTCACGGCCGGCAGCAGGGTTGTCAGCGGGGTCTCGGGCGGCAGCTTGCCGGGGACCCTGGGGACGGCCCTGGCTGCACGATGATCCTCGGCCGCGGCCTTCAGCAGGCCCTCGCATTCGTCGTGGCTCACCGCACGCAGCTTCCGCGAGGACGCCTCGTCGCGGACCTTGAGGAAGTGCCAGAAGAGGAGCGGCAGGATCGCGACCTGTCCGCGGGCGAATCGGCGGTGGGCGGCGGTGAGGTCGGCCACGGCGGTCGAGCCGTCTGGGGCCCAGAGCCGCAAACCTTCACCCCGGCCGTCGCTCGCGGTCACCGGGAGAAAACGGTCCGTCCCCGGCTGCCGCAGAAGGGCCAGGGGGATCTCGGCCGAACCCTCGTGATCGAGGAGCGGCTCATCCCAGCGGCGGCCGTCGATGCCGACGCCGAAGTAGCCGCCGTCGCGGCGTTTGACGGCCTTCCAGCCGAGTAGGCCGTCCTTCACGCCCAGCGGCGAGGACTCGCTCCCCGCCGGGGCTGGCAGCAGCTCCGAGGCGGGGAACTCCATCGTCCCGCCCTCGGTCTCCTCGAACCAGGGGGGAACGCTTTCTCGCTCGTGGACGCCGTTCCGCGGGTTGATCTCGGTGACCCTCCAGCGGTTGTCGCCCAGCGTCTGGTCGTACTCCGGATTCACGCTCCAGAACCGCGTCCCGTCGTGGAAATAGGGCCTCCCGAGCGGCGTCTGCTTGTCGCCGGGCCGGACGGCCCAGTGGCCCAGGAAGACATCTCCGTCGTCCAGCACGGTGGCGGCGTGGGGCTTCTGGAACTGATACCAGCCGGCGGACGGCTCGTGGTCCTGGTCCGGATGGCTCGTCCAGAACAAGTGGTTCTTGTGCTTGTCATCGCGATAAAAGACAGCCAGGTCGTCGCCGATCGGTACGAGTGCCGTGAGCTCCGATTTCTTCGGCAGGCGGATCTCACGCGACGTCACGGTCCCGTCACCAGCGACGACGTGCGCGTACAGGCCGTCGGCGATGACGATCCGGGGGAACGTCGCCTGGATCGTCGTCGACTTCGACGGCACCTTGATCTGATGACGGTGGACGACCTCCTCGAGTGCGGGCAGGCCGTACTCGTCGAAGACACCCGCCCGGAGCGTCCGCTCGAGCATGGCCGCGGCGTCGATCCGCCCCATCCGCTCCGCGATGTCGGGGAAGAGCCGGAGCGTCTCCGGCCAGAGCGTTGACTTGAGCAACTGGCGGGCGTCCTCGAAGCTCGCGAGCCCGCTCCATTCCAACTGGGAGAGGACGCCCGAGGTGTGCCCGTGCCAGAGAGACTTGATCCCTGGGCGATCGCTGGCCGCCTGGGGGAAGGGCCGTTGCTCGATGCCCCACTGGCGATAGCCGCGCTGGAGCGGCCCGCCTCGGCAGGTCAGGGCCTTCGCCAGCGCGAGGAGCACCGCCGGCCGGAAGCGTCGGTCCTCGGCCGATCGGACGATGTCCTGGTTACGCAACCGATGGTCCGGCTTCGCGGACAGCCAGCCCGCGAAGGTCACGATGCACTCCGGCGGCGGATCCGCGACGGGAACCTCCAGGACCAGGCACGCCTCGAGGACGTCAACGTCGATCTCCGTGGAGCGGTAGCGGCGTTGCTTGGAGAGCGGCACCGGCACCGCCTCGGCGCGGAGCCTCGGCGCGAGCTTCTCGAGGAGCTGGAAGGTCCTCGCCGGCGCGGGGACGTCATCGCGGACGATCCGGCCGAACCAGTCCGCGACCGGCTCGCCCAGCGGGGGCGCCCCGCGGTGCGTGTCTTCCGGGAGGAACCCGAGGACGCCCCACTCCTCGATCAGGTCGAACCAGGGTCCGAGCGTACTCTCGCCGTAGTACCGCTCTTCGGGCCTCGTGTGCCGCAGCAGGGCCACCGCGAAGGCCGGGTTGCGGGCCACGATCCGCTTGCAGTGGGCGGAGCAACTCTTCCAGAACATGAGCGGCGGCCGGGCCATCGCGGGGGCGTCGATGATCTCCTCGAGCCACCGTTCGAGCTCCTGGTCGGGCTTGAGCCCGGCCGCCCTCGCCAGCTTGGTGAAGTCCTTCGGCAGGGAGGCCCAGGGGGCCATGCCGCCGCGGGTTCGCCGGACGCAGAGGTCCCGGAAGATGGTGAAGGCCTCTTCGGGCGGATACTGGGCCACGAGGTCATCGCCGTAATCGGAAAGCGCATTGGCCGCCAGGCAGCCCGAGAGCACGAACTCGAGGATGACGTCGCGGCGGCGGGCCCGATCCGCGGGCAGGGCGTGGACCCGCTCGGCCTCGAGCGACTTGTTGAGGGCCCGGCCGGCGTAGGTCGCGTTGCTCAGGTCCTTGAAGGTCCGGCCGGCCTCCTCCCAGAAGGGGGGGAGGAAGTGGCGGACGGAACGGCCCAGGTCCCTGGCCATCTCGGTGTACGCGTCCCAGGCGTGCCCCGGCTTCGACCGGGCCTGGCGGGCCGCGGCCTTCATCCGCTTGACCAGGTCGAGCGCGTAGCGGGCGTTGGCCGGGTCGTTGATCAGGGCCCACGCGGCGAAGCCCAGGCTCCGGCGCCGCTGGACCGCGACCGGCGGCGAGACCGCGGGCGCCTCGAAGCCGAGGAACTCCATCGCGAGGTCCTCCGCCTCGCCCAGGCGATCCGAGGTCAACCGGACCACCGGCCGATCCCGGAGGGCGGGATGGCGATAGCTCCGGGCCACCACCTGCTCGGTCGCATCGGCATCGACCTTCGAGCCGGCCGGGAGCAGGCCGCCGGCCTCGAGTCGGACTTCCGCCGCGCTCATGCGTCGCCTCCCGTCTCATCCTTCTCGACCTTGCGCCTGGCGTAGATCCGCGAGGCCATCCGCACGCCTTCGCTGAACGTGACGGGGCCGACCTCGGCGATCCGGAGCGGCTTCTCGTCGCCCCCGACGAAGATCAGCTCTCCCGTGGACGTCGGCATCTCGGGGTGGTCGTCGCCGATCCAGTAGCGGGCCTCCAGCGGCCTGGCGTCCTCCCAGATCCTGGCGCACGCGTAGCCGCCCCGCAGGGGATAGCCGAGCTGGCGACAGGCCGAGCCCGCGAAGTTCAACTGGTCGAATTGGCCCCCCTGGAAATCGGTGATGCGGCTCAGCTCTTTCTGGGCGGCGGTGGCCGTGAAGATCGGGCGGAAGAGCTGCTCGGTGGCCTGGGAGAAGCCCATGTCCGCGGCGATCTCGCGGAGCTCGTCCAGGCCGTCGATCAGGATGGGGTGAGGGATCAGGAGCTGCCTGGCCGTCAGCCAGCGGGTCTCGCCGTCGCGGTCGACCACGCCGATCCCCTTCCCGGGATCGACGTCGCGGAGCAGCCCCGTCTTCGAGGCGTCGGCCTTGCCACCGGCGTCGGCGGGCATCACGACCAGGTTGCGGAGGACGTCGCTCCAGTCGGGATCGGGCCAGACCGCCCGCACCACGTCGCAGGGCACGGGGAGCGAGCGCATGAGCCAGGACTCGACGCGGCCCAGGCACTCCGCCCGGTGCTCGACGAGCCACTCGCAGAGCCCCGAGAGCTGCTCCGCCAGCTCGGACTCCTTCAGCTCCTTCGGGACCGAGGCCAGCCGCTTCCCCGCCGGATTGCGGCAGACGAGCTTGCCGGCCTCGATCCCAAGCCCATAGCCCTTGCCCGCGTCCAGCCAGGGTATTACCTCGGCCTCGGCCTCGGCCCCGACGGGCGGTTTCCGTGCCGTCTTCCCCATGGCGATGAGCCCTCGAAAAGGGACCTCCAGCGACGGAGGAATGAGCGATCACGGGACCGATTTTATCTCAATTCCGCCTCCGATACCTGGATCGTGCGATGCCGTCAAGGAGTGAATGAGATTGGCAGGATTCTTATCCGGTGTCGCCGCTCGTCCACCGTGACGAGCGCTCCTTCCTCGAGCCGGACCTCAGTCTGGCGAAGGACGGCGAGGATGATCCGACCCATGTGGTCGGGCAGGACGTTGCGCCCGCGGATCTGGAGCACGCTCGGCCCGCGGGCACGAGTCAGCGCGAGCAAGGCCCCGAAGTCCAGGTCATGCGTGAATACGACAAAACCATGGTCGACGGCCCAGGCCATGATCTCCCGATCCGGTGCTTTGGGATCTCCGACGGTGGACCAGTGCACTGCCGACCAACCGGCGTTGCTCAGGAATGCAGCCCATTCCGGAGCAAGATTCATGTCGATGAGAATTTGTACGCTCATGCGTCGATGAGATCGACCTCCCGTTCATCGACTCGCCAGGAGGCATAGGCCAGGGCCTGGTCGATGTCCTCCGACTCGAGATAGGGATAAGCCCCGAGGATTTCCTCACGCGAGCGCCCGGCTGCCAGAAGGCCGATCACCGTGCTGACCGTAACCCGTAATCCTCGGATGCAAGCCTTCCCCCCCATCACCGAAGGATCAAGCGTGATCCGCGTAAGATCTTCCATGCGAATCGCCTCCTTTCCGTGGCCATCTCGACCCGAGACATTTCGACGACTCTTCCCCGCGCAATTATACCAGGCGCCTGCCTTTGAGCCTCGGAAGATCAAGGAACTCGCCAGGTCCCACCTCAGGAAAAGCATGTCCCCTCTTGACAGTTGTCCGAACCGCATCAATACTGTGCTAGTGACGTAGAACAGTAGGAGGTCAAACCGATGATCCTTCTCGACGTGGGGGCGGCGGACGGCCGGCCGATCTACGGGCAGATCGGGGACCGGGTTAAGTTCGCGGTGGCCTCGGGGGTGCTGCGGCCGGGGGAGATGGTGCCCTCGGTCCGCGAGCTTTCCAAGCAACTGGTGGTGAACCCGAACACGGTGGCCCGGGCGTATCGGGAGCTGCAAACCGAGGGGCTGCTGGAGGCCGTCCGCGGGACGGGCTTGCAGGTGGCCGATGGCGCGGTCGAGCGTTGCAAGGCCGCCCGCAAGGAGTTCGTCCGCGACCGGCTCCGGTCGGCGATCGACGACGCGCGGGGGACCGGGCTCGATCCGGCGGAGATTGAAACGGTCCTGCACGAGGAGTGGGCCAGGGGGAAGGCGGCCGCGAACGGGGCGGCGGGGAGGGGCGCATGACGGCGACAACCATGAAGGACGGCTCGGGATCCGCGATCCGGATCCAGAACATGACCAAGCGGTATCGCGGCCACGTCGCGGTGGACGGCCTGTCGCTGGACGTGCCGGAAGGCTCGGTCTTCGGGCTGCTCGGCGAGAACGGCGCGGGGAAGACGACGACGATCCAGGTCATCCTCGGGCTGCTCGCGGCCGACGGCGGCTCCGTGAGCGTGCTGGGCATGGACCCGGCGCGGCAGGGGATCGAGGTCCGCCGCAAGCTCGGCTACGTGCCGGAGCAGCCGGCGCTCTATGACTGGATGACCGTGTCCGAGATCGGCTGGTTCGCGGCCGGTTTCCACCCCGACGCGACCACCGGCACGGGGGCCTACCAGGCCCGCTATGCCCAGCTCATTCAGGGCTTCGGCCTGCCGCCCAAGCGGAAGATCAAGGCACTCTCGAAGGGGATGAAGGCGAAGGTCTCGCTCTCGCTGGCCCTCGCCGGAGAGCCGCCCTTGCTGGTGCTCGATGAGCCGACCTCGGGCCTGGACGCGATGGTCCGTCGCGAGTTCCTGGAGAGCATGGTGGACATCGCCGCGGAAGGCAGGACCGTGCTCCTCTCGAGCCATCAGCTCGGCGAGGTCGAGCGCGTGGCCAGTCACATCGCGCTCGTCCACCAGGGGAAGCTGATCCTGGCCGAGCCGCTGGAGACGCTCAAGGCCCGGACGTTCCTGCTGGCGATCACGTTCACCGGCCGGGATCATCCCGAGGCGCCTCCGGCCGGTCTCCCGGTCGAGCTGATCGACGCGGCCGACGCCCCGAGGCAGGCCCACTGGCTGGTCCGCGCCCGCGATCATGGGGCGGCGGAGGCCGTCCGGTCGTTGCCCGGCGTGGAGTCGGTCCAGATCGAGTCGCCGTCGCTCGAGGAAATCTACATCGGATACATGCGCGGCCGGCGCCCGCAGTCGCCCGCCGCGTCGTCCCCCGCGGCCGTGGTGGCCTGACGTGGCGCGGACTCCGGAGATTGCATACCCATGACGGAGGCTCCTCTCATGGTCGGTCGTTTGTGGTGGAAGGACGCCCGGCAGCTCCTCCCGATGTGGGGGATCGTCGCGGCCTTCGCGCTCTGCATCGATGGGATCTTCGTCCGCTATTCCCCGGAAGAAGTCCGCAACGGCTTCCTCCTGGGCATGGCGCTCTTCTGGGCCGCCCTCTACGCGTGCCTGGCCGCGACGGCGGCCTTCGCGGGGGAGCGAGAGGCCCGGACGATGACGTTGCTGGACACGCTCCCGGCGCCTCGCCGGGAGGTCTGGCTGGCCAAGTCCTCATTCGCGCTGGCGACCGCGGCGGCGCTGGGGCTGTTCCTGTTCCTCTGCGCGGGGCTGGCCCCCGACGGCTGGCACAGGATGGCTCCCGATGTCGTGACTCCCGATGGCGGGCGCATGCTGTCGACCGCGACCTACTGGCCTCCCTGGGTGGTCCTCGGACTCGGCCTCCTCGTCCTGGTCGTGGTGATCGGCAACGGGCTCTTCTGGTCGTCGTGGATGAAGAACGTCCTGCTGGCGGCGACGCTGGCGATCGTGACGTCGATCCTGGCATCTCCGCTGTCCGTTTCCCCGGTCTACGCGGGGCAGTCTCGGACGATCCCCGTCCTCGCGAGTCTGGCGATCGCCGTCGTCCTCACGGTCGCCTCGTACCTGGCCTTCCTCCGCACCGGCCCCCCCACGCGTCCGCTCGTCGCCGTGCGTGAGCCATCCCCTCGGTCGCGACGATCTGCCGTCGCCGATGCGGAGCGGACGACGGCCGGCCTGGCCATGGGCCGTCCCGCCTGGGGATGGTCGGCCGCGTCGCGGATCGCCTGGCAGGCCTTCCGCGAGGTCCGATCGGTCGCGCCCTGGCTGCTGCTACTTGGCGTCGTGACCCCGATGTTCTACCAGTTCTTCGGGGTGGGACAGGAGGTCTACGGGCTCTGGCTCCTGATGAACGGCATCGTGGCCCTCCTGGTCGGGCTGAACGCGTTCGGGATGGAGACGCGGGCCGGGACTCCGAGGATGCTGGCGGGCCACGGCGCCCGGCCCGGCGTCGTCTGGCTGGTTCGGCTGGTGTTGTGGGTGTTGCCCTTGCTGGCGATCTGGACGCTGGGCCTGGTCGCGTACCTCTGGATGACGTCGGATAGCTTCCTGGCCCGGCTCAATCGAGTCTGGTCCGCCCCAGAGACGTCCGCGGTGATCATCCTGGGCGCCCTGATGATCTGGCTGACGCCGATGGCCGTCGGGGCGCTCAGCGGCATGGCGTTTCGTCGCGGGATCATGGCCGGTGCGATGGCCGTGCTGGGCTTCATCATCCTGGCCGTGGTGGTCGGCGGGGCCATCAGTGCCTCGCTGGTCGGTCCCTGGACCATGATCGCGATCCCGCCTACGATCCTGGCGGTCAGCTTCCTCTGGCGGTGGGACTGGCTGCTGGAGCGGCCCGGCCTGGGACGTTGGGCCCGGTTGATCGGCCTGGGAGCTGCGGCGAGCGTCCTTCTCTTTGCAGGCTATGTCGCGGAACGGGCCTGGAACGTCCCGACGCTGCCGCCGGATGTGGACGCCCATCTATTCGCGGTCCGCATCCCCGCGGCGGTCCCGAAGGCGGAAAATGCCGCCGAGGTTTACGCGGACTCGAGTCGGGTGCTTCGACTGAGGGCGGGAAGGACGATATCCCAGGTTGTCATCAAGGAGAACAACAAGGAGCAGGTGCTCTCGAGCCTTGCAGAGAACGCGGACCTTCTGCCGTTCATTCGCAAGGCCGCGGCGATGCCCGCCTGCCAGTTCGTGGATATCAGCCATCGGACCCCCCTATCGGCGATGTCGGGCTTCCCGAACATGTGGAACTTGCGGATGCTCCTGGCCGATTCGGCACGCAAGCGACGGGCCGATGGCGACCTCAAGGGGGCCTGGGAGGACATCATCGCCGTCTTTCGGATGGCCCGGCAGCAGTCCGGAGTCGTCCCCCTGTTCATCGCCCAGAGCGGCCAGGATGCTGAGCAAACGGCCCTCTGGCTGGCCATGAACTGGGCGGCCGACGCGAGGCAGACGCCCGAGCTCTTGAAGGCGGCCCTCGATCAGTTCAAGGAGTTCCAGGCGATCCCCGACCCCGCAGATCCGTACCGGGCCGAGGCCGTGATGGCCCGCAACATGGATCAGCTTTCCTCCGCGGACTTCGCCGTGAAGGTGGAGGACTACCTACTCAGTCCGGAGGCGAGCAGGAAGGAGAAGGTCACCCCCCTGAAGGCGCTCTACCACGACTTCCTGACCACGCCCTGGGAACGAACTCGCTTCGGTCGGGTCATCCGACTCTTCCTGGCCGGTGCCATCCAGGATGCGGACCGGCCGGTCGCCCAGTCGGAACGCGTCGCGCCCTGGCGATCCAGTCCCTGGAACGGCCTGGCCGTCTGGACCAGGGGGGGCCGGTTTCTGTCCGGCCAGCAGGTGGCGGACCTTATCCAGTGGACGCCCCTTGCTCAGAAGACGTTGCCGTATACTCATCAGTACATGATGGAGGTGGACGCCAACGAGGTCTCCCGCCGGGCTCTCGTCCAGATCCTGGGCCTGCGCCTCTACCAGGCCCGGCACGATGGCAAGCTGCCGGGATCGCTCGACGAGCTCCTCAAGGAGGGCATCCTGCCCGAGCTGCCGGCCGACCCCTTCACCTGGCCGCACAAGCCGTTCGGCTATGTCGCCTCGGACGGGCAGAAACTGATCCCGCTGGAGGATCTCAGCCTCCTCTCTCCGTCGGCGGTCTTTCAGAACCGGTCGACGAGCGGCCATCGGCTCCTCTACAGCGTGGGCTGGGACCGGGTTGACGGCCACGCCCAGGACAACGGGTACTGGGGAGGCATCCCCGGCGACCTGATCTTCCCGCTAGCGGACAACGTGCGGCCGCCGAAGTAGAAGACAATCCGGCGAGGGGATGTTTCCCTGGAGTGCGTGTCAAGCCTGGAGCGGACGCACCCTCCAGGGGAACATCCTTGCAAGTCATGCGTCGATCGCCGGACGGCGGCGATGTCTTACCAGAATCGAGTCACACCATACGCGTCCAACGCCAGGTCGACGCTGACGATCGGGATCTGTTCGACGATCGCCTGGGCGGCCAGGAGCCGATCGAAGGGATCCTTGTGGCCAGGGACGAAGGGCATTCGGCTCAGGAACACCGTATGCGCGGGTTCAATGGGCAGGATCCGAAATCCATAGTCGTTGACCACCAGCCCGAGGAAATCCTCGTAGGGACGGTTCAAGGTCAACTTGCCGATGCTAACCTTGATGGCGATTTCCCAGTAGGAGGCGGGACTGATCAGAACCTCGCTGTCCAGATCCTGGATCAACGATCGGGCCGTCTCGCTAAGCTGCGACGACCCATCCACGTACCAGTACATGGCGTGAGTGTCGAGCAACAGTCTCACGGCATGTAATCCTGGAAGGCACCGAGATGTTCGTCGTCGTCCGAGACGACGCTGATGTATCCCTTGCCCAGTCCCGGAGGCGGGCGCAGGCGGGCTGCTGGCTTCCTGGATTCGCCCACGATACGAGCAACGGGCGTCTGGCCTTCGGTGATGATGACCTCTTCTCCGGGACCGAGACGCAGGATCAGCTCTCGGAGCCGGCTCTGGACTTCATCGATGTTCAGGATCGTGGACATGCCTCGAACCTCTTGATGCGGTGCGTTTCGGCTGCGGGCCGGCCTGGCGTCGTATCGCGTCGAGCTCCCTGTATCATCGACCCGATTCGAGGGGGCGTCAAGCGACAGCGAAGACGCCCCTCGCGAGAGATGAGCCTCGGCCGTTCATCCCAGGATCAAGGGCGACCGCTTCTCCGCGGCCTCGTCCATGAACGCCTGGACGCGGCCGACGAGGTCCTCCGGGTCGGGGGTGGTGCCCTCCAGGATCAGGGCGTTGGCCCAGAGCTGGAGGCCGCACTGCTTGATGAAGGCGTCGTGCTCGGCGTTGCCGCTCAGGCGGCAGAGGCGCTTGATGAGCGGGGCCTTGGGATTGACCTCGAAGATCCGGGACATCTCCGGGAAGTCCTTGTTGGTCATCCTCATGAGCCGCTGCATCTGGACGCTGAAGCCGCCGTCGGCGTTCACCAGGCAGCATGGGCTGTCGGTGAGCCGGTCGGACTTGCGGACCTCGCGGACGCGAGGGCCGATCGCCTCGCGGAAGAGGTCCAGGACGCGGGTGAAGCCGCGCTCGGCCTCCTTCGACTCGGGCTCGCCCTCGCCCTCGGGCGTCTCGACCTTGTCCTTCGCCGACTCGGGGAGCTCGAGGTCGTCGGCGTCGATCGAGGTGAGCGTCTTGCCGCCATAGGCGCCCAGGGCGTTCATCACGAACTCGTCCACGGGCTCCGTGAGGTACAGGACCTCGATCCCCTTGCGGCGGAAGATCTCCAGGTTCGGGCTCTTGCGGAGGGCTCCCGGGTCGGGGCCGCCCAGGTAGTAGATCCGCTTCTGATCCTCGGGCATCCGCCTGAGGTACTCGTCCAGCGAGACGCGGGCCTCGGGGTCCTCGGAGTGGGTCGAGCCGAACCGCAGGAGCTTGGCCAGCCGCTCGCGGTTGGCCGGGTCGGTGATGGCCCCTTCCTTGAGCATGATCCCGAACTGGTTGGAGAACGTCAGGAACTCCGCCGGCTGCTCCTCGGCCAGCCGATCCAGGCGGTCGAAGACCCCCTTCAGCAGGGACGTCCGGATCCGGCGGATCACCGAGTTGTCCTGGAGCGTCTCGCGCGAGACGTTGAGCGGCAGGTCCTCGGAATCGACCAGGCCGAACACGAACCGGAGGTACTCCGGCAGCAGCTCGCGGCAATCCGACTGGACGAGGATCCGCTTGGCGCACAGGTTAAGCCCGTGCTCGAGCCGGGCGAAGCCGAACCGCTCCATGTTCATCGGCGGGCAGAAGAGCACCGCGCGGAACTGGATCGGGCTGTCGGCGGCGAGGTGCACGTGCCAGAGCGGCTTCTCGTCGGCGTGGTGCGTCAGGTGCTGATAGAACTTCGCGTACTGCTCCTCGGTCACCTGGCTCTTCGGCTCGACCCAGATCGGCTTCTGGTCGTTGAGGACTTCTCCGGAGGCCAGCTTGATCGGATGCGGGACGAAGCTGGAATAGCGGCGGATGATCTCCTTGATGCGGAAGGGCGTGGCCAGGTCCTTGGTGTCGTCCTTGAGGTGGAGGACGATCTCGGTCCCGCGCGGCAGCGTCCCCTCGGCGGGCGAGACGCTGAAGCTGCCGAGGCCCTCGGACTCCCACTGCCAGCCGGTTTCTTCCCGGTAGCTTCGCGTCCGGACGACCACCCGGTCGGCGATCATGAAGGCCGAGTAGAAGCCGACGCCGAACTGGCCGATCAGCGACAGGTCGGGCTTGCCCGATCCCCCCTGCCCCTCGCCCTGGGCCTTCGCCTGGCTGGCCAGGTTCTTGAGGAACTCGCCGGAGCCGCTGTGCGCGATCGTCCCCAGGTTCGTCACGAGCTCGTCGTGGGTCATGCCGATCCCGTTGTCGCGGATGACCAGCGTCTTCTCGGACTCACGCGGATCGATCGTGATCTCGAGCGTCCCGGCATCCCGCTGCGAATCATCGGTCAGCGCGATGTACCGCATCTTGTCGAGCGCATCGGAGGCGTTCGACACGAGCTCCCGGACCGCGATCTCCTTGCTCTGGTAGAGCGAGTGAGACAGCAGGTGGAGGAGCTGCTTGATCTCGGCCTGGAAGGTGAACTCTTGCCGGTCGGTCGCCGTCGCCATCGTCGTCACCGATACAGGGGCCGCCCCGTGAAAGGGGCCATGTTCGACTCGTCTCCGGATGGTCCGGATCGCATCGAGCTTCTTCCTCTAAGCACGATTTGTGCCGAACTCGCCTCGGAACGCAAGTGCTTGTGGAAAAGTCCGTTGTGGCGTGCTGTCGAGTCTTGCGGTTTGGTTAGGCTGCCACAATGGCGGATGGCTTCAGGTGGGATCGCGATTCTCGTCTGTTCTCAGCTCGCGGCCCTGAACGACGGCCTCCGGCGTCGACCTCCCGGCGAACAGCTCCTCCCGGATCCTCGCCCGCTCGCGATCGATCTGGTCGGGCGTGGCGCGGAGGTGGCGGAGGAGGGACTCGGTCATCGCCAGCGCCACCTCGCCCTCGCCGGAAAACGCGACGTCGGCGCCGGCCCGACGGAGGTCGTCGACCTCGCGGAGATAGGCGGAGCGGGCGAAGATCACGATCGATGGGTTCAGCTCGCGGGCGAGGCGGATGGTCTCGGCGGTCCCCTGCATCGTCGAGCTGCCGATCACCAGGGCCACGGCGTCCGCCACGCCGGCGTTCTCGAGCGTCTCGCGGCGGGCGGCGTCGCCGTAGATGGCCGCGGTCCCCTCCGCATTGAGGCGGCGGACCGTGTCCACGTTCAGCTCGATGATCACCGGCTCGATCCGGTTCTCGTCCAGGAGCCGGGCCAGGGTCTGGCCGACCGGACCGTAGCCCACGATCACGGCCCGAAAGCGTGCATCCTTCGAGGAGTCGGCCTCGGCCCGGTGCCCCTCCGCGATCCCCTCCGCGGCCTCCAGCCGGGTCGGCACTCCGTCCGGGGCCGGCCGCTTCAGGAACCGTCCGAGCAGCCGGGTCAGCGGGTCCACCAGCCGGTAGATCAGCGGGTTGGCCGCGATCGAGACGATGGCCGCCGCGACGATGGCGTTTCTCGCCCGCTCGTCGATCACGCCGAGCTGCTCGCCGACTGTGGCCAGGATGAACGAGAACTCGCCGATCTGCCCGGTCACCAGGCTGACCGACAGGGTCGTCCGGAGCGGCAGCCGGTAATAGGCCACGATCGCGAAGGCCACCAGCGGCTTGGCGAGCATCACGAGGGCGACCGTCCAGGCGATCAGCCCCGGCGACTCGAGCAGGAACTTCGGCCGGAAGAGCATCCCCACCGACACGAAGAAGAGCACCGCGAAGGCATCCCGCATCGGCAGGGCCTCGGTCGCGGCCCGGAGGCTGAACTCGGTCCGGCCGACGACCATCCCGGCCAGGAACGCCCCCAGCGCGACCGAGACGTCGAAGAGCTCGACCGAGCCCACGGCGATCCCCAGCGCGATCGCCAGCACGGTCAGGGTGAAGAGCTCTCGGGAGCGAGTCCGGGCCGCCCGGTCGAGGATCCAGGGGATGATCCGGTTCCCCAGCACGAACGTCAGGCCGACCATCACGGCCACCTTGAGCATCGCGAGGCCGACGGCCAGGATCAGCCCCCAGCCGCTCACCTCCTTGGCGAAGATCGCCGGCATCAGGACGAGCACGACGACCGTGAACAGGTCCTCCACCACCAGCCAGCCGATGGCGATGTGCCCCGCCCGCGTCTGGAGGTCCCCGCTCTCCGCCAGCACACGGGTCAGGACGACGGTGCTGGCGACGGAGAGGGCCAGCCCGAAGACGATCCCGGCGGACCAGCCCCAGCCGTAGGCCACCCCGATGATGGCCCCCAGGATCGTCGCCGCCAGGCTCAGCCCCACGGCGCCCGGGATCGCCACCCGGCGCACGGCCAGCAGCTCCTCGACGTGGAACTGGAGCCCGACGCCGAACATCAGGAGGATCACGCCGACCTCGGCGAACTGGTCGGCCATGTGCTGGTTGGCCGTGAACCCCGGCGTGTACGGCCCGACCACGAGGCCCGCCATCAGGTACCCGAGGATCGGCGAGAGCCCGAGCTTGAAGGTGATGTACCCGCAGATCAGCGCCGCGCCGAGGCCGCCGGCGAGCGTCAAGAGGAGGCTGAGGTCTTGCATCGGACCAGCATAGCGGCCGGGGCCATTCGATGCCACCGCGACGGCACGATTGGAGGAGCCGTGGCCTTCTCTCCGGCCGTCACGGCCGGGCCGGCAGCAGGCGGATGGAGCCGGCGCGGTTGAGGACGTCGACGCCCGGCTCGCGGGAGCTGCCGCGGAGGGCGGCGGCGATGCGGTCGGCGAGGAAGAGGCTGCCGTGGCTGTTCACCTGGGTGGCCAGGCCGCGCCAGGCGCGGAGGGCGTCGAAGCCCGCCGAGGAGGTGAAGCTCAGGGAATGCACGGCCTCTCCCGGACCTTTCCCCTTCATGGCCCCGTCGGCGAGCTGGACGACGCCGCATTCGCTGAAGCACGCGAGCGGCAGGCCGGCGAAGGCGGCCGGGTCCAGGCGGAGCTCGATGTCGCCGGACTGCGAGACGACCCGGTGATCGACCCGGGCGAGCGGAGCGGCGACCAGCCAGCTCGTCCGGCCGAAGTCGTTCTCCACGTCGACCCGACCCGACACCCGACCCACGGTGAGGTCGCCCCGGACCAGCCGTACCCGCAGGCCGCCGTCGATCTCGCGGTACTCGGCCGGCTGCATCGGCGGCGGCTGGACCGTCAGGCCGCGGGCATCGTGCACCGTGGAGACGTTCTCCGAGTAGGCCGTCGCGGAGACGGAGACGTCCCCCCGGACCGACTCGATCCGCCCGATCGCGATGTTCTCGGCGACGAGCGGCCCGTCCTGCTCGGAGACCGCGTAGGTCGTGTTGTAATCCCGGTCCCCCTCGCCGACGACCGTCAGCGCCGCGTGCACCCCCTTCGCCCGGAAGCCGGCCAGGCCGCCACGGACCCCGACGGACTTGCACCTCGGGACGAAGACGACCAGGCGGGCCTGCCGCCGCCATTGGCCCGAGACCTGGCCGGCGCCTTCCTCGTTCTTCGCCTCCACCGTGATCATCCGGTTCCCTTCCTGGCCGCTCAGGCCGGTGAGCTTCACGTGCTCGAACTCGCGGTCGAGGTAGTCCTTGAACCGGAATCGCTCCCAGTCGGCCTTCCACTCCGGCTTGCCGGCGATGTCCCGGTAGAATCCGAAGAGTTCCTTGCCGGTCGCCCGTCGGTGCTCCACGCGAATCCCGGCGAGGTCCTCGTCGATCCCCTTGCCATCCCGGGTCAGGACCGACTTCTCGACGATGCAGCGGACCTCGGGCCTGTCCCAGCCCCGGAGCTCGACGTTCGGGGCGTCGATCAGGAGGAAGCCGTCCGCGGCGATCGGGAAGGCCGTCGTGGCCTTGCCCTCGACGAGGTCGGCCCCCGGGATGTACACGCGGGATTTCTCGATCTCCGATCGGAGCTCACGGAGCTTCGTCGAGAGCTCCTCGACCCGCGATCGCCCTTCCGCGGCGGAGATCCGCGTCGCGACGATGTCCTGGCGCAGGCCCTCGATCTGGCCGACGACCTGGTCGTACCGCTCCTTCAGCGCCTTGGACACGAAGTAGGCGCCGGCCCGGTCGGAGCCGACGATCTGGGCGTCGCCGGGCGCCTTCGGGCGCGGCTTCGGCTCATCGTCATCGGCCTGCGCAGCCGGCCCGAGACTCAGGGCAAGGGCCATCACCGTCGCCATCAGGGTTCGCGGGTGGAGTCGTCGCACGGTCGTACTCCTTGAGGGTGGGAGAAGGCGGAGGCCGAGAGGGTCGCGAGCAGCGATCCCGCCCCTCGGCCGGGGTCTTCGAGGGCGTCCCGGGACGTCAGGCCGCCGCCGGTCCCGTAGCGGCGCCACAGGTCGTTGGCCTCGCGGCGGACGTCGAGCAGGTCCGCCTCGCGACGGAGCGACTCCAGCTCCCGGTCGAGCCGGTCGAGCCGGTCGAGCCATTCGTCCGCGACTCGTCCCCGCTCCGAGCGCATGGTCAGGGTCGGGAGGGCGGCCGGAGTGACGATGCTCTCGCCGAGCGGTCTCGCCCGGCGATACCAGATCGCCACGCTCGCGGTCGCGGCGAGGAGGATCGCGGCGGCCGTGAGCGTGGCCCGCCAGGGCCGGCCTCGTCGCGCGGGCGTCGCGGCGTCCGCCGGCATCGCCGAGATCCAGAGGGCTCGTTGCTCGGGGGTGAGCGGCGGGACCTGGGAGAGCTCCCGCGCGACCTCCGATGCGGTTCCGCGATCGTGGTTCATGAGAGTTCCCTCCGCAGTTGCTCGAGCCCCGCACCCAGGCGGCTCTTGACCGTGCCGACCGAGATGCCGAGCACGCCGGCGACCTCTCGCAAGGACAGCCCCCCGGTGTAATGCAAGGCGAGGACCTCCCGGATCGGCGGCGAGAGGCCGGCCACGGCGTCGCGGACGATCTCGCACCGCTCCCGCATCTCGACGAGGACGGCGGGATCGTGATCCGGGCCGGCCCGCGTGGTGAGGATCTCGCCGTCGTCTCCCGGCGTCGCCGGGAGATTTCGGGTTGACCGGTGGTCCAGGAAGGTCCGGTAGGCGATCGTCATGAGCCAGGCCCGCGGGTTACGGAGCCTCGGCCGCGAGCCGAGGTTCCGCCAGACGCGGACCGCCACCTCCTGGAACAGATCCTCGGCATCATGGACCCGCCCGCAGAGCCGCCTGAGGAAGGCCAGCACGACCGCGCCGTGGTCGTCAACGAGACCCAGGAAGACGTCGCGGTCGCTGGGCATGCGGACGCTTGCTCCGGATAACTCGCGGGTGGAGAAGCTCCCTACTCAATTCGGGGCCGTCGCCGTTGAGTATGACCGGGTTTCTCGCGGAGGTGTTCGGCGGATCTCCTGGGATCGCGCCCGAGTCCTTGCGTCGTTCCAGGAGGGCAACCTACAATCCGAAGGTGGAAGCTCTCCGTCGTCCGCGGATGGCTCGCAGGACTTCTCACGAATCGACGCCATGAATCAGCCCACCCTCAACGCTCCGGCGATCCAGGAATCCACCGCCAACAAGCTCCGATTCGGCAGTTATACCGGGCTGCTCTACGTCGGGGCGATGCTGGGAGTCCTGGCGTACTCCCTGCTGCGGGAGACCGGGGAGACCTTCGCGTTCGAGCGGCTCAAGCCCGGGATGACCCCCACGCAGGTCGCCGCCGAGATCGGCTCGCCCAAGGCCGAGGCGAAGGACGGCGAGCGGCTGGTGCAGACCTGGAAGATCCCCGACGGGCAGGTCTTCACCGTTGAGTTCCAGGACGGCAAGCTCGTGACCAAGGAACGGAAGCCGGCCTCCCGGTAGGAGCCGGTTCCGCCCGGAGATCGGGTGGGCCGGGGGCTGCGCACGAAAAAGCCGCCGGAGGTGTGAATCTCCGGCGGCCGATGATCGATCGCGACGAAAGCCCGCTCAGATCCGCTTCTTCTCGAGCTGCATGTTCAGCCCGAGGCCGCGGATCTCGTTGGTGAGCACGTCGAAGCTGGCGGGGGTGCCGGCCTCGAGGGTGTTCTCGCCCTTGACCATGCTCTCGTAGATCTTGGTGCGGCCCTCGACGTCGTCGGACTTGACGGTGAGGAGCTCCTGGAGGATGTAGGCGGCGCCGTAGGCTTCCAGGGCCCACACTTCCATCTCGCCGAACCGCTGGCCGCCGAATCGGGCCTTGCCGCCCAGCGGCTGCTGGGTGATGAGGCTGTACGGGCCGGTGGCGCGGGCGTGGATCTTGTCGTCGACCAGGTGGTGGAGCTTCAGCATGTAGATGTAGCCCACCGTGGTCCGCTGGTCGAACTTCTGGCCGGTCCGGCCGTCGTAGAGCACCGCCTTGCCGTTCTCGGGCAGGCCGGCGTCCTTGAGGCACTGGCGGATCGTCTCCTCGCTGGCCCCGTCGAAGACCGGGCAGACGGCCTGGAAGCCGAGCTTGGCCGCGGCCCAGCCGAGGTGGGTCTCGAGGATCTGACCCACGTTCATGCGGCTCGGCACGCCCAGCGGGTTGAGCAGGATCTCCACGCCGGTGCCGTCCTCGAGGAACGGCATGTCCTCCTCGGGGAGGATCTTGGCGATGACCCCCTTGTTGCCGTGGCGGCCGGCCATCTTGTCGCCGACCGAGATCACCCGCTTGGTGGCGATGTAGACCTTCACCATCTGGAGGACGCCCGAGGGGAGCTCGTCGCCCCGCTTCAGGCTGTTGAGGCGCCGCTCCTTCTCGTCCTTGAGGGCCTCGATCCGCGGGGCGTAGCTGCGGGCGACCTCCCTGGCCTTCTTGGACGCCTCCGGGCTGCGGATGTCGAGCGCCTCGATCTTGAACCGCTCGTTCTCCTCGACCAGGTCCTTGGCGTCCTTGGCCCGGCCCAGCGGCTTGCCGGTGTTCGGGTCGGCGACGGGGCCGCCGACGACCTCCTCCAGGGCCTTGATCATCTGCTTGTATTCGTCGGCGATCCGCGCGTTCTCGCCGGACTCGGTGTCCTTCAGCTCCTTGTCGAAGGCCTTCCGCTCGTCCTCGCTGAGGCTCACCTTGCGGCTGAACCGCTGGGTGTTGATGACGATCCCCTCCACGCCCGAGGGGACCTCCAGCGAGTCGTTCTTCACGTCTTCGCCGGCCCGGCCGAAGATCGCGTGCAAGAGCTTCTCTTCCGGGGTCAGCTCGCTCTTGCTCTTGGGGGCGACCTTGCCGACGAGGATGTCCCCCGGCTTGACGTAGGTGCCGATCCGCACCACGCCGCTGTCGTTCAGGTTGCGGAGGGCCTTCTCGGAGACGTTCGGGATGTCCCGCGTGAACTCCTCGCGGCCGAGCTTCGTCTCGCGGATCTCGATCTCGAACTCCTCGATGTGGATCGAGGTGTAGACGTCGTCCCGCACCAGCTTCTCGCTGATGATGATCGCGTCCTCGAAGTTGTAGCCGTCCCACGCCATGAAGGCGACCAGGACGTTCCGCCCCAGGGCGAGCTCGCCGCGATACGTGGACGCCCCGTCGGCCAGGATGTCACCGGTCTTCACCTTCTGGCCGACCTGGACGACCGGCTTCTGGTTCAGGCAGGTCCGCTCGTTGAGCCCGACGTACTTGCGGAGCTTGTAGATGTGGTTGTGGTCGATGATGATCCGGGTCGAGTCCACATACGTGATCGTGCCGTCCTGGAGGGCCTTCACGACCATCCCGGAGTTCATGGCGACCGATCGCTCCAGCCCGGTGCAGACGATCGGCGGCTCCGCCACCAGGAGCGGCACCGCCTGCCGCTGCATGTTGGAGCCCATCAGCGCCCGGTTGGCGTCGTCGTGCTCGAGGAACGGGATCAGCCCCGCGGAGACGCCCACCATCTGCTTGGGCGAGATGTCCATGAACTCGATCTTGTCGACGGGCACGCTCACGAAGTCCGTCTGATAGCGGGCGATCAGCGAGGGGCCCTTGAGCTTGCCGTGGTCGTCGACCGAGGCGTCGGCGGGGGCGAGGTGCGCCTCGGACTCCTCGTCGGCCCGCATCCAGACGACGCCCTCGTTCCCCTCGACGGGCTTGCCCGACTTCACCTTGCGGTAAGGGGTGATGAGGAAGCCGTACTCGTCCACGCCGCCGTAGATCCCCAGCGAGCTGATCAGGCCGATGTTCGTCCCCTCGGGGGTCTCGATCGGGCAGATCCGGCCGTAGTGGGAGATGTGGACGTCGCGGACCTCGAAGCCCGCCCGCTTGCGGTTGAGGCCGCCGGGGCCCAGGGCGGAGAGCCGCCGCTCGTGGGTGAGCTGGGCCAGGGGATTGGTCTGGTCGACGACCTGCGAGAGCTCGCCGCGGCCGAAGAAGTACTCGATCGCCGCGCTGATGCTCTTGGGATTGATGAGCAGGCGGGGCGTCTGGTCGTCCGCCTCCTTCAGGCTCATCCGCTCCTGGACGGTGCGGCGGAGCTTGAGGAAGCCCTTGCGGAGCTCGTCGGCGGCGAGCTCGTCGATGGTCCGGAGCCGGCGGTTGCCCAGGTGGTCGATGTCGTCGACGTGGACCCTGGCGTCGCTCCCCTTCCGCAGCCGGAGGATGTAGCGGATGGCGTTGACGTAGTCCAGCGGGTCCAGCGTCATGAGGTCCTCGGGGACCTCCTGATTGAACTTCCGGTTGATCCGGAACCGTCCGACCCGACCCAGGCGGTAGCGGTTGGTGTCGAAGAACTTCTCGTGGAAGAGCTCGCGGGCCTTCTCGAGCTGGGGCGGGTTGCCCGGCCGGAGCCGCTGATAGATCCGCAGCAGGGCGCTCTCGTGGTCGGTGGTCGGGTCCTCCTGGAGCGACTGGAGGATGAGCTGGTCGCGGGCCTCCTTGAGGACCTCGATGTCGCCGAGCTTCTCGCCGGCGTCGGCCAGGACCTGGGCCAGGGCCTTGGAGATGGTGGCCCCGCTATCCACGAGGACCTCGCCGGTCATCGGGTCCACGACGTCGCCGCAGGTGATCCGGCCCTCGAGCTTGGCGGCGGCCTTGGGATCGCCCGCGCTGATGCTCTCGCTCTCGTAGAAGGCGCGGAGGATGGCGTCGTCGGACGAATACTGCGGGCTCATGGCGCGGAGCAGCGTCATCGACGAGAACTTGCCCGACTGGTCGATCCGGACGCCCAGGGTCTCCTTCTTGGTGACCTGGAGCTCGATCCAGCTCCCGCGCTCGGGGATCACCCGGCAGGCGTGCAGCTTCTTGTCGCCCGACTCGACCTCGACGACGAAGTCGACGCCCGGCGAGCGGTGGAGCTGGCTGACGACGACGCGCTCGGCGCCGTTGATGATGAACTCGCCGCCGCCGATCATGATCGGCATGTCGCCGAGGTAGACCGACTCCTCGAGGACGGTCTCCCCCTTGTTGAGGCGGAGCCAGACGTGGAGCGGCCGGCCGTAGGTGAGGCGGAGCTGGCGGCACTCGTCGGGGTCGTAGCGCGGCTTGCCCAGGTCGTAGCGGAGGTACTCGAGCTTGAGCGTCTTGTCGTAGCTCTCGACCGGGAAGATCTCGCGGAAGACCCCCTCGAGGCCGGAATCGGTACGCTCTTCGGGCGGGATGTCGGCCTGGAGGAAGCGCTCGTAGCTGCGGGTCTGGATGACGGTCAGGTCGGGTACGGGGAACTCGTCGTGGATCCGGCCGAAGTTGCGGCGCTGGGGGGGGACGATGCGGCGCACGGTCGTCGGAGTGGGCATCTGGTCGCGCTCCTCAAGGGGAGATGGGGGGCACCGGGGGGCCGGCGGTCACCGTCCGCGGGCTCTTCGGCGTCCGTCTTCCGCGTCGCGGGGCCTGCTTGCCGGGACGCGGCCTGGCTGACGCCCGGAGGCGTCGCGCAGGGATCGGGCTTTCTGTTGCGGGGGATCCGGGTGTCGGGATCGATGGGTCGGGGACGATCGAAGGAAATCCGGGAGGGCGAGGCTCCGGCCCAGGCCGGCGTCCGGCTCGGCCGGAGCCTCGCCCTCCCATTCTTCAAGCAACCCGCCGCGCGCCGCAATACCCCGGGACCGGCGGAAGGGGCTCCGCCGGCCTCGGGGTAGCTTGGCAGCACGCGCGGGCCTGGTCGGGAATCGACAGGCTCGGTCGCGAGCTCACTTGATCTTGACGGTGGCGCCGGCCTCTTCCAGCTCCTTCTTGAGCTTCTCGGCGTCGTCCTTGGAGACGCCGGTCTTGACGGCCTTGGGGGCGGCCTCGACCAGGTCCTTGGCCTCCTTGAGCCCCAGGGCGGTGGCGGCACGGACGACCTTGATGACGTTGATCTTGTTGGCGCCGATGGCCTCGAGGACGACGTCGAACTCGGTCTGGGCGGCGACCGGCTCGGCGGCGACGGCCGGGCCGACGGCCGGGCCGACCGCGACGGCGGCGGCGGCCGGCTTGATGCCGTGGACTTCTTCGAGGTAGTCGCCCAGGGCCTTGGCCTCGAGGACCGTCAGCTTGACGATCGAGTCGCCCAGGCTCTTGATGTTGTCGGCGAACGCGGTGACTTCGGCGGTGGCCATGTCGGTCGGGTCCTTTCTTGCTCTCGATCGGATCGGATGATTCTACCGGCGTGCGTCAAACGCGACCACGCCGAGGGAACTCGGGGGAAACGGCCGGGACGCGTCTGGGACGCTCCCGCCGGGAAAACGCGATGAAGGCAACACTCGGGCGAGGCCGAGGCGTCCGGTCAGGCCCCTTCGGGCGTGGCCTCCTCGGCCGGCCCGGCGGTGCCTTCGTCGCCGCCGGACCCTTCGGACATCGTCTTCAACTGGCTCATCAGGCCCGCCGCGGGGGCGTTGGCCAGGGCCACGACCCGCTGCGCCGGCGCCAGGGCCATGGCGACCACGCGTGCGATCAATGCCTCGCGGCTGGGGAGCTTGGTGATGTCCTCGACCTGCGCCGGGCCGATCACCACGCCGTCCACCGCGCCGCCCTTGATCTCCGGCTTCTTCAGGTTCTTGACCTGGGTGGAGATCTCCTTGGCCAGCTCGGCCACGCCCTCGCCGCCCCAGGCCAGGACCGTCGGCCCTTCCAGGTACTTCGAGAGCCCGCCCAGGCCGATCTCGCCGAAGACCTTGCGGGCCAGCGAGTTCTTGAGCGTCCGCAGCTTGATCGACTTCTTCCGCAGGTCGCGGCGGAGCTGGAACTCCGTGATCGCGTCCAGCCCCTTCAGGTCCATGATCAGGACCGACCGGCTGTCGCCCAGGTCGGACCGGATCTGGTCCATCATCATTTCTTTGACGTATTTACTCATGGCGTTACTTGTCGTCCCCGTCCTTCGGGTGTCTGTGTGCGGTCCCGGCCGGGCCCGCGGCGTGCTGCCGCGGGGCTCAGGCCACGATGCGAATCCCCGGGCTCATGGTGGCCGAGACGGTGATCGACTGGAGGTACGTCCCCTTGGCGGCGGCCGGCTTGATCGACCGCAGGTAGTTCAGGAAGGCGTTGATGTTCTCGACGAGCTGATCCTCGGTGAAGGAGATCTTGCCGACGGGGACCGCCACGTTGCCCCCCTTGTCGTTGCGGAACTCGATCTTGCCGGCCTTGAACTCCTTGACCGCGGAGGTGATGTCCGCCGTCACGGTGCCGGAGCGGGGCGACGGCATCAGGCCGCGGGGGCCGAGCACGCGGCCGAGCGGGCCGACGATCCCCATCATGTCGGGGGTGGCGAGGGCGACGTCGAAGTCCATCGTCCCCCCCTTGATCTTCTGGGCCAGGTCGTCCGCCCCGACGATGTCGGCGCCGGCGGCGCGGGCCTTCTCCGCGTTCTCACCCTGGGCGAACACGGCCACCCGCACGCTCTTGCCGATGCCGTGCGGCAGCGCGACCGAGCCGCGGACGTTCTGGTCGCTCTGGCGGGGATCGATCCCCAGGTGGGTCGAGATCTCGACCGTCTGGTTGAACTTGGTGGTGCCGAACCCCTTGAGGACCTTGACCGCCTCGGCCAGGGGGACCGGGGTGGGCGCCTTGAGCTTGTCGCTCAGGGCGCGATAGCGCTTCGAATGGTGGGGCAAGTGGCCTCTCCTTTCGCCCTCGCGGGCTGCCGCCTTGTCGATGCACACCGGCCGCCCGCGGGCGGTCGCGCCTTGGCGGGCCGGTTCAGTCGGTCATCGAGGGGGCCGGACGTCGGCCTCCCCCGCGGTCCTTGTCTTATCCTGCGTCGTTTTCAGCCCTTCACCTCGACGCCCATGCTCCGAGCCGTGCCGGCGATGATCCGGCAGGCGTGCTCGATGTCGCGGGCGTTGAGGTCGGAGAACTTGGTCTCGGCGATCTTCTTGACCTGGTCGGCCGTCACGGTCCCGACCTTGGTCTTGTTCGGCACCGCGGATCCGGCGGCGATCCCCGCGGCCTGCTTGAGCAGCACCGCGGCCGGCGGGCTCTTGGTGATGAACTCGAAGGAGCGGTCGGAATAGACGGTGATCTCGACGGGGATCGTCGTCCCCTTCATGTCCTTGGTCCGTTCGTTGAACTGCATCACGAACTGACCGATGTTCACCCCGTGCTGGCCGAGCGCCGGGCCCACCGGGGGGGCCGGGGTCGCCTGGCCTCCCGGGCACTGCAGCTTGACCTTCGCCGTCATCACCTTGGCCATCGCGGATTCTCACTCTCTTCGGATTCGATTCCGTCTCGTCTGGTTCGCTCGACTCTGTCTCTGTCCCGGACCCCGTCGCCGTGCCCCTCGTCTCTCCCGCAATCCCTCGCCCTTCGCCCCTCCCGAGTCAGATTCGCTCGAGCTTCCAGTGATCGATGTCCACCGGGGTGGGGCGATTGAAGATGATGAGCATGACCTTGACGAGGCCCCGATCCTCGATGATGTCCTCGACCGTCCCCTCGAAGTTCTCGAACGGGCCGTCCTTGATCTTGACGCGGTCGCCCCGCTCGACGTCGATCCGGACCTTCGGGGACTCGGTGGTCGACTTCTCCTCTTCCTGGTGGAGCATCTGGCTCACTTCGGTGTCGGTCATCTTGGTCGGCGTGCCGTGCGCGCCGACGAAGTCCCCGACGCCGGGGGTCTCGCGGACCAGGAACCAGGTCTTCTCGTTCAGCTCCATCTGCACCATGATGTAGCCGGGGTAGGTCTTCTTCTCGATCACCCGCTTCTTGCTGTTGCGGATCTCGGTGATCTTCTCGGTCGGGACGACGATCCTCGGCTTGCCTTCCTCGGTCTTGCCGAAGAACCGCTCCAGGCCCTGGATCTTCACCCGCCTCTGGAGGGCGTCCCGGATCGTGTCCTCGCGTGAGCTCTGGACCTTGAGGACGTACCAGACGAGTTCGGGGGCTGGTTCATCGTCGGCATCGGCCGCGCCGTTGGCCGCGGGCAGGCTCTCCTCCTCGGCCTCCTCCGGCGCGGGCTCGGGGTCCGGGCGGGCGGCCTTTCGGTGGGCCCGGGGCGTCTTCCCCTGGGGGAGGCCCCCGTCCGGAGTCTCCTCGACCGCGGGGGCGCCGGCGACGGCATCCGCGTCCCCGCCGTCGTGATCGACCTGAGGGGCGTGGCTGGCGGCCTCATCGGGGCTGTCGATCGGCTTGTCGGTCGATTCGTCGCTCATGGTCGGGTTCAATCTGGTGCCTGTGACGCGGTCGAGGTCGGTATCCGGGGCTCTCGTGTGCGGTCCGGGTTCGGGCCGCCCTGGCGGGCGCGGGGGGCGTCGGCCGTCGGGTGGAGGCTCGAACGGCTCAGCCGGCCGGCGAGCCGAACGATCCTCCGCCGGTGAACTGGAGGACCCCGATGTTCCTGAGGATGAACAGCCAGAGCCAGTCGACCATGAAGAGGAAGACGGCCATCAGGACGACGGTGGCCAGGACCACGGTCGTCGATCGATACAGGTCTTCCTTGCTGGTCCAGGAGACCTTGTTCATCTCCGCCTCGGTGGCGATGAGGAACTCGGCGAACGGCGGGAAGTGGACGATCCGGAAGATGGCCCATCCCAGGATGAGGAGCACGGCGGCGGGGATCCCCAGCCTGGCCGTGACTTCATATTCCATGATCGACTGCCAGAGCAGGTAGACGCCGGAGACGAGGACGACGCCCAGGCCGATCGCGGTGTAGAGCCGGGCATACCAGCCCTGCATCGGCTTGTAGAGGCTCGTCTCGAGGAAGTTCAGGAAGAACCGGGTGAACATCCTCGGTTGACCGCCGCCGGGCTTCGCCTTCGGGTTCTTGGTCGGCTTGGCCGCCGAGACGTCGTCTTTCACTTTGCCCATGGCACCCGTCTCAATCATCTCTGAGGTTCACCGGGGAATCCGCCCCGGCAGGCACGTTCCTGGCGGTCGCTCGACGCGAACGAGTGACGGCGGATGCCGGGCCGCAGGTCGCCTCACGCCTGCGATCCGTCGGCACCGAACCGACCGGGGATCTACTGGGTGGCGTGGCGACGACGATCGGGGAGGCTTGCCGCAGCACGAGCGGAGGGAATCGAACCCCCAACCGCCGGTTTTGGAAACCGGTGCTCTGCCAATTGAGCTACGCTCGTATCGTTTCGCGGCCGGAGTGGAGGAGCACTCCGCCTCATCGACCGCGATCTCGGTGTTCCCGGCAAGCCTTGGTCACGATGGTCGCCGCCGCACCTCCTCTATCGAGAGGACGGCGAATGCGGCCGATTTCGCCGTCCCGCGGGATTCCCGCCCCCGCCGGGGCCGGCCCGCAAGGGGCGAGGTCCTTCGGCGGGGCGTCGGGACGACCGCTCACTTCTTCCGCGACTCCTTGTGGGGAGTGTGCTTGCGCTCGCGGCGGCAGTACTTCTTCAGTTCCAGCCGGCCGGCACCGCGGGTTTCTTTCTGGACCCGGTAGTTCCGGTCCCCGCAGGTCGTGCATTCCAGCCATACATACTCACGCATGACGACGCCGCTCCTATCCGGCTCCCTGCAAAGGTCCGGCGACCGATGAGCCCGCCATTCGCGGGTCGATCGGCCGCCACTGAGGACCCTGGATCATCTTCGACTACACAACCCTGGTCAATTTCGCTCGATCAATGATGTCGGGGCCAGTCCCGCCGCGTCAAGTGCACGGCCGGGCCGGCCCCACGGGCACCCTCGCGGGGGTGCCCCTCGTCCCCCCGGCGACGGCGGTCACTCGAGGATCTTGACCACGACCCCGGCACCCACCGTCTTGCCGCCCTCGCGGATGGCGAACCGGAGGCTGTCTTCCATGGCGATCGGCGAGTGGAGCTCGACGGTCATCTTGATGTTGTCGCCGGGCATGCACATCTCGGCCTCGCTGCCGTCCTCGGACAGCAGGTTGAGGATCGAGCCGGTCACGTCGGTGGTCCGGATGTAGAACTGGGGCCGGTAGCCCTTGAAGAACGGGGTGTGGCGGCCCCCTTCTTCCTTGCCCAGCACGTACACCTCGGCCTCGAACTTGGTGTGCGGGGTGATCGAGCCCGGCTTGCAGATGACCTGGCCGCGCTCGAGGTCGTTCTTCTCAACTCCGCGGAGGAGGACGCCGACGTTGTCGCCGGCCACGCCCTCGTCCATCGTCTTCTGGAACATCTCGACGCCGGTCACCGTCGAGGGCTTCTTGGCGCCGAAGCCGATGATCTCGACCGCGTCGCCGACCTTCACCTTGCCGCGCTCGATCCGGCCGGTGCCCACGGTGCCGCGGCCCTTGATCGAGAACACGTCCTCGATCGGCATCAGGAACGGCTTGTCGATCTCGCGGACCGGGTCGGGGATGTACTCGTCCATCGCCTTGACGAGGTCGAGGATCGGCTGGGCGGCCTTGTCGTCGGTCGGGTTCTCGAGGGCCGGCCGGCTGCTGCCGCGGACGATCGGGATCTCGTCGCCCGGGAACTTGTAGTGGCTGAGGAGCTCGCGTAGCTCCATCTCGACGAGCTCGAGGAGCTCGGCGTCGTCCACCAGGTCGATCTTGTTGAGGAAGACCACCAGGGCCGGCACGCCGACCTGGCGGGCCAGGAGGATGTGCTCCCGGGTCTGGGGCATCGGGCCGTCGGCCGCGGAAACCACCAGGATGGCGCCGTCCATCTGGGCGGCACCGGTGATCATGTTCTTGATGTAGTCGGCGTGGCCCGGGCAGTCGATGTGGGCGTAGTGGCGCTTCTCGCTCTCGTACTCCACGTGCGAGACGGCGATGGTGACCGTCTTGGTGGCGTCGCGAACGGTGCCGCCCTTGGCGATGTCGGCGTACGACTTGGTCTTGGCCTTGCCGCGCGCGGCCAGCACCGCGAGGATCGCCGCGGTCAGGGTCGTCTTGCCGTGGTCAATGTGACCGATCGTGCCCACGTTGACGTGCGGCTTGGTTCTGGTGAAAGTTTCCTTGGCCATGTGCGATAGCGCCTTTTCGGCATCCTGGAGTCGAAGTCAAAACGGCGGGAGCCTGCGGCACCCCTCCCCGCCAGCAAAGTCCGCTTTCGGACGGCCATCCCAGCAGCCCGGGGTCGACCGCTGAGCACGTCAATCATGACGCCCGAATTCTTGGGCAACGACCCAAGAGCTGCCGCTGGGATTTGAACCCAGGACCTCGTCCTTACCAAGGACGCGCTCTACCGACTGAGCCACGGCAGCTTGTGTTTTGTCGCGATGTCGTCTCTTTCTACCCTTCCATCCGGCGTGCCCCACGCCGCCTCTTCGCCTGTCTCTTCTCGGGGTTCGCTCTCCCATGCGAGCAGAGCGGGTGATGGGAATCGAACCCACGTAGCCTGCTTGGAAGGCAGGGGCTCTACCATTGAGCTACACCCGCTTTGGAATCTTGGATGCTGGTCGTCTCGTCCTCACTCGACCGGGTCGATGGCTCCTGGTTCTCCTGAGCTTTCCTGCCGGCTGACGGTTCGGATGGGTGGAGCAGGATTCGAACCTGCGAAGGCAATGCCACCAGATTTACAGTCTGGCCCCTTTGGCCGCTTGGGTATCCACCCGTCTTGGGTTCGTCAATCATCCCCGGTCTTGAATCGAATCAGACTCGCTTCCGTTCGGCGTGCTTCTCTCGGGAAACCGGGTGATGCGGCGATCGTCGCCTGAAGCGAGCAGAGCTGGCGGTGAGAGTCGAACTCACAACCTACGGTTTACAAAACCGTTGCTCTGCCGGTTGAGCTACGCCAGCAACCTGGGCCGTGAAATCGTCTACTATACCGTCCGGCGGGACGATTGCAAGAGATTCGATTCCCTCCGCTGAGACGGCGCACGCCGATCAGCGCGATAGGTCATGGTAACGATCTCCCCGGCTGCTCGGCAAGGCCGGGGCCCAAAAAACTCCGCCGACCTCCCTCGCGCCGGCCCGGCTGCACGCTCCGATCGCTCGGGATTACCGTCCCTCCCACCGCGGGTCGTTCTTTCAGGAACACTTGAATCGAAGGTGGCGAAAGTGCCGATAATCGGGGTCGTGGTGATGGTTGGCTGGTGCCCCGCCCGAGCGCGGGGGGACGAAGCCGTCTTCGACCCGCCGAGGAGTTGAAACCGATGGCGTTTGCCGGTGATGTTGGCCGTTGCGTCCTGCGAGGTTGTGTCGTCGGGATCCTGTCCGCATGCCTCGTCGTCGAGGCTCACGCCCAGGCCGACCCGCCGACGGCGGACCTCCCCCCCCTGCCCGCGACGGGCGGCGATCTTGCCCCGGGGACGACGATCCCGGCCCAACCTTCCGCCGGTCCGCTCGGCCCGGAGGCCTTCTCGACGCCGGCCGGCCCCATCGCCGCCCCGGGCGTGTTCCCGGCCCGGCGGTCCACCCTCGAGGTCATCCGCGCGTCGATCTTCGATGACATCTTCTCGGAGGAAGCCCAGGCCCGGTGGACGCCGCTCTCGTTGCGCGGTTTCTTCACCGAGGGCTGGGACGAGCCGTTCGTCCTCCCCGCGGCCAGCAACAACGGCGTGCCGCGGCAGGGATGGGTGGGTGCGTTCGGGGGGCATTTCTTCCGCGCCTGGTTCCTGGTCTTCGGCTACACGCAGGGGGTCAACTCGACGATCGGCAATCGCTATTTCGGCCAGTACACCCTCTTCGTCCCCCTCAACCGCCGGTTCGAAGCCCAGGTGGACATCCCCTTCGTCACCTCGAGCAAGGGGGGGCCTCTCAACAACTATCACAACAACTTCGGCGACATGACCTGGCACGTCCGCTTGCAGCTCTCCGAGGCCAAGGACTTCGGCCAGATCATCAACGTCGCGATCCGCACGCCCACCGGGGATTACATGAACGGCAACGGCGTAACCTCGATCACGCCCATGTATCAGACCTGGTGGAACCCCTTCGGCCAGTGGGTCCTGAGGACCGAGCACGGCGTCAGCGTCCCGCTCAGCCACACCCCGACCTCGGGCTACACCTCGATCATCAACAACGTCGCCGTGGGCCGATATTTCGCCGGCAACAAGGACGGCTGGATCCACATGCTCTGGCTGGACCTCGTGGCCACTCAGAACTCGGTCGTCGAGGGCCACCCGCGCCATGAGACCTATTTCAGCCTCACGCCGGGCATGCGGTGCCATCTCACCGCCCTGCCGGGCCTCTGGTTCTTCTTCGCGGGCGTCAACGTGCCGATGACCGGCCCGCAAGCCTACAGCACGCAGACGCTCGCGGGCATCCTGAAGGACTATTAAGGGAGCGATATCGGGGCCATCGGGGCGATGGCCTGGGGCTCGTCGTCGGCCTGATAGAAGTCGAAGAACTGCTGGCCGGCGAAGTAGTCCGCCATCGCCTTGCGGATGCTTCGCAACTGCTTGAGGAACCGGGCGTACTGGCGGATCAGCCGCCGCCGCTCGTCCTCGGGCATGTCGAGCACATCCACGTAGAAACGCCGCGCCTTGCGGGCATCGTAGAAGCTCCAGAGCCGCTTGATCCTCAGGCCGGACTCCTCGTCCTCGACCTCGAGCTGCCGGGCATACTGCCGAGCCTTCATCTTCTTGGCGAACTGGACGAGTTCCGCGTTGGTTTCGAAACCGTTGTGCTCGTCGATCCAGGCTACGATGTCCTCGGTGGTGAGCCGCGGTCCCTTCTGGGCGCACAGCTCCTTCAGGCTGGCGATGATCTCGGCAGGTCCCATCGATCCTCCCCGGCGCATCTCGGAATCCGTCGAAGGAAGCGGCGGGGACCGCCGTCCCGTGCGTCCCCAACCCGTTTCGCCGGCTCATCCTGAGTCCTCACCCGGCCAATTCTAGCCGCCACAACCTCGGGTGTCGATGGACTTTCGTCCAAGGGTCCAGTTTTTCAGGGTGACGCAACTTCACTGAGTTCGCCTGTTCATGATCGGGGTGTCCCGCGGCGCGATCGGGGCCGCTCTCCGGGAAGGCGGTCGGTCGGGAGCTTCAGGGCTTCACGTGGACGATCGTGCTGCCCATCCGCACGGGCGTGAAGGTATCGGTCACTCGGTAGAGGCTCTCGGCCGCGCCGATCAGCAGGAAGCCGCCGGGATTGAGCGCACGATGCAGGGCCTGGCAGAGGCGGCGCTGATGGCTCTCATCGAAGTAGATCAGGAGGTTGCGGCAGAGGATGAGGTCGAAGTTCCCCAGGTTCGGCAGGGGACGGGCGACGTTGAGCCGACGGAACTCGATGGTCCGGCGGAGCCGTTCGTCGACGACCCAGCCGCGATCGACGGGGCTGAAGTAGCGAGCCTGCTGCGCGGGGGAATTGCCGCGAAGGATCTCCGCGGAGGTGTATCGGCCGCCGCGTGCGACGGCCAGCGCGGTCTGGGAGATGTCCGAGGCGAGGATTGGGAAGTCCTCGGGCCTCAGCCCGATCCCCGGTCGGCCGGCGAGGACATCGGCCACCGCCATCGCCACGCTGTAGGCCTCCTGGCCCGTGGCCACCGCCACGCACCAGATCCGGGCCCTGGCGGTTTCCAGCCCCGGCCTCGCGGCGCGTCGCTCTCGCAGGCGATCCGCGATGGCGGGGAGGATCGACCGGCGGAGCTCGTCGAAAGGATGCCCGTCCCGATTGAAGGAGGTTTCCCTGGTGGTGATCGCCTCGACGATCTGCTCCTGGATGGCCAGGGAATTCGCCTGGCCCAGTGCCGCCACCAGGGCGTCATAGGACGGCAATCCGTACTGCCTGAGGATCGGCTCCAATCGCGAGGTGATGAGATAGCGCTTGTCCTCGCCGATCACGATGCCGCAGAGGTCGTGGATCGCCTTGCGAAGTGCCTGGAACGCGCCGGACGTCAGTTTCATGGGGACGCGTTCCCCAGCAGGGCTGCGGCCCTCGGCCCGATTCGATCGAGCGGCAAGATCTCGTCGACGATTCCGGTGGCGACCGCGGCCCCGGGCATCCCCCAGACCACGCTCGTCGCCTCGTCCTGTGCGATCACGTAGGCCCCCTTACGCTTCAGGGGGCCCAGCCCCCTGGCCCCGTCGGTCCCCATGCCGGAGAGGACGATGGCGAGCACGGAGCGCGGGTAGGCCTCGGCGACGGATCGGAAGAGGACATCCACGGAAGGCCGGCAGCCGTTCTCCGGCGGCTGGTCGTTGAGGGCAATCTGGCGCCCATCGAGGTGCCTTCGGACGATCATGTGCTTCCCGCCCGGTGCGACATAGGCCGTCCGGGCCTCGACGCCCTCCGTGTGCGAGGCCTCGACGACGCGGTAGGAGCATTTCCTGGCCAGGCTCTCCGCGAAGTAGCGAGTCATGCCCTGCGGCAGGTGCTGGACGAGGAACAGGGGGGCCGACGCATGCCTGGTCAACTCGGGGAGGATGGTAGCCAGGGCTTCGGGACCGCCCGTTGACGAGCCGATGACGACGGCCCGGTATCGCCCCCCCGCCGCGACGGGGGGCGCGTCGGCAGGCGCGGGAGGGGGCGACGTCGCGGATGCGGCTCGCCTTCGTCGGAGCGAGAAGAGGCGGATCTTGTCGTGCAGCTCCTGCCGGAGGGCCGCCGCGTTCGCCGCCCGGTCCGGACCGTCCGGCTTGCGGATGAAGTCGAACGCCCCGCGCGCCAGTCCTTCCACGGTGACGGCGGCGCCACGCTCCGTCAGCGCACTCAGGAGGAGGATGCCGACGGGGGCTCGATCGGGGCGAGATTGGCTCAGCCTTCGGATCTCATCCAGGGTCTCCAGGCCGCCGCGGCCCGGCATGTTGAGGTCCAGCGTCACCAGGTCCGGGGGCGAGTCGCGGACGAAATCGATAGCCTTGTCGCCGTTCCAGACCGAGCCGACGACCTGCACGCCCGGGAGCCCCTTGAGCGCGTCCTCCACGGCCGATCGGAAGATCCGGGAATCGTCGACGATGAGGACCTGGAGCGAGTCGTGAGTCATGCGGCGGTTGGATCCTCGACAGGGGGCCTGGCCGGTCCGATGAGGGTCCGAAGCGTCCTGCTGATCCGGTCGAGCTGCTCGGCCGAGCCGTGAATCCTGGCGGCCGCGTCGGCGGTGGCCCGCGACGTGTCCCTGACGCCGTGGATGTCCGCCGAGATCCCGCCGGCGGCCATCGCGGCCTCGGTCACATTCCGCGAGACATCCGTCGCCCCCCGCGCCGCCTCGGCGACGTTCCGGGACATGTCGTCGGCGGCCTTGGCCACCTCGGCGATCGAGCGTGCGATATCGCCGACCCCCTTGTTCGCCTCCGAGACGTTCTGGGAGATCATCGTCGCCGCCCGCGTCTGCTTCTCGACCGACGTCGAGATTCTACCAGAAGAGGCGTTGATTTCCCGGATGATGTGCGACACACCCTGGATCACATGGACGGATTTCCGCGTGTCCTCCTGGACGCCTTCGATCCGCCGGGCGATGTCCTCGGCCGCCTTCGCGCTCTGGTTGGCCAGCTCCTTGATCTCGTGCGCGACGACGGCGAAGCCGCGGCCGGCCTCGCCCGCGGAGGTGGCCTCGATCGTGGCGTTGAGGGCCAGCAGGTTGGTCTGGAGGGCGATCATCTTGATGGCCTCGGTGACCTTGCTGATCTCGCCGCCGGAGCGGTTCAGGAGCTGGATGGTCTCCGAGGCCGAGTCGGCCATCCGGCTCGCCTCGACGGCGACCTGCGAGCCTTCCTGGACGTCCTTCAGGACGTCCACGAAAGAGTTGGAGATCTCGGCCACGGCGGCGGAAACCACGTCCACGTTGGTCGCCGTCTGCTCGGCGGCCGAGGAGATCGTGCCGACGTTGATGCTCATCTCCTCGCTGGCGGAGCTGATCGAGGCCACGCTCGTGCTCATCTCCTCGGCGGCCGAGGCCATCGTGCTGATGTTCGTCGTGAGCTGCTCCGACGCCGACGCGACGCTGGACGCCTTCAGGGAAGCGTGCTCGCTGTGGGAGACCAGCATGTCCGACACGTCGGAGAGGTCGCCCGCCGATCGGGAGAGCTGCGCGGAGATGGTTCCGACCTCGGTCACGATCCTCCGCGTGATGGAGTAGGCCGCCAGCGAGCCCAGCGAGAGCCCCACGAGCGTGCCGCCGAGGATCCAGGCCAGGCCGGTGACATAGGCGAGGGCGCTACGATCGCGACCGGTGGTCGCCTCCGTGGCGAGGAGCCCGTCAACGACGCCGATCTCCTTGACGCAATCATTCCCAACGGTCACCGATTCGCCCAGGCTCAAGGCCATGGCTCTGCCGGTGGAGTCCACGTCGGACAGCTTCAAGATCCCCGCCTGAAGCGAGCGGACCTCGGTCAGGGCCGCCCGGCCCTCCGCCTGGCCCGCCGGGTCCCACTCGTTCGCCGCCGCCAGCACGGCCTGGACCTGACTCAGCAGCTCCGCGAGCCTCTTCTCGTCCGCGGCCTTCTCGTCCTTGCTCGAGGTCTCGATGTGCCTGACAAGGACCGGATACATCCCCAGCACCGCGGCCTGGGCCTCGGCCAGCGACCTCAGCCGCGCGGCGTCGGCCGGCGAGGTGCTCGACTTCGACGCCAGGACGGCGATCCACTTCCTGAGAAGCGAGGTGAGGATGTCGGTCTGGCGCTGGAGGTCCGTCTTCAGGATCCGTTTCGCCTTGGGATGGGTGTTCTGGACCGCGAGGTCCAGCGTCTCGGCGTTCACACTGGCGAAAGCGTCGATCGCGTTCCCGAGCGCATCGGTCGCCGCCGACTCGGCGTCTTCATGCTCGGCCGCCGTTAATCCCCCGAGCCGCTCCATGGCGGTCTTCACGCCCGCCAGGTACGAGCGAGAAGCGGCGGCGAAGGCCTTCGACGACTCATCATCCGGGGCGATGACGGCGTTCTTCTGCGCCCGCAGGCACTCCAGCAACCTGGTCTGGACCTCGGCGAGCGCCTCGCGCTTCGCGAAGGTCCGGTCGACGAGTCCCCGTATCTGGGTGTTGATGTTCGCCAATCGGCTCGCGGCGCCGAGTCCCACCGCGAGCATGGAGCCCATCAGGATCGCCGACAGGATCAACATCTTGTGCGAGAGCTTGAGGTTCGTCATGGGGCGACCCGAGTGAGTAGGATGGTTGGGCCTGGAGCGTCACGTTGCGGCCTGGCGGGGCTCCTCGATCACGGCGAGCATTCGTCCCGGGTTGAGGACGACGAGCAGCTCGTCATCCAGCTTGCAGACGCAATCGATCAGGTCCGATCGACTCATCACCGAGGCGTCGCGGTCCGCCCTGGCGAACGGCTCGATCTGGGCTGCGTCCACGGTCCGGATGTCCGAGATCTCATCGACGACGACGCCGAACGCACCGCCGACCGAGGGCTTGAACAGGATGAGACGGCCGTCGTCGATCCCCGCGTCGCCCGGCATGCCGAGCAACCGGCGGCTATCCAGGATCAGGTAGACGTGCCCCCGGATGTTCACCAGCCCCAGGACCTCGTCCGGTGCATGGTGCACCCGGGTCGTCGAGGCCCTGGTGGTGATCTCCTTGACGTCGAGCACGTCGAAGCCGAACCGCCGGCCGTCGAGCCTGAACGTGCAGAACATCCGCACCGAGGGGGACGCCGGAGTCGTCACGAAGGGGCTCCCTTCCTGGCCAGCAGCCGCGAGACGGTCCGCAGCAGACGGTCCTGGTCGAGCTTCACCTCGTAGCCGTCGAAGCCGCATTCCCTCGCCCTGTTTTCGTAGGTCGGCCCGCTCAGGGAGGTCAGCGCCAGCATCGGCGTGGTGAGGCCACGGCGGCGGACTTCCCGGGCGAACTCCCAGCCGTCCATGACGGGCATCTCGATGTCCGAGACGATCAGGTCGCAGGCCTCTCCCGATGACAGCCGGGCCGCCCCCTGCGCGCCGTTCGCGGCGGTCGCGACCTGGTAGCCCTCCGATTCCAGGGTGCGGCGGATCAGCTCCAGGAAGAACGGCGTGTCGTCCACCACGAGCACCCGCACGGGCCCCCGCGCCCTCTCCGCCGGGCGTGAGGCACGCGGTTCCCGGTCGCCGGCGAGCCCCTGGATCAAGCCTTGCAGATCCAGGAGCAGGGTCATCCGACCGCGGACGATGACGGATCCGACGATCCCCGCCTGGTGCTCCGGAAGGGGTTGGAGGTCGACCGCGAGCGATTCCGTATCCACGATCCGCGTCGCCAGGATCGCCGTCGGTCGGGATGCGAACCTGGGCACGATCAGCGCCGCCTGGGGCGAGAGCCCCGGGCGCGAGTCGTCCGGGCTCGAGACGGCGATCAACCGGTCGAGCCGCAGGAGGCGCATCGACTGGCCGTCGACCGCCACGAACTCGTCCTCGCCGACCCGCTCGATCCGGTCGAGCCCGTTCATCACCACGCGGCGGATCTGGAGCAGCGGCAGCGCAAATCGCTCGTTCGGGCCGTACTCGAACAGCAGGACCCGCTGGGGATGGATCGCCATCTCGTCCCCTCGCGAAGCCGTCCCGGCGGCCATCGCCGGCTCGAGGCTCAGCCGGGCATGCTCCAGGATCCCGGCGACGTCCGCGATCAGGGCGACCCGGCCGTCGCCCATGATCGTCGCGCCGGCGAAGATCCGGACCTCCCTGAGCGAGGGATGCATCGGCTTGACGACGATTTCCTCGCTGCCCCGGATCTCGTCCACCACCAGCCCGAAACGGCCGCCGGTCGTTCGCAGGACCAGGATGTAGGCGACCCGCTGCGGATCGAGGTCGGCGGCGTGACGTGCCGCGATCTCCGCCCGGGTCGCCTCCGTGAACGGCCGGCGCCGGGCCAGCACGTCCGCGAGGTGGACGACCGGCAAGAGCCGGCCACGCGACCGATAGACCTCCGTGTCGAACGCCAGCTCGATTCGTCCCGTCAGCCCCGGATGCAGGCAGACCACTTCCTCCAGGTCTCGCTGGGGGATGGCGAAGCGCTCGCCCTTCACGGCGACGATGAGGCTGGGGATGATGGCGAGCGTCAGCGGCATCCGGAGGATCATCGCCGTCCCCAGGCCCGGCTGCGAGTCGATCGTCAGCGTCCCCTCGAGCTGCTCGATGTTGGTCTTGACCACGTCCATGCCGACGCCTCGGCCGGACACCTCGGAGACCGAGCGGGCGGTGGAGAAGCCTGGCAAGAGGATGAGCGAGAGCAGCTCGCGGGGCGACATCCGGTCGAGCTCGGGCTCCGACCTCAGCCTCATCGCCATCGCCTTCTCGCGGACGCCCCGCGGGTCGATGCCCCGCCCGTCGTCGCGAATCTCGATGCGGATCTGGCCTTCGTCATGGGACGCCGCGAGGGTGATCCGGCCGACTTCCGACTTGCCCGCGGCGAGCCGCGCGGGCGGCGGCTCGATGCCGTGATCGACGCTGTTGCGGACCAGGTGTGTGAGGGGGTCGGAGAGTTGCTCGAGGATCGTCTTGTCGAGCTCGACGTCCCGGCCCTCGAGGGTCATCTCCACGTTCTTCCCGAGCTGCCTGGCGAGATCCCGGGCCAAGCGGGGGAACTTGCTGAAGAGGTTCCCGATCGGCTGCATCCGGGTCCGCAGGACGGTCTGCTGGATGGCCGAGGTGACGGCATCAAGCCGCTGCACGATGGGACGCACCCGGTCGTCATCCCGATCGAACGCGAGCACCGACTGATTGCGAACCAGCGTCAGCTCGCTGGCCAGCGTCATGAGCCGGTCCAGCAGCTCCACGTTGATCCGCAGCGAGGCCGGCCGCTCCGCTCCCGGCGCGGGGGCACGGCCGGCCGGCGGTACCGGACTCGTCGGTGCGGCCGATCCGCTTCCGGACGCCACCTCATGCGGCTGTCCGATTTCGCGAGCCTCCGTGGTCAACCCAAGCCGCCTCCGGATCTCCTCGCCCGCCAGCGTCGTGCGGAGTTCTCCTCGCCAGATGACCGCAGTACGTTCCAGGCCGGTGGTCAGGTCCGACGTCCCGAGGTCCAAATTCCGGGATCCCAGGGCCCCCAGGCCGGCAAGCTCGGAAAAGAGGGGACCGAGCCGAGGACCTCGACGACGCGACCATTCGACCAGGTCGATGACCAGGGGCACGCTCGCGGGCGGCTCGCCGGGGGCGGACGAAGCCGGATGGCCGAGGGATCGGAGGATCTCGTCTCGGGGCATGGCCGAGGTGAGCCCGAATCCGAGCCGCACCGATCCGGTCGGGAGCCCGGCCGAGAGGTCCCCGAATTCGGCGATCAACTCGGGCGAGATCACCGCGCCGAGCCCGGCCAGCGTCTCGAAGAACCCGGCCAGGCGACCGTGCCGGAGGCGGTCCACCTCGCGCAGGTCGATCGTCCAGTCGTCCGGGACGCCCCGCGCGGGGCGTCCGACCGCTTCCAGTTTCGCGAGGATCTCGCCCAGGTCGGCCGCGTTGCTGTTCTCGGCGTCGTCGACGAGTGTGGCCAGGCGGTCACAGGCGGAGAGCAAACGCTCAACAACGCCGGCAAGGGGCCGCGCGGTGCGATCCCGGACCGCCTCGAGCGCCGACTCGATGGCGTCGGCGAGCGTGCGGATCCCCGTGTACCCAAGGAACCCCGCATCCCCCTTGATCGAGTGGACCATCCTCAGGCAGCGGTCGGCCTGTTCGCGAACGTCCGTGTCCGCGCCGGCACTCTCCAGCGACAGGAGGATCGGCTCGAGCGCCGCGAGGTGCTCCCTGGCCTGGGTCACGAATTCGTCCGAGCGTGCCGCCATCGCTCACGCACCCTCTGGCGCCGGGCCGGTCCGGACGTCGTAGCTCGTGTCCAGGCCCGTCGCATGCAGCACCGTCGCCAGCGCCCGAGAGATGCCCGAGAGCTGGAGGCGTCCTCGGCCAAGCCGCGCGAGGTGGCGAGGAATCGCGGCCAGCAGGACCAGGCCCTGAACATCGAGATCCTGAGTCGCGTGCAGGTCGAGTCGGATCGGGTCGTCGCCGCACTCCAGCGCCTCGAGGAACTGGCGGCGCAGCCGCTCCGCGGCCGCCGTATCCAGGATCTCCGGGAAGACGATCGTGGTCTTTCCCGGCGCGGTTGGCTTTTGGGAGCTCGCCGGGCCGGTTGCACCCGGGGCCGAGTGCGGAGGGCCGCTCGTCCGACCTCCACCGGCGATGAGTGCCTCGATCTCGGCGACAAGACTCGCCACCGGCCGGCTGAAGTGGCCCGTCAAATCAGCCTGGGGATCCTTGCTCGCCTCCGCGATCTTCCCCATCAGATCCACGCCCCGGAGCAGGACGTCGATCCCCGCCGGGGTGAGGCTGAGCTTCCCCCGCTGGGCCGCGACGAAGCAGTCCTCCATCGCGTGCGAGACGCCCACCATCACGTCGACGCCGACGACTCGCGCGGCCCCCTTGATCGAGTGCGCCGCGCGCATCATCGGTTCGAGGCGGGCGGTGTCCTCCGGCGACTTCTCGAGCACGAGCAGCGCGGAGGACAGCACCTCCGAATGTGTCTCCACTTCGGACCGGAAGAGCTCCATCAACGAGAGGTCTTCGAGGCCGCTGTCGCTGCTCATGGTGCCAGCTCAATGGGAAACTGTCCCCGTCCCCGGGACCAGGTGACGATGCGCCGGATTCGGTCGATGACGTGGCACCATCAACCGGCCTCAGGCGTCCTCGCCTGAACTTGTCACCTCGATTGCACGCGAGGCCGACCGTGATTGACATACACTGAACCTAGTTTACCCCACGGATGGAGGCCCGGCGGAAAACTCCCTCCAGTCTCGCTATTTTGGAGGCTGTGCCAGGACGCACGCGCAATCCGGGCGTCCGGCGATCCGGGGAAGTGAGCTCGCGAGTGCCTCGGCGGGGGAGCGAATCCGCCCCGCCGGGCGCCCGGTTCGGCGGTCGACGGGGCGGGCCGGTCCGGCATCCATTCCCATTTCGCGATCGCTTTGCGACAATCATCCGAGACGAACATCACGTCGCATGATCGCGAGGGCCGCGCCCAACGGCCCCGGGGAGTGTCGCGCCACCATGTTTGTTCAGACTCTCCTGCTCGCGTCCATCCTGGCCGCGAACTCGGCGGACGAACATCCCGCGCCTTCGAACCAGGACGCCTCGGCCGCGTTGCGAGGCCGCAGTGCGCTTCTGGCCCACAGCTACCTGAAAGCAGAGTGGCGGATCGACGCCTATCGGAATGCGTGGAAGCTCTGGGGCACCACATCCGCCCCCGACCCGGTCGCCGATCCCGACGGCTACGCCCGGGCCTTCGCCGACTACTACGGTCTCCACCCGGCTCCGTATGACAACGAGGGCTTGCCGATGGGCCTTCGCTGGTCGAAGAAGGCCGATGGGACGAGGACGGGGTTTCAGGTCGACTGCATGGCCTGTCACGGGGGCTCGATCGGGGGCAAGAGTTACGTCGGCCTGCCGAACTCGACCGTCGACTACGAGCTCCTGCTCTTCGACCTGTTCCGGGCCGACGGCCGGAAGCCTCCGCTAGTCCCGTTCACCATCAACACGGCGCGCGGGACCGTGAACGCGGGGATGATGTCGGTGGTCCTGCTGAGCGTGAGGAACCCGGACCTCTCCCGCCGCGTCTTCCCGCTCCTGCTCGGCGCCAATCTCCCGGAGCTGGATGCCCCGGCCTGGTGGACGCTCAAGTCCAAGGCCACGATGTACCAGGACGGTCGGACGCCGGCCGCCTCGGTCCGGTCGATCATGCAGTTCCTGCTCGCCGACAAGTCGCGATCGGAGTTCGAGGCCCTGGAGCCGACCTTCGCCGACATTCACGCGTATATCCGGAGCATCGAGCCCCCCGCCTACCCGCTGGCGGTCGATGCCCCGCGTGCCGCCCGCGGGAAGGAGATCTTCGAGCGATCGTGCGCCCGCTGCCACGGCACCTATGGCCCCGACCGATCCTATCCCAGCAAGATCGTCCCGATCGACGTCGTCGGGACCGATCCCGCCCGCCTGATGGGGATCTCCGACCGGGCCGTCGAGCACTACAACGCCTCCTGGTTCGCCGAGCATCACCGCGTGAGTCCCGCCCGGGTCGGGTACCAGGCCCCGCCCCTCGACGGCATCTGGGCGACCGCCCCCTACCTCCACAACGGCTCGATCCCGACGCTCCACGCCCTCTTGCTTTCGTCGGAGCGTCCGGCCCGATTCACGCGTCCTCCCTCGACGGGCCTCGAGCACTACGACGCCCGCAACGTGGGCTGGAACTACCAGGTCGTGGACCCTCCCGATCCCGCCGCCCCGCGGAAGCCCACCCGCGAGGCCCACTTCGTCTATGACACCCGCCGCCACGGCCTGGGCAACCAGGGCCACACATTCGGGGACAAGCTCACGGAGGAGCAGAGGATGGAGCTGATCGAGTACCTCAAGACGCTCTGAGGGGATCGAGGTTCCCACCCGGCGATCGACTTCAGGGCGACCTCCTGGCCGTCCTCGCCGACGCGCGGGCGATCGTGACGGGGGCGGCGGATCGAGGCCCATCGACGGGCGCGGGGTCGGCATCGTGGGCCCCTCGTTCCGTGAAGGACAGGTAAGGGCGGAGCCGTGCCAGGGTCGCGGGCCCGATCCCCTTCACGCGGCGGCGAAGGTCCTCGGCGGAGGAGAAGGGGCGGATTCGCCGCTCCTCGATGATCCGGCCGCACAGGCTGGGGCCGACGTGCGGGAGGGCCTCCAGCACGCCCGGCGGGGCGTGGTTGATGTCCACTCGGAGCGTGGGCGGTTCGCGGTCGCGGACCTCGTCAAATCCATGCCGCCCACCGTCCGCCAGCCGGAGGGACGTCCCGGCCATCGCCAGCATCGCGGCGACCAGGACGCGAACTCCCATCGGCCAGGCCCAACCGGCACCGTTCGGTGCGGGGCGGACACTGCCGGAGAGGTCCGGTCTGTGGTCTCCTTCGCTCGCCATCGCGTACCGGTCCCCGGCCGCGGGATCGTGCTTGAAGGCACGGGGCCCAAGCGGGTCTTGATGCCGACCTGAGACTACGCCGGCCCCCACGCTTCATCAAGAAGAGGACGTCTGATCAGGGCCGCCCTCTCCTTCGCTCGGTCCCACGGCGCGAGGCTCACGCCGGAAGGCTCGTCGCGCCCCCCGGCCCTCGCGGTGTCAGTCGTCGTGCGGCTCGGGGGTGATCTCGTCCACCTCCGGCGGGACCTCGGACTGGAGCTGCTTGGCGACCTCGCCGGCCCGGCGGAACGCGCGGAGGACATTGGCGCCCAGGACCTTGTGAACGTCGGACTCGGAATAGCCGCGGCGGAGGAGCTCGTCGGTGATCCGCGGGTAGGTGGAGACGTCGTCGAGGCCGACGGGCCAGCGGTTGATGCCGTCGAAGTCGGAGCCGAGGCCGACGTGATCGATCCCCGCGACCTTGACGATGTGGTCGATGTGGTCCGCCACGTCCTTGATCGTGCCGCGGCCCAGGGTCTTCCCCTCGGTCTTGTACCATTCCTCCAGCGCCTTCTTGCCGGCGGCCGGGTCGGGGTAGCGGGCCAGGATCGCCTCGCGAGCAGCCCTCACCTTCTTCGCGGCGTCGGCCACGATGAAGTTGGAGTAGAAGTTCACCATCACCACGCCGCCGTTCTCCTTCACGCGGGCGAGGATCTCGTCGGGGACGTTACGCGGCGAGGGGCAGAGCGCGAAGGCGCTCGAGTGGCTGGCGATGACCGGGGCCTTGGTGACCCGGAGGGCGTCGTCCATGGTGGCGACCGAGACGTGCGAGATGTCCACGAGCATCCCCAGCCGGTTCATCTCCTTCACCACGCGTTCGCCGAAGGGGGTGAGGCCGCCGTGCTTCGGCTTGTCGTTGGCGGCGTCGGCCCAGTCGAGCGTCGAATTGTGGGTGAGGGTCATGTAGCGGGCCCCCAACGCGTGGAAGGCGCGGAGCATGGCGAGGTCGTTCTCGATGGCGATCCCCCCTTCCATGCCGATCAGCGAGGCGATCTTCCCCTCCTTGACGATCCGCTCCACGTCGTCGGCGGTCAGGGCGAGCTCCAGGTCCCTGGGGTACTTGGCGACCAGGCGGTGGACCAGGTCGATCTGCTCGATGACGGTCTTGGCCGGGTTGGCGTGCTCGCTCGGGATGTAGACCGACCAGAACTGGGCCTTGACGCCCCCCTCGCGGAGGCGGGGGATGTCGGTCTGGCCGACCTTCATGCGCTTCGAGAGGTCGAACTTGGTGAGTGCCATGTCCCCCTTGGCGCGAAGCTCCCAGGGGAGGTCGTTATGCCCGTCCCAGAGCAGGCCGGACGCATGGACGGCCTTCGCCCGGTCGGAGACGGGAGGGATCTCGTCGCCGGCCGTCGCCTCGCGGATCGCGAACGGAACGAGGAGGGCGAGGACGAAGAAGCGGGCGGCTCGGCCCGGGCCTGTTGGTCGAGGCGGGATCATGGCGGCTCCTGAACGAGGATGAACTTCCTGGCCGTCGTGCATTCTCGCGAAAGTGTCGGCCGCGCCTCAACCCCGGGCCGGTCTCCGCTGACGGGGTTGCTCTCGGACGATTGTCATTGATTGTCTCGGGACGATGGAGCTGATCGAGTATTTGGAGGCGATTGGAACGGATTGCAGATCGGACTCCATGGCGGTCTGCCCATCTGCAACGATCAATCCAGCCAGTTCTCGACCCGCAAACCAGGAACTTGTAGGAAATCGGAAAGGTTGGCGGACAGGAGAAGTGCTTGATGGACCAGCGTCCTCGCCGCGATTTTCAGGTCCATCGACCCGATGCGGAGCTTCTTCTGGCGCAACTCGTCGAACTGACGTGCAGCAGCCTCATCGAACGGTGCAATCTCAAAGGCCTGGTAGAACTCGAATAGCAGGGCAAGCTCGCGATAACCGGCAACTTGCCGGAGCGCCGACTTCTCCTTGGCGATGACGGCCAGCCAGCCTCGCATCCTTTCCTGGACGGTGACGATCGTCACACCGATCACTTCGGATGCCGACACTGCTTCGAGTCGACCGATCATGCGGCCACGTTCACTCTCGGGGTATTTCAGCAGCGTCGTATGATCCGTGTCGAGGAGGATCATTCTGTTAGCTCTCCACGACGTGCCGCTTCACGTTCGGCCTCACGCATCCGCGCACCACATTCCTCGTCAACCTTGCGCATGAACTCGCTCTCATGAAACATGCCCACGGCCTTGCGCCAGTTCTTGCTAGGGGAGAGGGCACCGCCCCTCGCGACAATCGTCTCCAAGGCCGCGACTCGTCTGGCAAGAGATTCCAGGGTCAGGTCGCTCATTACAGTCTCCTCCGGGCATCTTCGGGACTTTCGATCTCGGCTGCATCGGTCCCCTAAAGAGACAACCATTATCGTGCGGCCCGGTTTCTCAGCCATCGATGTCAGCAAGCTCGTCCTCCACTTTGACTCTAGAGCGCTTCACGTTCGGATCAACCACGGGCAAGGAGCGACCGCGCCAGCCGTGGCCACCCCAGGCCGATGCGACGAGCGAGCCCCGTGGGAGCCGGCTCCGTCCGGCGACCGGGTGAGCCTTGGCGGGTGTGACCGAGAAATGATGTGCCTGGTATGCTCTGGATACATCATCCTCAACGTGCGGTTCGGTAGACGACCCACACCCAGCATGCCACCAGGACGATCACCGACAATATCCCCCACGCGAGCAACAACCCGAAGCAGGAGCTCCCGCCCGGCTCTTCCGAGGTATCCGTGACCCAGTGCGAGAACCATGGGTCGAACGGCCCCTGGGATGGTCCGCTATCGGGCCCGAGTCGCATCTGCTCCAGCCACCAGACCGGGCACTCCGGGTCGCGGGTGTCGATAGCATAGCCGCAAGGGTCGCCGACCGACTGGCCGATGACGAACAGCCACGGCGGCCAGCCCTCGACCTCGGCCCGGAGCCGCTGATTCAGGGCGATCAATGCTCCGGCGTCGTCCCAGACCTGGGTCTCGGTATTTCCTTCCTCCCTCGGGATCGGGAATGGGGCCACCCGGCGGCGGTACACGTCCGGCAGCCTGACGGCCAAGGCGTCTTCGATCCGGGAGAAGTCCACTTTGGTCATCGGGGCACCCTCCGACGGGCCGGCGGCTCAGGCGGCCACCGGGAAGCCCCAGCGGTCGATCTTCGCCCAGAACTGGCCCCACCGCTCCGGCGTGTAGCTCAGGCACCGCAGGCTCAGCACCGCCGCCGCCCCGGGCTCCTTCCATTTCATCCCGGAGTTGCAGAGCCGCTGCTTGAGACGATCACCTTGCTCGCCGCCTCCGTCACGCCGCTGCCGATCGGCTCCTTCGCCGCCACCCGCGAGGCGTAGTCCATCCGGCCCGCCCCGCCTTGGTTAGCGAAGTACGTGATCGCCCGCTGCACATCCTCGTCGGCCTTGGCCCAGGGCCGGATCTTCGCCTGGTATCTCAACTGCTTCAGGACCGCCGCCGCACTCCCGGGGTCGTGCTTCAGCGTGTGGCAATTCTCCTCCAGCCACATCTCGCGGGCCGTCGGCTGGCCCCGGTAGAGGACCGCCGCCGCCTTGCCCAGGTACTCGGCGGCATGCCAGATGTCCACCACCTGGGTGTCGGTGTGCTTGGCGAGGAACTCCCAGTTCCCCTTGGCCCCGTCGGCGATCCCGACGAAATGGGCCTCCGGGTGCTTCTCCTTGACCCGGCATACCTCGGCCTCCAGCCTCCCGAGGAACGTCGCCTTGCCGTACTCCGGCGTCGCCGCCAGGTAGATCGTGTGCAGCCGCTGGCCCGCCTTGTCGTAGAAGCTGATCGTGCCGACCATCGCCTCCCGCCAGCCGTCCTCGCACATCAGCGTGCAGGTCCCGTCCAGGCTCAGGGCCACGGATGCCGGGGGCGTCTCCAACTTCGGGAGTTGGTAGCTCCAATCCTCCTGTTTGGCCAACGCCACGGCGGCCACCGCGTCGGCGATGTCCTGGACCAGACACCGCGAGACGGTCCGCCCGTGGTTGTCGCGGAGGTCGTGCTGGACGCGGGCCGAGCCGAACTCGGCGTACTTGCTGGCGACCATCTTGGCGAACTTGGGTGTGGAACTGACGACGATCCGGGCGTCGCGGTCCAAAGGGCAGTAGGTCGCTCCGCCCTTGGGGCCCTGGTAGACGTGCCGCCCGACGGTGGCGACGCCGTAGGGGGTCTGGTAGTCCTTGGGGAGTTGCCCCTTGCTGGTGAGCTTGGTCGCCCCGATGGTGATCGGCGAGCCGTCGGTGTCGAACTGCTTCAGGCCCTCCTGGGTAGCCAGGACGCCGGCGTCGTTGAGTTGCTGCTGGAGGGTCTCCTCGAAGTCGAGCATCGAGGGGTTGTAGGGCACGGTGATCTGGACGGTGAAACCGGCCCCGCTTCGTTCCACGATCCGGGCAGGCATCGTCAGGCTCCTTGAGCAGGGGGAAGCCTGACGCTACCTCAGCAACACCCCAGGGGCAACATCATTCCTCGGTCACACCCGCCTTGGCTATCCCCCGGGCTGATGCCACAGGCAAACCCTGTGGAAGCCGGCTCCCAGTCCGCATGCGATCCAAGCGTTACGCGCTCTAGCGAGTCTCTGCGCTCCGTCATCCGGGAGGTGCAGAAACGGGAAGACAGGCAGGCGCTCGAGGCCCGGCTCAGGGAGGTGTCCCTTTGGGTGCCTGGCCTTCGATGTCCCTGGCCTTCGATGTCCCGTGAACGGCTACTCACTTTCCGCCCTCTAGCCCGAAAAGGGAACAGATTCTCCGCAACTTCTCCGGATAGTCCGGCGGCTCGCTACGATTCTCCAATGATGTAAGAAGAAACGGAATCCAATGAAAATCTGCATCTCGGATTTTCGCGAGCTGCTCCCGATGTTTTCGCATCACCTCGTCGGGAACCAATTCAAAATGTGAAACTGTCACAGAATCTAAATTTTAACAGTTTGTCATGCGACGAAGCAGAGAATCGGCGAATTCCGGCGCCGTGACCAACCCGGACTCGTAAAGTGAGACTATCTTGGAGAAATTAGCTCTGTCCATCATTATCCTCCTCGAGTCAGATTCGTTACTTTTTTCGCTCCCCCCACATTGTAGGCGGACCAAGCACCCCACTGTCACGATTGATCCGTGCGTCGAGCTGAGATAATCGCTCTAAGCACCTGGCCAAGGTTTGTCTTCACCGGTGGTCGTCCGTATAATGATGTATGATCCTCGTACATCTCGACGAAGCCACTCGCGGCGAGCTCAAGTCGCTGCGCCGCACCGATCTGCCGCCCCGCGTCCGCGACCGCCTGGAGATGGTCCTGCTGTCCTCGGTCGCCTGGGCGCCGGCCCGGATCGCATCCCACACGGGTTACTGCACCGCGACCGTACGCGGCGTCCTGAAGGATTTCCAGGCCAGGGGAGTCCCCTCACTCCATCCCAAGCGGACCGGCCCGCCGCCGGACCACGGCCGCCGCGAGGCGGTCGAGGGCCTGCTCCGCGAATGCCTCGGCGAGGCCCGCACCTGGACCAGCCGCCAGCTCGCCGCGGCCCTCTCCGAGCGGGGCGTGGACTTGAGCCCGCGGCAGGTCCGTCGCTACCTCGGCGGCATGGGGGCCGGCTGGCGCCGCACGGCCGATTCGCTGCGGCACAAGCAGGACCCGGCGAAGGTCGCCCGGGCCCGGCACGTGCTCGACAACTTGAAAAAAAAGCGGCCGCCGGCCGCCTGAGGCTCTATTACCTCGACGAGTGCGGCTTCTCGCCGACATTGCCGAGCTCCTACTCCTGGTCCCTGCCCGGGGCCCGCAAGCTCGTGCCCCACGAGGCGCCTCAGGGCCGGCGTATCAACGCCCTGGCCGCCTATCGACTGTACGGGCCCCCGCGCCTGGAGGCGTTCACGGCCGGACGGACGTGGGACTCGTACGACCTGCTGGCATTCCTCCGCGCCCTGCCGCCGGCGCGGGTGCCTCGGGTAGTGGTCCTGGACAACGCTAGCTTCCACACCAGCGACGTGGTCCGGCGGGCACGGCCGTCCCTGGCCCGCTCGGGATTGTATCTCTACTATCTGCCGGCTTACGCCCCCGAGCTGAACCGGATCGAGGCGATCTTCCGACAGATCAAGCACCACGGGATGCCGGTGCGATCCTACGAGACGAAGGTGGAGTTGCAGAGGGCCGTCGAGGACGCCTTCAGCGACTACGCCGTGTCCCTCCATTCACGACGTCGAAGAAAACCGAGGCCGGCCGCTTAGGTACGCGGATTGTTCAAGGGGAGGATGTCTGGGTGCCTGGCCTTCGATGTCCCCTTCGATGTCTCCTGGCCTTCGATGTCTCTTCGATGACTTCGATGTCCGATGTCTTCCTGGCCTTCGATGTCTTCCCAGAGGTGGGGGTCAGTACAGGTCCCGGGGGGGCAAAATTAGTGTCGCCTGACATGCGGACTGGGAGCCGGCTTCCACAGGGTTTGCCTGTGGCATCAGCCTGGGGGATAGCCAAGGCTCACCCGGTCGCCGGACGGAGCCGGCTCCCACGGGGCTCGCTCGTCGCATCGGCCTGGGGTGGCCACGGCTGGCGCGGTCGCTCCTTGCCCGTGGTTGATCCGAACGTGAAGCGCTCTAGGTTGACGATGAGGGAGGACGGACATCCGGGCCGCTCTGCATTGTCGCGGAGCTGCCGCCTCATGTTCAACCCTGGGACGGGCTCTGATGACGGGGCGGGCCTCGGACAGTTATCATGGTGTGGGTCGAGCACGTGGCGCAGGTGGCCCGGCGCGGGGAGCCTTCTCATGGTGGATTCGGGGACCGAAAGCCCGCGGGCGGGAACGCGGGAAGCGACCGGCCGGAGCTGGCACGCGGAAGGGTTTCCCTGGATGTCCTCGGTGTTCTCCTGGCTGGCCGGGGCCGCATTCCTGGCGATCGTTCCGCCCCTGGTGTTGCCCTGGCTGGATCAGCTCGTCCCCGGATTCGCGATCGTCGGCCTGCCGGTCCCGCCCGGGTTGACGATCCCCGCGATCCTCCAGGCGCTCGCGGTGTCCGGCGTGTTCACGGTGCTCTCCCTGACGGCGACGATGGCCCAGTTCCGGCGGCGATGGTCCGACCGGGCCGTCGCCCTCATCGCCTACCCGGTCGCCTGGGTCGCCGTCCTGCCGTCGGCCCTGGTCGAGCTCGACCTCTGGATGGCGTGGTTCGCCATCGGGACGCTCGCGGCGTTCGCCTTCGGAATCCACTGGCGGATCTTCACCTGGACCCGCGAGGTGCTCGATTGACGGGGGGATCGGCGGGCCCTGACGTTTCAATTTAAGTTGACATTTTTGATCAGGCACTCTGACGAGAAAGCGCCCGCCTCGTGAGTGAAGACGCAGCACCATGTCAGGTCCTCGGACGTGAGGATCAACTCCCTGGCATTCGCGAGATCGCGATCGATTTGTCGGAGCCCTGCAGCCCGATAGACGGCTGCCCCGCAGCCGCCCAGATTGGCCAGCGATCTGATCCGCGTGCCACTGAGGATCACGACCGCGGCAGGCAGTCGAGATTCCACGTCCAGGATGGCCTTCTCGCCCCATAGTAATTGCGATCCCGCTTCCAGGCGGGGCAGGAACACGTCGGACCAGCGGCGGACGACGGCCTTGTATTCGCGATCATCGAGCGAGGTCCACTCGTTCGCATCCGCGTCCAGCCAGGCCTCGACGTCCGGGATCGATCTGAGGATTCCCACGCGATTCACCCCTCCGCGTCGGGCAGAACCTCGCGGCACCAGTAGATGAAGTCCGTGATCGCGGGCTTGCCGCCGGCGGCGCGGATCAGCATGGCGATCTGGCCGCGATGGTAGCAGGAGTGGCCGTACAACTGGTCGAGGACGTCACGGAGGCTGTTGCGGAACCGCTTGCCGTCCAGGCTCTGGTACTCGAACGTGCGATCGAGCGCCGGGTCGTCGAGGCCGGAGAGGTAGTCGCTCCAGAGGGCGTACACCGTCTCCCAGTTGGCCGCGACTTGAGGGAGCTCGGCGTCCTCCGGGAAGAACGAGGCGACGCTGAAGGGAGGGCTCGGGATCACGCCGAGACGAGGGAGCCACATGCCGCGGGCGATGACGACATGGGCCTGGATCGTCACGGCCCGCCGGTATTCGGCCGAGTCCCGTCGGTCGACCGGGACCGTCTCGAACGAGGCCAGGGTCGTGCGATGGACAGCATCCTCGTACTCGAGCCATCGGCAATAGCTCGCGATGATCGTGCCCGGCATGGTTTCGGATCCTCCGAGGGTAAGGTCATCGGCCCGGCGTCGCGATCGGCGCCCCGGCCTTCTGCGTGTTGTTGTTCGGGCTTGCGGTCCCCGGCTTGTCCTCGGGCTTCTCGAAGACGATGACGTGCTGCCAGGGGAGGAACTCGTGCGAGTCGACGAATCGGAAGCCCTGGGGCTCGACCTCGCGGCGGGCCTGCTTGAGGGTCATCTTGTGCTCGGGCTTGATGGGGACCTCCGGGTCCTCGCCTCGGAACTCGACCAGGACGAGTCGGCCGCCGGGTCGGAGGGCCTTGAAGAGTCCCTTCAGCAGGGTCTCCGGGTCGGTCGCCTCGTGGTAGACGTCCACCATCAGGATCAGGTCCACCTTGCCGTCGGGGAGCTTCGTGTTCCGCTGGGTGCAGAGCAGCGGCTTGATGTTGGCCAGCCCCGCCTGGCGGGCGTTCCGCTCGAGCATGGTGATCATCTCGGGCTGGACGTCGGTGGCCAGCACGGTCCCCTTCTCGCCCACGCGGCGTGCCAGGCGAATGCTGTGGTACCCGGCCCCGGCGCCGACGTCCGCCACCGTGTCGCCGGGCCGGATCTTGAGCGCATCGAGCATCGCCTCGGGCTGTTCCTCCTCCACGCGGGTCTCGCGGAAGAGCCAGTCCACGCCCTCCCACGACATGACGTCGGCGATCCGCCGGCCCTTGTAGAAGCCGGGGCGGTCGGCCCTGGCCCTGGCCGCAGGCTGGCCCGCGGGCCGCTCCTGGGCGGACGCCTCCCCTGCGATGGCGATCGCGGCGATCAGGCCCACCGTCGCGATCGCCCGGATGGGCCTGGAATCGCGGGCGCGATGTCGATCCGGTCGCCGCATGGCGTCCCCCTTTGGCGATGGTGGCCGCCGGCCGCCGGGTCAATCGGCGAGGGCGTAGCGGACGATGCAGTAGAGCGCCTGGAATCCGTCCTTGATGCCGATCTTCTTCCCTTCGCGGTAGGTCCGGCCGTGGTACGAGACCGGGATCTCGTAGATCCGGCAGAGCCGGGAATGGCCGGCCTCGTCCTTGATCTCGTGCCGGGCCACCTTGGCGGTGACCTCGGGCTCGAAGCCGAACCGGTCGCTCTTGAGCACGATCCCCTGGATGATCTCGCGGCGGAAGAGCTTGTAGCAGACTTCCATGTCGGTGAGATTCAGGTTCGTGAACATGTTCGAGAGCAAGGTGAGGCCGCGGTTGGCGACCGAGTGCCAGAAGTAGAGCACGCGGTGGGTCTCGCCGATGAACCGCGATCCGAAGACGACGTCGGCCTTGCCCTCGATGATGGGCTGGAGGAGCTCGGGATACTGCTCGGGCTCGTACTCGAGGTCGGCATCCTGGACGATGACGACGTCGCCGGTTGCGTGCTGGAACCCGGTCCGGAGCGCCGCGCCCTTGCCGCGATTCACCTCGTGACAGACGACGGTCAGGTCGCCGTCGGTCTCGGCCATCTCGCGGAGGATCTCGCGGGTGCCGTCCTTCGAGCAGTCGTCCACGACGATGATCTGCTTGGGGATGGGGACCGCCCGGACGCGGCGGAGGATCTCGTGGATCGTCTTCCGCTCGTTGTAGGCGGGGATGACGACGGAGAGGACGAAGCCCGCCGGGAGTCGATAGACGCCCAGCTTGCGGCAGTAGGCCTCGCCCAGGGTCTCGATGAGCCATTCCCGCCGTCGTTCGTCGCCCTCGACGTCGGGGATCGATGCGGGCGGGCTCCCCGGCCCGTCGGCGGGCAATGATGGCGTCTCGATCGAGGAAGTCTCGTGCATCGCCTGATCGGCCTCCGGTCCGGGCCGGCCCGGGGATCGCGTGCTTCCGCCCCGGCGTGGGGACGTCGCCCGGACCCGAGCCCATGTGCTCCCGCGCGACGGCCGCTCGATCAATCGCGGCGGCCGGTCGACAATTCAGGATAAGCAACCGGAGAAATCAGGGGAAGGCGATTGCCGCGCGCAACAAAAACCGCCCGGGGCAGGGCCCTGCCCCCAGCGGCTTTGGCGAGGGCGGGTTTGGGCCCGCCTCCGCTTTTCTCGGCCCCCGGCCGATCCCCGTTCGGATCGGCCGGGGGGAGCAAATCTCTGCCGAGCCCGCGACGAGGCTCAGACGGCCGGCTTGGGGGTACCGGGGACCGCGGGGGTGGTCGGGATTGACGGCACCGGCGGGGTGGGGACGCCGGGCGCGGGCGGGGTGGTCGCACCCGGGACCGGCGGGGCCGGCGGGGTGGTCGTACCGGGGAGCGGCGGGACCGGGGCCGAGGTCTCCTCGGGCTTGGCCGGCTTCGCGGTCGGCTTGTCCGCGGCCGGGGCGGCGGGGGCCGAGGCCGGTGCCGGGGTCGTCATGCCCTGGCCCGAGCTCATCGGCGTCTCATAGATCGGCATGCTCGAGCCGAAGACGGCCGGCGAGTAGTCGCCGTACACGCCCGCGTACGAGCCGCTGTAGCAGCCCGAATAGCAACTGTCGTAGCTGGCCGGGAAGCACGAGTCGCAGTCGCTGTAGGACTTGTGATGCCGGCCGAAGAGGCCGCATCCGCCACCGCCGCCATAGCTCTTCCGCCCGAAGCAGCTAAAGAGGCCGCCGAACAGCCCGCAGCGCTTCCGTCCGCTGTAGCAACTGTCGTAGCTGCCGCCGTAGCAGCTATCGTAGGCCTCGCCGTAGCAGCCGCTGTAGCAACTGCTGTAGCTGGCCGCGTAGCAGCCGCTGTAGCACGAAGGCTCGACCACGGTCGAGTAGTCCGAGCCGTAGCAGCCGCCGCTGTAGCACGACGGGGTAAATGTCACGTCACACGACTTGTGATGACAGCCCAGCCCGCTGAGCGCCATCAGCATCACGATCGTCCCTTGCATGTCTTTTCTCCGGGTGCGTGATCAACGGGTCGCGCAGCCGCACGACCAAACCGGCACCTGAACCCGTTGCGAATTCGGAAATGGCCGGCCAATACCGGGCATCGCTCGCCCCGCAGAGCTTGCGCACGCCCTCTGTCCCTGCGATCTGCCCTGGTCCGCAATCTTTGCTCAGAACGGTCAAATTCTAAGTCCGGACTCCCGGCCGTGCAACATGACTCGTCAGAATGGTGAGGAGACACAGGCTGGATAAAATGATTGTGCGGGTCATCTTGGTCGGACGACGCAGAGGCTGCGGGTTTCCTCGCCCGGATCGGCCGGCCGGGTTATGCTCGATGCGGTCTCCGGGCTAACGGCAGGGTGATTGAGGATCGCGAGGCGCCGATGGGATCGAGATCGCCGAGGAAACGAGGGCAGCCGCGGGCGGATGAGCTCGCGATCCCCGCGGTGGTGGAGCCTGGTCGGACGCCCGCCGCCGAATCGAGGGGGACGAGCCCGGAGGCAGGTCCCGTGGCCGGGGGTTCGGGCTCGGAAGCCGTCGTCTCCCCCACCTGGCCGAGGTGGGCGAAGGTCGTGGTGAGCCTGGCAATCCTCTACCACGTCGCCGCGGTGGTCGCCGGGGCCATCGGGGTGCCGCCCTCCTCACCCCTGGAGCGCCGGGTCGCGGACGCCTTCACGGCCTATCACGACCTGGTCGATCAGGGGTACGCGTATCGGTATTACGCGGAGCCGCCGCCGACGCCGGTCGCGACGGCGGTCGTCCGGTTCGACGACGGTCGACCGGACGTGACGGTCCGGCTTCCGGATCGGTCGCTGGGCGGCCCCAGGATGCGACACCAGCGGCAGCTCGCCCTGGCCAATGCGCTGTTCGCCGACGTCCAGGAGGCGAAGCGGGCGGGCCTGGAACCGAGCCGGAGCCGGATGGGCCGGGCCTATGCACGGCACCTCGGCGCCGCCTTCCCCGGGAGCCGGAGCGTGACCCTGCACGTCCAGCAGCATCTCATCCCGAGCCCGGACCACGTCCGGCGGGCGCTCGCCGCACCCGGGAACGCCGGCTTCGATCTCTTCGACGAGGACCTCTTCACGTCGCCCGAGTGGGTGGGAGACTACGAGTGCGATCGATCGTGAGCGAGCCGTTGGCGTACCTCCGCGAGCTGGTCCGGTCCGTCCGCCAAGGCTGGGACGCCTTCTTCTTCCGGCCGGCCGACCCGACGCCCCTGGGCCTGGTCCGGATCGTCACGGCGAGCCTGGCGCTCTGGAGCCTCTTCGTCCTGGGGCTGGACCTGCACGACCACTTCGGATCGAGCGGCTGGGCCGACCCCGCCCTGATCCGCCAGAACCAGCTCGAGCGGCAGCCGTGGGCCTGGTCGTTCTGGTTCCTGGTCCCGGATTCGCTGCTGCGGCCAGCCTGGCTCGGTTGCCTCGCGGTCTTCGGGCTCCTCGCCGCCGGCTTATTCAGCCGGATCGCCGCGGTCGTCGGCTGGATCATCTACGTCTCGACCGTGCGGCGGGTGCCGATCGCGCTCTTCGGCTTCGACCAGGTGATCTCCACCTTGCTCTTCTACCTGATGATCACCGGGGCCAGCGGGCAGGCCCTGTCCCTGGACCGATTTCTGAGGAGATGGCGAGACGCCCGGGGCGTGGCGGCGTCGCGGGCGTTCGTCGCGGGCGTCGGCCGGCTCGTCTCGCCGCGAATCCCGGCGGTGCCGGTGCCGACGGTCTCGGCCGGCCTGGCGCTCCGTCTGATCCAGCTCCACCTGGCGTTCATCTACCTGATGGCCGGGCTGGCGAAGCTCCAGGGGCCGTCGTGGTGGAACGGGACGGCGCTCTGGGGGACCATGATGGCCGGCGAGTTCGTCACCCGGGACTTCTCCGGCCTGGCCGAATGGCCGCTCCTCATCAACTTCCTGACGCACGCCAGCATCGCCTTCGAGATCCTCTACCCGGCGCTGATCTGGGTCGGCATCCTTCGGCCGCTCTTTCTCGCCGGGGCCGTGGCGCTCCACCTGGGAATCGGCTACGTCGCGCCGGGCCTGGCCGAGTTCGGGCTGGCGATGATCGGCGCCAATCTCGCGTTCGCCTCCGGGCCGTGGTTGAGGAGCCTGGTCGCCGGCCGGTCCGGGTCGCAGCCGGCGCTGCGGGTCCTCTTCGACGGCCAGTGCCCGCGGTGCCGGGCCACGATGGCCGCGCTGACCGCGGCGGATCCGGACCACGTCCTGGAGCCGATCGACCTCAACGCCGTCGAGCCGGCCTCGGTCCACCCGTCGCTGACGAAGGCGGCCTGCATGGCCTCGATGCACGCGGTCGCGGCCTCCGGGAAGGTGTACGGCGGATTCGACGCGATGCGGGCCATCGGGGGCCGACTGCCGCTGGCCTGGCCGCTCGCCGTGGCGGCCTGGATTCCGGGGGTCGCATGGATCGGTCGCAGGGTCTATAATCGGATCGCCGGCGCACGCACCCGGGACGTCCCCTGCACGGATGCCGCCTGTTCGCTCCCAGGGCAAGGACCGGCTTCGACGAGTCCTGATCGCGACCGAGATCCCCGGGAGCCTCCCCGCCCGGCTCCGATTCCCGCCCAGGAGATGCAGCCGCAATGAGTTCGAATTCTCAGGCCGAGGCCTCGCCCAAGAGGTCACTCGGCAGCCGGACCGGCACCGTGGAGGGCGTCTCACACCTGTATGTCTTTGAGCCCGGCTGGCGGACCAGCATCAAGCGCGGCAGCCACCGCGAGTTCTGCCATTCCCAGGCCCCGGGGCAGGATTTCTACCATCGCCTGCAGGACGGAGAGATCTACCTCCATCAGGGCGAGGAGAAGCTCTGCCTGAGCTGCGCCAGCCGTCGCGGAATCCTCTGCAATGAACCTCGCGGGCTGAGGAACCCGATCGACATCTCCCTGGCCGACTCCGCCGAGCTCCCCACCTTCCGACCCGACGATAACCTGTGAGGCCGGGAGGACGGACCACGGAGGCACGGAGAAGACTTCGGGACGGGCGGGCTATCATCCTTTAGAAGCCGGCGCCGTCCGGCGACCGGGTGAGCCGTGGCCTACCGGGCTTTTCCGTCCGGTTTGATCTTCGCCGGTGGCTGATCGGACGTCGCGAACGTCCAACCCAGGCGAAAGGCCGCGCGGGCGACGCGGGCGGACTTCTCGAAATCGGCCTTCTCGACGTCGTCGGTCGGCCGGTGATAGTCCTCGTGGATGCCGGCGAAGAAGAAGATCACCGGCACGCCCTTGTGGGCGAAGCTGGCGCTGTCGGTCCGGTGGAAATACTCGTCGGAGTCATAGACGACCTCGAGATCCTCCGCCTTGCAGGAGCGGACGGCCGCGGGGACGAGGGCGTTGTACTCGTCGTGGTCCGGCGACGGCGTCACGCCGATCTTGTGGGGATCGTTGCGGCTGACCATGTCCAGGTTGATGTCGGCGACGACCTTGTAGCCCTCCGGAAGCGTCATGTGCCCGGCGAACCACTGGCTGCCGAGGAGGCCCTTCTCCTCGCCGGAGACCCACAGGAACGCCACGCTCCGGGCCGCCCGGGGCGCCTGACCGAACGCCTCGGCAATCTCGAGCAGGGTGCTCGTGCCCGAGGCGTTGTCGTCGGAGCCGTTGAAGATCTCCCCCTTGTCGTTCACCCCCACGTGGTCGTAATGCGCGCTGAAGACGACGATTTCCTTCTTCTTCTCCGGATCCGAGCCGGGGAAGTAGCCGATCACGTTGCGATCGGATTTCGGCTCCTTGCGGGCGGCGAAGGTGAAGTGGGCACGGAGGTCGAGCACCGGAATGGGCTTGCTGTCGGCGGCCAGCGACAGACGGGCGGCCAGGACGTCTCGGACTGAATCCGCCAGGCCGATCGCCGGGATCTCGGCCGAGGAGGAGGCCAGTCCCATGACGGGCCGTTCGAAGCCCATGGCGCGGGCGTCCAGCGCCCGGGCGTCGGCCGGCCATCCGCGGCCGGGGGGTGGGATGATGAGGACGCCGATCGCCCCGTGTGCGCGAGCGGCGGCGAGCTTGGCAAACGGGTTGAAGGCCGGCCTCGGGCCCTGGGGCGCGGCCGTCGCGTCGGGCTGGCCATCGAACACGAGCACAAACTTGCCGCGGCTATCGATCCCCGCGTAATCGTCGACTTTCGGGTCGGACTGCGAGCGGCCGTATCCGGCGAAGACCACCGGGGCGTCGATCTCACCGGCCATCAGCCCGCGAGGGTAGAAGAAGAACTCGCTCCCGAGCTTGCAGGGGACGACCTGCCGGGCCCCGTTCGCCTCGAGGGTCAGGGTCAGCGAGGTCCCCTGCTCCAGCGCCGTGACGGACTCGAGGGGGATCGTCTGGAAGTAACTCGGCTTGCCGTTCTCCCGCTCGCCGAGCGGCTCGGCCCCGGCCGCGAACAGGTGTGAGGCGAGGTACTGCCCGGCCAGCTTCGATTCGGGAGAGGCCGTGTCCCTCCCCCGCATCAGGTCCGAGGCGAGGAACCTCAGGTGGCCGCCGATCTCCTTGCCGGTGATCGACTTCACCGCGGCGGGGACTTCCGACTCCTTCGGGCCTGGGCCGGGCTCCTGCCCCAGGACCGGCGACCCCGAGCCATGCCCCAGCAGGATCACCGCGCCGAAGGCGCACGCCGAAAGGCCCCTCAGTCTGCTCATCGAGGCTCCATCAAGGGTTCCGGGGGACGGAAGTCGGCCGTCTCGGCCTCAGCGCTGCGATTCGGAGCACTTCTTGCAGCGGAAGGCACGCTTGCGGACCTGGCCGCCACAGCGCGGGCAGCGATGGAACTTCGCCTGGCGGGACTTGTTCTTGCGGGGACGGAGAGCCACGAGACACCTCGGGGAGTTCAGTCGAAACCAATGAAGACACGGCCGGTGCACCTGGCCCGGCGACGAGACCCATGAGTTTAGCCGACCACGCGCCCCGCGGCCAGCCCAACGAACCGCCGAAATGGCTGCATGCCCCGATACCGAGATTCAGGCAGGTTGTTGACAAATGTCATACGAGTGATCATGCTGCCAGTGATCGGGCGGATGCGGAACTCGCACGCGGAGGAGCTTTCGCGATGATGACGCCGGCTGCGACCCAGGCCCCGGGACGAACCGCGAGACTGCTGGCCGTCCTCAGCATCGCCTGTTTCTGGCTCCTGCCGTTCTCTCCTCTGGTCGCGATCGGGGCGGTCTCGAAGACCCGAGCGACGTCGGGATGGCCGCGACGGCTCGCCCTGGCGGGGGCTTTTCTCTGCATCGCGTACACCATCCTCCTGGCGCTCCTGTTCCTCCGGGCGTTGATCGAGCTGCGCGGGTGAGCGATCGAGGTGAAGGACGATGTAACTGGAGGGGCCGTCTCATGCCGATCCCTTCGGATTGGCTCTGCATTGAGACCACGGTCGAAGCGGTTGAGGCGGAACTCGTGGATCTCGACGTCCCCGAGCTCTGGCTCCGCGCCTGGTGGTCCATGCTCGATCGCAGGATGCCCGGTGATGAGATCTGGCGTTACTTCGCCGTGGAGACGCTGATCGAGGCCGATCCACCACCCGAGGAGACGACTGGGCTCGATCAGGTTTTCGATTATGGATGGCCCTTGCGCTTCGAGTCCGTGGAAGAGTACGAGCCGGTCGGTGACCTTAGAGTCGGTTACGCCGTGGTTCGTGGCGGCCATGTCGTCGATTCGATCGAGGAGCCTCCGACTCTTTGAACGGGACCCACGAGAAAGTCGTTTCGAGCGACCGTGGCCGAGGCAACCGGCGTGGAGGCACGATGGATGGGGCTGGCCGGGGCCGGATCAAGCGGGCGTTCGTCGCAACCCTGGTGATCTGGCAGTTGCTGCTTTCCATCGCGCTTCAGCTCGCCGGGGCGAATGACCGCCTGGTGAGGGCGCTGGCCGGGATGCTCTGGGGTCTGGACATCTTCTGGATCGGCCTGGCGGGCCTGTTCAGTCTCTTCGGGCGGGACCGAGCCCGTTCGGTCGTCGGCCGCCTGCCGCTGCCGGATGGCCTGAAATTCGTCCTCCTCGCGACGGGGCTCGCGCTCCTGGAGGAGGTCGTCACGACGGCCATGACCAATTGTGCACCCTTGTTCGGGTGTCGGATCGGGGAGGTTTACATCACGGCCTCGGCCGATTACCTGGACGTCGTGGCCTTGCACAGCGTCGTGGTCTTCATCCCTCAGTTCGCGGCCTGGGCGTGGCTGCTCTCGCGGTACGCGTTCCGCCCGTTCCAGGTGTTCCTCCTGTTCGGGCTGACGGGGTTCCTCAACGAGGCGATGTTCTCCGGGTTGAATCCGCTGGCGTTGGCCCAGTGGCTCCTTGTCTATGGCCTGATGGTCTACCTGCCGGCCTGTGCTTACCCCGAGACGCCGGGCCGGCGCATCGTACGCTGGTGGCATTTCCCCGTGGCGGTCCTTCTTCCCATCCTCGCGGCGATCCCGATGGTGATCCTGCTCACCGTCGTCATCGCCCCCGGCCACCCGAGGCTCCATTTCCCGCCGATCGGGACGCGTTAGGCGATGTGTTCGCGATCTTGTTATCATGATCATGCGGACCACGGCAGGGCGCCCTGCCGACAGTGGTGGCGAAAAGGAGGAGTCGTGGATGGCGTCCCCGATCGTGTTTTTCGACATCGCCGGGCCGGATGACGGCGCGTTGCGGGACTTCTATTCGGCCGTCTTCGGCTGGCAGCTCGACCCCTTCGGGCAACTCAAGGTGGAGGTCACCGGGCCCCTGTCCGGGGCATTCCGGAAGGATCCGATGGACAAACGGATCTACATCGGCGTGCCCGATGTCGCCGCGTCGCTCGCCGAGGTGGTGGCCCGGGGCGGCACGATCGACGCCCCCCGGTTCGAGGTCCCCGGCGTCGTGGTCCTCGGGCTTTTCCGGGATCCCGCGGGCAACACGATGGGCCTGGTCGAGATGGACGGAGAGAAGCCGAGGATCCCCTGACACCGCGGCCGGCGGCGCGGCTCGCCGGCGCGATTCCTCCGGAACGCGGAGATCGATTCGGTGACGAAACCCGCGGGCTACTCGGGCACCCCGCTCGCGCGGAAGCTCGGCATCGCGGCCGGCTCCCGGGTCGCGACCCGGCACGCCCCGGACGGTTATGAGGAATGGCTCGCTCCACTCCCGGCCGACGTCGTCTTCGGCACGAAGGTCGAGAGGACGACCGACCTGGTCCACCTCTTCGCCACCGAGCGGTCGGTCCTCGAGGAGGAACTGGCTGCGCTCCGTCCGGCGATCCGACCGGACGCCATGGTCTGGGTGTCCTGGCCCAAGAAGGCTTCCAGGGTCCCCACCGACATCACCGAGGACATCATCCGGGAGGTCTGCCTCCCGCTCGGGTTCGTGGATGTCAAGGTCTGCGCGGTCACCGACATCTGGTCGGGGCTCAAGCTCGTGATTCGCAAGGAGCTGCGATAGCCACGGGACCCGCTCAGACGTAGTCGTCATCCCGCCGGTTCGAGGAGGACGAGCCCATGGCGCGGAGGACGAAGTAGAGGAGCTGGAAGATGCTCGTGAGCGTGGCGGCCACATACGTCATGGCGGCGGCGTTGAGCACCTTGCCGACGACCTGGTCTTCCTCCGGGGAGATGAGGCCCGTCCTCTGGAGCTCACGCCGGGCGCGCCGGCTGGCGTCGAACTCGACGGGCAGGTTCACGAGCTGGAAGAGGACGGTGGTCGAGAAGAGGATGATCCCGGCCCAGATGAACAGCATCGAATGCGCCATCATGCCCACGATGAGGGCGACGAACGAGAGATTCGGCCCGATGCTGGCGAGCGGGACGATCAGGTTGCGGACCGTCATCAGCGGGTAGTGATGGGCGTCCTGCAAGGCGTGGCCGGCCTCGTGGGCCGCGACGCCGACGGCGGCCAGGGTGTTGTAGCCGTAGTTCGTCTCGGAGAGCCGGAGGACCTTCTTCGCGGGATCGTAATGGTCGGTGAGCTGGCCGGCCACGGGCTCGATGGGGACGTCCCGGACCCCCTCGGCCTGCATGATCGCCGCCGCGGCCTGGGCGCCCGTCGCGCCCGAGGAGGCTCGATAGCGAGAGCCCTCCCGGTAGGCCGAGGCGATCTTCGACTGGGCCCAGCCGGCGATCAGCATCCCCGGCAGCATCATCAGGATGTAGAGCGGATCGAACACCATGCGAGGGGCTCCGTCTCGTGACGCCGAGGTGGGAGCCTCGCGCCGGGAACGACCGGCGCGAGGACGTACCGCCCTCCATCAGGATAGGTGTCGCCGCGGCGGTTTCAAGCGGGGTGCCCCCGGTCAGGCCACGCCGTTGGCCTTGAACCAGGCGAGGAGCCGCTTCCAGCCGTCCTCGGCCTGCTCCTTGCGGTAGCTCGGGCGGTAGTCGGCGAAGAAGGCGTGCGGCGTCTTAGGATAGAGGACGATCTCGGCGGTCTTCTTCTCCCGCTTCAGCGCCTCGCGCATGGCCTCGACCGAGCTAACGGGGATGCCCCCGTCGTCCTCGCCGTAGAGGCCCAGGATCGGGGCCCCGATCTTCGCGACCACGTCGATCGGGCTCTTCGGGTGGAGGTCGTCGGCCCTGTCGACGAGGCGCCCGTACCAGGCGACGCCCGCCTTCAGGTCGGGGTTGTGGGCGGCGTAGAGCCAGACGATCCGGCCGCCCCAACAGAAGCCGGTGATGCCGAGCTTCGCCGTGTCCGCCTTGCCCGACGCCTTCGCGAACGAGACGGCCGCGTCCAGGTCGGACATGACCTGCTCGTCGGGGACCTTCGAGACGACCTTGCCGATGATGTCGCGGAAGTCCGTGAACTTCGACACGTCCCCCTGGCGGGCGTAGAGCTCGGGGGCGACGGCGAAGTAGCCGAGCTTGGCGAACCGGCGGCAGATGTCCTTGATGTGCTCGTGGACGCCGAAGATCTCCTGGACGACCAGGACGGTCGGGAAAGGTCCCCCTTCTGCGGGGCAGGCGCGATACGCCGGGATCTCGCCGTCCCGGACCGGGATCTTCACCTCGCCGGCGGTCAGGCCCTTCGCGTCGGTGGCGATGGTCTGGGCCGAGACCGGCTGCGTCGCGGCCGCGAAGCCAGTCGCCAGGGTCGTGACGACGAACCCACGTCGCGACACGTCCATCCCGCTCGTGCTCGTCGTCCTGTCGCGTTCCTCGGTCTGCATGGGTGGGGTCCTGCTGGCTGTTACTGGAGTAGCCTCATGGTCGATCGTTCTGATGCCGCCGCGCGGGTTAGGTGGGCCGTACGGGGCGTCGGTGGGTCACCATCTTATCGGGGGTTATGCCCTCGGGTCGACGGACTTTGAGATGGCTCGATCGTTAGTTCCCGCCTGGCGGGATGAGCATCGATGTCGCTGGGATCAGGTTCTCGAATCTGACCTATGATTCTCACGGCGAGATGTCGACGGCCGAAGCGCGGGGCGGTGCATTCTATCGTTCGGCGAGGGTCGAACCGGCGAAGATGCTGACCAGCATTTCCCCATCGCCGGTGCATCTCGGGACAGGCGCTGTGGGCCTGGAATTCCGCAATCGAGAGGTTCAGCGATGAATCTGCACTCCTTGAGGGCGTTACTGCTTCTCGTCGTGCTCGGAGCAACCTATCCGCTCTGGGAGCGAGACTCACGGACTCCCCGGCCCTCTCGTCTTGTCCAGGAGGCTGCGGCGCTGGGAACGAAAGGGGACCTCAAGGGGGCATCGGACCTGGCGGACCGCGCAGTCAGGGCGAACCCGCGCGACTCCATTGCGCTGTGCATCCGTGGGACAGCCAATCGGAAGATGGGCAAATATGCACAGGCGATTGCGGACCTCGACGAGGCCGTTCGCCTGAACCCCCGGCTCGCCGATGCCTACGTACAACGAGCATTCGCGCACCAGCAGGCCGGTGATGCCGGCGAGGGCGTCATTCTGCGGGATGTGAACCGTGCGATCGAACTCGATCCGTCGTCATCACTCGCCTACATTCTCCGTGCGAATGCCTACATGGCTCGAGGCCAGGAAGATCTTGCCCTCGCGGACTCCAATCGGGCGATCACGCTGAATCCCAAATCCTGGTCGGCCTATGCGAGTCGCGCCTCCATCCGTTGGGGCCGAGGGGCGACCGTCGGGGCGTTGCGCGACATCGACACAGCGCTGAAACTCGATCCCCCGGCGACGGATCGGGCTCAGATCTTCCGACTTCGCGCCATGATCGTGGACCGGGCCGTGAAGCAATAATCCTGGGCTAGGGGCGAGCGAATCTGCCGCTCACCGTCCCGCGCGGGCCGACTGGTCGCGGATGGTCTTCCGCATGTACTGCTTCGTGAGGATCTCGAAGAGGTCGTCCTGCTCGCCCGGCCGGGTCAGGTCCTGCCCCTTCTTGACCACACCGATGTACCCGACGCACATCTCGTCCCCGACCGATGGCCCCCAGCCCACGGCCTTCGGCGGGCTGTGCGGGTTCCTCGGGTGGGCGGAGTTGTCGTAATGGGCGACGAGCTTCACGATCGCCCCCTTCGGCAGCGTGATCGGCTTGTCGAAGTAATACGTGTTCTGCCAGTTCGGATCCCAGGCATCGATGTGCAGGAGGTCCTCGGTCCGCCCCCCCGGGAAGACGGCGAACATCCGGAAGGAGCGGCCGAGCTGGTGCATGTGGGGCGTCACGCCCAGGGCCTCGACGTCCACCGGGACGTTCCAGGTGGCCTTCACCTCCACGTCCGCCTGGCCGGCGGGGAGCTTGAAACGGTCGTTGGTGGCGTTGGCCCAGTGGAGCATCTGGCGGACCGGCTTCTTGCAGAAGTGCAGGCCCAGCCGGGTCCGGTCGGTCTCGCGCTTGCCGGTCGGGTGATAGTGGACCTGGAGCAGGACGTCGGAGTAGGCCGGGACGGGGCGGCCGATGCCGTCGGGGAGGTGGTGCACGGAGTTCCCCGCGGCCCAGCCGCCGAGGTCCCCCTCCACCGGGACGCCGGCGCTGGAATAGGAGGTGTAGCCCGGCCCGGGGTCGCTCGCGTCCTTATCTCGCCCCGCGCCGGTCGTGTCCAGGAAGGCCATCACGTGGTGGACCACCCGCCGGTTGCCGGGCTGGTACTCGACCGCGGAGATGGCGAGGTCCCGACGCAGGTTCGTCGGGATCACGAAGCATCGGTAGAGGTCCGGCCCCGAGGCGGGGACCTCGAACGGCTCGGTCATCTCGAGGATCATGTCCGGGGTCCCGAGCGCCCAACCCTCGGCGTACTTGACCGGCGGGGGGGCGTCCTTCTCGTCGCCCCGCGGGGCCCCTGCCATCGCCCAGGACTCGAATCGGGAGAGCTCCGCCGCCGTCAGCGACGGGTCATGCTTGAGCCGCGGCCCCTTGCCGCTCGCCGGCTGCCACGGCGGCATGGATCGATCGCCGGCCACCGAGGCGATGTCGTCGGCCCGCTTCTTCGCCTGTTCGTACGTCTCGAGCGGGAAGGGACCGACCTGGTTCGAGCGATGGCAGTGCATGCAGCTCTTCTGGAGGATCGGCAGGATGTCCTTCGTGTACGTCGTCGTCGAGCCGCCCACCCCCTTCCGGCCGTCCCGACGGGGCCCCGCCGAGTCGTCGGCCGCGGGGGCGCTGCTCTGGGCCGCTACCATCAGGCAAGCCAGGAGCGCAATCGCCCAGACGCCGCGGGGGGAGCGGTCCCCCCGGGGATCTCCGTACGTCATCGCGGTGTTTTCCTTTGGGTGCGGCTCGAAGGACGATCGGAGCCCCCGAGGGGAAATCGGGGGCGAGGAGACTCCTTCTGCAAGGGCACGCGCGTGATCGCGAGGCGGTTGCAAGAAGGAGCATGTAGGTCGGAGAAACGGTATCGACACCGCAGTTCCGATTCAAGCGGTACGGATCGTTTTCGACGATTTTCTTCGGATTGCGCGTGCGGTCAACGGACCTGAAATGCAATCCTGCAACGTTCGAGGCGATCCTGGATCTCGGGGAAACGACGCCGGGCGAGATCGGATCGTCCCTGCTCGAGATCGGACCGGAGCGAGCCCAGCCCCTCCTTCAACTCCCGGACCCGCCGCGACGCTTCGGGTCCGGGCGAGGTCAGGCGAATCCAGGCGCCGACCTCGAGCCGGCCCGCCTGGCGATCCCACAGGTCCAGGTGGTAGAGCGAGGCATCGGGGCTCGGGCTCCCGAGCTCGCCGTAGAAATCCGCCTTGATGATCGCCATGTCGCGGAAGGCGTCGGCCGGAGAGGGAAAGTAGGCGAGGAATCCCGCAGCCACGATCGCCGGGACTCCTGCGAGCATCGTCGCGGGGGCGAGCCAGGCCGGCAGGGGTCGATTCCAGAGGGCCGGCGCGTCCTCGACGCGCCCGGTCCGGCTTGGTCCCCCGATCGATTTCAGGCGTTCTCGAAGGGGCGGATTCCTCATGGCGAAGCCCACGCCGGACAGCAGGATCAGGAGGCCGGCGGCCGCCACATTCGCCGCGCCGGCCCGCGAGACGATTCGTCGGGCCGCCCTGGCGAGGTCGCTCGGGCCATGATGCCCGGAGAACGGGTTCGACAGCAGGTCGAAGTGGTCGTTGTCCTCGTTCGCCGTGCCGACCGGGGGCAACAAGCGATCGGCGATGGCGGCGAAGCCCAGCGTCGGGATGGCGACGAGCAAAAGCCAGGTGCCGGCGATCCGTCGGCCGTATTCCCGGCGGATCCAGGTCACGTGCCCGAGGGACATCCCCACCCCCAGGATCATGAGCACGACCATCGCGCCGGCCGATTGTCGGAACTTGATCATCTCCGGGACGATCACCATCCCCTGCTCCGGCGTGAGGTAGGACAGGGGGGCCGCCAGGGCCATCGCCGGGATCGCCATCCGGTCGCCCGCGAAGGTGGCCGAGGAGAGGAAGCTCGGAGACACGATCGCCGCGACGAACCCCGCGCCCAGGATCCCCGCGGCGATGTCGCCGAGCGCCGGCCCGGAGGCCGCGGCCGCCGCATTCGCGACCGCTGCGGCGATTCGGCTCGACCCGGGGGCGGGCGCCGCGGATTCCTCGCCGTCCGCGGCGGCCTCGCCCCGCCCGCGATCCTCGGGGGAGAAGTAGCCCAGCGCGATGCCGGCCCCGGCGGAGACGACGAACGTACCGAGCATGAGGATCGCGAGCACCCGAGGGCCCAGGTAGGACGCCCCGTAGGACAGGGACAGTGGATTGAGCGTCGGCGCCGCGATCGCGAAGGTCAGGATCGCCGGCGTGGTCACGCCCGCCCGCCTCAGCTCGCGGAGGATGGGCAGGACTCCCAGCGAGCAGACCGGCAGGAGCATCGCGGCCAACCAGGCCTTCAGCGGTGCGGGCCAGCGGCCGCCCTCGAACAGCGCTCGCCATCGGTCCGACCCGGCCAGCGTCCGCAGCGCCCCGGCCGTCAGGAAGCCGATCAGGAGGTAGGGCGAGGCATGGAGAGAGACGCGAAGGAGGCTCAGGAGGAATCCGAAGCCGATTGTTTCCGCCTGGGATAGCATCTGTCATTTGCTCCGGAGAAGGCGAGGTTTCGTCGTTCGGCCCCGAGGTCGATGCCCTCAGGCGGGGCCGTGCCCGGGATACACGGGCGCCGGCACGGAGGTGATCAACTCCTCGATCAGCCGGGGGGCGAGGTCGGGTTCGACGCCGAGGCGGGCCAGGAGCACGGGCTCGGCCACGTCGAGGACGTCATCCGGCGTGACGTAATTCCGGCCGCCCAGGAACGCCCTCGCCTGCGCCAGTCGCTGCCAGGTGAGGAGGCCGCGGGGGCTGACTCCCAGCGTCACCTGCCGATGCGATCGCGTGGCATGAGCCAGGTTGACCAGGTATTCCCGGACCGGGGGGCCGACGGCGACCCTCGCCGCTCGGGCCTGGAGCTCGCGGAGGTCGCCGGGACTCATCACGGCGGGATGGTGATGGTCGTCCCGGGCGGCCCGGCCGACATCCTCGGCCAGCATCGTCATCTCGTCCTGGCGGCCCGGGTAGCCGATCCGCAGCTTGATCGCGAACCGGTCGAGCTGGGCCTCCGGCAACGGGAAGGTCCCATGCTGATCCACGGGGTTCTGGGTGGCGATCACGAGGAACGATTCGGAGAGGACGTGGCGGATGCCGTCGACCGTCACCTGGCGCTCCGCCATCGCCTCGAGCAACGCGCTCTGCGTCCGCGGGGAGGTGCGGTTGATCTCGTCGGCGAGCAGGACGTCGGAGAAGACCGGCCCGGCGAGGAACTCGAATTCGCGGGTGTGCTGGTCGTAGACGCGGAAGCCCGTGATGTCTCCCGGCAGCAGGTCCGGCGTGCACTGGACCCTGGCGAACTTCCCTCCGATCGACGCAGCCAGGGCCCGGGCCAGCGTCGTCTTCCCCAGCCCCGGGAGATCTTCCAGCAGCAGGTGGCCCCGGGCCAGCAGGCAGGCGAGGACATGCTCCAGCACGGGCCCCTTCCCGCGGATGGCCGTGTTCAGGGCGAAGCGTATCTGGTCGATCCGCCGATCCCCGACCGCCGCACAGGGCGACTCGGCCGTGCGGTCGGTTCGGTCCCTCTCTCTCACTTCCGGGCGCAAGGGAAGTCCTCCTTCGTGTTTTCCGGCAATCGACGGCCGGCCGCGCGAAAGCGATCGAGCGTCCAGGCCCGGATGGCGTCGCGGCAGGTGGAGTCGGGGGGATCCTGGGCCGGGACTCCGTCCGCCGCATGGACCGCCCATCCGGCGAGGTGGATCAGGCGATCGAGCGCGTCGAGTGGCTCCCCGGCGGTCGCGAATCGCGGATACCAGCGGGCCGGCGTGAGTCCCGGCGGCCTCATCAGCCCGGCCCAGCGGGCACGCCGCTCGACCAGCCGGAGGGCACCGAGGATCCGCCGCCGGGGATCGACCCCGGGCCGGATGGTGTAGGCGAGCGTCGCCAGGGCGTCGAGGATCCGCGTCCGCCGGATCGCCGTCAGGACCGTGACCATCGCCGCGACGGCCAGCCCGATCGCATGCTCGGCGAGCCATCGACGGACCCGGGCCAGCGCCGTGGCCAGCCGATTGGACCACGTGTCAACCGGCGCGGCGAGGTCGTACCCGGGGGTCGGCTCGACGCAGATCCAGCAGGCGTCCGGCAGCCGCACCTCGACCCAGAAATGGACGTCCTCGCGGGCGACCGCCGTGTGCCGGGTCCGCGGATCGTACCGCGCCGGATCGGCGTACAGCCCGCTCACGACCCGGGCCGGATAGCCCAGCGAGCGGATCAGGACCGCGGCCGCCGAGGCGAAGAGGTAATCCGGCCCGCGGCGGGAGCGGAGCAGGAACTCCGCGACGATGTCGTCGCAGGTCTCGGGCATCGTGGCCGCCCGGTCGTGGACGAAGTCGCGCCGGAGCCGCGCCGTGATCGCCTCCACGCAAGCCCAACCGGACGGCACGCCGGTCGTCCAGGCCCTCGCCAGCTCGGCGACCTCGGCGTCGATGGAGTAGCCGTCGAAGTCGACGTCATGCGTCGGGCCGCCGGGGGACTGGCCGGCGAATTCCTGGGCATGCAGCCGGTCCCAGTAGACGGTGCGCGTCTCCGCCTCGATGACCGTCCCCGCCGGTACCGGCCGATCCGTCATCCGCAGGATGCCCGCCTGCGCCCAGCCGAAGAAGTCGAGGCGGTCCACGGCCCCGACGCGGATCCGGCAGGCGTGTGGCGGGATGGCCAGGGGGCTCGAATCGAGCGTCCCGATCTTCACCTGATGGGAGGCGATGCCCGCCAGATAGGGCGCCTCGCGCCACGGCAGCCTGAGCCACGAGCCGCCGGCCTCCTTCTCGGCGTCGAAGATCCGCCCGCAACACGGCTGCTCGCGCCAGGATGTGCCGTCGAAATGGCTGTAGGCGGCCAGCGGGAGGTGAAGCGGCGTCGCCCCCTTCACGTAGACCAGGGCCTCGGCCCCGTTCGTCCTCGGCCGGCCGGCGCGGGGCGAGGGCCTGCGGCGGACCGCGGCGAACTCGCGGCCGGCCCTGAGATTCTCGGCGGGGGGCTCCTTCAGCTCGCCGACATCCTGCGGCCCCATCGCAATCATCTTCTGATGCGGGCGAGGTTTGAAGGGTTCGCCGTAGGTTTCATTGAAGGCGTCGTAGAGGCTCGGCTTGTCCGTCTCCAGGTAGACGTCGCTGGCGGTGAAGCCGACCGACTGCGGGTGCTCGCTGGCCGCGACCTCGTTGTCGCCGTCGCCGACCCCCGACGAGGAGTCCGGGTCGCTCCAGCGATCGCCGCCGGAGCTCGGGATGAGACAGGCCAGGAAGTCCGCCGCTCGGGCCGGGGCCATGGCCAGGATCAGCCCCAGGCTCGCGGCGAGCCCCAGCGCGCAGGCGGCCGCGGCCACCTGCGGGATCCGGACGCCGGAATTCCCGTCGAGGTTCAGGCCCTGCCAGTAGACGCCCATCAGCCAGCCGATCCCCGCCGCCGCGAAGCCCAGCACGGGGACCATCACCGCCGGCCCGCCATCTCCCCCCACGGCCGTCGCGGCGGTCACGAGGAAGACGCTCGCCAGCGCCGCGGCCCTCGACTCGGCCCGGCCCCGTGACCAGGCCGACAGGCCCAGGACGAGGTTGCGAAGGGCCGCCAGGAGCGGGACCTCCGCCAGGTGGCAACGTCCCGTGGCGACGAGACTCCACGCCTCTCCAAGGAACGGCAAGGCGATCAGGGACAGGAGGATCCCGACCCGCGCCCGGTCCCTGCATCCGGCCAGATACCCTCGGTTGAGGGCCAGCGCGGCCAGGACGGCCGGCACGATCAGGCCCCCGATGGTCCAGATGAGTGCCGGCCAGCGCGAGCGGCCCGGCTCGACCATCGCCTGCTCGATCGCCACCGCGGCGAACGCCGCCATCAAAAGGGTCATCGCCTGGATTGGCGCGTCGGATTGCCGCTCAGCGTGCATGGCCGGCCACCCCCCTGGCACCACGAAGGCTCGAGGCGACGCGTTCGGGCCCCTCGATCCAGAGCCAGGGGGACACGTCGTGCGCCTCCGGCCCGAGGTCGATGGTCGGATCGAAGCCGCGCGTCGACAGCACGACCCAGAGATCGCCGCGCGACGGGGACGCGTCGCGGGCCGGTCGGAGGAGACCGAGGTCGGTCGTGATTCGGATGCACGCCTCATTCGGGGCGAGTCGGTGGCTCCTGGCCTGGGACTCGGCGAGCCGCGGGCCGGCGTCGAGTTGCAGCCTCGCCAGCGCGTCGAGGAGTGCGACCTGGCCGGAGCGGCCCGCGTCGGCCGTCGCCACGATCGTCCGCCCGCCGCAGGCGAGGGAGACATCCGCGCCGAGGAGGGCCCCCCGCTCCGCCAGGCTGGCTGCGACCCGGATGGCCCATTCCCGCGATCCCACCGACCCCTCGCCGGCGTGGACCTCGCGCCGCGGGTCCAGGTCGATTCGGATCCTGGGCGCGGCCGTCGAGCACGCCTCGCAGACGATCAACTCCGCCCGTCGGGCCGTCTGCCCCCAGTGGATGCGGCCGATCGGCTCGCCCCGCCGGTACGGGCGGACGCCCATCAGGTCGCCTCGTCCCCCGGCCCTGTCCCGGGGCGAGAGCCCCCGGCCATCGGTCCCCCCCGCGGCCTCGATGGCCAGGCCGACGGGGTAGGTCCGCGGCCAGACCAGTAGACGCCCCCGGACCTCGATCGGCCGGCTCGCCTCCCAGAGGCCGAACGGGAAACCGCAGGCCAGCCGAGGGACGCCCGAGGGATACTCACCCCGCATGGACGGGACGAAGTCGGCCCGGATCTCCGCCGTGTCGCGAGCCTTCACGCGGGGCAGCGAGACGACAGGGCCGGAGCCCTTGGCACTCCCGAAGTCCCCCACGACGGAGAGGCCCCACACGCCCCAGGGGAGCCGGTTCCGGATCCTCAGCCGAAACGTCGCCGCCTCCCCTTCCCGCCCCCGGCGACGATCGAACTCGATCGAGGCGGAAAGTCCGCGGATGCTCAACCAGGGCCAGGCCGTGCCGATCGCGGCGACCCCGGCCGCCCCCGCCGCGGCGACCAGCCCTCGCGGGTGGAGGAAGAGCCCGCAGAGCAGCGACGCCAGGCCCACCAGGCCGAGGCATCCCAGGGTTGTCCCCAGCCCGCGGCCGATGGCCGGGATCGCGGCGCGGACGATGGACGGGACATGCGTTCGCATGTTGATCAAGAAGATGTTCATTGTCTTTTCCGGAGTACCAGGGGGCCGTCGCCGCGGGCGTCAGTAGGAGTCCGCCGAGATCACCTCGCCGAAATTCCGGGTCGCCATCGCCCGCCAGGAGATGGGGTTGATCGAGGACTTGAGGAAGCGGACCGAGCCGTCCCCCATCAGGAAATTGGCGCCGCCGGGGTGGCGACTCCAGTAGTCCTCGACGTGGGCTTCCTCCTGGTTGATCGTCCGATTCCCGTCCTCCAGGCCGGCCGGGCCCATGACCTGGGTCCAGCATTCCTCCGGGGACGGATTGAATTTATCCGTCCCACCCTCGATGGCCGACGTCTTGCCGAGCCAGCCTCCGATCGATCGGGCCGTCCAGGTGACGTAGCTCAGGTTGTGGCTCCGCTCGCCGACGGCGATCGTGTTGCTCGTGCCGTCGGTGATCGCGGCGATCCGGGTGGCGCTGTTGCGGCGGAAGATCCCGGCCGGGCTTCCGATCGATCCCACGTTGGGGGCATCCGCCGGGCCCGAGCCCGCGCAGATCTCTCCGACGCCCCACATGCCGACGTAATTCCCCCGCGAGACATAGTCCACGATGTTCGAGCCCGTGAAGGTGCCCGGGTCGTTGGGATCCGGCGGGTCCGCAAGGACCGGGACCACCGACGGGCCGTCGTCGGACGGGCAGAGGTACACGCCCAGCGAGAGCGTGCTGCACGTGTCGTTCGCCCTGTAAGCGACGGAGAGGCTGAAATTGATCGCGTTGGAGACGTTCTGCTGCTCCATCTGGGCGAGGATCATGCTCCCCCAGGCCCAGCCCGGCCCCAGGTCGATCGAGGAGGCATTCTCCGCATCCTGATCGCAGGGATCGGCTATCGTCTTGTCGACCGCGCTGATGTAGCCGGGGGCGAAGGTATCGAAGGCCGAATGATAGTTGTGCAGGGCCAGGCCGATCTGCTTCAGGTTGTTCACGCACTGGGCGCGGCGAGCGGCCTCGCGTGCGGACTGGACCGCCGGGAGCAGCAGCGCGATCAGCACCGCAATGATGGAGATGACGACGAGCAGCTCGATCAGCGTGAAGCCGCGGGCGCGATGCGGGCGGGGCGTCTTCATGGTCTGGTCTTTCGTTGAGATTCGCTCTGTGTTCGGCATGCCGGTCGCCCCGGCCCGGCCGTCGGGCTCCGGATCGAAGGCCGATCGCAGGTGATTCCGCGCCCGGTTCAGCCTGGACCTTACCGTGCCGATCGGGATGCCGAGGGATTCCGCGATCCCGGCGTAGTCCATTCGCTCCTCGTTCCAGAGGCGGACGACCGCGCGCTGCTCGGGGGGCAGGGTCTGCATCGCGGCGTCGAGGTGGTGACGGAGCTCCGCGATCTGGGCCCGCCCCGACGGCTCGTCCCCGGTGCTGGCCTCGGACCTCTGCTCGCCCGCCCGGCGCTCGTACTTGCGGCGTCGGGCGCGCGTCCGGGACTGATGCAAACTGTGGAGGACCACCGCCCTGGCCAGCCAGCCGGACGGACGTCGCGGCATTTCGGGCTCGTTCCAGAGGGCGATCAGGGCCTCCTGGACGGCATCCGCCGCCTCGGCGTCATCGCCGAGGATTCGCCGCGCCAGGGCCTGCATGCGCCCGGTGATCGAGGATGCGGTGCGAGCGAGGGACTCGAATTCCGGCCCGTTTGCGGGCCGAGGCGAGGCCGGATGGCCGTGGGGATCTCCGTCCAGTCCGGCGAATCGCAGGGTCGTGAACAGGCTCATCGGTCCGTCTTCCCGTCGGTCGAGGTGCGCGCGTGTCTGGGGCGTTCCGGCTTGCTGCGGGTGGGGACGGCTCGCCGCCCGATCCCGCGGGACGATTTCGTCACGCCGCGGCCGTGCTGGACCGGCGGGACAGGATCTCGTCGCGAGGCCGTGCGGAATGCCGCCGAACTTCGAGGGAGCCGAGCCGCAATGGGGAGGGCGCGTTGGCGGGATCGGAGCGTCCCACGAGGTCAGACGACGATCGGGGACCGGGAGGGAGGGGCTCGAGACGATCGGAGCTGGACGGTCGTCCTGGCGGTGGGATCCGTATCGGGTGCCGATACCCACTCGCGGCGTCGCCAGGCGGTCTCGATGAAGACGTGAGGAGCCGTAAGCTGAGGCTGGCCCAGGCACTGGCAGATGGGGCAGTCGTCGCCTTGCGGATGAATGGCACCGGGGGGGAAGGCCGATTCGTCGGCCGCGGTGGCATCCGACCCGGGGGGCTCGTCATGCCCGGCCGTTCGCGAGAGGGCGGGAGAGTGTTCCCATCCCGGCATCCCGTGCAGGCAAGGTCCGCACAGCATCGCGACCGCATGGATCGCGATGAGGCAGAAAGCCGGCGTCGGACGAACGAGGCGGAACATGTCGGATGAGTGACTCTCAGGACCAATCCATCGGGTCGAAACGGGCCGGGGCGGTTAGGCTCCCCTGCCCGTCCGTCCGTGGACGAAAAGCCAACAAGGATATGTTGCCGCCCGGGTCGCGGAAGTTCCAGCGCATTTACGCGGCTCGGACTCATCTGCACTTTCCGTGATTCGCTGGATGTCAGGCGGCGAGACTCAGCAGCCGATCGGCCGCGGCCTGGATTTCCGCGCCGGTCGGCCCGGCCCGCATAATCGCGAGAATCTCGCCGGCCAGGATCTCGCGGCGCCAGGCCCGCCGCTTGTCGGCGTGGCTGGGGCGGCGCGTCGGCGAGTCCCACGGCGAGTCCGAACGGTCCACCAACTCCGCCTCCGACCGCTCCCAGGCCCACGCCTCGGTCAGGGTGAAGGTCCAGAGGCAGACGTGGAACGACCCGACGCTCGCGTGGACGAACCGGACTTGCTGTTTCCCCGCGCCGATGACTTCCTTCACTTCGCGGAAGGTGATCTCCAGGCTGAAGCGATCTGCGATCGTACCCAGGATGTCGGCAACGTTCGCCGAGGTATCGGTGCAGAAGTACGCCCGCCAGCCGGTCGGCTCATCCACCAGGACGACCCGGATCACGCCCCCGGCCGGCCGCCACGTCGCTAGGAACGTCTTGTACCGCTTGACCTCCTTGCCGTCGTAGATGTCGAACGCCCCCCTGGACCAGCCTCGCTTCTGGCCGGCCCGCTTGGCCAGGTCGATGGTGCGTTCGCCGTAGATACGCGGGCGGCCCCGTCGGCCCACAGGCCTCGGCCCGGGGACGGTCCGCAGGGCCGCGTCCTTGCGGAGCCGGCTGATGACCGTCATTCCCAGGGCGTTCGCCGGCTTAAGGAACTCCTTCTTGGCATACGCCCCGTCGGCCACGACCCAGATCGGCCTGCTCAGCAGGTCGAGCCGCGGCTTGGCCCACCGTAGCAGCTCGACGGCCAGCTCCAGCTTGGTGCGAAAGGCGGGCCGGTGCTTCGTGCCGATCGCCGGCAGATCCTTCTTGCGGACGTAGAGCCGCGAGGGCAGCGGCAGCGCGATCACGCCCCAGGCCTGATGCTTGACGAGCAGCGCGAGCACCACGAAGACATGACCGTAGACGTAGGGCGAGCCGGCCGGACCGGGGGGCGGATTATGGTGGATGCCGGCCCCCTGCAAATGCGGGCCGTAGCGCCGCGTCGGCGTATCGTCGAGGGCGAGCGTCAGCCGGCCTGGGCCCGCCGCCAGCGGCGCTACGACCTCGGTCAGCAGTCGTCGCGCGATCCGGTCCGCTCGCTTGCCGACGGCGGCGACGGCGATGTAGCAGGAGCGGAAGCGGCCGCTCAGCCCCGCGGCGCGGATCCACGTCGTGACGGTGCGCTGGCCGCGAGCCAGGGCCGCCCCGACGAACAGCGATGCGAGCCTCGGGGCCGATCGGCGGTCGAGTGCGGCGGCGAGCCAGGAGAACCACTGGCACGGCACGGGCTCTGGATGCGAGGATGTCATGGCTGGCTCCGTCCGGGGTGATGGGCTGGTGTGGTAACCTCCAGAGTTCCGGACGGGCTGGCTCTCGTCTACTTGTCGTTCGCCGGGCGCCGACGCCGATGCATCCTTACCAGCGGCAGATCGATCTCTGCGGCGAGGCCCTCGAGGCTGTACGCTCCAGCATCCCCCCCGATCTCTTCCGCGACGTCGACGACTACATCAACCGCTTCGACGAGTGGGGCTTGGGCATGGAAGTGCTGATCGATCAGCTCGGCGAGCTCGACATCGTGATCAGCCCCGAGCAGTTCGACCTGATCCGCGCCGCGATGGACTCGATAGGCCAAGGCGAGAGCGACCGACTCGCCCACCTCCGGACCCACGGCGTATCTCGCCCGCCAGAGTCGCCGGCGTCATGAACGCGACGCTCGTGATCTAGGCTTAATCTCCGCAATCATGAAGTTGCGGAAAGTGCAGATTCATCGCCGGATGCCTAATGGCCGGTGGCCCTGGGGGCGGCGGCGAACTCCGCCGCCGTCAGGGTGCGGATGGTCCGGCAATCCTGCATCAGGACGCCGCCCCCGCGATCGGGTGCCGACCTCGGGAAGGCAAGGATGGTGTCCCTCCGGTCCTCGGCCGGCGCCGAACCCCAGGCGACGACGAGCTCGCCCGAGTTCACCTGCTCGAGCGCGTTGGGCAGGCCCTGCCCGGGCCGCTTGCCCCGGAAGTCCTTCGCGTCCTTCGGGGCTCGGTGATTCTTCGCGTAGAAGTCCCGATAAGCCGCGGCGAGCTCACGGAGGGCTTGTTGGTCCGCAGGGACCGCCCCCGGGAGTTGAGAACCGCCGCACCCGGGCTGTGCGAGCATGGCGATCAGGGCCGGGAGGGCGAAGAGATGGGGACGGGCCCACGAGGTTCGTCGTTCCATGCGGGGAGCGGCTCCTGGAAGGGCGGGGCATGTTGCTCCATCCTTCATGGTTGCCGCCCGAGGATACCGGGTTCCGGGGATGGTCCGAGATCGGCCCGCAGCCGTCGCGCGGGGAGTCTACCTCGGGGTACCCTCATTAATATATAATCTCTCCGTGCATCTCCATCTGGGGAGGGAACGAATCATGTCGGCGACGCCGCTGAGCCTCGAGACGGCCGAGTTGGAGTTCCTGGTCGGCCCATACAGTTCCTCGGCCGAGGTCTCGCTCGAGCCGCCGAGCCGGATGATCCGGGTCAAGTACGGGGCGGTCAGCGATCCCGGCCGGGTCCGGCCGAGGAACGAGGACCATTACATGGTGGCGCGGGTCCGGCGGACGTTCGACGTGCTGGCCCACAACCTTCCCAAGGAGGAGCTGACGGAGTCGCTCGCCGAGGACGCCTACGTCATGGTCGTGGCCGACGGCATGGGGGGGATGAACGCGGGCGACGTGGCCAGCATGCTGGCGGTCAGCACGGGCGTCCAGCTCGCCGACCGCTCGGTCAAGTGGGGCTTCAAGATCAACGATCGCGAGGCCCGTGAGCTGCAGCGCCGGATGAGCATGTACTTCCGCCTGATCGACCGCAGGATCACCCGCAAGAGCGAGGAGAACCGCCGGTATTTCGGGATGGGGACCACGATGACGCTCGCCTACAGCGTGGGGGTCCACCTGTTCGTGATCCACGTGGGAGACTCCCGCGCCTATCTCTATCGCCGCGGCGAGCTCCGGCAGTTGACCCACGACCACACCGTCGCTCAGGCCCTCGCCGATGCGGGCCACATCGATCAGAGCGAGGTCCGCACCCACAGCAAGCGGAACACCCTGACCAACTACCTGGGGGGCCACCGGGGCCGGGTCAAGGCGGACGTCCTCCACCTCCAGCTCGAGGACGACGATCGCGTCCTCTTGTGCAGCGACGGCCTCAGCGACATGGTCGAGGATCCGGGCATCGCCGCCGTCCTGTCCGCCCACCCGGAGCCGGACGCCGCCGCCCTGGCCCTGACCCGGGCGGCCCTGGACGCCGGCGGCCGGGACAATGTCACGGTGATCGTGACGCGGTACGGCATGCCCTTCCCGTTCAGCTCAGCCGGACCCGCCGCCGAAACCAGCACCCTGGGCCGGGCCCCCGAGCCATCCGAGCCCGCGACCGAGGAGTTCGAGGCGAAGGACGCGACCGATGCAGGTCCCGGCAGGCTACCCGACGCCTGACGCCCGGGCTGCCGGTGACGCGTGGGAGTCGCCCTTCCTGGGCTTCCCTCGCGGCCCCGGCCCACAAGCAACCCAAGGCTGGTCTCCCGCGGGGGCGGGAGCCAGCCTTAATCCTGGATCTCAGGGGCCGCGAGGCGAATCGGGCGGGAAGCCGGCATCCTGCCCCGCGCGTGAATCAGGCGCAGGCCTTTCGCCGCCGCACCGCCGCGCCGCCGACCATGGTGCCGGCGACTCCCAGCAGCACGACCGATGACGGCTCGGGCACGGCCGGCGTGTACAGGTACTGCACCGTCACCGAGGCGATGCCGGTGGTGAGCTGGGCGTACTCGATGTTGCCGGTATTGCCCGTGTCGTGGGTGTCCGCCGTCGTGAGCACGTGGAAGGTGAACTCTCCCGGGCCCTTGAAGAGCGACAGGTCCGCATCGGACGTATACGTGAAAGACTTGTTGTCGGAGTCGGTGATCGGCGGGTCGATGTTGTATTGCTCATTGGCGCCGAGGGTCTTCGCGATCTGGATCGAGTTCGAGAGCACCTGCGTGCTGATCAGCGTCGAGATGCCCGCGTCGTCCACGACGTTGAACTTGAAGTCCATGGTCGACGTCCGCGTGTTCGATTGCGGGTCGGTGACGAGGTTCTTCCAGTATCCGGAGGCCCCCAACTGGCTATCGAGCCGGATCTTCACCTGGATCAGGTCGCCGAGCGCGGTGTTGAACTTCGGGAGCGCCTGGAGAAGGTCATCGAGCTCGGTGTAGGGGCCCACGTTGACGGAGTGTTCGTCAACCAGGGTGCCAGCCTGCGCCAGGGCCGGAGCCAGGAACAGGAGCGTTGCGAGTGCTGCGCGGTGGAACATGATGTCTCCTTGAGGATCGGGGGCGGATGATCGTGGGCAGGCTTGGGCGGTCGACCTCGGCCGCCCCTGCTATCCCGGCCCATGAATCTAGGACGGCTGACATCGGCGATCCAAGTACGTTTTCTTTTATCAACGGATGATGTTACTCTTTCGGAACGGTCCGCGCGTGGGGACCGCGGGATTCGGACATCCACTCGGATAGAGTAGGTGAGTGCCCCCGGAAATCCCGCCTGAGGCTCGAATTCAACGCGGGAGTGATTTCTGTCTTCATTTGTCAGGTTATGCCGGAGGCCGGGGTGATTTGGCATATCCGTGACGCAACGAATTGATAGGTCGTTGGTTGCGTCGAAACTCGGGGCGGGGTGGAGTCTCGGCCAGTGGCGTAAAAATAGGAATCGGATGGGATTGGGTGAGGAAGACCTTGTTCGCCACCGGCTCAGGAGAATATTACTCCATCGGGTGATGGCATCGTCAGGCATCGCTTGACCGCTTGCACGGTATCGGAGTGCGAGCTGTGGTAGTCGGGATCTCGCGAAGCGACCAGGTTCCGGTCCGGATCTCGGCCCACCATCCGCTCACTGCGTCGCAGCCACGAGCCCTCGTCGGCGAGCCGCCCCCTGTCGATAAGAATCCAAGAGACCTGATATAAATATAATTACAATGACGAATTTGTCGGCTCGTTGAAGCCCCCCCCGGGGTCTGCCCTCCGCCCGATTCACCCTCCGTGCCGCGGGGCTTTCGAGCCCGGCGAGGCCGGAGTCCGTGCAGACGCGATCTCGCCTCGATGGGATGGCCATGGACCCCGCGCAGAGGCGCGGGGTGTTGCCTCGCGGCCCCCATCCCGTTCGTGACGGCATCCTGGATTTTCAACCCTTCGGAGAATCTCATGGTTCGCTTGCAGCAGCCTCCCCTGTCACGGTCTGCGTGTGCCCAGCCTCGTTCAAGGTCACGCGGCAGCCATCGCAAGCGCCAGACACGGCCGTCCGTCGAGCACCTGGAGCAGATGCTCCTCCTCTCGACGATGACCATGACCCCGGACCCCGTCGTGATCGCGTCGCACACGACTCCTTTCACCGCGGACGTGGAGTTGCCGAAATTCAACCCGGCACTGGGGGTGCTCCAGTCGGTCAGGCTCTATGAGACCGTGAGCGTGACCGATCAGATCCAGTTGGAGAATCTCTCGAGGTTCGCCAAGACCATCTCCGTCACCGACAGCGGGGTGGTGACGCTCCATGCCCCCACGGACTCGACGAACTATCCCGACCCGCTCCTCAAGTCAGAGTTCAGCGACGGCGTCACGGACCTGACGCTGCCGGGATTCGACGGAGTCGACAATTTCGCCGGCGCGAGCGGATACACGGGCCCGGTCAACTCCTACAGCCTGCCGACCACCTCGGTGACCCTGGATAGCGCTTCCTACGACCTGAGCCCCTACATCATCCAGGGCGCCACCGATTCCACGGTGAAGCACCTCGAGACGGCCATCGCCAGCACTTCGTCCCAGGTGAATGGAGGAAGTTTCCATATCTTGATTCAAACGAGTGTCGGTGCCACGGTCGGCATCCAGTACACCTACATCCCCTACGGCAGCCTCGGCGACACCGTCTACCTGGACACCGATGCCGACGGTTACCAGGGATCCGGCGAGCCGGGGGTCGAGGGGGTCACCGTCGATCTCCTGGATGGGAGCGGCAATCCCGTCCTGGACTCGTCGAGCCAGCCGATCACCACGACGACGAATTCCAGCGGCAACTACCTCTTCTCGCAGTTGCTCCCGGGCGATTACAGCGTCAAGTTCGAGCTCCCCCCCGGCTATCAGTTCACGAAGCACACGGGCACCGACGCCACGACCGACCTGGATTCGAACGCCGACCTCGTCACGGGGAAGACCAACGTCGTCGCGATCGACGGGAATAGCAACCTGACGCTGGACGCGGGGCTGGTCCTCCCCGCGGCCCTGTCGGGCAACGTGTATTACGACGCCAACGACAACGGGCAGTTCGAGTCCACCGAAGCGGGCATCGGCGGGGTGCTGGTTAGCCTGTCGGGGACGGATTATCTCGGCAATTCCGTGAGCCTCTCGACCACGACGTCGTCAGCCACGGGGAGCGTCGGGGCCTACTCGTTCCCGAACCTGCTGCCCGGGACCTACACCGTGTCCGAGACGCAGCCGAGCTCCTACCTGGATGGGCAGGACACGGCCGGATCGAGCGGCGGGGTCACGACGGTCAACGACGTGATCTCGGCCATCACGCTCAACGGCGGCGACAACTCGGTCGACAACAACTTCGGCGAGCTGCTGCCGGCGAAGCTGTCGGGCTACGTCTACGCCGACGCCAACAACAACGGCGTGAAGGAGACGGGCGAGGCACCGATCCCGGGCACGGGGGTGACGCTGTACGCGAGCGACGGGACGACGGTGCTGGGTACGGCGACGACGGACGCGAACGGCTACTACGAGTTCCCGAACCTGCTGCCCGGCTCGTACGTGATCAAGGAGGCGCAGCCGTCGGGCTACCTGGACGGGCTGGACGCGATCGGTAGCCAGGGCGGGACGCCGGGCAACGACGTGCTGACGACGGCGGCGCTGGTCGCGGGCACGAACGGGATCAACAACAACTTCGGCGAGTTACTGCCGGCGAAGCTGTCGGGCTACGTCTACGCCGACGCCAACAACAACGGCGTGAAGGAGACGGGCGAGGCGCCGATTAGCGGCGTGACGGTGAAGCTGTACGACAGCACGGGGACGACGGTGCTGGGTACGGCGACGACCAATGCGAGCGGCTACTACGAGTTCACGAACCTGGTTCCCGGCTCGTACGTGATCAAGGAGACTCAGCCGTCCGCGTACCTGGATGGTAAGGACGCGATCGGGAGCCAGGGGGGGACGACGGGCAACGACGTGCTGACGACGGCGGCGCTGGTCGCGGGCACGAACGGGATCAACAACAACTTCGGCGAGTTGCTGCCCGCCACGGCCAGCATCTGCGGCACGGTCTGGTACGACTGCAACGCCAACGCCACCATCGACTCGACGGAGATGGGGCGGTCCGGCGTGACGGTCTACCTGGACGCCAACGGCAATGGCCAGCTCGACGCCGGAGAGACCTCGACCACGACCGACTCGAACGGGAACTACACGTTCACGGGCCTCGCAGCCGGATCGTACAAGGTTCGCGAGGTCATCCCGCTCTCGTTCCGGCAGTCCACGGCCAACCCGGCGACGATCACGCTGGCGTCCAATGGGAAGGCTTCGAAGGTCAACTTCGGGCTCACGGCCACGACGGACGGGATCTCGAACTTCACCGTGCTGGTGAACGGGACCACGACCTACGGCGATCTCCGCGGCAACACGAGCGCCGGGGACCTGGTGCAGATCACGTTCACGGTCGCGCCGGGCGTGGTCAACCTGCCCGTGAACCTGGTCTCGTACACGGCGCCGGATTCCTCCTTCGTCGCGTCGCATGCCTACCAGCAGAAGGTGTATGACGTGGACGGCGGGCTCTTCTCCACCGGGACGTACACGCTGACGGTGGTGAACCCGAACAGCTACTTCCAGGTCGACTTCGTCGTCGGCTGCGTGATCGAGACCCTCGGCGGCAGCGCGTGCAATTACGATGCGAACGACTTCTACACGCCGCAGGGCCGGTTGATCTCGGCCGACAATGGCGATTCGTGCGCCACCGCGCCGCTATCGAACCCGGGCGTGATCACCGGTACGGTCTTCCGCGACGCGGATTGCGACGGCAAGCTCGACAGCGGCGAGCAGGGCGTCGGGCCGGTCAAGGTCTACCTGGACACCAACAACAACGGCAAGTTCGACGCCGGCGAGTACGCGACGTTCACGCACCCCGACGGCAGCTACCAGTTCGGCAACCTCGCCCCCGGCACCTACCGGGTGCGGATGGTGACGCCGGCCGGGCAGACGAAGACCTCGACCGATCTGGCCAGCGTGAAGGTGACGGCCGGCTCGACGGTCGCCGGCGGCAACTTCGGGCTCAAGCTCGTCTCGGGCAACACGGTCGGCCTGCGGACGACGGAGAGCATCGACTGGTGGAACGGTGCGACGGGCCAGGCGCTGATCAAGGCCTTCGGCGGCAGCTCGAGCTCCACGGGCCTGGGCACCTGGCTCGCCACGACCTTCCCGAAGCTCTACGGCTCGGGCTCGTCGTGCAACCTGAGCGGCAAGTCCAACTCGTATGTCGCCAGCCGGTTCCAGTCGCTCTACGGCGCCAGCGGCGACAAGCTCGAAGCCAAGGCCATGTCGCTGGCCCTGTCGGTCTACGCCACCACCTCCAGCCTCGGCGGCGTCACGGGCATGTTCTACGGGTTCGCCGTCACGACCCAGGGCCTGGGCGCGTCGACGTACTCCGGCTCGACCATCCTGTCGATCCTGACCGACCTCAACAGCAGCGTCTCGGGCGGCAAGATCTACGGGAGCAGCAGCTCGCAGCGGACCTCGGCCGGCACTCTCCTCGACCAGGTCCTCCTGGCGGGAGACTCCGACCGGGCCTGATCGCCACGAAAATCCGATCGGGCGGAACCTTCCCGGCCGCCCGATCTCTCTCCCGGCCCCGGACGACCCGCAAGGATCGGCCGGGGCCGGTTCGCTTCGAAACGAGGGCGGATCGGCGATCAGGACGGGTTGCCGTATCGCTCGCGGAGCGTACCGAGCAGTCCGCCCAGGTCCGCCGGCAGCGGAGCCTCCGCGCGGATCGCCGTCCCGAGGGACGGATGGACGAGCTCCAGCGAGGTCGCGTGCAGCGCCTGGCGTCCGAAGGGGGCGGGGAATTTCGGCAGGCTCCGATCGCGATAGACCGGATCGGCCACGACCGGATGGCCGATCTCGGCGAGGTGGATCCGGACCTGGTGCGTCCGCCCGGTCTCGAGCCGGCAGGAGATCAGGCTGGCGACCGTGCCGAAAGTTTCCACCACCTCATAGTGGGTCACCGCCGAGATCCCTCGCGAGGGGTCGCGGCCCCTGGCAACGCCCCGGCGGCCGTCGCCCCGGTCCTCGGTGAGCGGCAGGTCGATCGTCCCGGAGGGCGTGAGGAACGCCCCCTCGACCACCGCCAGGTAAGTCCGCCGGACGGTGTGGGCGCGAAACATCGCCTGCAGGGGGCGAAGGACCTGGGGGGACGTGGCCACCAGGATCGTGCCCGTGGTGTCGCGATCCAGCCGGTGGACGATGCCGACGAACGGGCGCGACTTCCCACGCTTCTTCATCAGATAGCGGCCGACACGCTCGAGGAGCGTGTCCTTCTCGCGTTCCTGGGTCGGCTGGCTGAGAAGCCCGGCCGGCTTGTCGACGATCAGGAGCTCGGGATCCTCATAGAGGACGGAGAGGTGGCGGTCGTCGCCGCCGAATCGCGGGCGGTTGACGTCGAAGGCGACCTGCGAGTCGGGCCCAACCTCCCGGCCGGGATCCAGGCAGCGGGAGCCTTCCAGATCCACCTGTCCCTTCCGGACAGCCTCCGTCGCGGCCCTCCGGGACAGGCCGTATCGCTCGGAGACGAACTTGTCGATTCTCATGGGGTGAGTGCTTGGGGGCGTGATGTCGAATCTCGTGCCTGGCCCGGAGGGCGATTATATCGAAGTCGTGAATCGGCGGCTTCCTCAGACCGGATGCCGCGGGGCCGGATTCAGGTTGGCGGATCGGCCGCCGATACTTGAAGGGAGATCGCGCCAGCCCGCACGACCCAAATTGCGGAAACGCGAGGATTGACTGTTCTCAGGCCGGCGATCCGGCCGATCTGGTAACCAAGCAAGAAGCCCGACGACCGCACCATGCGGCGGGGGGGCTGGCCGTCGCGTGGACGGGCCGGGCCTCCCGGACTTAGCCATCGCATCCGGTTGGGCGGGAACAGGATCAGGACTTTCCACGGCGGTGGATCCTCCCACTCAGGATGGGTGGGCGGGCCGTCGGAGATGCCAAGGAGGGTGGAAACGATGGGGTTGCCCCGCAGGAAATCGCCGCGAGGCGCCGGCAGCCGCCGGCTGGCGCTCTGGTCGGCGCTGGCGATGGGCGGAATCTTGCCCTCGGTCGGCTGCCAGGTGGAATACGCGGGCATGACGTTGCCTTCGGGCAAGTACATGCACGACGACGTCCAGTACTTCCCCGCCGGTCCGGAGTTCCCCTGGGCCAACACCCAGGCCGCGACCCAGCGGGCCCGGATGCGGGCCATGGGGATTGAGCCCCCGGCGCCGGAGACGAGTTCCCCGACGGTGGGCGCGGGGACCATCCCGCGGCTCCAGAATCTCCAGGGTCGTCCGACTGACACGAACGCGGGTTCCTTCGGTGCCGACCCGAGCTCGATGAACCCGGCCCCTGCGCCTCCCGCGCCGGGCATCCCGGGCGGTCCGACCGTCCCCGCCGGCGGCGCCCCTCCGGCCGGTGCCGCTCCGGCCCCGGGCGGTGCTCCTCCGGCCGGCGGCAACACGCCCCCGCCCCCGCCGCCCGGCAACGGATAAGCGGCTTCGAGCCTGCGGCGTCGTCGCCCCGAGGATCCGGGATCCGGGGCGATCCGCGCCGCATGGCCGACCGCTCGGGCTGCGACGCGTAAAGTGCGGAACGGGACGATCGTGGGTGACGACCCGACCAGGCAGGACGGGCCGTGACCTCGCTCGATTCCCGTTCCGCGTCTTTATGCGCCCGCCGATTGACGCCCGCCGGCGCCGCCCCTAGAGTGATTGCGAGATCCGTCCCATCAAGAGTCTCGCACCATGATCACTCCGCTCGCGATCCAGATCGTCCTGGGAATCTATGCCGTACTCCTCGCCGTCGGCGGGGTCATGGGCTACGTGAAGGCCGGCAGCAAGCCGTCCCTGATCGCCGGGCTGGCGAGCGCCGCGCTCACGGCCCTTGGCGTGGCTCTCTCCTTCGCCTCCCCGGTCCTGGGGCTGGGGTTGGGCCTCTTCGTGGCGGTCGCACTCGTTTACGTGTTCGGCCGGCGCTTCATGCAGACCCGCAAGGTGATGCCCGCCGGGATGCTGGCCATCGTCAGCTCGCTGGTCGCCTTCCTGGCGGCCCTGGCCCTCGCCGGCTGAACTCCGCTCAGGCCACCACGATCTCCACGCCCAGCTCGCGGAGCGACTGCATCACCTCCGGCGACGCGCTCGGATCGGTGACCAGGTGGGTGATCCGGCTTGCGGGGATCAAGAGGTAGGGGGCGACGGTCCCCAGCTTCTCCCCCGCCACGACGACGATCACGCGGCTGGCGTGCTCGACCATCGCTCGCTTCACCTCGGCTTCCTCGCCGTCATAGATCGTCACCCCCGCCGCGGGGTGGACGCCGGCGGCCCCCATCACGCACGCGTCCGGGCGGATCATCCGGTAAGCGTCCACCGCGGCGATCCCCACCGTCGCCCGATACCGCTTGATGAGCCGCCCGCCCACGACGACGCATTCCGCGCTCGGATGCGCGGAGAGCACCTCGACCGCCGGCAAGCTATGGGTGACCACGGTGAGCGCCAGGTCGGCCGGCAATCGTTCAGCCACCGCCAGCGGCGTCGTCCCGCCGTCGATCACCACCACCTCCCCGGGCTTCAGGAGGCGGGCCGCCGCCTCCCCGATCTCCCCCTTCGCCTCGGCGGATTCCTTCTCGCGTTCGGCGTACTCGATCGACGTCGGCGACCGCGGCAAGGCCCCGCCGTGCACCCGCTGCAAGAGTCCCGCCTTGTCCAGCTCCCGGAGATCCCGGCGGACCGTGTCCTCGGACACCCCTAGCCGTTTACTCAGGTCCGAGGCGAGGAGCTTCCCCTCGGTCTTCAACACGTCCAGCAGCCATCGCTTACGTTCGGCGGTCAGCATGGAGAGGCCTCCCGGTGATGCCCGGAGCTTAATCGTTTCTGCACGAGATTGCAGCATCCCTCTTGTGGATTGCGTGAAATTTCACGAAATCTCTTGATTCAAAGGGGCTGTATCCTATGATTCCGCTGGAACGGGAAGGTTCAGGCGGTATCGTGCAGGTTTTGGAAAGGTGGACATGATGTCGTTCCCATGGCTTCGGACGGCTCGCGAGAAACCGGGAGAGTCGAGCCTCGAGCGGTCGAGGTGGGCCGTGCTTGCGATGTTCGCGGTGGACGGGCTGGGTTTCGGGCCGTGGGCGGCGCACCTGCCGACCTTCAAGGACTCGCTCAGGCTGAGCGACGGCGGGCTGAGTGTGCCGCTCTTCGCGATGGTGATCGGAAGCCTGGTGGCGATGCCCGTCGCCGGTCGCCTGATCCCTCGCCACGGGAGTCGGCGAGTGCTCCTGGTCGCGGCCTTCCTCTATGCGATGATCGTCCCGCTGATCGCCCTGGCGGTCGTGGTCGGGGGAGGGCTCCCGCTGTTCACCGCCGCCGCGTTCCTCTATGGGGCCATCAAGGGGACGATCGACGTCTCCGCCAACGCCCAGGCGGTCGGGGTCGAGCGCGAGGCGGCCAGGCCGATCCTGTCGAGCTGCCACGGCTGCTGGAGCCTCGGTTCGCTCGCGGGGGCCGGGGGGGCCGCAGTCGCCCTGCGGCTCGGTTCTCCGCCGCTGCTGACGATGGGACTGGCGAGCGTGGTCCTGCTCGCGCTGACGATCGCCTCGGCTCCTCACCTGCGGACGGGCGACGATGCCGAGGCCGCGGCTCCGGACGGGTCGCCTCGCGGGGCATCGATCTGGCCGAAGGGCCGGCTCCTGCCGCTGGGGCTGCTGGCGTTCCTGGGACTGTTCTGCGAGGGCTCGGTGGCGGACTGGTCGGCGGTCTATCTCGCGGGGACGTTGGGGGTGTCGGCCGCGTCGGCCGCGGTCGGGTTCACGTCCTACATGACCGCCATGACGCTCGCGCGGTTCCTGGGCGATCGGCTGACCCAGCGGCTTGGGCCCGCGGCGGTGCTCCGCGGCGGCGGCCTGCTGGTGGCGATCGGCCTGGGTCTGGCGCTCGCCGGACGAACGTTGCCGGCGGCGATGATCGGCTTCGCGATGGTCGGCGTCGGGCTGGCCAATGCCGTGCCGGTGATCTTCCGCTCGGCCGGGAGCGGGGCCGACCCCGGCGGCGCGATCGCGTCGGTCTCGACGATCGGCTACCTCGGCTTCCTCGCCGGCCCGCCCGTGATCGGCGTGCTCTCCGAGGCGATGGGGCTGCCGGTCGCCCTGCTCCTGGTGGTGGCCTTCGGCCTGGCGATCGCGATCGCCGCGGGCGCCACGCTCGGCCGCGGCGAGGATCGCGGGGCCATCCCGGCCCCTGCCCTGACTTCCTGAGTGGACCGGCCGTCGAGGGGGCGATCCCTCTCCCGCAGGCGGAATCGAATCTGGCTCTAACGGACCGAGGAGAGACCCATGGTGAGAAGCACATTCCCCTACGCACTGGCGGCGATCGACATCGACGACACGCTCGTCGGCCCGGACAAGCGGATCGGCCGCGCCAATCGCCGCGCGGTGAAGCGGCTCCAGGACCTGGGCTGCCGGGTGATCCTGGCCTCGGGCCGCCGGCATGCCAACATGCTGCCCTACTGCGAGGAGCTCGGGCTGGACGATTATGTCGTGAGCAGCCACGGGGCCCGGGTCGAGCACCCGAGGACCGGCGAGGTCCTCCATCGCGCCTGGCTCGCCCCGGAGGTCGCCGCCTCGCTCGTGGCCGAGGGCCTGGACCGGGGCCATACCGTGATGCTCTGGCTGGAAGGCGGCATCTTCGTCCAGGCTGAGACCCACTGGGTGGACGCCTACCGGCAGGCGACCGGGAACGACCACGTGACGGTCGCCGACCTGCGGACCTTGTCGAACCAACCGGCGGAGAAGGTGACCTGGTCGGCCGTCCCCGCGCGGATCGCGGCGGATTTCGCCGAGCTGTCCGCCCGCCGCGACCCGCGGGTCTACGCGATGATCACCGATGACTGGAGCCTGGAGCTGACCGCCGCCGAGGCCCACAAGGCCGACGGCGTCGCGGCCGTCGCGACGTCGGCGGGCATCCCGCGGGAAGCGGTGCTCGCCTTCGGCGACGGCAACAACGACGTCTCGATGCTCTCCTGGGCGGGCCTGGGCGTCGCGATGCCCCACGGCCGCCCCTCCGCCCGTGCCGCCGCCCGCGTCGTCGCCGCCCACGGCGACCCCGAATCCGCCCTCGCCCGCGCCGTCGACCACATCGCCGCCGGGTTCCCGGCGGCGAGCACGGAGTCGGACATGGCGGGGAGTGTTTGAACGCTGCGATCTATTCCATGAGGCCCTTCATCATGGGGTCTTCGTTCCACTCCCGGCGGAACTCGTGGATCAGGGCCTTGACGACCCCGTTCGTCCAGCCGAACCCGTCCTGGACGGCGTATTCTCCCCCTCCGGCGATGACAGCGGGGTCGCAGACGTTGTACTTCTCCATGATTCGGCCGTGCCGCTCGTAGGTGATCCCCACGCAGGCGACGAACCGCCGGGCGATCTCCCGGGCGAGGTCCCGTTCGCCGTAGTTCAGGAGTCCCCGGATGACGACCCACTGGAGGGGGGCCCAGCCGTTGGGCGAGTCCCACTGTTCGCCCGTCTCCAGCAAGGTGCTGACGACGCCGCCTTCCTTCAGGAACCGGTCGCTGTCACGGAGGGTCGCGATCATGCGGCCCAGCCTCGTCTTGTCCGCCGGGTCTTCCGGGTCCAGGAGCTTTGCGAACAGCGGATAGGCGCCGGCCAGGCTCCAGACATCGGTCTGGGCCCTGTCTTCGCGGGAGTAGTCGAAGAACCAGCCGTGTTCCTCGTTCCAGAAGGTCTCGATGATCGCCCGTTTCCGGCGCTCCGCGACCTGTTTGTACTCCGGCTTTCCGGTCCATCGGTGGAGGCTCGTCTCCATGGCGAACAGGAGGGCGTTGAGGTCGACGGGCAAGATCTCGGTCGTGCGGATCGTGTGAAGTTCGCGGCGAATGACTCCCTGGTCATCCGGGATCGGCCGGAACCATCGGCTGCAAAAGTCCCAGCCCGATTCGGCCGAGGCGCGGAGGTGGCGATAGAGGGTTTCAGCCTCTTGATCCGTCTTCAGACCCGAGCGGGTGAACGTGGCGATGTCCTCGTAATACGCTTCGGGTCGGGGCTGGACGCGAGGATGGGCGGACTCGTCCCGGAAGTGATCCCAGTAGCGGTTGAGGACGAGACCGTTCTCGAGCGTGACGACGCGGCCCTGAAAGGTGCCCACCTGATCCATCCAGAACTTATGCTCGTCCTCCAGCATCTCGACGAGCCCGATCGAGCCCCCCTGCCCGTCCGGCACGCGGGCCTGCTCCACGAACTCGGTCTCTCCGTGGCGGGCGAGCAGGTCGAGCATCGCGTGATAGAACGGGGCCTGTGACCGCGTGGCGAAGTACGTCCGGCTGCCGTTGGGGATGAACCCGAGGCGTCGGATCATCAGTGTCTGGTTCCGGACGATGTCCTTGACGAGGTCGACGTGCTTGGACAGGGCTAGCCCCTCGGCGGTGAAGTACGCGTCCCAGTAGAAGACCTCGTCGAACCGCCCCCCCGCCACGACGTAGGGGTAATCCAGCTTCATGAGCGTCCCCTGGAAGGCCGCCGGAGGCATCGACGCGGGGTCTCGCCTCAGGGCATCCCATTCGGCGTCGATGTACGCTTCCAGGGTCAGGCCTGGAAGCTCGAACTTCGAGAACCTCGCCGTCCGCGTGGGGAGTTTCTGGAAGTGGTCGTCGACGAAATCCTTCAGGCGGCTGCGGAAACTGGCGAGGGATTCGCCGAGCCCCCTCGACCCTCCGAACCGGTCGAGTCGGCCGGCGTGTTCTCCGCGAGTTGTTGTCGCGAGTCCTGCTGCGAATCTCTCGATCGGATTGAGGAACGACTCCTCGCAGATCTTCGCGAATCCCTCCAGGATCTCCTCCGTGTTCTCCTCCGTGAGATCGAACTTACGCGGGACCATGTCGGGAAACGTCTTGGAGTCCGGGAAAAGACGCAGGGACTGGACGGCCTCGAAGAGCAATCCCCGTGTGAAAAGCTGGGTAGATCTAGCCTGGTCCATTTCTGCGCATCTCCCTGCGATTTCAGGCAGCTCTTGATAATTCGAAAGGTCTGCCCCCCTCCGCACCAGCCAAGATGTGGAGAGAAACCCCCAGGGGAGATTCGCACGCGGGGATTGCGGATTGCCAAGTAGCTAGGGTCTGTCCGACTCGAGAAAGTGGTTAGCAGAGATCGCGTCGACCGGTTCACTTCTCAAAGGTCAATCCAACCAAGGATGGCTGATTTCGAATTCGAAGATTCGCCATCCTACACCAGCCATGCTCGCAATCAAGTTAAAGAAGCGATCTGAAGCCAAAAACCGCCACTAAAAGGAAACAAAATGTCCAAAAAACACCTAAAATAATCGGCAGGTGGCTTAGTTGAAATATCTCACACCTAAATATGCCGTTGATCGGCGGGTATTTGGTGTCCAGAGCATGTCTCATGAAATCATAATTGCTCAAATAGAATTCCGCGCGTGTTCGCGATCGCGTTTGTTCGATTGATTTAATACAATTTGTCTTGAACAATTTGTCAATGATTGATCTGGTGGTGGCCTGTGGTGTGTGCCCGCTCGTCGTTCCCTGGGCGGTCTCGTCCTCTGTTGGTAAGCCCGAATTTGCGTATTGGAGAAGCCACCACATTTCCAGATAATCAATCTGCTTTCCAGCTAGATAGATTGACCTCCCTATGTATAAACAAAACAATATACCAAGAATGCATATCAGGCCATACATCACGAGAATCTCGATTTTGTCATGATGATTGACGGGCGGGGTGTGAGATATTGTCATTTGGAGAAATCCCATCCGAAAAATACCGGAGACTTCCCCAGGAGATTCGTAAGTCCGAGTCCAAATGAACCCCAGGGCGGCAAATAGAAACGTGTGGGTGGCAAATAGCCAAGTGAAGCGGTGATTCAAGAGGTTGTTCTCGTGCTCGATCCCCGCGCGGACTAGCTTGTAATCTCTGTAGAGCTTCTTGGTGGGCATTCTTGGGTCGCGTGGCGTGGGAGTGCCCGGGGCGGGATCCGTGACGGGTTCAGGTTTGTCATTGGGCAGAATCTTGTCGGCCATCAGAGTTCTCCATCATGTGAGTTAGGGCTTGTTGCCTCGGGCTCATATTATCTGATATACGTGATTGCATGAATGTTGGAAATTAACGGATCAATTGCCCATGGAGCCTTTTGGTGAGTTTGCGGGGGTGTGATGTGCGAGGCAGGCGATAGCGACGAGCAAGTCCGGCCAGGTGGCGGTTCTCGAGTGCGTTTCTAATCATTATTTTATATATTGAATAATATGATGTATTGTTTGGTTTCCGAACAGAGCTTCCGATTCTGCGCGGTCAGCGTTGACCGCAAGGCAGGCTTGGTGTGTTAGTTCGTCGGTTTCATCAACTCGGCGTGCATGAGCGAAGAATCTGCACTTGGGGATTGCCATTGCCACTCCTCTTCGACTTGTTCCGATCACCAAGTCATTCTAAGCGCATCGCCGTCACTAATCGTACCAAAGCGAAACGCCTAAGCGAGACTTCAGCCCCGCCCGGCTGGTTTTTCCTCACCCCCCCAACTCGACAACCCCTCCGAACCGCCCGCATAATAACGGCATGAGCACGCTCACCCGGAAACAGCGCGAGGTTCAGCAGCGGGAGCTGATGCTCCTGGACGTGGCGCGGAAGATCCTCATCGAGCAGGGGTATGCCGGGCTGACGATGGACCGGGTGGCGGAGGCGACCGAGTACTCCAAGTGGACGGTCTATCAGCACTTCGCCACCAAGGAGGACCTCGTCGCCGCGCTTTTGATCCAGAGCACCGAACACCGGCTGGCCCTCTTCACCAGGGCCCTCACGTTCCAGGGCCGGCCTCGCGAGCGGCTCTGCGCCCTCGGGGTCGCCGACGAGCTGTTCACCATCAAGCACCCCCATTCCTTCCGGTCCGAGCAGATCATCAAGATGGCCGACCTGGAGAACCGGGCCTCCGCCGCCCGCCGCGAGGCCATGGAGCGACAGGACGATTGTGTCATGGGCTGGATCCGCGGGGTCGTCGATGAGGCCATCGCCGCCGGCGACCTCGCCCTGCCCTCCCCGCTCACCTCGGGTGACCTCACCTTCGCGATGCTCGCGATGGTCCTCGGCTCCCACAACCTGAGGGTCAATCACGGCCGGATGCTCGAAGGCCTCCTGTCGGCGACGCCGCTCGCCATCCTCCGCTCCAGCATCCACGTCCTGCTCGACGGCTACGGCTGGAAGCCCCTCCAGGCTGAATGGGACTATCCATCCACTTATCTCCGAATCTATGAGCATGCCTTCGCCGACGAACCGGCCATCAAGGCGATCACATCCCTCGTCGAAGTAGCACCTTAGGCATCCTCTTTCCTGGTCCGAGGCCGCCACGGCTTGACTCCTGTCGGTCCCCCCCTTATTCTTGACCTACGAATCGTCGGAAATCGACGGTCCGTAGAACCCCGGTTCCCGGGAGGGACTTCGAAATGGCGACCGTGTCCTCGCTCGGCCTTGCTGCGCCACGAGGCGTTTTTTTGTCTTCGCGACCTACGGATCGTCGGAAAGCGACGATTCGGATCTTGCTCTTGTTTGCGTTTGCGGGCCTGGCCGTCTGGGGACGAGGTTGGGTGGCGGATCGCGTGGCGGCGCGGGCGGAGAAGCCCGGCGCGGAGCAGCCAGCGACGGTCCGGGTGGCGGTCCTCAGGCCGGAACGGCTGGAGGCGGGACTGAATTACCACGCGGCGGTTAAGGAGGTCCAGCGGGCTGAGTTGTCGTTCCGGGTGGCCGGGACGGTCGATTCGTTGCGGGAGGTGGCCGGGCCGGACGGGCGGACTCACACGCTGCACGAAGGCGACGTGATCCCGCGGGGGACCCCGCTGGCGAAGCTCGATGCGCGGGACCACCGCCGCGATCGGGACATGGCGGCGGAACGGCTGGCGGCGGCCGAGGCGAAACGCGACCAGGCGGATGCGGAGGCGGGGCTCGCCCGGGTCGAATGCGACCGTGCGGAGCGGCTCCTCAAGCGGGCCTCGGCCACGGCCTCGGAAATGGACACGGCCCGCGCCCGGGATGCCTCCGCGCGTGCGGCGGTCGCGGTGGCCCGTCGCGAGGTGCAGTCGGCCCGGATTGCGCTCGATCAGGCCGAGGCGAACCTGTCCTATTGCTCGCTGGTCTCCCCTTTCGAGCGGGCGACGGTCGCGTCGCGGTCGGTGGACCTCGGCCAGCGAGTGGCCGCGGGGCAGCCGGCGTTCGTCGTCCATGACCTGTCGAGCGTGGTCATCGCCTTCGGCGTGCCCGACACGCTAGTCGGCCGGATCAGGCTCGGTGCCCCCACGGAGGTCACCAGCGACGCCCTCCCCGAGGAGCGATTCCGCGGCGTTGTCTACAAGATCGGTTCGGCGGCCGACCCCAGGACGCGGACGTATTCGGTCGAGATCCGCGTCGACGAACCCCGGGGGCTACGACCCGGGATGATCGCCACGGTCCACCTTGGCCGAGAGTCGATCGCCCCGCTCCTCCCCCTGGCGGCGCTCGTGCCGAGGACGGCCGGTCCCGGCTGCGACGCGTTCGTCGTCGTGGATGAGCCGAACGGCCGGGTCGTCCGCCGCCGACAGGCGACGATCGAGGACGTCATCGACGACAGGGCGGTCATCTCCGCCGCCCCGACGTCCGGCTCGAGCCAGGTCCTCGCGACCGGGGACCGGGTGGTGATCGCCGGCGTCCACCGGCTGACCGACGGCCGCGCCGTCGTGGTGGAGGAGTAGCCCCGTGGAAGGCATGGAGCCCGCCCCCGCCCCCGCCCCCGATCACGCCCGCCCTTCCCACGGCGACCGCCTCACCGTGGCCCAGTTCTTCGTCTACCGGGGGCCGATCGCCTGGACCCTCCTGGTCGCGACCCTGGCCTGGGGTGCCTACGCCTACACCGCCATGCCGCAGCGCCAGGATCCCCTGATTCAGATCCGCAGCGGCGTCGTGCTGACGTCCTATCCGGGGGCCTCGGCCCAGGAGGTCGAGCTCGAGCTGTCGCGCAAGGTCGAGAAGCGCCTGGCGGAGAACCCGGCCGTCGAGCACGTCCGTTCGGTCAGCCGCCAGGACCTTTCCGTCGTCTTCGTGGACCTCTACGACTCCACGAAGGATGCCCAGGAGGTCTGGCACGATCTCGAGGGCAAGCTCGCCGCGATGTCCGACCTGCCGACCGTGGGCGGCGTCCCGCTCCGGCCGAGGCTCGACAAGGACTTCGGCGACACCGTCGCCCTGATGCTGACGCTCTCCAGCCCGCCGGTCCCGGACTTCGAGATCGACCGCCACGCCGAGGCCGTCGCCCGTCGGCTGGCCGAGGTCCGGACCGCTCGGCCCGAGGGGCTCCGCGACCGCAGGGCCAGCGTCGTGCTCGTCCACCCGGCCGGCCTCGATCCATCGCTGGTGGAGCGTCTTGGCCGGGCGTTCCTTCGCGACCTGGCCGGACGGAAGATCGCCGAGGACGGTCGATTCGTCGGCATGCTCGGCGCGGGGGCCATCGACGTCCGCCTGGCGCCGGGCGTCGATCGGGGGAGGCTCGACGCGGAGCTCACGCGATGGAAGGCGGAGACGCTCGCCGCCGGCCTGGGCCATCCCGACATCTGGCCCCCCGCCATCGTCGAGTCGCTCGACGACCTGCCGGCCGCGCTGCGGCGGGCGGTCCGCGACGAGCCCGGCGGGGTCGCCCGCTACTCCTACGAGCAGCTCCACCGCTTCGCCGACCGGATCCAGGACCGGCTCCGCCAGTCGCCCCGCGTGGGCAAGATCGAGCTGCTCGGCGTCGTCGAGGAGGCCGTCTACCTCTACCTGAGCGGCCGTCGGCTCGGCGCTTCGGGCCTGGACATGCAGACGCTCGGCCGCCTCCTCGCCGCCCGGAACCTCGACGTACCCGGCGGCGAGGTCGAGCTCAGCCGGGGCTCGCTCGTGGTCAAGCCGACCGGCAAGCTGCTGGGCCACGCGGATCTCGCGGACATCGTCGTCGACGGCAAGGACGGCTATCCCGTCTATCTCCGCGACCTCGCCGAGATCGTCCGCGGCTACGAGGACCCGCCGCGAGCCCTCAACTTCCGGAGCGTGAAGGGGGAGCCCGGTGCGGGCGCCGATCGGCCGGCCCCGCTCATCACGACCCGGGCAGTCACGCTGGCCGTCCGCCACGTCAAGGGGACGCACATCGCGGACTTCTCGCGCGACGTCGACGCGGCGCTCGAGTCCCTCCGGGGCGTCCTCCCCGCCGACCTCCGGGTCGAGCGGACCAGCGATGAGGCCGAGCGGGTGGAACGGAAGATCCACGAGTTCGACGACTGCCTGATCGAGGCCGTGGTCATCGTGGTCGTGGTCGCGCTGCTGTTCATGGAGTGGCGGAGCGCCCTGCTCGTGGCGCTCTCGATCCCGATCACTCTGGCGATGACCCTGGGGGCCTGCGCCGCGGTCGGGATCGACCTCCAGCAGGTCTCGATCGCCGCGCTGATCATCGCGCTGGGGCTGCTCGTCGACGACCCGGTGGTGGCCGGCGACGCGATCAACCGGGAGATGGCCCACGGCGCACCCCGGGACGTGGCCGCCTGGCTGGGCCCCCAGAAGCTCGCCCGCGCGATCCTCTATGCGACGATCACCAACTGCGTGGCCTTCCTGCCGCTCCTGCTGGTGACGGGCGTGGTCGGCGAGTTCATCTACTCCCTGCCGGTCGTCGTGACGGCCTCGCTGGTGGCCAGCCGGATCGTCTCCATGACGTTCGTGCCGATGCTCGGCCGGATCATGCTGCGGGGCCAGCTCGGGCTCGAGGCCGGGCTCGCGGACGGCGGCAAGGGCTCGCGGTTCGCTCGGCTGTACAACGGCTTCTCCGAGGTCTGCATGGAGTACAAGTGGACCTCGCTGGCCGTCTGCCTGATCGTCCTGGCCGGGGGCGCCAGCCTGATCCCGCTGATCGGCTCCAGCTTCTTCCCCAAGGACCTGCACAACGTCTTCACCGTGGACCTCTTCCTGGCCGAAGGCTCGCCGATCCGGCAGACCAAGGAGGAGGCGATGCACGCGATCGCCGAGATCGACGCCCTGGTCGGCGACGAGGTCGAGTCCTACACCACCTTCCTCGGCGCGGGGGGGCCGCGATTCTGGCTCTCCGTCGTCCCGGAGCAGCCGGCGCCGCGATACGCCCAGATCATGGTGCATGCGAAGGATCGCCACCGCACGGGCAAGCTCGCGGAGAAGCTGGGCCGCGAGCTGCCGCCGCGGATCGCGTCGGCCCGCGTCCGGGTGAACCAGCTCGAGACCGGCCCGCCGATCGGCATCCCCGTCCAGGTCCGCCTAACCGGCCCCGACCTGGCCACGATCCGCCGCCTGGGCGAGCAGGTCAAGGACCTGATGCGAGAGCATCCCGGCGCCACCGACGTCCAGGATGACTGGGACCCGGAGATCTTCCGCCTCGGCCTGAAGATCGACCCCGACCGCGCCAACGCGGCGGGCGTGACCAACGAGGCGGCCGCGACCGTGGTCCACGGCGCCGTCTCCGGTTCGACCGCAACGACGATCCGCGAACGCGACCGATTAATCCCGGTCGTCCTCCGCCTCCGGCCCGACGAGCGGAGCCGCGTGACCGACCTGAGCACCTTGAGCGTCCCGGCCACCGAGGGTTCGCGGGTGCCGCTCGACCAGATCGCCGCCTTCCGCGCCGAGGCCGCCGCGCCGAAGATCGCCCGCCGCGATCACGAGCGGTGCCTGACCGTCAAGTGCGACGCCGCGCCGGGTTTCCTGCCCAGCCGGATCGTCGAGCACCTGGAGAAGCGACTCGCCGCGGTGACGCCGTCGTGGCCGGCCGGCTACCGGGTCTCGTTCGGCGGCGAGAAGGAGGAGCAGGCCAAGGGGTTCGCCTCGATGCGAGTCGCGATGATCGTGTCGATCCTGTCGATCTACGTCGCGCTCGTCCTGCAGTTCAATAGCGTGACGAAGCCGCTGGTGGTCTTCGCCGCCGTCCCTTTCGGGATGGTCGGCGGCCTGATGGGCCTGCTCCTGTTCGACGTCCCGCTCGGGTTCTTCGCCCTCCTCGGACTCTCCTCACTGGCCGGCGTGGTGATCAGCCACGTGATCGTGCTCTTCGAGTACATCGAGGAGGCCCACGAGCGCGGCGAGCCCCTCCGGCGGGCGGTCATCGACGCCGCCCTCGTGCGACTTCGCCCGGTCCTCGTGACGGTGCTCGCCACCGTCGGCGGCCTGGTCCCCCTGGTCATCCGCGGCGGCCCGCTCTGGGAGCCGCTCTGCTACGTCCAGATCGTCGGGCTCCTGCTGGCGACGCTCGTCACCAAGGTCGTGGTGCCGGTGCTGTATGTCCTCTTCGTCGAGGATTTCCACCTGATCCCGTGGGAGGAGAAAGGCGTGACGGCCGAGCCCTCAGCCACGGATCAGAAGACGCTGGGGCTGGCTCCGGCATGACTCGCGGGGCACGGCCTGGCTCTTTCAGGATTGGGCGGGTCGACCACCTCCGTTATGGTTCGATGGCTTTCCCAGACCAGCACTGCTAGGATTGAGGGCGTCTATGATTTCAGGAGAAATCGAGATGAGCAGGACTCTTGTTGACGCAAATGAGGCTTCGATCCTCAAGCGAGTCTTCAGGCCCGATGGACCAACATTTTCTCCTGAGGCGGCGAGGGAACTGCTGGCCCTCGATTTTGACCAGGTTGACAAGGACCGCATGCGCGAGCTGTCCGCCAGGGCGAGAGCCGGGACTCTCACCACGGAAGAGGACGCCGAAGCGGGACGATATGAGCTCGTCGGCCATTTGCTGAACATCATCCAGTCGAAGGCTCGGCGATCACTGAACGAGTTCCGCAAGGGCCAAGGGGATCCTCGCTGACGGATCGAGCACACATGGAACGCGCCCTGGAGGAACTCGTCTGGCGTCGGGCGGGCGGCCGGTGCGAATACTGCTGTGTTCCACAGTTGCGAGACAGGCTTCCGTTTGAGATCGACCACATCATCGCGGAGCACCATGGAGGATCGACGACAGGTGGTAATACCTGCTTATGCTGTTTCGCGTGCAATCGTCACAAGGGCCCGAACATAGCCGGGATCGATCCGAAGTCACGTAAGATCGTTCCGCTCTTCAATCCTCGACGGCACAAATGGTCCCGCCATTTCCGCTGGGATGGTCCACGACTCGTGGGATTGACGCCGGCCGGCCGGGCGACGATCCAGGTGCTCAAGCTCAATCTGGACTACCGCGTGGAGTTTCGCCGGGAACTGATCGATGAGGGGGATTTCCCTCCGGAATAAAGGAAGGCTTCGTGTCGCTGTCAGCAGGTGCGACCGGAGACTTCACGAAGCTGGAGTCCGTAACGGACAAGCCTCTCGTCTCCCCCTCATCCGGGGGGCCCCGGAATGAGCGGTTACACAACCTGCACCATCGAGTCTGTTCCTGGACGGGGACGGGAGGATGATACGGCCTGGCGTGATCCAGGGACCTCGTCCCGCAGTCGGGGCAACGCGCCGGCAGGAGGTGCCGGAGTGTGTAGAACGGCACGTACGCCGGGATGAGAGCGAACAGCGAGACGACGGTCTTCTCCTTCCCGGTCAGTGACCGATCCTCGCGGACCGCGCTGTACGCGGCCAGGAAAGCACAGACGTAGACGTTGAGTTCAAGAAACGGCCCGATGCGTTTCATGTCCGCCCTCCTGTCCGTCCCCGCTTTCGGCCAGACAACGGGCGAGGTCCCGGAAGGTCCGGAGGTCGCCGAACTCGACTCGCTCGGGCGGCAACCCGGCCGTGAGCCAGCTCCCGGCCCATCCGACCAGAAACACGACGACGCCGGCGATCGTCCATCCTGGGCCGAGGAAGAGCCCCGCGATCAGGAGAAGCAAGCCGATGCAGGGGATGGCAAAGGAAGACGCCTCGTACCAGGGCATGCTCACTCCGACTGCCGGGAGTGTGTTCGGGGCCAGGCGAGAGATCGGGCCGAGGAAGACGGCGGGATGCCGGCGGGTGTAGTCGTGGAGGGGCGTCGAGGGGGAGACCTGATCCACGTCGGTCCCCGCCTCGCGGAGCAGGGAACGGATCGCGAGGAAGGCCCCTGCCGGTCGGCAGGAGCGGCCCAGGGTCGTCAACGGCCTGATGACCGGTCGCGAGGCCCCGGTCGCAATGAACTCGCAGACGTCCCGGAGCGTCTGCGATCGGGCGGGTTCCAGGACAGCTCGCCAGGACGCGTCCGGGCGTCCCAGCCGCCACTCCTGGTCGAGCGCACGGCCGAGCCTTCGCCAGTCGACCAGGTCGCACGCGTCTCGCCATTCGGCGACCGTGGTCTCGAACGTCAGCGCGACACTCGGATCGGCCTCGGGATCAAACCGGCACTGCTGCCGATGCGAGTCGCGAATCACGTCGAGCACGTACTCCGGCGTCGCCGGGACGAGGTCCGTCGTCCGGTCGTCCTTCATGAGTTGAACCTCCCTCCATCTGGGCCGTTTGGGGCCGGCCGACTTCAGGCTACTTCTCGTGAAGGATTGATGCAATCTCGCCGACGCCGGGCATGCGGGACGTTCCGCCGAGGTATAATGTGGCGCGTCTCGAATCGTGGAACAAGTCGGCCGCTCGGGCGGCGCCAGCGGGACGAACGCCGAGGACTCGAGCCTGGGGAGGACGAATGCTCCGCCGTGACTTGCTCCGGTCCTCCCTGGCGGCTCCCCTGAGCCGCTGGCTGGGGCGATTCGTGCCGCTCGTTTATCCTCGCCAGCGCGTCGAAGATCGGGACGCGGCCGAGGAGTATTCCCGGGCCGTGGACTGGGTAAGGGCCCTGGGTGACGACGACCGCCGCCGGCTCCGCGAGTCCAGGACCGCGCCCCTCGACGACCCGCGCATCGTGGACCTGATCCGACGAGCGGACTCGGTGCTTGGTCGCCTGCGCGCGGCGGCCGGCATCGACCGATGCAGTTGGCGCGATCGAGCGATCACCAGCTCGGAGCAATTGAATCGGGGCCAAGTCGACGTCATTCATACCCAGGTCATCCGCGTCGCGTGTCTCTCCGCCCGGCGGCACATGGCGGCGGGTCGCACGGCGGATGCCCTCGACGATCTCTTCGCCGGCTGGACGCTGGCCCGCCGGCTCGGCGAGGCGGGCGTCCAGTTTGCACGGCTACTGGAGTGCGGCGGCGAATTCTACGTGATCGAAACCCTGGGCGAGATCCTGCCCGCGCTGGGACGTCTCGGCCTGGACGACCTCGTGAAACGACTCGACGCCTTCCCCGCGGCTGCGCCGGCCTCGGCGTCCATCGGGCCCGAAGCGCGCTTCATGCTGGCGCCGCTCCGTGCCAGGCTCGCGACGGGCAAGCCGGTATTCGACGTCGCCGACTGGGCCGACGCCGGATGGGACGAGAAGGAGTCGGGACCGCTCCTGCGGCTGGCCGGCGGCGATCGAGCGAAGGTGCTTGTGCATCTCGAAGCGACGACTCCGGCCATCGAGGAACTCGCCCGTCGTAGCGACCTGCCCCACCCGTCCTGGCACGCATCGCTCGACGAGTTCGCCGCGAAGGAACGCGAGGTCCACCCGATCGCGGCGAGCTTCGCGGGGATCGCCAGGAACATCCGGCGGCTGGTCGATCGGATGACCGTCAACCGCGCCCTGCTCCGTGCCGGCATCACGCTCGTCCGCGACGGAGAGCCCGCCTTTCGCGCGGTGGCCGATCCGTTCGGTCACGGCCCATTCGGCCTCGACCGCGAGGGGAACGGCTGGCGGATCCGGTCGGCGCTCCATGACGAAGCGCCCGCGGAGGCGAGCCTGCGGATCGGCTCGCGGGGGTGATGTGAAGGACGGGGCCGATCGCGATGAAACAGGCTCATCGCTCGACCCGTCCCCAACGATCGTCCCTCTCGACCCTGGGCCAGGCATGCGAGGTCACACCAGAGGGCCGATCCCGCGATCCTGGCCTGAGATTCGGACGGATGCAGATCCTGCCTTGCCGGCGCCTTATCGGAGCAAGAGGCCGAGGGCCTCGGCCTCGTCGGAGCAGATGTCGAGGACCTGCTCCAGCCTGCTGAGGTGAAGGATGTCGCGCGTCAGCGGGTCCAGGCCGCAGGCCAGGACCCTGCCGCCGCGTCCCAGGACCTCGCGGCAGAAAAGAGCCAGCACGCTCAGCATCTCGCTCGAAAGGTATCGGACGGCCTCGAAGTTCAGCAGGAATCGCGGGTTGCCGGGTGTGTCCAGGAGACGTTGCAACTCGGCGAGGGCCTCGCTCGCGGCGATGTCGCCGAGGTGAAGCTCGGCGCCGAGGCGGATGATCAGGGTCCGCTCGATGAGCTGCTTGCGGAGCGGCGATGGTCGATGAAAGCTCTCCGCCGAGGCGGGCGGGTGGGCGGGCGTAAGCTGCGGGGCTCCCTCCCCACGGGCCACCGTGCGGTCATGGAAGTCGTGCCCGTTCGTGACCTTCGAAGTATTGGACCACATCATGCGTTCTCCGGGTCGGTTGGTCGGGTTCTTGGGGGAGGGGCAATCGTCACGCGGCCTGGCGCGGGCGGTTCGAATGCGAGGCGACTCAGCGCCCCGCGAGCCGAGGAGCCGGCTCCGCCATGCGGAGGTTCCGGATCGGTCTGGCGGACCGGCGAGCTTGGTCGCCGAGGAGGCGCGATCGCTGATTCACGAGGACGAGATGAAGCTCCCTGTAGAGATCCTGCTCCTCGGGGCTGACCGCGGGGGCGAGCTGGAGATGGAACCGCGACATGAGCTGCACGACGTCCGCCGTGGTTGTCGCGGGATGACCGTGCACGTAGCGGATGATCTCCACCGCATCGGGTTCTCGGAGCATTCGGGATGCGGCGGCGAGCCCTTCCAGGAACGAACCGGCGTGGTCCCGCTCCCGGGCTGTTCCGGACGAGAGGCTCCGTCCGACCTGGTCTCGCAGTGACGCCACGGCCTGATCGAGCGCTGTCGTCGCGGCCGACAGCGGCATACCGCCGGCAGCCCGCGCCAGGCTGTCGTCCACGAGGCGCTCGACGGCTTGCCGCTGCCGGGCGAAGCTCGGATCGAGGAGGTACCCTGGCCAGCGATGGCTCACCCGAAGGCGGCCGGGGGCGATGATCACGTTGTGGGCGCGATTCAGGATGAGCGGCATCGGATCGCCGACCGCACGGGGCAACGGCAGGGCCAGGGCTCGGAGGGCCGAGGGACTGACCTCGGGGCCGGTGAGATAGCGGATGAGCGCATTGGGGGCGTCGCCCGAATCGATGTCTCGAATCTCGGGATGAAAGAGCAGCCGATCCTCGATCAGCGCCCGGGCTCGGTCGCATCGGAGCTTCCGTCGCTCGAGGTGGTCCCCGCGCCTCCGCACCTGCTCGAGGTAGCAATTCCACGCATACTGGTTGACTCGCATCGCCGTGTCGGCATGGATCGACTCCGCGATGGCCCCGTCGTGGAGCAGGCTCCCGGTCCCGCGGGCCAGGTCGCCCATCCCCGAGGCCGCATCGGCGAGGCCGTGGAGCATCGCGCTCTCCGGCGTTTCCGCGGTCCAGGTGCCCCAGAACGGCCAGCCGGAGCCCCATCCCCAGCCCCAGCCGGGCCAGCCACCCCAGGTCGTCCTGGGAGGTCGGGGTGGCCCACCCGCGCGGCCCTCGAAGGGGGCGGCGAGGAGCCACGTCGCTGCGAGGCATGCGAGCCAGGGTCGGCTCCTCCGCCCGCGGAGCGCGCCGCAACCTGCTCCCGGGTATCCAGTCTCCCGCTCGCTCGGCTTCGTCCGAAACATCGATGGTGTCCTCTCGCGATGAAGGGGGCACGGCGTCGCGATGGCTCGCCGCGGCATGGGTCGAGAATCCCGCCATCAGTCAGATGGCCTGGGCGTGCCCCGATCCCTCATCGAATCTCAGGAATCGTGAGAGCCAAGGGGGGGATCGCCCGCGCCCGCCCTGGTGTGAGGATGAGGCGTCCTGGACCCCGCGCGTCGGGGCGGGGTATGAGGCTGGAATCCGGCAATCGGGGTGGGATAGAATCCAACCGCATTTCTCCGCCGGATCGTCCGCCCGCGGGCCGGACCGCCTCGCTCCAGGGGGAGCCCATGGATCACGAGTCGTCTTTGACCCGATTGCTCGACGACCTCAAGAATCGCGACGCGGCGGCGGCGGAGGCGCTCTGGGACGCCTACTACGGGCGGATGGTCAGCCTGGCTTCCGGATATGTTCACTCGCGGGGTGCGCCGCTGGACGCCGAGAGCGCCGCCGGGAGCGCCATGGCGACGTTCGTCCTCCGCGTCCGGGAGGGCCGGTTCCCGGACCTGAAGGATCGCGATGGGCTCTGGGGGCTCCTCTTCGTGCTGACGATCCGCAAGGTCATCAAGCGGATGCGGCGGCGGTCGCGACGGCCGGAAGTGGCGTTCTCGGACCTGGGCGATCTCGACAACGAGGATCTCGATGCCGTCCTCGGCTCGTCGCCCGACCCCGCGGTCGTCGATGCCCTCTGGACGGAGTTCCTGGAGGCGCTCGACGGCCGGCGGCGGCGGGTGGCCCGGCTCAAGCTCGAGGGCTTCTGCAACAACGAGATCGCTCGGGACCTGTCGCTCTCCGAGGCCACCGTGGAGCGGGACCTTCGCAAGATCCGCGAGACCTGGACGAGGTGGGATCATGTCGCATGACGGAGAGGAATCCACGCTCGATCCGACGGGACGGCATGGCCTCCCCACGACCGACGGCGGTACGGGCTCGCCGCCCGGAGGCCGCGGCGAGGACACGGTCTACGATCGCTTCGAGCAGTCGCTGCAGGCCGGAGGCTACCCCCGGATCGAGGACGTGCTGGGTGAGGTCCCGGAAGACGAACGGGCCGAGCTCCTCGGCGACCTGATCGCCCTGGAGCTGACGTATCGCCGGCGCCGTGGTGAGACGCCCCGGGAACAGGAATACCTCACGCGGTTCCCCGGCCACGAGCCGGCGATCCGCGGGGCCTTCGCGGCCACGCCCGATCCGCGCATCGCCCTCCACTACGGGGCCCTCGCCCTGGGCCTGGGGCTGGTCTCCCGGGCCGATCTGGAGTCCGCGATCGGCGAGTGGGTCCGGGCCAAACGTCGGCCTATCGGGGAAGTCTTGCTGGGGCGACAAGCCATCCGCCCCGACGGGGCAAGCCTGCTCGACCGGCTCGTCGTAGACCACCTCAGGCTTCATGACGACGACCCGCTCCGCGGCCTGACGGCGATCGGCCTGCCCCCCTCGGTGCGCGCCATGCTCGCCGCGATTGACGATCCCGAGCTTCGGGCCGCCGTCTCGACGCTTTGCGTCCCCGAGGGCGAACGGGAGAACGGCGCGCACCGATTCCGGATCGTCGATCCCGTGCCTCGAGAAGGGGGCCAGGGCGCCGTGTTCAGGGCGGTCGACGAGCAATTCGGGCGGATCGTGGCCTTGAAACAGGTCCGCCCGCGGTTCGGGTCCGACGCGACCCTGGAGGCTCGCCTCGAGCGGGAGGCCAAGATCACGGGCCGGCTCGAGCACCCGGCAATCGTCCCGGCCTACGCCCGTGGCCGCCTGGATGACGGGCGTCCCTATTACGTCATGCGGTTCATCGACGGTCCGACCCTGCTCGATGAGATCCGGGCGTTCCACGGCGACGGCGGTCCGCGATCGCCGGCGGAGCGGAACCGCGCCCTGCGGAGGCTCCTGGGCCAGTTCGTCGCTGCCTGCCGGGCGATCGACTACGCCCACAGCCGCGGGGTCATCCATCGGGACGTCAAGCCGCACAACGTCCTGCTCCGCGATCATTACAAGTTCGGCGAGACCCTCGTCGCCGACTGGGGGCTGGCGACCCTGCTGGACCCCGAGCACGAGGGCGATGGCGGCCCGGAAGACGTCTGGTCCGGCGAGGTCACGATGCCTCAGGCGGAGGGCGTCGTCCAGGGGACTCCCCAGTACATGGCTCCGGAACAGGCGGAGGGCAGGGCCACGGCATCCAGCGACGTCTTCGGCCTGGGGGCCACGCTCTATCATTTGCTCGCGGGGACGGCCCCGTATCCGCCGCGGGCGGACTGCCCCGACGCGCCCGGTGTGATGCTCGAGCGGATTCGACGGGCCGACTTCCCCCCGCCCCGCCGCCTTAATTCGCGGGTCCCCCGCGTGCTCGAGGCCATCTGCCTCAGGGCGATGGCCGCGAAGCCCTCCGATCGCTATGCCTCCGTGAAGGAGCTGGCCGACGACGTGGAGAGCTGGCTCGCCGGCGAACGCGTGTCCGCACACGATCCGATCTCGGCCCGTTTCTACCGGAGCGTGCACCGCCATCGCGTCCTCGCGACGGCGATGGTCGCCGGGCTCCTGCTGGTACTGACCGGAGGCGTTTTTTCGCTTCGACTCGTTGATTATTCGATGCTGCTCGATGCGTACAAAGCCTTGCTGAGCGATTACGTCCGGGTGTCCATGAAGACGATGGCTAAATCGAATGCTCCACAGGCGAGGGATCTGCAAGGCCGAATGGCGCGTCTCTACGCTGATCAGGCTGATCAACTCCTCCACCGGATGAAGGAGGATCCGAACCTGGTGCTGCCCGTCGCCGACGTCCACCATGGAGCCGGCGCCCTCTTGAGAGTGGCGCGGGATCTCGACGGGGCCCAGGACCAGTATTCTCGCGGCCTGTCGCTCGTCGAGCAGAAGCGGCCCGCTGGTCCGGCGAACGAAACGGCGATACTCGATATTTATAAGCTTGTTTTTATGTGTGACCAGGCGGAGACTTCCAGGATGGCAGGTCGGTCACAGGAGGCGGGTTCGCTCCTGGACCGTGCGGGGAAGTTGTTGGAGGTCATCCGGAAATCGCCCGTTGACCCGTCGACGGTGGCCATGTACGACGCCAATGTTTGCGTCTATCGCGGCGCCTTCAAGGCGGACGTCGACTCACGGGCCGACGCCTTTGAGGAGTACAGTCGCGCCGTGGAGATCCTGGCGGGGATTCATCCCAAAAATCCAGAGAATTGGGGCCAGCGATCCCTGGCCATCCTGGGAATGGCGGAAAGCTCGCCCGGGCCAGAGCCTCCTCCCGGACTGGAGAAGGAGATCAACGAGATGATCCCCGAGTTGAGAAACCTGGACTCCCCGCCTAACCCGAGCGTCGATGCCCGGTTCTTCCTCGCGGAGATGCTGCATCAACGCGCCCGCCTGGAAAGCGCGTCGATCAGGCACCGCGATTCTTGCGACGCGGATTTTCGGGAAGCCATCACGCTCCTTACGGACCTGGCGGAGCTTGCCCCTTGGCATGAGGGATATGCGCTGGCCCTGGCCGCGGGACTTAACGACAGGGCTGACTGGCGGCTTGACGGAGGTGAATCGCGCAGAGCTGACGAGGACGCCCTGACCGCGCTCTCCGCGGTCTCCACTCTGCTCGAGGGATCCGAGGCTGAGGCATCGACACGCCGGAGAGCCCGACGCGAGACGGGTCGTTCGCTCTTCAATCTGGCGAGGGTGGCAAAGGCCCGCGACGACGTTTCTGGTGCTCGAACCTGGGTCACCCGCGCGATCGCTATGCTCTGCGAGAAGGGCGGCGAACCGCTCGCGACCGATCGCGAGCGGTTCGCCGCCTACTCATCCTGGAGCGAACAGCTCGGCCGGCCCTCCGTCCGCTGACGAGGGATTAGGGAAAAGGGGCGCAGGCTCCGTCCGTCGCCGCGACGGGAGGGGCTGTCTCTTATGGTGCGGTAGGAGCATAGGGGTTTGACTTCGGAGGCAGGGGAGTCGGTGTGATCGGAGTTCCAATATCACCGGGACCGGTTACGGCGAGCAGGGCCTTAGGGGCCGCGAGAGTATCCGGGCCTTCCTTGACCGCAATGACTTCCCAGTTCTTATCCAGTAGCCAGATCGTCACTTTACGGAGTTTCTGGTCCTCCGTCAGCGATTTCCCGGGCGATTCCAGGAGTCTTTCAGGTGTTAGGGGTCTCGTGGAGGAAAGGATGGCGGTGACCTCCGTTGACTGGGCGGGCTTTTTCACATCGAAGGCGACGAATGTCGGGCGTTCTTCTCGGAAGGTCACAACAACGAAGCTGCATTTCTCTAGATTCTGACCCTTGATCACGACTCGCCTGGGCTCTCGTGGGCGCATCTGGAAATCCGGCTCGATTGTGATCTTCGAAGCCGAGTAATCATGGGGACTCTGGCCTCGCACGGCTCCTGGCGGCCCTCCGACGATGCAGATGACCGAGGCAAGGCAGAACACGATGGACAGGAGGCTGGTAGCGCCCATGTGCAGGTCCTTAAAGAGAGGCGGTCCTTGCCTGTCGTCGAGAAATGGGGCAACAGATTTTGACCGAAATCGTTGAAATGAGGATGAATATCAGAGTTAGCGTATCGGAGAAGCAAGTCAAGCAAAAAACTATGGGCTAAGCTCCGCATAACTGACCTTCGGTTGTTTCCGAAGCAACAGTCTTCAGCGAACGGTGATACCTCGGGCGAAACCTGGGGTTCAATGGAGTGAACACTCGGAAACGAGCTGGCAGGGGACGAGATGGAGTCGCGGCGGGGGGATCGATCCATGAGTGAGAGTCGAGGCGATCGGCGGGGTTGGGTGGGTTTCCTGCGAGTCGTGACGATCGGCCTCGCGATCGAGTTCGTCGGCGGGGCGGTCCACGCCCATCAGGACTCGAATAAGCCCACGCCCCCTGCCCCCGGGCAGTCGGAAATGTCACGGGACACGGACGGCGAGCAAGCCATGAAGGATGAGCCGGCCGCAACGCCGGCGAAGTCCGGCGCGGGCGAATCGCGGGAATTGCTCAAGGCCCTGCGCGATCTGAATGGGGCCGTCCGAAAGGACGCGGCCGACTCGAAGCGGCAGGCGGCGAAGACCCCGATGCCGAAGCGGCCGGCGAGGACGGTCACGCCGCCGACGCTGACGCCGGCGCAGCTCGACGCCATGCTGGCGAGGTTCCTCAGGGAGAAGAGCCCGAAGGTTGAGCCCGCGCCGCCGACCAGCGACGTGGAGTTCGTCCGGCGGATCCACCTCGACCTGGCCGGTTCGCCGCCGACTCCCGAGCAGGTGGCCGTCTTCGTGAACGATCGCGCCAAGGACAAGAGGGCGAAGCTCATCGACGCCCTGCTCGAGAGCCCCGGCATGGCCCAGAACTGGGCCCGCTACTGGCGGGATACGATCCGGTTCCACGCGACGAACCAGAACCCCGGTCAGGTCCGCTACGACCTGCTCGAGGAATGGCTGGAGGCGCAGTTCCGCAAGAACCGGCCCTGGGACGAGATCGTCACCGCGATGATCACGGCGACCGGCCGGGTGGACGAGAACGGCGCCGTGGCCTTCTCGCTCGCCAGCGAGGCCAAGCCCGTGGAGATGGCCGGCGAGGTCTCCAGGCTCTTCCTGGGCGTCCAGATCCAGTGTGCCGAATGCCACGACCACAAGACCGACTCCTGGAAGCGGCAGCAGTTCCACGAGCTGGCCGCCTTCTTCTCCGGCACGCGAGCCCGCAACGTCGAGCGCGGCATGGCCGGGCAACTGCCGGTCTTCAGCGTGGAGGCCGTCCCTCGCGCCCGGTACGCGATGCCCGATCTCGCCGACCCCAAGAAGCAGATACCCGTGGCGCCGAGGTTCTTCCTGGCGTCCTCCACCAAGGAGGTCTCCAGCCTCCCGGAGACGCTCGACGCCCCCGGCCGGCGGGTGCTCGGGGCCTCGTACATCACGGGCCAGGACAACCCCTGGTTCGCCCGGGCCTTCGTCAACCGGATCTGGTTCGTGCTCATGGGCGACTCGTTCTATGACCTGGTCGATGACATCGGGCCCGAGCGGACCCCGAAGGCGAAGGAGGTCGTGGAGACGCTCGCGGACCAGTGGCAGAAGGGGGGCTATGACGTCCGCTGGCTGCTGCGGACGATCACCAACACCGAGGCCTACCAGCGTCGGGTCCGCTCGACGGCCAACCCGGCGGGCAAGGCGTCGTTCGCCGCCGCCTGCCCGAGCCGGCTCCGGCCGGACCAGATCGCCGATTCGCTGGTCCAGGCGCTGGGACTGCCCGAGGACCTTCGGCCGGCGCCCCTCCCCGCGGACGGGAAGAAGGGGAAGGCCGCCAAGGGTGCCGACGGCAAGACGCCGGTGGCGAAGGTGAAGAACCCGGCGCAGCTCGCCCAGGCGACGGGGCTCGGCGGCGCCCCGATCCAGGGCAAGGGCGCCAACAAGCAGGTCCGTGCCGGCGGCCCCCGCGCCCTGTTCGGTGCCCTCTTCGCGATGGACCCCTCGGCCAGCCCGGACGAGATCCTCGGGACCATCCCCCAGGCCCTCTTCCTGATGAACGGGCCGCTCGTCCAGGCCCGCACGCAGGCCCGGCCGGGGACCGTCCTGGCGGAGATCCTGGCGTCGTCCTCGAGCGATCGCGAGGCCCTCAACCGGCTCTACCTGCGCACGCTCTCGCGGCAGCCGAACGCGAAGGAGGTGGAGACCTGCTCCGCCTATATCGGCCGGGTCGGCAACCGCGCCGAGGCGTTCGAGGACATCAACTGGGCCCTCGTCAACAGCACCGAGTTCATCTCGCGGCGGTGAGCGTCTACGATCCGGAAGCACCAGACCACGGGAGTCAGACATGACGGACGAGTCGAGCATCGTGAAGGTGGGGATGAACGGCCAGGGCGTGGTGAGCCGCCGCGGCTTCATCCGGACGATGAGCTGGGGGATTGCCGGCCTCGCCGCCGGCGCGGGTTCGGGCGTGCTCCCCGCGACCTTCACGGACCTGATGGTCCTGAAGGCGGATGAGCTGCGGAAGCGGCAGATGGCCTGCATCCTCCTCTGGATGGGCGGCGGCCCGAGCCAGCTCGAGACCTTCGACCCCAAGCCGGGCACCGAGCACGGCGGCGCCACCAAGGCCATCGAGACCTCGGTGCCGGGGATCTCGATCGCCGAAGGCTGGGGCCAGACCGCGAAGGTCATGAAGGAGATCGCGCTCGTCCGCTCGATGACCAACAAGGAGGCGAACCATCAGCGGGCGACCTATCAGCTCCACACCGGTTACGTCCCCTCGGCCACCCTCAAGCACCCGCACATCGGCTGCTCGATCGCCGCGGAGCTCGGCGAGAGCAAGTTCGACCTGCCTCACATCGTCAGCATCGGCGGGGCAACCGCCGGGGCCGGGTTCCTTGGGGCGTCACTCGAGCCGTTCGTGATCCAGAACGCGGAACGACCGCCGGACAACACCCAGCCGAGGGTGGCCACCGACCGCTTCAAGCGGCGGCTCGGCCTGCTCAATCATCTCGAGACCGCCGGCTTCGGCACCAACGGCGGCGCCGATCGCGTGCGGGACCACCGGGCGGTCTACACGCAGACGGCGCGGATGGTGCTGTCGCCGGAGATGAAGGCGTTCAACCTCGATCAGGAGAGTCCCGCCCTGCGGGATGCCTACGGCCGGACCGCCTTCGGCCAGGGGTGCCTGCTGGCCCGCCGCCTGGTGGAGACGGGCGTGACCTTCGTGGAGGTCCGCTCGAATGGCTGGGATACGCACCAGGAGGTCAACAACCGGGTCAAGACCCTGGCCGGCCAGGTGGATCCCGCCTTCGCGACGCTGATCCGCGACCTGAAGGAGCGCGGGATGCTCGGCAAGACCCTGGTAATCTGGATGGGCGAGTTCGGCCGGACGCCGAAGATCAACGCGAACGCCGGCCGCGACCACTTCCCCCGGGTCTTCAACGTCGCCCTGGCCGGCGGCGGCGTCCGCGGCGGGCAGGTCATCGGGGCGTCGAACCCGGACGGGACCGAGGTCAAGGACCGGCCCGTGAGCGTCCCCGACCTGATGGCCTCGTTCTGCCACGGCCTGGGCGTGAACGCAACGAAGGAGGTCGACACGCCGATCGGCCGGCCCATCAAGGTCGTCGATGGCGGCAAGTTCGTGCCGGAGTTGTTCGGCTGAGATCGGGGTTCGATCGAGACGAGATGCCCGACACGCCCTTGGGGCGGTGCCCGCTCCCTCCTCCGAGGACGGTCCCGGTATGCCTTCCGTGAGACTCGCGATCCGCGTCCTGCAGGTCGTCGCCCTGATCGCGATCGCGGCAGCGTTCGCGATCGAATTCACGAGAGGACGCCCGAAGGCCGAGAACCTGGGGGCACTCCTCCTGGCCCTCCAAAGTCCCGATGCCGACACGCGCCGCGACGCCGTGCTGGGCCTTCGCCAATTGCGGCTTTCCGGAGAAGAGGCATCACCCATGGCCGTCGCCCTTGGGGATCGCCTCGACGACCGCGACGAGGGGGTCTGCGAGGCCGCCGCGGACGTCCTGGTCGGGTTGGGAACCGGCGCGTCACCGGCGGTCCCGGCGGCCTTGCGCCTGGTTCGAGGGCAGCCCGATCATGTCCGGGCTCGTGCCCTGCTCGTGCTGGCGGTCGCCGGCACACCCGAGGGGGATGGGGCGCTGGAATCGGCCCTTGGCGATGCGGAGGCTCGCGTCCGCCTTCAGGCGGTGCATGCCGTGAACGTCGCGCGGCGGCCGGCTCTCGTCCCGATGGTCGTCCGCCGCCTCGCGAGCGAACCCGATCCAGCCGTGCGGATGAGCGCCCACCGGGCCCTGGCCGCGACGGACCCGCATTCCGATCCGGTTGTCGACGCGGAGTGCCTGGGCCTGCGCGATCCCGACTTCGCCATTCGGCGCGAAGTCGCAACCATGCTTCGGAAGTCGGCGAGCCCGCGAGTGGAGGTTGCGGAGGCCCTCCGCGGGGCGATCCATGATCCGGACCCGCGGGTGCGGACCATCGCCTACGAGGCCCTGGTGGCGATCGGGCTGGCACAGCCGAAAGCCCTCTCCGTGCTCTTCGAGGCCGCGAAGGCCCCGACCACCCGTGACGAGGCGCGGATCATGGTGAAGGCACTCGGGCACAGCGAATCACTCCTTGATCGCCGCAGTGAGGCTCGGAGAGTCTCCCGAAGGGGCAGCCATCCAACGCTCTTCCGCGTCTTGCACGAGTCGGACCCTTGGCTCCGCGGGACCGTCGCCGAATTCTTGGTGAGCTACCTGGATACGCTTGAGTCGGTGTGTGGATCGGAATGTGAGGTCGATCGGGCTGAACTCATCTCCGCTCTGGCCTCGAGGTGGCGGTCTCGAGACCAGGCTATCCGCCGCCCGGTCCTGGTGCGACTGCTACGGAGTTATCCAAGGAAAACGCTCCTGTCTCTGTTCAGGACGCTGATGGAGATCGATGCAGAGTCATCGGGATCCACCCGTAGGAACCCTCGCGAAGGCGGGGGAACAAGAGTATCCCTCTTTCTGGCGACCTTGAGCCCGCGCGATCCGGCGCCCGATTACAAGTCCTTCATCAAGCTCCTGCCGGACCAGGCCCTTCGGCAACTACTTCCTGAAATCCGCGATTGGCTTTCAGATGGCGACGGGATGTCACCGTCCGAGGCGTTCTCCCTGATCAAGTGGGATCTCTTGGTCGCGCGCCAAGAGCTATTCCCGCCGGGGGGATCAACCAGGCACTGGATGCTGGAGGCCATGCAGGAGGCCGTCGGGCGTGGCGCGATGGCGGACGAGGCATACTGGATCAGCCAGGAGCTCGAGGTTTTCCATCGTCGTGGCCGGAAAACCACCCTCACGCATTGATTTTCCTCAAGGGGCCGGCACCCGCCGAAACGCTCGAGGGAGAAGTTTGACGCAAGCGGCCCTCGGGTGATGCCGATCATAGGGGATGTATCGGGAGGTCCGGTCCTCCGGCGCGGGCGTTTCGCGACGGTCGGGCCGGTTCCGGTGTCCTGGCCGAGGATCTTCGACGGGCGGTGGGGAAGGACATCCAGCCGCCAGCGGCGATCGTCGTGACAGGAGCAGCGCCCGCGTTCCCGATGGAATCCGCATGGATCTTCCGGTTCGGTTCGGTCGCACCGCCCGTGGATGCCGGCGGCGCGCAAGGCGCGAGCCTGGGAAAGGAGTTCCCCGTATGCGTACCCTCGCTCGAATTGGCCTGGGCCTCTGCGGCCTGGCGCTGGTGGCACCGTCGATGGCGAAGGCGGCCGATGATCCGGTGGCGGCCGGCGGCGAGGTCGTCACGGCCGTCGTCCAGGCGCCCAAGCATCAGCACAAGGGCCTGTTCGGATCGCGATACTGCGTCGAATGCCAGCGGGCCCGCGCGAAGAAGCGGGACGGCGTGGACGTCCCCCCGCCCCCGGCGGTCCTGCCGGCCGGTGCGATCCCCGGCCAGGTGGTGCACTCGCACGGCCAGCCCGGCGTCCCGTGCGCGGCCTGCGAGGCGGGCACGGTCGTGTCCGGCCCGGTGACGATCGTGGAGAATTACCCGGCGGGCCACGCCAGCGTCGGCGGCCCGGCGATGGCGAGCGCGAATGCCCCCGGCCATGCCGTGGTCGGCCCCGGCGAGATGAATCCGTCCGCGATGGCCGACGCCGGCCCGTCACCCGTGGGCGTCTCCCGGTCGGCGATGCCCTATCGGCCGGCCGGGCCGCAGACCGCGGCGCTCGGCACGCGTCCGGGCTCGGGCTCCAGCCCGTACGACCCGGCCGTCAAGACCTCGAGCATCCCGGCGGCCCAGACGGGCATCGACGGCGCGTCCACGGGCAGGCCGCACGTCATCGGCCACCTGATCGGCGTCAGCGGGCTGCGGCATGACATCCAGGCCAGGCGGGCGGCCCGCGGCGACAAGGCGCGGGAGGCCCACGCGGCCATCACCTACGACCCGGCGGGCCAGTCCGTCAGCGACCTGCCGGCGGAGATGGTCTACGGCAAGGGCAAGGGGCACTGAGCGGAATCGGATCGGGAGCGGGCGGCATCGGTTCGCCGCTCCCATTCGAGTCGATTCGATTTTCGGAAAAGTCCGGTCCTCTCGCCTGGCGCGGGGGATCGGACTTTCCTCGCGCGCCGGCCGTCGATTTCGGTCGAGAAGACGTCGGCAAGAGGTCGATCCACAAGGTCGAGGCCAGATCAGGGACCGAAGGCCGCCCCCGCGCCAGGCGGGGGCCGCGCCGCGGAGGACGCAGGGACCGAGGATCCCCGTGGAGCGAACGGGGATCGGGAGCGTCCCGGGGCGTCGTCGGCGCGAGCGATCGGACGCGACGGGACGGGACGGCAGCCTTGCTCATTCCTCCCCGCGATCCGACTCGCCCTCGCGACCCTGCTCGCGGCCGGGGCAGATGGCGTCGCCCGTGCGCAGGACAGCCCGGGCACACCCACCGCTTGCTCGCTTGATTCCGGACACTCCAGGAGGATCCATGGAAGTACAGGTAAGGGATTGACCATGCGTTTCGGAAAATGGCGAGGCGTGCCCCTGGCGATCACCCTGGCGGCCGTCCTCGGGCTCGGCATCAGCCGGGCGAGGGGCGACGGCTGGCACACGATGCCGCGCGAGGTCCCGGCGTATGACTACTCGACGGGCGGCGAATACTTCGCCCCGCCCGTCCCCTATGGCCACTATGCCAAGGACTATCACGCGGAGGCCGCCAAGGCCCTGGGCACGGTGACCGGGCCGATCCACGGCCTGTTCGGCAAGGCCGCGGGGCTCTTCCACGGTCACGACGGCGACGGCCACGGCCACGGCCACGGTGGCTGCGGCGATGGAGGCTGTGGCCACGGGCTGGGCTGCGGTGCGGGCGCCGGCCACGGCGCCGGCGGCTGCGGGTTCTGCCTCGGCAAGGGGCTCTTCCACGGCGACGGCTGCGGTAGCGGGCTCGGCGGCAAGGGCTGCGGCCTCTTCGGCAAGGGCGGCGACGGCCTGGCCTGCGGCGACCCGGTGACCGTCACCGGCTCGGGACACAAGAAGCACTTCGCCCCGTGCCACGCCTCCACGGTCGCGGCGACCGGCCAGTCGGCGGCCCCGGCCCCGGTCCCGACGTCCCAGACGGTGGCCCCCTCGGGCCAGTCGGCCTGCGGCGACCCGGGCTGCAAGGTCGGCGGGATCCACTCGCACCTGGGCAACCTGCTGAACAAGCTGCACTGCAAGTTCTGCGGCGGGCGGGGCTGCGGCGGCTGCGGCGGGTTCGGCATCGGCACCGCGTGCGACGCCTGCGGCGGCAACGGCTGCAATGCCTGCGGCGGCTGCGGCCTGCTCAAGAAGCTCTGCGGCCTCTGCGGCGGCAAGGGCTGCGGCTCGTGCGGCGGCAGCGGCCTCTGCGGTCGGACCTGCGGCCTCTGCGGCGGCAAGGGCTGCGCCAACTGCCTGAAGGGGCTGGCCTCCAAGGCGCACGGCCTGCTCGGTTCGGCCCTGGGCCTCTTCCACCACGACAAGTTCGAGTACTTCGTCGGCCCCGGTGGCCCGGTGCCGCTCCGGCCCGGATATGTCCCCTATATTGTCACGACGAGGTCACCTCGCGACTACTTCGCGTTCCCGCCAATGAATCCGGATGTCCCTTGACGATCTAAGAGGAAGGGACGTTTGTCGCGGTCCAGGAGGCCCGGCACCCGCCGGGCCTCTTCACGTTCGGGGCGAGTGAGCGGGAATGCGGGCCAGGATGGCCGATCCACAAGAAGAGGAGCGATCCATGCGAACGGAAGTGGTGCGATCCGCGGTCGCGGGCCGCCCGGATGGACCTGTCGTGCTCCCCGCGCGGCGGCTCCGGCGGGCGGCGACTCTGGCAGGGCTGCTGCTCGGGCTCCTGCCCGCGACGGCCCGGGCCCAGTATCCGGCCCCCAATCTCCAGGACCTGAGCGAGCGTAGCGGCCTGATGATGCGTTTCGCGGGGGTCCAGGAGAAGCTGCCCCCGGATCCCCTTCGCGACAACTTCTACAACACACGCTATGCCGACCGCGGGCTCGTGAAGCACAGGGACGGCATCAAGGATCAGGGGTTCTACGGCATGGGCTGGAAGGCCCGCCACACGGAAAGCGTCTACCCCTTCTTCTACGGCAGCCCCGGCTCCGGGAAGGTGGACTCCTCGAGCCTTCCCTGGCCCCGCCCCTTCCGTTTCTTCCAGACGGTCACCAATCCCTACCGCCCGGTCGGCATGTACTATTCGATGGGGAGCTACGTCCCCATTTATGACTTCGATGCGATCGCGCCGGGCCCCGGTCCCTACCCGTTCCCATTCTACTTCAACTGGTGGAAGGGAGGCTGAGCGGGACGCCCTTGGGCGTCCCGTCGGCCCGGGTCGAGATCGCAGCTTTGTTGAAGGCGCGTACCTGAAGGGGGCGGAAGCGAGGGCTTCCGATCCCCCTTCCTATTTTCCCCAGAACCCCGCCTGCCGGTCGCAAGCCACGATATTCCAGGACCTTGGGAACGGCGGGGCCGAACGCCGGGTGCTTGACAGGGGGGAATCGTTCCTATACATTGTCCCCACTTAATGCAAGGTGGGGGCGACATCGTGCGCCCTGACCCATGCGAGCGAGCCGCTCCCGCGGCGGGGATCAGCCGACCCGACCTGCCTCCGGGCGTCTCCGTCGTCACTCCTGGTGCAGAGTTAAGTCTCGATGGACAACCCGATTTCGGTTGACCTGGGCAGAGTCGCGCAGGATCTGCAAATTCGGCGGGTTCAGGTTGAAAGCGTCGTCCAGTTGCTGGATGAAGGGAACACCGTTCCCTTCATCACTCGCTACCGCAAGGAGCGGACCGGCAATCTGAACGAGGTTGTCATCCACGAGATCCAGGTTCGCGTCCAGCGTCTGCGAGAGCTCGCGGAGCGGAAGGCGACGATCCTCAAGGCGATCGAGGCCCAGGGCAAGCTCAACGACGAGCTCGCCGCCGCGATCCGGGCGGCCGAGAACCCGAAGCGGCTGGAGGACCTGTATCTCCCCTTCAAGCCGAAGAAGCGGACGAAGGCCTCGGATGCCCGCGAGAAGGGCCTGGAGCCGCTGGCCGCTCGGGTCTGGAACCGGGACGAGACGCTCTCCGACCTGCCCGCCGCCGCGGCCGAGTTCGTCAACGCCGAGAAGGGGCTGGAGACGCCCGAGAAGGTGCTCGAGGGCGTGGGGCACATCCTCGCCGAGGCCATCAGCGAGATGGCGGCCGTCCGCGACGCCGTCCGCAAGGTCGTCTGGAAGACCGGCAAGGTCGTCACCAGCAAGGGGGAGGTCGCCGAGGGCCAGGGGCTCGAGTACCGCGACTATTTCGACTACTCCGAGCCCCTCTCTCAGGTCCCGCCGCACCGGGTCCTGGCGATCAATCGGGGCGACAAGGAAGGCCCCCTCAAGCTCCGCTTCGAGGTGTCCCGTCCCGACCTCGAGGCCGCCTTCTTCCACCAGCTCCCGCTCGAGGGCCACCCGCAGGCCGAACTCTTCCGGGGGGCGGCGATCGACGCCCTGGATCGCCTGATCATGCCCAGCATGGAGCGGGAGGTCCGCCGGGATCTCACCGAGGCGGCCGAGCGCCACGCCGTGGACGTCTTCGCCCGCAACCTCCGCAGCCTGCTCCTCCAGCCGCCGATTCCCCGCCAGCCGGTGCTGGCCATCGACCCGGGGCTGCGGACCGGGTGCAAGGTCGCGGTCCTGGACCCCCAGGGGGGCCTCCTCGACCAGACCGTGATCTACCCCCATCCGCCGCAGAACCGCCGGTCCGAGGCCAAGATCGTCCTCAAGGATCTGGTCGGCAAGCACGGGATCGGGGTCGTCGCCATCGGCAACGGGACCGCCTGCCGGGAGACCGAGGAGCTGATCGCCGAGATCATCGCCGAGGGGACGGAGTTCAGCCAGCAGGCCGAATCCGGAGCGCTGGCCCCCGCCCCGTCCGAGGTCGAGTCCGCCGGCCCGCAAGTCCAGGCCGAGGCCGCACCGGAATCGAGCCCGGATGCAACCCCGCCCGCCGAGGGGCCGCCTGCCGCGGAGCCGCAGCCCAATGGCGAGGTGGTGCATCCGCCGGACCCGAGCACGGTGACGGAAGCCCAGCCAACGTCAACTGATGCGTCGAGCTCCCTGGGAGACGAGACGCTGCCTCCCATCGTGGGCGGTGCCCCGGACGACGAGCCGCCTCCGCACGAGGCCGAGCCGCCCGCCCCTGGCGGGGAGGGCGCCGCTCACGAACCGGTGGCCGAGGGGAGCCTCACCCCGCCCCATCTCCCGGAGCCGACCGAGCCGATCCAAACCGAGGCTGTCGCCTCGATGGTCTCCGAGGGGGGGCCGGTCGCGGCCCCGGCCCCGGACGAGGCCGTCCCCGCCGACCAGCTCGAACAGCCCGCGACCCCCCCGCCCGTGGCGGAGACGCCCGGCGAGGGAGCATCCCCCGTCGAGCCGTCGGCACCGCCCCAGGGTGAGCCGACCGGCACCAAACCGGCCGGTGAGGGCCGTCGCGGCAAGGACCACAATCGTCAGCGCGAACGCGGGCAGCGGTCCAGGCCGCCATCGTCCCCGCCGCCGCCCCAGACGCCTCCCGCCCCGCATCCGGCGGACAAGATCCTGGCGCAGCTCGCCTACGTGATCGTCAACGAGGCCGGGGCGAGCGTCTACTCGACCAGCCCGGTCGGCCGCGAGGAGCTGCCGGAGTTCGACGCCACCCTTCGCAGCGCCATCTCGATCGGCCGTCGGCTCCAGGATCCGCTCGCGGAGCTCGTGAAGATCGAGCCCCAGAATATCGGCGTCGGCCTCTACCAGCACGACGTCAACCCGAAGCAGCTCAAGGAGACGCTCGATTCGGTGATCTCGAGCTGCGTCAACTTCGTCGGCGTGGACCTGAACACCGCGAGCGTCCCCCTCCTTCGGCACGTCTCCGGCCTGAACTCGCTGACCGCCCGCCGGATCGTCGATCGCCGCAACGAGAAGGGCCGCTTCTCGGGCCGCGAGGAGCTCATCGAGGTGGAAGGGGTGGGGCCGGCGAGCTTCACGCAGGCCGCGGGCTTCCTCAAGATCCTCGGCGGTGCCCATCCGCTCGATCGGACCTGGGTCCACCCCGAAAGCTATGAGGCGGCCACGAAGCTGCTCGCGAAGTTCGAGTTCACCCCGGACGTCGTCAGCCACAAGGAGAAGCTGCCGGAGCTCCACGAGAAGCTCCGCACGGCGGATACCGCCGAGCTCTCGAAGGAACTGGGGGTGGGCGAGCTCACGCTCAGGGATATCATCGAGGCGCTGGGCCGTCCCGAGCGGGACCCCCGCGACGACCTCCCCAAGCCCATCTTCAAGCAGGGCATCCTCAAGATCGAGGACCTCGCCGCGGGGATGGAGCTGAAGGGGACGGTGCTCAACGTCGTCGACTTCGGGGCCTTCGTGGACATCGGCCTGAAGGACTCCGGCCTCGTCCACATCAGCCAGCTCGCCAATCGCTACATCAAGAGCCCGCACGACGTCGTGAGCGTCGGCGACGTGGTGACGGTCTGGGTGATGAGCGTGGATCAGGAGCGGAAGCGGGTCAGCCTCACGATGGTCAAGCCCGGCACCGAGCGCCAGCGCGGGGGACAGGGCGGACCGCGGCGGGGCGGCGAGCCGAGGGAGGGCCAGGGGCAAGGCCAGGGGCGCCGGGATCGTGGCCGTTCGCCGCGGCCGGCGGGCTCCAACCTGACCTCTCCGCCGGTCGGCGCCGCGCCGATCGCCGCACTCAACGAGGCCCCTCCCCGACGCGGTGACGGCCCGGGAGCTCACGCGCCCGGCAGCCACGAAGGGGGCGGCCATTCGGAGCGGCAGGGACACGGTCCGGGCCCGGGTCACGGGCACGGCGGTCGACCGTCCGGCCCCGGCAGGGGCGGATCCGGAGCCCGTGGCGGCGCCTTCGGGCGGTCGTCGGGCGGGCCCGGCGGCCCCGGCCGCATGGAGAGCCGGCCGCAAGCCCCTCGGCCCCAGGCCCCTCGGCCTCCCAGGCCGAGCACGCCGCCGCCACCGCTTTCCAAGGATGCCCTCGCGGGCAAGGCACCGGTTCGATCGTTCGGCCAGCTCAAGCAGCTCTGGGAGGCGCGCGACACCCCCGAGGACGAGAAGGATTCGGCCCAGGCTCCTACCGAGGCGAAGGCCGTCGAAGTCTCCCCACCCTCCCAGACGTCCGAGGCTCCCCCGGAAGCTCGCGAAACCTCCTCGCCGCCATCGGAGAGCCCCGAGGCCCCTGCCCAGGATTCCTGACGGTCCGCCGGTGGCGCCGGGGTGGTGGCTCGATCCCCCGCCGGAGGATCGCCGGGAAGTCTGCCCGTCGTCGCGGCCTCGCTGGTATCATGAGGATCGACGGCTGTCACCCGCGCCGCGAGGCGAGAGGGCCGGCCGGCCGCCCCAGGAGAAACGGGGCGCCGCGATGGACACGATCGGTGGCTTCCCTTTTGCCCGGATCGAGAGACCATGGGTATCTTCGCCTGGCGCAATTTGCTGACTCGCCCGCTCCGGACCATCCTCGCCCTGATCGGGCTCTCGGTGCCGATCCTGGGGGTGATGGGCCTTTTCAGCGTCTCGGACGCGGTCCGCAACCTCGTCGGCGAGACCCTCAGCCAGATCGACGGCCTGATCCTCACCCGCGAGAACGCCATGAGCCCGGTCGTCAGCACGCTCCCCGCGAGCCTGGCCGGCGAGCTCCGAAAACTCCAAGGGGTGCGCGCGGTCGCCCCCGAGGTCTGGGGGATCTCGCCCCCCGTCGAGGGGCAGGGCCTGCTCACCCGGGGGCTCTTCTCGAACAAGGGGATGGCCTCGCTCCTGGATCAGCCGGTGGTTTCCGGCCAGGACATCCCGGCCCACCAGAACCTCCGCAGCGCCGTCTTCCCCAGGGCGCTGAAGGACAAAGGCGAGGGGCGATTCCTGACGGAGGCCGACCGGGGCACGTCCAACATCGTCATCAGCCGGAAGCTCGCGCGCGACTTCCCTCGCCCCGACGGCAAGCCGCGGCAGATCGGCGACTCGCTCCGGATCGCCGACAAGTCGTACACGATCATCGGCCTCTACGAGACCGGCTCCATGCTCCTGGACGTGGTGATCGTCATGGACATCGACGCCGCCCGCCAGGTGCTCAACGTGGGCAAGGACACGGTCTCCAGCATCTACGTGGAGGGGAATGACCCCGGCGCCAACGAGGACCTCTCGGCCCGGATCGAGAAGGCCCACCCGGGCGTGGACGCCCGCGGCATGAACGAGGTCCAGGCCAACTTCGGCAGCCTGATGGGCCATGTGGACAAGCTGCTGATGCTCCTGGTCAGCCTGGCCCTGGTGGTCGGGATCGTGGGGATCATCAACACCATGCTCATGAGCACGACCGAACGATTCACGGAGTTCGGCGTCCTGCGGACCAACGGATGGTCGGAGGGGAACATCCTGGCTTTGGTCACGCTCGAGAGCGCCTTCCTTGGCCTCCTGGCGGGGCTCGCCGGCTGCATCCTGGCCCTGCTCGGGACGGCGATCGCCAACAGGTTCCTCAGCGGCGGGGTCCATCTTGGCGTCTCGCCGGGGACGCTCGGCCTGGGGATCGCCCTCTCCGTCGTCATGGGGACGCTCGGGGGGCTCTACCCCGCCTGGAGGGCGGCGCGTATGGTCCCCATGGAGGCCATCCGGATCGGATCACACTGAGGACGGGGCGAGGGCCCAGAGAATTCGGAGGAGACGAGCGACGAGGGGCTGACCGCATGACTCTGGCTCGCCCCTCACCCCTCGTCCCTCGCCCCTATTTTCAGAGGCCCGACGATGATAGACGTGGTGGGGGTCTGGAAGTCGTATCGAAGCGGCACCCGCATGGTCGACGCCCTGCGCGGGATCGATTGTCGGATCGATCGCGGCCGGTTCGCGTTCATCGTCGGGCCCAGCGGCTCGGGGAAGAGCACGCTCCTCTACATGCTCGGGGCGCTCGACCGCCCGACCGCCGGCAAGATCGTCGTGGACGGCCAGGACCTGATGGCGATGTCCGAGTCGGCCCAGAACGCCTATCGTCGCGAGCAGGTCGGCTTCATCTTCCAGTCGTTCAACCTGATCAGCAACCTGACCGCGATGGAGAACGTGCTGGTCCCGTTCCTGCCCCGCGGCGTGACCCAGGCCCAACGTGACCGGGCTGCCGAGCTGCTCACGATCACCGGCCTGGGCAACCGGCTGGACCATCATCCCTACCAGCTCTCCGGCGGCGAGCAGCAGCGGGTGGCCATCGCCCGGGCGCTGGTGAAGGATCCGATCCTGGTCCTCGCCGACGAGCCGACCGGCGAGCTCGACTCGAAGACCGGGGATGAGATCTATCGGATCCTCCGGTCGATGCAGGAGACCTCCCAGACGACCCTGGTCGTCGTGACCCACGACCGGCGGTTCATCACCCCGGACGACCTCGTCCTGGAGATCCAGGACGGCCGGCTCGCCGAGCAGCCCGAGCCCGCCGGGGGGAACGGAGACGGGAACGGGAACGGCGCCTCCGCGGCGGGACTCGAATCGCCCGTCAGAACGTCAGAATGACCTTGCCGAAAGACCCGTTGGAGGCCATCCGCTCGTGGGCCTCCTTGACCCGATCGGCCGGGAAGACTGCGTCGACGATCGGTCGGACCTTGCCCTCGGCCAGCCAGGGGACGACCTGGTCGGCGAAGAGGCGGGTCGCGGCGATCTTCTCCTCGAGCGGCCGCGAGCGGAGCGTCGTGCCGACGATCGTCAGCCGCTTCGTGAGCATCGCCTGGAGGTCCAGCGGAGCTTCCCGCCCCGCCAGCAGCCCCACCAGCACGAGGCTCCCGCGCGTCGCCAGCGCCTTGAGGTTTCCCGCCAGGACCTTGCCCCCCAGCAGGTCCAGGACGACGTGCACCCCCTCGCCGCCGGTCTTATCCCGGATGACCTCGGCGAAGTCCTCGTGCGAGGTGTCGATGCCGACGTCCAGGCCCAGCGGTTTGGACCGCTCGAGCTTGTCCGCGGTCCGCGACGTGCCGAAGACGGTGCAGCCCATCGCATGAGCGATCTGGGAAGCCGCCGTGCCGACGCCGCTCCCGACGGCGTGGATCAGCACGCGCTGGCCGGGGAAGAGGCGTCCCCGGGTGATCAGGGCGTCGTGGGCCGTGACGAAGACCTCCGGGACCGCCGCGGCCTGCTCCATGTCCAGGCTCGCCGGGATCGGCACGGCCATCCGCTCCTGGGTGACCAGATATTCGGCCTGCGAACCCCCGCCGACGATCCCGAAGACGCGGTCGCCGACCTTGAGCCTGCCGGTGACGTCCGGTCCCAGGGCGTCGATCTCGCCCGCGAACTCCATGCCCGGGATATCCGCCGGCACGCCGGCCGGGGCCGGGTACAGCCCCCGGGTCTGGAGCAGGTCCGCCCGGTTCAGCCCGCTCGCATGGACCCGGACGCGCACCTGGTCCCCCCGAGGCTCCGGCGTCGGCAGCTCGCGAACCTGAAGCACTTCGGGCCCGCCGACGCCCGCGATGACGATGGCTTTCATGATGAGATCGATCCTCCTCTTCCGTTGCGATTCCTCGGGCGGCCCCGATCGACGTGCCCTGCCCGGCCTTCAAGGCCTTCGATTCCAGTAGATCTTCACGTTGTGCGTGGCCCGGCCGCCGGCGATGAGGTCGGGGCGGCCGTCGCCGTTGAGGTCGGCGGAAAGGGCGTCCTCGCAGGCCATCCCGCCGTCGTCGACGGTCTGACGCGTGAATGAAATCGGGGATGATCCGGGGGTGATGTCGAGGACGAAGATCCCGGGGCCCTTCGGGCCGGGCGATCCGGCGGGATTGGGATCGCGCTGGCCGATGATCAGCTCGTCATCCGCGTCGTCGTCGAGGTTGTCACACCAGACGGCATGGCCCCAGGTGAGCGGCTCGGCGAGGACCGTGCGGGGCCAGAGCTCGCCGGCCTTCGCCGGGGGCGTATAGGCGACGACCTGGAAGCCGTGCCAGGGCTCGATCGTGGCGATGTAGGGCACGCCCGCGGCGGTCCGGCCGACCTTGATCTCGCTGGCCCCCTTGTTCGGGGTCGACGCCTGGTTGCCGGCGCCGAGCTTGGTGCGGGCCCACTTGCCGTCGGCCCCGCGATCGAGTCGGAAGACCCCCTCCCAGGCGGCCACGACCATCTCGTTGTGATGGTCGCCGTCCAGGTCCAGGATCTGGAGGTTGTGGATCGTGTGCAGCGAGTCGTCCGCGACCTCGGCCGGCCAGTCCTTGCTCGTCGGGTCGGTCGGGACCTCGAGGACGAGGACGCGCGAGCCGTTCCCCTTGCCCCAGTCCGGAGGTTTCGTGCCGCGGCCCTGGAGCGGGGCGATCACGAGCTGCGGCTTGCCCGTCCCCTTCACGTCGCCCCAGCGGAGGCGGTGGAGCGAGGGCTCGTCGTAGGCGATCGGGTGCACCTTCCAGGCGCCGGATGCATCGCGGCCGAGCCACTGGAGGGTACTCGCCCGGTTCGTGTCGGGGGGACGCCAGCCCGCGCCCAGGACGAAGTCGACCCGGCCGTCGCCGTCGATGTCGTGGGGCTGGATGCAGACGTTGTCCCGCTCGGTCGTCCCCCGGACGATGTCCCGCCGGGCCCACCCGGGGTTCTCGTACCAGACGACAGCGTCCTCGGAGACGGCCACGACGTCGGGCTTGCCGTCGCCGTTGACGTCGGCCACGGTCAGCGCATAGCAGACGTTGCCCACGTGGGGGTCGATCTCCTGGGGCTCGAAGCGGAGCCCGTCCGCCAGCGCCGGTTCGAGCATCAGTCCGAGGGCGATCGCCGTGAGGAGGGTCGGGGCTCGCATCGCGTCCTCCGCGTGGAGAGGATGTGTCCTCGGCGGGGTGTCGCGGACCGATGCGCGCGATCGACTACCCGACGGACAAGACGCCCATCGTAAGGGCGGCGACTTCTCTCCCGGAAGGGGGATGTTAGGATACGTGGGACGAGCCGGGGGCCCCAAAACCAAGAGACGATGGTGCGATCGGTCGGCCCTTCGAGCATGGGGGAGGTGGAGCTTGGCGGCGAAGGTCACGGTCTTTCCCCGCTATCTGTGCCCATCCTGCGGCGTGGGCCTGGTGGCCGACTTCCCCCGGTGGGGCGGGTGGGCGCTTTGCCCGAGCTGCGGCAGTCCGGGACGACCCCCGTCGACGGTCCGCATCATCGCGGCCCCGCCGGCGCCGGCCCTGGAGGTGATGCCCGAGGAACTGGGCCGGCCGGGAGGGCTCTTGCCGCCGCGTCCGCCGTCGCACCCGGCCCGGACGAGGATCCACCGGCCGGCCCGGGTCGTCGGCACGGCCCAGTGGATCGCGTCCACGGGGCTGTTCGTATCGGCCTTCCTCCTGCTGGTCTCCTACCTGGACCGCAAGGGCATTCACATGGCGGTCTTCGGGACCCTGGCCGCCGCCTTCTGCGTCGGGCTCATCGTCCTGCGATGGCTGTCTCGCCGGGGGACGGGGGATGGCGTCGGCGGGGACGGGCGAGCTGCCCGATAGGAGGTCACGGCCGGTCGGAAACGGCCGGCTCCGGTTCCGGCACCGACCTCGGGGACGGAGCCGCGTCCGAGGTGATCGGGGCCTCGGTCGCCGTGACCGCGGGGAGAGGAGGCCTCCGGGAGCGCCGGGCAAGGACCTCGGATCGGCGGGTCATTCGGGCGAGCCTGGCCTCGGAGCGGCTCATGATGGAGCTCAGCTCCGGGCCGTGAAGGAGCTCGAGGAGATTCTCCGCCGACGAAAAGATGCCCATCCGCCGGCCCTTGACGACCTCGGCATGACCGACGCAAACGCCTACGAGCCGCCCATCACGATCGAAGAGTCCGCCGCCGGATCGGCCGTGCTCCGGGATTCGGGCGGTCACCAGGAACGGCCGCTCGGCCCGGCTGTCGTTGAGCTCGAACCAGAGGACGTCCACCAGCCGGCTGTCCCAGCTCCCGAGCTTCGTGCCGAGGTCGATGCCCAGCGACGTCACCTGCACGTCGGCCGCCGGCTCCTCCTCGGGCTGGACGATTCGGGCGACGTAGGGGAGCGCGACGCGGCTCCGGATCCGGAGGATCGCCACGTCCGCCGAGGGGTCGATCGCCGCCTGCTCCGCCTCGAGCCGGCGCGGCCATTTCCCGGGGGTCGCCGGGGTCTTCTCGAGGCCGAGGTTGTACCGGTGCAGCTCGACCTGGATCGGTCCGTCGCCGCGGATCACGTGGCCGGCTGTGGCGACGAGGGTCTCCCCCTCGAGCGAGGCGATGATCGTGCCGGTCCCCTGGGAAGTCCCCCGGCGCACCAGGACCGTGGGGCGAAAGGTCCGGTCATTCCACCGCGATTCCGCGTCCCGTTCCCTCCGCGATCGGACGCGTTCGGCGACCTCGGCCGTCGGGCTGCGAGGGAGATCCTCCCCGGCCATGGTCGCGGCCGCGGGGGCCAGCACCAGCGCGATCGTCAGGACGGTGGACCGGAATGAGGTCGCGAATGCGAGCCGCGGCATCGCCTCTCCCGAAGGGCCGACCGGAGGACTCATGGCGATGGAGTTCCTTCCTGCGTTCGAGACGCGTCCGATCGCTCCCGCACCGGGATTCGAGCAGGGCTCCGCCTTGGCGAGCCGGATCGAATTCTATCGTGGCGAGGCGACGGGGCGGAAGAGATCCTTGAAGCGGGGCGGGCGAGATGCTTCAATCCGGCAACGGGTCTTCGCGGCCAGCCGAAGGAACCGTAGGGCCTGGGAGGCCCGACAACCTGGCCCGCCCGCTCCTAGCCACCGAGGATTTCCGTCCGATGTTGCGAATTGCTCCGAGCCTCCGAAGATCCTTCGTCGCGGCGATCGCCCTCGCCGCCTGCTGCGCACTAACCCTGACGAGCGCGCGGGCGGCGGACGAGACCGCGCCCGCCGCTGCCCTGAAGGCCCTCGAGGGGACCTGGGCCACTTCCTCTTCCGATGCCCTCGACTCCAAGTGGATCATCAAGGGGGAGACCGTCGAGGTCACCGTCAACGGCATGGAGTACAAGGGCAAGCTCAAGGCCGACGACAAGGCCAAGCCGAGCTCGACCCTGGACATCGAGCTGACCGAGGCGCCCGGCGACGCCAAGGGGAAGACCGCCAAGGCGATCTACAAGCTCGAGGGCGAGAAGCTGACCGTGGCCATCGCCGTGCCGGGCAACGACCGCCCCAAGGAGTTCGAGCAGTCGCCCGACGAGGTCTACCTCTTCGAGCTGAAGAAGGAGGCCGAGAAGAAGGGCTGAGCGGCCGACGACCCGACCCCGGGCCGGCGGCTTAGCGTCGCCGGCCCGCCCCCCGGGGCAGGTGACAAGACTCGTCTTCCGACGACTCACGGCCGCTTCTTGCCGAAAATCCGGATGTTCTCCCGCGCGCCGATCACTTCGAACCACCGCTCGGTGATCGCGTCGAGCGCCGGATCGCGGCCCCAGACGACGATCTCGTCGATCACCGCGGCGTGCTTCTCCAGGATCGACCGCCAGAGGGCCACGGCGTCCTCCGTGGCCCGGGGATCCGTCTGGAGCGCGACCCGCTCGAAATCGAGCGGGTCCGGGTGGTCGAGCCCCGGCCGGAACTGCACGGGGAAGTAATAGTGCTGCGCCTCGTAGTTGTTCCAGAGGATGTTGCCGTTCTCCAGGCCGAGCCAGCCGTCGGCGTGCAGGAGCGGGTTGGTCCGGAACCTGTCCTTGATCCCCGCCGTCAGGACGGCGATCCTCCGATTGCTCCCCACCAGGTCGCGAACGGTCGCAACCTGGCCGGCCGTCCGCTGGCTGTACAGGGCGTAGTCCCAGACGATCGCCGATTGCACGACCAGGCCGACCGTCAGGCAGCCCGCGGCCAGGCGGCCGAAGTCCCGGCCGGTCCCCAGGTCCAGCGCGGGCACCATGGCCGCGAGGGCGAGGAGGACCAGCCGCTGGGGAAGATAGCCGCCATGCGACGGGCCGAGCGTGTCGGGACTGAACAGGCCCGCGAGCAGCAGCCCGACGGCGAGGAACCGCCAGACCTCCCCCGGGCCTGCCTTCATCCCTCCCCGTCGCGAGGCCAGGAAGCCGCCGTAAAGCCAGACCACCGCCGCGCCGAAGAACCAGATCGCGGGGGCGAAGACGGCGAACAAGGGGCTGGTCCCGTCGTGGAACGGGATCATGTTCTTGACCGCCAGCGTCAGGGGATCGATCCAGGTGAGTCGGATCTTCCAGCCCGCCACGGTTCGTGGGTCGGCGATGTTCTCCCAGACCGGTTGCATCGGCCCGCCCCGCCCGGCGAGGCGAAGATAGGACGGCAGCAACCCGAGCAGGGGCAGCCCGCAGGCCATCGTTCGCGCGAGCCTTCGGAGCCGTCCGGGACCGTCCAGGGGAGCCCCCGTCGCGGACGGGGCGAAGACCGCCAGGAATCCGAGCGACAGGACCGTCAGCCCCAGGCTCACGAGGTGGCAGAAGTAGCCGACCACCAGCAACATCCCGACCCCGGCGATCGCGGCCGGGCCCAGCCGATCTCGGGCCGCCCACCAGGCCCCGAGCGTGATCGCGAAGAAGGTCGAGCCGAGGAGGAAGCTCGTGAACCCGAACAGCCAGGGGAGATTCACCGCCAGGACGGCCGCGACGAGCCCCGCGCCGATCAGGCCGCGATCGCCGCGGACGACCCATCTCAGCCAGACGATCGCCAGGGCGAAGCCGAGGAGCGTGATCGTCATCGCGATCCGGTCCGCGGTCCAGGGCGGGACGACCTTCAGGAGGATCGCCAGCAGCAGGTGGCCCGACCAGTTCGGGAGCGGCTGCCAGTGGACTTCGAAGTGCGAAGCGTAGGGCGAACCCGGGGAGAAGGACCGGGCGATGATCCCCGCGTTATAGAGATGCGCCGGGCCGTCCTGGGTGAGGAAGTACGGGACCGTCCAGGTCGCGACCAGGATCGGGCCCAGGAGCAAGGTGGTCGCCAGGCACGCCCGCCCGAGCGCCCGCGGCGTGGCCTCGTCGATCGAGAGGGGGGCGGAGAGGCCGCCCGGCGCCGGGCTTTCGGTGAGCTTGGCCAAGCAGCGATGCTCCGGTCCGGAAACGCCAGCCCGGGCCTTCCCGTCCGGCCCGCTTCGCCCCGGGGAGGGGAGAATTGGACCGGGCCGGTGGGCCCGGGTTCGGGTGCATGACAACAGGGATGACGATCGTAATGGGTCTCTTGCCGTTTCGCGACAGCCGGCAGTCGGAAGGGCTCGGAGATGCGATCGCAGCCGCAAGTGCGCGGCAAGGTCCAAAATCAAGTTGACCCGCCCCCCGCGTTCAGGCCGAGGGGTCCGACGGCAGCCGGCCAGGTGTTCCTGCCCGACTCGTTAGTAGGACTATAACGCACGAATCCGGGGTCGGCAAAAAGAATTCAAGTCGCCGGGGGCCTCCCGCGCCGTCGCCATCATCCAGGAGCGCGAATCGTCACACATCGCCCGATCTCCCCGGAGGCGTCGGGCGAAGGAAGCTCAGATGATGGGCGCAGTGGATGCACTGGAGCTGCTCGAACTGGTGTCGCGAGAGGGGCCCGAAGACGGGGTGCTCGATCGGGGTGTCGGGAAGCCCGGCGAAGTACCGGATGGCCCCGCGGAGGGCCTCGGCCTCGGCGCGGTCTTCGGGCCCGTCTTGCGGAGTCAGCGCTCCGCTCCGGGGGAGCGGGATGCCCTCGGGCATGCGGCCCCGCGCGATCACGCGGCGGGCGATGAAGGCCCCGATCGTCCGGCGGAAGATCCGGGGAAATCGTCCGGCCTCGCCCTCCAGCGAGGACTGCATCGTCCTGGCCAGGTGCTGGCAGATCTGCCCGAGGGACCACCGCCCCGAGGGGGTGTACCCGCCCAGGAGCAGGCGGTCGACCTCCGGCATCACGTCGGCGAGGCTCCGGAAGGCGAGCGGCCTCCGGTCGACACTGGGCATGTTCCCGGCTCCTCCCTCAGGCCGGCCGCTCCGCCTGGCGGCGGAGCAGCGCGATTTCCTTCTCCCGCCGGAGCCGCCGCTTCGTCTCCTCGTCCCAGTCGATATCCTCCGCCTCCAGGAAGGCGATGGCCCGTTCGCGGAGGGCCTGCGGGATGGAGACGCCGAACTCCGCGTGCCGGACGACCACGCCGGCCAGCGCCAGGCGGGCCTCCGGATCCCAGCGATCGGGCTCGGCCTCGAGCGGGCCGCCGATCATCCCCTCGAGCGCCCGGATGGCCTCCTCGAGCGTCCTCGGGCTGGCGAGCTTCTTCTGGACCTGGTCGAACGAGAGCGGATTTCGGTCATCCATCAGGTCCTCGTACTCGGCGCCGCAGGCCGCCTCGAAGCCGGCGTCGATCGCGTCGTCGGCGTCGTCGTTGTCGTAGCTCCGGACGCCCCAGTGTCCCATGGTCAGGCGTCCCCGCGAGGCGGCAGGGGGCGGGCATCTCGGACGAGGGCGGCGAGCCGCAGCGGCGGGGCCACGAACGTCGGCGACGGGACCGGGGTCCGGCCGACGAGCGTCGCCCCATCGATGGCCTCGCCGCCGAGCCTGGCGTACCGGCAACCGGCCTCGCTGGTGATCACCGCGCCGGCGGCCACGTCGTGGGTGGCCTCTCCCAGGAAGACGCACGCCTGGAGGCGATTGCCGGCCACGAAGACCTGCTCGCAGCAGGCGCTCCCCAGGTCGCGGAGCCGGCCGGGGACGGTCCTCAGGTCGAGCTTCCGCATGGCGTTGGTGCCGACGCAGATGTTGTCCTGGTTGTGGATCGTCTCGGCGTCGCGGGCGACCAGGCGTTCGCCATCCCGGAAGGCCCCCTGCCCCTTCACGGCCCAGTAGAGCTCGCCGAGCGGCGGGACGGCGATCACGCCGAGCACCGGCTCGCCGCCGTCGATCAGGCCGATGCTCACCGCCCAGAGCGGCAGCCCGTGGACGAGGTTCCCGGTCCCGTCGATCGGGTCGATCGACCACCGCCGCGGCCCCGTGCCCCCCTCCGCCGCGTACTCCTCCCCGGTGATCTGGTCGTTCGGGAATCTCGCCTTGAGCCGGCCGCGGATGAGCTGCTCGAGGTCCCGGTCCAGGTCGGTGACGTAGCTCGTGTTCGCCTTCTCGACGGGCGTCACGCTCCGGGCCCGTTCGAGTGCCAGCGCCGCCGCCTCGACGGCCAAAGCCCTCGCGAATTCCAGCTCCTCGTCCAGCATCCGTTTCTCGGCCATGTTCCAGGTGGTCTCGCGGCGGGGTAGGGCGACGTCTCTCGGCGGGATCGACGGCGTCTCCGGGGAGGGCCTTCGTCCCTCAAGCCTAAGCCAGCAGGGCCCGCGCGGGCAAGCCTGCGGCGACGGCTCAGTCCTCCTCCGCTTCCCACGAGGTCGGCAGCCCGCCGGCCTCGATCTGCGCCCGCCGCCGGGCGCCGAGCGACGTCCGGGCCATCTGCTTTAGCTTGTCCGACGGGACGTCGCGAGCCGGGCCCCCGATGCCGACGAGGCCGCCGAGGTTCCGGAGCACCTGCACCGGGGTCATGATCAGCCCCCAGGGGAAGCCCCACCAGCCCAGGATCAGGGAGGTGGCCCCGTGCTTGAGGTACTTCTTCCTGGCGCACGACACGCAGCAGACCTCCGGGTGGCTGCTCCACGAGGTGAAGACGAGCGCCGAGTAGACCCGGTGCGAGGTGTGGACGTCCACCGGCCCCGGCCCGCCGCACTTCGGGCAGGGCCCCTGATGGATCAGTCCGGCGTGCTGGTCCACCGCCTCGTCGGGGACCGCTCGCGAGGCCCGGAGTAGCGGCAGGTTGGCCGCACATTTCTGATTGCAGAACCGGAGATCCCCTTCCCTCACGCCGCCGAACAGGATGCTCGTCCCGCAGAAGTCGCACGTGGCCATCGACGAGAATCCTCCCTCGTCCCTCCGAGAATCGACGCCGCGTTCACCATATCGATGCGGCCACGGACCCCGCAACTGGCCGCCCCGGGCCGGCCGATCCTGCCGGCCGGCACCCGAGGAGACGAGCTTCGACATCCGGTATCGGACCGGGGTCCGCCGTGCGAAAATCGTCGGCCGTACGCGTCGTGGGCCGATCGAGGAAGCGGAGGACGGATCATGAGCGACGACTTCTCTCGCCTGCTGGACGAGGCTCGGGCCCATCGCGACGCCGGCCGGCTCGACGAAGCCGTCGCCGCGTATCGCCGTGCGCTGGAATCGTCGCCGGGTCAGGCCGACGCGAACGCGGAGGCGGCCGACGTCCTCCACGCCCTCGGCGATCGCGAGGCCGCCGTCGGACTCTACCGCCGGGCGGTGGCGGCGGATCCGTCCCGCGCGGGGGCCTGGTGGGGGCTCGGCTGCGCGCTCGACGCCCTGGGGGACCATGCGGGCGCCGCGGAAGCCTTCCGAACGCTCGCCGGCCTCGCGCCGGAGCACGGCCAGACCCTCCACAACCTGGGGAGGTCGCTCTACGAGCTCGGCCGGGTGGACGAGGCGATGGACTGCTTCGAACGGGCCATCGGCGCGCTCCCGGGAGACGCCGCGTGCGTCCCCCTGACCAACATGGCCATGATCGTCCCCGGCTCCTCGGCCGCGAGCCCGGCGGCAATCCTCGACTGCCGCCGCCGATGGGCATCGCGCTGCTTGCCTCAGCCGGCTCCGCCCCGCCGCGGCGCCGGATCGGCCGCACGGCCGCGGATCGGCTACGTCTCCGCGAGCTTCGATCGGCGGAACTGGATGAAGCCCGTCTTCGGCCTGCTCAACCACCACGACCGCGAGCGGTTCGAGATCCATCTCTTCTCCGACGGCCCGCCGCCCCCCGCCGGCTCCGGCTATCACGCGGACCCGCGAGATCGGTGGCACGCCACCGGCCCGCTCGCGAACGAGGCCCTGGTGGGGCGGATCGTCGCCGAGCGGATCGACGTCCTCGTCGACCTGAACGGCCACGGCCGACCGTCCCGCCTGGGCGTCTTCGCCTCGCGTCCCGCGCCGGTCCAGGTTGCCTGGTTCAACGCCTACGCGACGTCCGGCCTGGACGTCTTCGACGCGATGATCGGCGACGCCCACGTCTGCCCGCCGGGCCGCGGCGAGGAATCCCTCTTCTCCGAGCCGATCGTCCGACTGCCGGGGACCTACCTCCCCTTCGAGGTCGGCTATCCCGTCCCGGAGGTCGCGCCGCCGCCTTGCCTGGAAGCGGGCCAGACCACCTTCGGTTGCCTGGCCCCGCAGTACAAGATCACCCCCGAGGTCATCGAGGCCTGGGCGCGGATCCTCGAGATGGCCCCGGATAGCCGCTTGCTGCTCAAGAGCGTGGTCCTGGGCAAGGCCGCCGCGCGCGAGCTCGTCCGCGGCGAGTTCGCCCGCCGGGGCGTCTCGCCCGATCGCCTGACCCTGGAAGGTCCCGACGAGCACTTCGCCTTCCTGGAACGGTACGCGGCGATCGACATCGCCCTCGACACGTTCCCGTACAACGGCGGCACCACGACGATGGAAGCCCTCTGGCAGGGTGTCCCGGTCCTCTGCTTCGACGGCGACCGCTGGGCCTCACGCATCAGCGCCTCGATCGTCCGCGAGGCGGGGCTGCCGGAGCTCGTCGCGAGCGACCGCGACGCCCACGTCGCCCAGGCCATCGCGATGGCCCTCGATCCGGCCACGCCCGAGCGCCTGGCCGACCTTCGCCGCTCGCTCCGCGATCGCCTTCGCGCCTCCCCTGCGTGCGCTGCCGCCGCCCTGGCGCGGGGCATGGAGCGGATCTACGAGGACCTGCTCGCGGGCCGCCGACCCGCCGAAAGTTGACGACCGGGCCTTGACGCCTCTGTTAACTGTATTATGATTCCTAGTACGGTGAATCGAGGTGGCGTCATGCAGTATCGGATCGAGGGCTCGAGCCTGCCGATCTACCAGCAACTGGTGCGGCAGGTGCGAGAGGCGGTGGCGCGGGGGGACCTGAAGGCCGGGGGGCAGCTCCCGTCGGTCCGCCAGATGGCGCGCGACCTGGTGGTCAACCCGAACACGGTGGCGCGGGCCTACACCGAGCTCGAGCGCGAGGGGCTGGTCACCAACCGCCCCGGGCGCGGGGTGTTCGTCGCCGAGCCGCGGGACGACCGCACCAAGGAGGCGCGGCGGAAACAGCTCGTCGAGAGCCTGGACCGGTTCCTCACCGAGGCCGTGCACCTCGGCTTCTCGGAGGACGAGGTCGCGAAGCTCGTGGCGAGCCGGTCGCGGCAGTTCCAGTGGATTCCGGCTCGGCCGGCTCCGGCGGTGAAGGGCAATGAACCGGGGGGGAGGGACGCGTCATGACGCACGCGATCGTGACGAGCGGGCTGACGAAGTTCTACGGCCCGCGTTGCGTGGTGGACCACCTGGACCTGAGGGTCCCGGCCGGGGGCGTCTACGGCTTCCTCGGCCGCAACGGGGCGGGGAAGTCCACGACGATCAAGATGCTCATGGGGATGGTCCAGCCCGACCGGGGTCGGGTCGAGCTGCTCGGGCACGACGTCGCGAGCCTGCCCTCCGAGGTTCGGGGCCGCGTGGCCTACCTGGCGGAGGGGCATCCGCTCTACGGCTGGATGACGGTCGGCGAGGCGTCGCGGTTCGCCGCACGATTCCACCCGGGCCGCTGGGACGGACGGCTGCTCGCCGCGATCCTCGACCATTTCGATCTCCCCGCGCGGGCGAAGGTCAGGCGACTCTCGAACGGCCAGCGTGCCAGCCTCTCGCTGGCCCTGGCGATCGCGCCCGACCCCGACCTGCTGGTCATGGACGACCCCACGCTGGGCCTGGACACCGTGGCCCGGCGCGACTTCCTGTCGTCGATGATCCACCTGGTCCAGCGGAGGGGCCGGACGATCCTCTTCAGCTCGCACATCCTGGCCGACGTGGAGCGGGTGGCCGACCGGATCGGCATCCTCGTGGATGGCGTCCTCCGCGTCGATTGCCCGACCGACCGCTTCAAGGAGGCCGTCAGTCGGGTCGTTCTTGAGTTCCCGGGCAGGCCGCCGGCCTTCCCCGGATGCGCCGGGCTGGTGCAGTCGTGGGAGGTCGGCCATCGGCTCGAGCTCGTCATCGTCGACTTCGGCGAGCGCCAGCAACGCGTCGTCGAGTCGCTCTCGCCGCTCTCGTGGGACGTCGTGGCGATGAACCTCGAGGATGCCTTCGTGGACTACACCCGCGGGCCGCGGCGGTCGCTGCCCATCCTCGGAGACGAAATCGAGCCGGCCCCGGTGGGCGTCGGCGCCGGTGACCAGGGAGGTGCCGCATGAACACGGCAACGGGACATCGCTCGCTCTCGCGTTCCCTCCTGCTCGCCGGGACGATCGCACTCGGCTTCGCCACGCTCTGGCTCGTGCTGCTGGCCTGGATCGGGGCGACGGTCCTGGAGTCCCGGCGGGACGGCATCCGTCCCCCGGTCGAGCGGGCCGCGGTCGCGGCGGATGGCACGCCGCTGATCGAGCTCTACTCCTACGACGACCGTGACCAGGCGAAGGTGACGTACCGCGAGGCGGACGGCCGGGAGCGAGTGATCCAGGATCGCCGCGACCTCCTCGGGCCGATCACCCTGGGCGGAGAACTCGACGGGGAGGCGACGGGAATGCAGGCGGGATGGCCGGCCAGAATCCGCCCGTTCGAGGACGAGAACGCGCCCGAGCGTGCCTGGTATTTCGTGCACGACGGGAAGGCGGACGGGTCGGGCGAGTTCATCCTCCACGACCGCAGGAACAGGCGAGAGATCGGCCGCCTGGGCCTGGCCGGCTTCCGCGACGGTCCGTTGCCACCGGCCGAGCGGATCCCCGTCCTCGGCGAGGTTGCCCTCAATTACTCGTTCTGGAGTTCCGCCCCCTTGTCGATCCACTCGCAAGGCCCGTCGTCGTTGCGGCCGACGGCGTCGGACATTCCGCCCCACCTGGTTTTCGTCCCCTCGGGGGACACGCTGCGAGTCGCCGACCTCGCCGCTCGCACCACGAAGGCGATCTTCCAGGCGCCCGAAACGATCGCGTCGGTCGGCGTGCCGACGCTTTGGTCCTACTTCCAGTACGGGAAGGAATCGACGGCGTCTCGGCCGATCCTGGTGAGAGCCGGATCGACGGTCTACCGGCTCGACCGCGGTGGCAAGGTGGCCGGCACGTTCCAGATCCCGGCGGACATCGATCGCCGATCCGGATTGAGCTGGTACGAACTCGACGACGGCCGGGCGCTCGTCGAGTACGCGGACCCGTCGGACCTGGGCGTCGACTCCCCGGCCCCGACACAGCGGGTCACCTACTTTCGAGTCGATCCGGACGGCAAGATCACCGGTAAGGAACAGCTCACGATCCGGACACAGTCGGGATGGGGGAGGAACCGGCGCGCGGAGGCGGCCTACACGGCGGCGGTGATTCCGGCGCCCGCCTTGCTGCTGGCCGTTTACATGTTCCTGGCGACGCGGGCAGACCCTCGGCGGAGCCTCTCGGCGGATCTCTGGGCGCTGCTGTCGGCCAACTGGGCGGCACCGGTGGTGGTCCTTGCCCTCGCCGCGATTCTTGCCCTGGCCGCCTGGCGGTGGTCCCGGGGGTTCGGCCTCTCGCCCCGCGAACGCGCCGCCTGGGCGACCTTCGTGCTCCTCCTCGGAATCCCGGGTCTCGTCGGATTCCTGCTCCATCGTCGCTGGCCGGCACGTGTGAGCTGCCCGGCTTGCGGCGAACGGTCGTCGTGCGACCACGACGCCTGCGCAAGCTGCCGAGAGCCCTTCCCGGCACCGGCCCTCAAGGGGACCGAGATCTTCGCCTGAGGCACCTCGGTGCCGGACATCCGGATGAATCCTGAGGGAGAGAATCATGATCATGGCACTCATCCGCAAGGAGCTGCGAGAGACGCGCGCGTTCGTCGGGCTCACGGTGCTCGTCTATTTCGCCTACGTCAGCAAGCTGACCGGGACCGGCGGCCCCATCTTCGGCAACCTCGTCTCGTTCGCCCCCGGGATGAACGTATCGCCGCGCGACATCCCCTTCGTCCAGGACAATTTCGTGTCGATCCTCATCTTCGTCGGCGCGGCGCTGGCGATCGCGCTGGGATTCCGCCAATCGGCCTGGGAGCCGAGCCAGGGCACCTCGCTCTACCTGCTCCACCTGCCGATGAGCCGCCGGGGCCTCTTCCTGACCAAGCTCGTCACGGGCTCGGTGCTCGTGCTCGCCTGCGCGCTCGTTCCGCTCCTCCTCTACGCATCGTGGGCTGCCACGCCCGGAACCCACGCGGGGCCGTTCGCCTGGTCGATGACAGTCCCGTCGATTCGGGCCTGGCTGACGCTTCCGCTCGTCTACCTCGGTGCCTTCGCCAGCGGCCTGCGGCCGGCTCGCTGGTTCGGCTCGCGGCTGTTTCCGCTCGTCGCCGTCGCGCCGCCGGCCATGCTGGCGGTCGCCGTCCCATACTGGTGGCTGGTCGGGCTTCCCGTGATCATCCTCGCGGGTGCGGTGCTCGTCAGCGACATCCTCCGGGTGGCGGCGACCCGCGATTACTGAGAGGAACGAGCGAGACGAGGGGGAACGATCCCCGAGTCCCCTGGAGGTTTCACCCCAGAAGAAACCTGCGCGGTCTTTCTCCCGACCTTCGGGCCCGTTAGGCTTTGCGAAGCCCTAAGTTTGGGGCTTCACCTCAGCCCGCAGGAGTTTCGCTCATGATCAGGCGTCTCTCTCCCGCCGCCCTCGCCATCGCTCTCGCCCTCGGGACCGCGCCAACAGGCTTTGCGGCGGACACGCCGCAGCCCGTCCGGATGGGATGCGGCGCGATGACCTTCGATACGGTGCCGGGCTGGGGGCTGAAGGCGGACGGCACGTCCGCGATCGGCCCGTGCCATGGCGGCGTCGCGGTGGGCAAGGACGGCAGCATCTACACGAGCGCCCACGCCGGGGTCTTCGTCTTCTCGCCCGACGGCAAGGTGATCCGCAGCTTCCTCGGCGACAAGTACTCGGACATGCACGACATCAAGATCCGCTCGGAGGACGGCGGAGAGTTTCTCTACGCCGCCCGCAACAACAACGCCGAGGGGCTCAAGCTCAACGCCCAGACCGGCGAGATCGTCCTCAAGCTCCCCTTCCCGAAGGAGTCGGGGCTGGACCTGAAGAAGTTCAACCCGACCGCGATCACCGTCGCTCCCAACGGCGACATCTTCCTGTCCGACGGCTACGCCAGCGACCACATCTTCAAGTTCGACAGGACCGGCAAGTACCTGATGCACTTCGGGACGCAAGGCGACGGCCTGAAGGAGTTCCACACCGCCCACGGCATGACCCTCGACACCCGTTACGAGCCGGCTCGCCTCCTGATCTGCGACCGCAACCATCAGCCCAAGGGGCGGCTCGTGCATTACGACCTGGACGGCAAATTCCTCGGCGAGGTCGTCACCGGCCTGGGGATGCCCACCTCGGCGAACGTGCAGGGTGATTTCGTCTCCGTCCCCGACCTCCACGGCCGGCTGGTGATCCTGGACAGGACCAACACGATCATCGCCGTCCTGGGCAACAACCCCGACCCCAAGCAGGGCGGCAACTACAACGTACCCCAGGACAAATGGGTCGAGGGCCTCTTCAGCGGCACCCACGGCTCCTCGTGGGATCTCGACGGGAACCTCTACGTCCAGGACTGGAACGTCGCCGGCCGGATCATGAAGCTGGTGCGCGTGAAGTGATCATCCCGGGCCCGGGCCGCCGCGGGAGTCGTGGGTAGGGGGCCGGCTGGCGGGGGAATTTCAGCACGCCTCGGTCGTCCCGGCCGGTATGCTAAGGTCGAGCTCCCATCTCGTCGACGCGACTTCACGATCGTCAACCCGTTCGGGGCATCCGCCATGACTCCTCTCAGTCGGGAAGTTCCCCTCGCGCTCGATCGGCCAGACCTGGCGAGCGGGGTCCGCGAGGTCCTTGGCCGGGTCGGGTATGACGAGAAGCACATCTACGAGCGGCTCGGGGTCGATGGCGAGGGGAAGCTCTCCTTCGGCCCGCTCGACCGGCCGCGGTTGCTCTGGCGGACTCGCGAGCCGGATCCCCTGGGCACCCTCATGCGTCTCTTCCTGATGGAGGTCCCCGTCACCTCGGAGGACTTCCGACGGGCCGTCGCGCCGATGGACCCGGCGGAATGGGCCGAGCTCGGGCTGGTCGCGAATCAGGGCGATGAGGTCCGCCCCCTGGTCGCGATGCGGGCCTCGCGGACGCTCATCATGGCGCACGATCGGTCGTGGCCGGAGGGGGGCAAGCAGCATGATTACGTCCTGGGAGTGACCGGATCCACCCTGAGCCTCGCCGAGATCACGGTGCGGCCCAGGGTGGGGCGGATGCTCGACCTCGGGACCGGCAGCGGCTTCCAGGCCCTCTCCGCCGCCGCCCACTCGGGACACGCGGTCGGCACCGATCGCAACGCCCGGGCGGTGGGGTTCGCCCGCTTCAACGCCATCCTCAACGGGATCGGCAACGTCGAGTTCCGCACCGGCGACCTCTTCCAGCCGGTGGCCGGCGAGCGTTTCGACCTGATCGTCACCAACCCGCCGTTCGTCATCTCGCCCGAGAACCAGCTCCAGTATCGCGACAGCGGCCTGCGCGGGGACGCGATCTGCGAGCGGATCGTCCGCGAGGCCCCGGTGCAGCTCGCCGAAGGGGGGATCTTCGAGCTGATCGGCAACTGGGTGCGGGACAAGGGAGACGAATGGCGCGGCCGGCTCCTGGACTGGTTCGACGGCTCGGGCTGCGACGCCCTCGTCTACCAGAATGCGACCCACCCGATCGACGTCTACGCCAGCCACTGGCTCCGCCAGGGCGACGTCGGCGACGAGGAAGGCATGTCCGAGGCATTCGGCCGCTGGATGGACCATTACCGGGAGATCGGCGTCGAGGCGATCGACACGGGTCTGATCGTCCTCCGGCGCCGCTCCGGCGGGAACAACTGGGTCCACTTCGAGACCGAGAAGAAGAAGAACCAGCCCAACGGGCCCGGCATCCTGGCGACGTTCGCGGCTCGCGACTGGCTCGACCGGATGGGCGGGACGCCCGGGGCCATGATGGACCTCCGGCTCCGCAGCCGCCCGGAGCTCCGGATCGTCCAGCGGCTCGAGCCCGGACCGTCGGGATGGGTCGTCGAGGATGCCCACTGCGTCATCGGCAAGGACCTGGAGTACGAGGGGCGGATGGACCAGTCCGTCTTCATCCTCCTGACGCTCTGCCGGGGCACCCTGCCCCTCTCCCAGGTGCTCTCCCAGGTGGCCGCGAAGGCGGGCCGGGACCTGGAGTCGATCGTGCCGGAGATGCTCGTGACGGTCCATCGACTCATCAGCCAGGGGTTCCTGCTGCCGGCGGAGGAGGTGTCGAATGAGCCCGCATGAGGCCGCGTCGGAGACGGTGTCGGCGAGCGTGGCCCTCCGGCTGGCGGGCGTGGACGTCCAGGCGGAGCTGACCGTGCCGGCCGGTGCCGTCGCGCCGGGGGCCGTCCTGCCGGTGCTGCACATGCTCTCCGCCGTCGTCGGCCAGGACGCGGAGGCCCGGCTCGAGGCCGTGGGGCGGCGAGTCTCCTGCCGGGCCGGCTGCGGGGCCTGCTGCCGCCAGCTCGTCCCGGTCACGGAGGTGGAGGCGAGGCACCTGGCGGACCTCGTCGCGTCGCTCCCCCCGCCGAGGCGGGACGCTGTCCTTGCCCGGTTCGAAGCCTCGGTCGCCCGGCTCGCGGAGGCCGGCCTACTGGAGACGCTCCGGAAGCCCGATTCCGTCCCCCGCTCGGAACGTGAGGCGGTCGGCCTGGCCTACTTCGAGCAGGGGATCCCCTGCCCGTTCCTGGAGGACGAGAGCTGCTCGATCCACGAGGAACGTCCCCTGATCTGCCGCGAATACCTCGTCTCATCCGACCCGGCCCTCTGCTCCGACCCGGGCGGCGGACGCGTCGAGGGGGTGATACTCCCGGTCCACCTTTCGAAGCTCCTGGCCCGGCTCCCCGATCCGGGGGCCACCGCGCCTTCGCCGCGCGTGGCACTCCCCCTGATCCTCGAGTTCGTCGCCACCCATCCGGACCAGCTCCCTCGGCGGCCGGGGCCGGAGTGGGTGGATGCCCTCTTCGGGCTCCTCCAGGCCTGACGGGACCACCTCGCCACCGACCTGGACGAGGCCGATCGACACCCCTGGCATTCGGGCCCGGTGGATGGCTATCATGGGATTGCGTACACCCAGCGAAGACCTGCGGGATGCATGCTCCTGGTGCCGCCGATGCCCGACCTCGCCATGCAGCGGCCGCCGATTGATCCCGAATTGATGGGCCTCGTCTACGACGAGCTTCGCGGCATCGCGCGGCGGATCGTCAGGGGCGAGCATGATGAAAGGTCGCTCGGGGCGACCGGACTGGTCCACGAGGCGATGGGACGGTTGCTGGCGTCCGAAGGATACAAGCCGGGGGCCACACCGGCGACGGTCCTGGCGCTGACGACCCGGGTCATGGGCCATGTGCTGATCGATCGCGCCCGCGCCCGCCGCTGCCTGAAGCGAGGCGGCCTGCGACGCCGCCTCCCGCTCGACCACATCCTGGACGCCATCGAGCCCCTCGGCGGCGATTTCGAGGACCTCCACGAGGCGATCGAGCGGCTCAATGCGCGGCACGAGCGCCTGGGCCGGCTGGTCCTGCTGCGCTACCTGGTCGGCCTGACCAACGAGGAGATCGCGCAGGCCGAGGGCGTCGGGGTGCGTGCGATCGAGGCCTCCCTCCGGGCGGCCCGGGCCTGGCTGCACCGGGACTTGTTGAACGGTGAGGAACGGGCGGGCGCTGTCTAGGTTGTGGGCTCACCGTGGCAGCCCCGAAGACGGGCCACAAGGCTCGCCGGGGCGGAGGGCCGGGCGCGGCCGAGGAGACCCGATCCGGAATTCGAGGTTTTTTGCCGGAACGTCGTGGTACGATCTGCATGCGTGCTCTTGCCTACCTAAACGGGAGCATCAGTTGGCGGATTCGCGACGGGACGACACGGCGTGCCGATCGCGGCGGATGGGGGGACGATGATGGTCCCGACGAAGATCAGCTCGGATTCCTCGGCCAGGCGGCTGGAGCGGCTCCAGGCCCTGCTCCAGCTCGACAGCGGCGAACGGCGGCGGGAGCTCGAGCGGATTCGCGAGGAGGATCCCCGGACCGGAGCGGCGCTCGACGACCTGCTCGCCCACGAGACCTCGGCGCGGGCCGAGGGGTTCCTGGCCTCGGAGCCTTCGCCGGATCCGGATCCCTTGATCGGGACCTGGGTCGGACCGTATCAGGTGGAGCGGATCCTCGGTCGCGGCGGGATGGGGACGGTCTACCTCGCCCATCGCCGCGAGCCGTACCGGCAGCCGGTCGCGATCAAGCGGATGCACGCGGGGCTGTCCGGCCGGCTGGCCTCGCGGTTCGACGCCGAGCGGCAGATCCTCGCCACGCTCATCCACCCCGGCATCGTCCGCCTCCTCGATGGCGGCTCCGGCGCCGACGGGATCCCCTACCTGGTCATGGAATACGTGGCCGGGTCGCGGCTCGACGACCACTGCCGCGACCACCGGGCGACGCCCGAGGAGCGGGTCCGCCTGGTCCTCGCCACGGCCGACGCGCTGGGGTACGCCCATCGGCAGGGGACCGTCCATCGGGACCTGAAGCCGTCGAATATCCTGGTCGACGAACAGGGGAAGCCTCGGGTCACCGACTTCGGCCTGGCGAAGCTCATCCGGGCAGCAGCCCCCGAGGAAGCCACCGAGACGAACCTCATGCTGGGGACTCCTCCTTACATGGCTCCGGAGCGGCTCACGCTCGGCCCCGGCCGCAACGAGCCGGGAGTCGACGTCTATTCGCTGGGCGTGATCCTCTTCACCCTCATGGCCGACCGCCTCCCGTTTGAGTCCAGCCGGACCCTCGAAGGCTGCGTCCAGGCCATCCACGAGGACGCACCGCTCCTGCGCCGGATCAAGCTTGCCATCCCCCGAGATCTGGAGACGATCACGTCGCGGGCCCTTGCACGCGATCCCCGCGACCGGTTCGCCGACGCGGGCGTGATGGCCGAGCAACTGCGGCTATTTCTCGCCGGGGAGCCACTCACGATTCGTCCTCCCACGCCCGTTGATCGCCTGGCGAAATGGGCTGCCCGGCGACGTGGGGCACTCCTCGCCTGGGCGGCGAGCTTCGCCCTTGTCCTTCTGACGATGATCGGCATCCTCATCCAGTGGAACCGAAGCCTGCGCCGCGACCAGGCTGCGCTGCGGACCACGGTGAAGTCCATGTGGTTGGCGTCGACCCGCCTGTTCGAGGCCCTACCCCATTCCGACCCGGCTGTCTTGCCGTACCACGGCGACCTCGCCCGCTCGTTCGAATCGTCCCGCGAGCGTGGGCTAATCCGGCCCGAACCGGAACTCGACCGCCAGGGGGCCGTCCTGATCCGTCAGTACGCCGCGGCGCTCGAGGAAGGGGGCTGTCCCGACGAGGCCCTACCTTACATCGATCGGTCCATCGCGCTGCTCAGGCCCTTGCCGACCCGGATCGCCGACCCCGAGACTCGCGCCTGGACCGAGTTCGACCTGTTCCGCAGCCTCATCGTCCGCGTTTCCGTCTTGCGGAAGCTCCGCCGGTCGGATGAGGCACTGGCCGAGTCCGCCGAGGCCATCGACCTGGTTCGGGGGCTCACGGATCGGTTCCCCGACGACCCCGCCTGGTGGGAAGCGCGGGGCCGGCAACTGATCTATCACGCCCAGATCCTGAAGCGGCTGGGCCGCCGGGAGGACGCCTCCCGGGTGATCTTGGAGGCGCTGGAGTTCGCCCGGCGGAGCGTGAACCTTGCCGGGGACGATGCCGACCTCGTGAAGCTGAATACACTCCTGCAGTCGCTTTCCGACGCGGCCGACGAATTCCCGGTCCCGGAAGATCAGGAGCGATGCCTCCGCGAGCTGTGCGCGCTCGCCGATCGGATCGCCCGAATCTCGGACGACGTGACGGCCCGCGAGGCGGGGACGAGCGCGCAGGATCGGTTGGGGAGGTTCCTCCGCGAGCAAGGACGGTTCGCCGAGGCCGTCGTGCCGCTGCGGCGGGCGCTGGAGATGATCGACCTCCGCCGCGCGTCGCCGGGGGCGGGCCCGGGGCTGGTCGAGTATCGTCGCCAGGTCGCCATGGCCCTGGAAGCGTGTCGGGAGGCGGCCGGGCTGATTCCCGAACGCCAGGACCGATGAGATCGGTGTCCTGATCCGGGTTTCGGTCCCCCGATCCTATGGGATCTTGCTTGACCCCCTCTCGAAGCGGGTGTCGGTCCACCCGTCCTGATCCGAAGCTTGTCCTGTGTGTAATAATCCGGTACAACGATCATTGAACAGGCCCTCCACCCGCCGATGCCCATGCCCGCCGTCCGAACCTCCTCCGCCGCCCTCCTTCGCGGCGGAATCCCAAGAGAGGGTTGACCTCGCCATGACGACGAATCGAGAGTCCCACGAGTCAGCCTCCCGGGTCGCCTTGCTCCTCCTGACCATCCTCGTTGCGCCGGCCGCCCGCACGGCCCTCGCCGACGCCCCCGACCGCTCCGGCGAGGCGATCTATCAGAAGCAGTGCCTTTCCTGCCACGGCAAGCACGGCGAGGGGAGCAAGGAATACGGCCAGCCCCTGGAGGGGGACCGCTCGGTCGGCCAGCTCGCGAAGTACATCGCGAAGTCGATGCCGGAGGACGACCCGGGGACCTGCGTCGGGCCGGACGCGGAGAAGGTGGCCGCCTACATTTACGAGGCCTTCTACTCGAAGACCGCCCAGGCCCGGAACAAGCCGCCGCGGATCGAGCTCTCCCGGCTCACGGTCCGCCAGTATCAGAACACCGTCGCGGACCTGATCGGCGGCTTCAGGGGGCCGACGACCTGGGAGGGCCCGACGGGACTGCACGGGCAATACTACAAGTCCCATCAAATCTGGAAGAAGGAAGACCGGATCATCGACCGCGTCGACCCCTCGATCCAGCTCGATTTCGGGGTGAATCTCCCGGGCGATCCCAAGACCATCGGCCACCGGTTCGCCGCCCGCTGGGAGGGCTCCGTGATGGCGCCGGAGACGGGGGATTATGAGTTCATCGTCCGGACCGAGCACTCGGTCAAGCTCTGGGTGAACGACCCGAGGAAGCCGCTCATCGACCGCTGGGTGAAGTCCGGCCACGACACCGAGTTCCGCGAGACGATCCGGCTGCTGGGGGGACGCGCGTACCCGATCCGGATGGAGTTCTCCAAGGGGAAGCAGGGGGAAAAGGACGGCAAGAAGGACCCCGACCCGCCGCCGACAAAGGCGAGCATCGCCCTCCTCTGGAAGCCGCCCCAGCAGGCCGTCGAGGTCATCCCGGCCGTCTACCTGAGGCCGAGCGAGACCCCACCGGTCTTCGTCCTCCAGACTGCCTTCCCGCCCGACGACCGCAGCATCGGCTACGAGCGCGGCTCGACCATCTCGAAGGCCTGGGACCAGGCCACGACCGACGCGGCCTTCGAGATCGCCGATTACGTGGTCGCCCACCTCGGGGACCTCGCCGGGGCCAAGGAGGAGGACCGCGATCGCGAGACCAAGGCGCGTGCCTTCTGCCGGACCTTCGCCGAGCGGGCCTTCCGCCGGCCGCTCACCGACGGGCAGTCCGCGGCCATCGTCGATCGCTCCTTCAAGGCCGTGAAGGGGACCGATGCGGCCGTCAAGCGGGTGGTGCTGGCGACCCTGAAGTCGCCCCGGTTCCTCTACCACGAGGTCGGCGGCAAGGCGGATTCGTACGACGTGGCCTGCCGGCTGTCTTACGAGCTCTGGGATTCGCTCCCCGATCAGGTCCTCGCCGACGCCGCCAGGCGGGACGAGCTGAAGACGCGTGACCAGGTGCTCAGGCAGGCCGAGCGGATGGCCGGCAACCTGAAGACGCGAGCGAAGCTCCGCGAGTTCCTCCTCCAGTGGCTCCGGGTCGACCGGGTGCCGGACGTCACCAAGGATCCGAAGCTGTTCCCCGGCTTCACGCCGGAGGTCGCCTCGGACCTGCGGACCTCGCTGAACCTCTTCCTGGACGACGTCGCCTGGGCCGACGGAGCGAGCTTCCGCCGGCTCCTGCAGGCGGACGACCTGTACCTGAACGGCCGACTCGCGGCCTTCTACGGGGCGAAGCTGCCGGCCGACGCCCCCTTCCAGAAGGTCAAGCTCGACGAGGCCGAACGGGCCGGCCTGCTCACGCATCCCTACCTGATGGCGGCCTTCGCCTACACGGCCGCGAGCTCCCCCATCCACCGGGGTGTGCTGATCTCACGCGGCGTGCTCGGCCGGACGCTCAGGCCGCCGCCGGAGGCCGTCGCGCCCCTGGCGCCGGACCTCCACGCCGGGCTCACCACGCGGGAGCGGGTGTCCCTCCAGACCAGCCCGAAGTCCTGCCAGATGTGCCACGGGATGATCAACCCGCTGGGCTACACGCTCGAGCACTTCGACGCCGTGGGCCGGTTCCGCAAGGAGGAGCATGGCAAGTCCATCGACGCCACCGGCACCTATCAGAGTCGCTCCGGGGAGACCGTGACCCTCCACGGCGCCCGCGAGCTGGCCGCATTCCTGGCCCGGAGCGACGAGACGCACTCGGCCTTCGTCCGCCAGCTCTTCCATTACCTGGTCAAGCAGCCCATCCGCGCCTTCTCCGCGAAGGAAGAGGACGAGCTGCGGGACTTCTTCGTCAAGCATGACGATAATATCCGCACCCTGATCGTCGAGATCGCGACCCAGGCCGCCCTGGCCCCTCGCGACCCGAACGGCAAGCCGGCCTCCGCGATTCCCGTCGCGGCGGGCCGCTGATCCGGCGCATACTATCCTTGCCGCGACCGCGGCAGGGTCCCTCGCGTTCCGTCCCCCCGGTTTCCGATGATCCCCCGGAGGCATCCCATGGCCAAGACGACTCACCGACGCGAGTTCCTCCGCGACCTGGGCATCGGCGCGGGGGCGGTCCCGTTCCTGCTCAACCTGCCGAGCCTGGCCTTCGCCAACCAGCAGACCCGGAAGAAGCGGCTGGTCCTGATGTTCAGCCCCAACGGCGTGATCCCGGGCGCCTTCTGGCCGGATGCCGAGGGGAAGGACTTCGCGCTCAAGGAGAGCCTCAAGCCGCTCGATCCGTTCAAGAGCAAGACGCTGATCCTCCACGGCGTCTGCGACAAAGTCCGCGGCGACGGCGACAACCACATGCGGGGCATGGGCTGCCTGCTGACCGGTTCCGAGTTGTTCCCGGGCAACATCCAGGGGGGCTCGGACACGCCGGCGGGCTGGTCGAGCGGGCTGTCGATCGACCAGGAGATCAAGAACTTCCTCCAGAAGGATCCGGCCACCAGGACGCGGTTCGGCTCGCTCGAGATGGGGGTGATGGTCCCCGAGCGGGCCGACACCTGGACGCGATGGGTCTACGCCGGCCCGAACAAGCCGCTGGCCCCGATCGACAACCCGTATCGGACCTTCTCGAAGCTCTACGGCCGGGTGAAGGATCAGGAGAACCTGAAGAGCGTCCTCGACGACATCCAGGCGGACCTCGGGAAGATCCGCTCTGCGGTCTCGGCCGAGGATCGCCAGATCCTGGAGGAGCACGCCACCTTCGTCCGCGAGATGGAGCAGGAGCTCCAGGCCTCGTCGAAGGACCCGGTCGGCCACGCCGTCCCCGAGCTCGAGCCGGGCGTGAAGGAAGACAACGACAACATGCCGAAGATCAGCAAGATGCAGATCGAGTTGATGGTGCAGTCGTTCGCCGCCGACTTCGCCCGGGTGGCGACGCTCCAGTACACGAACTCCGTCGGCATGGCCCGGATGAAGTGGCTGGGCATCAGCGAGGGCCATCACGAGCTCTCGCACAACCCGGACAGCGACAAGGCATCGGTGGAGAAGCTGATCAAGATCAACACCTGGTTCTGCGAGCAGATGGCCTACCTGGCGAAGCGTCTGTCCGAGACCCCCGAGCCGGGCGGCGGCGGCTCGCTGCTGGACAACACCACGATCCTCTGGACCAACGAGCTGGGCAAGGGGAACTCGCACACGCTCGAGGACATCCCCTTCGTCCTCGTCGGCAACGGCCTGGGCTTCCAGATGGGCCGCTCCGTGAAATACAAGAAGCTCCCCCACAACCGCCTCCTCATGTCCCTGGCCCACGCCTTCGACCACCGCGTCAAGACCTTCGGCAACCCCGACTTCTGCGGCGACGGGCCGCTGCCGGGGCTGGTGTGAGCTCGCCGGGTCGGCGATGATGCGGGCCGGGGGGGCCGGCCGACGGACTCACGTCTGCGGCCCGGACTTCCCCTGGCCGTCCTCCGCCAGGAATCGCTCCACCGGCGGATGCAGCCGATGATAGCCCGTGGCCTCTTGATAGGCATGGGCGACGGCCATCAGGGTGGACTCGTCGTAGAGACGGCCGGTGAGGGTGATCGACCGCGGGCCGGGGCGGCCGTTGATGTCGCGCAAGGGGCCCGGGAAGACGGCGGTGGGGTGGCCGGTCAGGTTGGTGATCACGAGGTCGTCGCCCGAGCCGACGTAGACGTCAACGGTCTCCATCAGGCGGGCCATCGATCGCATCAGCAGGGTCCGCGCCCGGGCGGCGCGGAGGTACTCGACGGCCGGGATGAACTGGCCTTCCAGGAAGGTCGCGGGCCACTCGTTCAGGCCCTCGGTGACGTGGTTCCGCGTCAGCTCGTCGAAGGCCGCGGCGCACTCGGCGGTGAGCATGACCAGGATGTCGCGCGCGGGGACGTTCGAAGGGAGCTCGATCGGCCGAAGGTCGAGGCCCAGCGACTTCAGGACGTGAAGCTCCTCGCGACGCTCAAAAGGCCGGTCTCGCTCCTCGATGTAGCCGATCTTCAGGCCGGACAGTTCGCCCTTCGGCGGCCAGGCGAAGGGCTGGTCGACGGCCGTGGCGTCGCGGCCGTCGTGGCCGTGGATCGCGTCGAACACGAGGGCGCAGTCCTCGATCGACCGGGCGATCGGGCCGATCTTGTCCATCGACCAGGAGAGCGCCATGCAGCCGTGACGGCTGACCCGGCCGAAGGTGGGTCGGAGGCCGGAGGCGCCACAGGCCCGGCTCGGGGAGACGATGCTGCCGAGCGTCTCGCTGCCGATGGCGAAGCCGACGAGGCCCGCGGCGACCGCCGAGGCGGAGCCGGCCGATGAGCCGCTCGAGCCCCGGCGCGGATCCCAGGGACTCCGCGTCTGGCCTCCGTACCATTTGTCCCCCATCGCCAGCGCGCCCAGGCTGAGCTTGGCCACGAGGACCGCGCCGGCCTCTTCCAGCCGGGCCGCCACCGTCGCCTTCTCATCGACCATCCGCCCCTTGAACTGGGGGGCGCCCCAGCCCGTCGGGTAGCCGGGGTAAGCGATCAGGTCCTTCGCTCCCCAGGGGATGCCGTGGAGCGGGCCGCGGTACTTGCCCGCGGCGATCTCGGCGTCCGCGGCGGCCGCCTGTTTCAGGGCGAGATCCTCGGTGAGCGTGACCACGCACTTCAGGATCGGGTCATATCGCCTGAGCCGCGCCAGGTAGAGCTTCGTCAGCTCGGTGGAGCGGACCCGACGCGAGCGGACCAGCGCCGCGAGCTTCGAAACGGGGAGGAACGCGAGGTCCTCGTCGTTCGAAGGCCGGGCCGGCACCGTGTCGTCGATCGGAGTCGCTTTTCCGCGCTCCACTCCCGGTGCGGGCCGCAGTCCGGGCGCCGGGACGAACGACAGGGCCGGCGGGACGTCGTACGGGATCGCGACGGAGCGGAGGGACTGGAACGAGCCGATCGTCCCCTTCAGCTCCTTGACCGTCTGGTCGCGCTCCTTTTCCGTGAGGGAGAGCCCCGCGATCCATTCGGCCTGATGGACCATCGCCACCGTCACTTCCCCGCCCGCGGCGGCCTGCGCGGCCAGGGCCCGGCGGAACGTAGCCGTACCGAGGCCGAGGCTCCCCAGCGTCGCGAGCACGGCCCGTCGGCTGGGCTCGCGCTCCGGCCAGCCGGCCCGTTCATCGCCGTTCCCGTCATCGTTGGGTCGTATGCTCATTTGGCCCCCGTCCGCGATTTCAGGAACCTGCTGCGGCGTCGACCAGCGACCCGCCTCGGGGTTCCGCCTGCTTGACACGGCCTCGCCGTCGCCATACGTTCCATAGCATCCGAGATCGTCGTGCCGATCAATCCTACCTCGTTCCTTACCTACCGCACCGGGGTCCCGCGGGCCCGACTGCAACGCCCGTACCCTCCCCGAATCGGAGCCCAAGCATGAAGGACGCGAATCGTCCGGTATCTTCTCGTCGCGAACTGTTCAAGGACGCGGGTCGCATCGCGGCGGCCTCCGCGCTCGCCGGGGTCGCCGTGCCGTCGGTCCACGCCGCGGGGTCGGACCTGATCCAGTTGGCTCTCGTCGGCTGCGGCGGTCGCGGCACGGGCGCGGCGAACAATGCCCTGTCGACCAAGAGCGGCCCCATCAAGCTCGTCGCCATGGCGGACATCTTCGAGGAGAAGCTCTGGAGGAGCTACAAGAACCTGGCCGAGGACAAGGACCTGCAAGGCAAGATTGACGTCCCGATCGACCGGCAGTTCATCGGGTTCGATGGCTACAAGAAGGCGATCGACTCGCTGAAGAAGGGCGACGTGGTCATCTTCACCACCCCGCCGGCCTTCCGCTGGGTGCACTTCACCTACGCGATCGAGAAGGGCGTGAACGTCTTCATGGAGAAGCCGGTCACCGTGGACGGGCCCACCTCGAAGCGGATGCTCGGGCTGGCCGAGGCGGCCTCCAAGAAGAACCTCAAGGTCGGCGTCGGCCTCATGTCCCGGCACAACCGGGCGATGCAGGAGCTGGCCAAGCGGGTGCACAACGGCGACCTCGGCGAGATCATCCTCCAGCGCGGCTACCGGATGCACGGGCCCGACGGCTACTTCCACTCGCTCCCCACGCCCCAGGGGATGCGCGAGCTCTACTATCAGATCTCGCGGTTCCACAGCTTCCTCTGGGCCAGCGGCGGGAACTACAGCGATTTCTACATCCACGGCATCGACCACCTTTGCTGGATGAAGAACGCCTGGCCGGTGAAGGCCGAGGCCGTGGGCGGTCGCCACTACCGCAAGAGCCCGGAAGGGCTGACGTACATCGACCAGAACCTGGACGTCTACTCGGTGGAATACACCTACGCCGACGGGACCAAGTTCATCTACGACGGCCGCTGCATGGACGGCTGCGAGGGCCGGTACGCGAGCTTCCTGCACGGATCGAAGGGCTCCGCGATCGTCTCCAAGGCCGGCGACGTCGGCCAGCCGTCGAGCATCTACAAGACCCAGAGCATGAAGCGCCCGGACCTGGTCTGGGAGTCCAAGGTCGCCCCGGAGGAGCGTGACCCGTACTTGAACGAGTGGAACGACCTGATCGATGCGATCCGCAAGGACCAGCCGTACAACGAGGCCAAGCGGGGCGTCGAGGCCAGCCTGGTGACCTCCATGGGCCGGATGGCCGCCCACACCGGGCAGGAGATCACCTTCGACGACATGCTCAACTGCAAGCACGAGTTCGCCCCGGGCGTGGACAAGCTCTCGGCCGATTCGCCGGCCCCCTTGCAGGCCGACAAGGACGGCAAGTACCCGATCCCCAACCCGGGGATCACCACGACCCAGGAGTATTGAGCCCGACCGACCGCGCCATCCCCGGCGGATCGCCGGGGATGGCCGTGAGTCATCGGCCCTCGAGTCGTCGCCGGGCCAGCACCAGCGCCCCGACGGCCGGTTCGGGGACGAGGGTTGCGGCCGGTTCATATCCCTGGGCGCGCAGGTCCTCCAGCAGGGCATCGCGGACGACCGACGCCGAGAGCAGGAATCCGCCGGCCAGGGCGAGGTCGAGCGGGCCGTGGGTCCATCCCAGGACCTGCGCGGCCGCCCGGGCCATCCGGGCGAGCTCGAGCCCGGCAGGACGCAAGATCTCGTCGCCGATCGCGGGATCGAACTGGGCCGCGGCCAGGATCGCGGGCGCGAGGCCCGCGATCCGCGGGCGATCGAAACCCGGGGCGTAGACGGTCCTGACGAGGCTCTCCGGCCCTGAGATCGAGAGGGCCTCGCACACGGCTCGCGTCAGGGGATCCGGCCGGATCGCCGCCGGTTCCCGGCCGTCAGCCCGGCGGGCGATCCGCCGGAGTGCCGCGAGGGCCACGGCGTAGCCGCTCCCCTCGTCGCCCATGAGCGGGCCCCAGCCCCCCGAGCGGCTGCCCCGCCCGTCCGGGCCGCGGGCGACGGCGATGGACCCGGTGCCGGCGATGACGCCGACCCCCGCGCCGTGCGGGGTGCCGGCGGCGACCACGAGGTCCCCGTCGTTGCCGAGGACCAGCTCATCGGCCCAGCCGGCCGAGCCGGACCATTCGCCCAGGAGTTGCCGGTCCTCGGGCCGATCGAAGCCGGCGAGGCCCAGGCAGGCGGCGGCGGCCGCCCGCGGCACCAGTCCCGCGTCGGCGAAGGCCGCGGCGATGGCCTGCGCGAGCGCGGCGTGGGCCCGCTCGACGCCGACGGCCTTGGCGTTCGACGGGCCTGCAAGGCCCCGGCCCAGGATCGTGCCGTCGCCCCGGCCCACGAGCGCGACCGTGCTGGTCCCGCCGCCGTCCACCCCCAGGAGCAGCCGCTCGTCCGGCGTCATCGCGGGTCGGCTCCGGTCCGGGATTTCACCGCCTCGCGGACCTTGCCGTCGTGGGCGTCGAGGAGGGCCCGAGCCTCGTCCGGCGGGACGTCCGCGAGCGCGGCGACGAGGGCCGGCTTGAGCTGTCCGCCGCAGCCGTCGAGGAGCTCGGCCGCCCGTGCCTCATCGAGGCCCGCGACCTCGCGGAGGATCCGCCGGCAGCGGATCCGCAGCTTCTCGTTGGCGGGCTGGAGGTCGATCATCCGGTTCCCCAGCGTCTTGCCGATCAGGACCATCGCCCCGGTGGTGATCGTGTTCAGGATCAGCTTGGTCACGGTCCCGGCCTTGAGCCGCGTCGATCCGGCGATGACCTCCGGCCCGACGATCGCCGCGATCTCGAGGTCCACCTCGCGGCCGAGCAGGCTCGGGCGGTTGCACGCGATGCCGACCGTCGCCGCCCGGCGAGATCGCGCCTCGCGGACGGCGCCCAGGACATATGGCGTCCTCCCCGAGGTGGCGATGCCGACGACCAGGTCCCGGTCGCCCACGTCCAGGTTCGCCACGTCGGCAGCCCCCTGCTCCGGGCGATCCTCGGCCCCCTCGACGGCCCGGGTCAGGGCCGCCGGGCCTCCCGCAATCAGGCCCACGACCATCCCCGGCGGCGTGCCGAAGGTGGGGGGACACTCCGAGGCGTCGAGCACCCCGAGCCGGCCCGACGTCCCGGCGCCGACGTAGATCAGGCGACCGCCGCGACGGAAACGGTCCGCGGCCCATTCCACCGCCCTGGCGATGGCCGGCGCCTCGGCGCGGACGGCCTCGACCGCGGCCGCGTCCTCGGCGTTCATCAGGGTCACGATCCCGAGCGGATCGAGGGTGTCGATGGCCTCGGAGCGAGGGTTCCGCGCCTCGGTGAGCAGGCTGTCCTCGAGCGTCATGGTTCTCCCTTCGGCTCGGGCGGGACGAGATAGCTGGTAGCCAGTCCCACCGCGAAGACGGTCGAAGCTCCGACCAGGGCGAACCAGGGCCACGCCAGCGGGGTGCGGAGCTTGGCGAAGCTCACCGCGACGATGCCGACGATCATCCCCGCGAGGGCCGCCCTCTGGCCGACCCGGTCGGTGAGGATCCCCAGCAGGAAGAGGCCCAGGAGGATCCCCGTGGCGAAGGACGCGATCGCCAGGGCGTTGTTCACCACGCTGTCCTCGAGCTGCGTTGCGCCCATCGCGACCACGGCCTGGACGGCCCCCCAGGCCACCGTCAGCCCGCGGGAGATCCGCACCAGCGTCCTCTCGTCCTTGCCGCCGACGATCGGCCGGTAGAGGTCGTTCATCAGGGTGGAGACCGACGCATTGAGCGAGCCCGACAGCGAGCTCATCGCCGCGGCGAAGATGGCCGCGATCACGACCCCTTTCACGCCCACCGGGAGGTAGCCGACGATGAACGAGGAGAACGCGTCGTCGGGCTTCAGCGTGGTCGTCGGCGGATGGACCTGGTAGAAGGCGAAGAGCGCCACGCCGATGAGCAGGAAGAAGGCGAACTGGGCCAGGATCACGACCCCGCTGGCCACGAGCGCCCCGGCGGCCTGACGCTGCGATCTCGCCGACAGGTAGCGCTGGACCATGATCTGATCGGCCCCGTGCGTCGCCGTGTTCAGGACCATGCCGCCGATCAGGCCGGCCCAGAAGGTGTAGGGCTGCGCGAGATCGAGGCGGAAGTCGAGCACGCGGAACTTGCTCGCGGCCTCGCCGCGATCGATCAGCTCGGCCCAGCCCCCGGGGAGCTTTCCCACCAGGATCAGGAGCGCGATCACGGACCCCGCGATGTAGATGCCGAACTGCAGGACGTCGGCCCAGACCACGGCCTTGATCCCGCCCAGATACGTGTACACGATCGTGGCGGCCTCGACCAGGACGATCGCCGTCCCGATCGAGATCGACGAGCCCGTGACGAGCTGGAGGACCCTGGCGGCCAGGAACAGCCGCAGGCCGTCGGCGAGGAGCCGCGTGAAGAGGAAGACGAGCGACGACGTCCGCCGCGTCGTCTCCCCGAACCGATTCCCCAGGACCTGGTAGGCGGTCTCGATCTGCCCGCGGAAGTACGCCGGCAGCAGGACCGCCGCCACGATCGCGCGGCCGAACAGGTAGCCCATCGGGAGCTGGAGGAACGTCATGTCGCCCGAGTACGAGATGCCCGGGACGGACAGGACGGTCACGGCGCTCGTCTCGGTGGCGACGATCGAGATCATGACGGCCCAGGCGGGGATGTTCCGCTCGCCCAGGAAGTAGCTGTTGAGCCCTTTCGTGTCCGAGCCGAGCCACCAGCCCAGCGCGATGCAGCCCGCGATGTAGGTCGCGATCACGACGATGTCGATCGAGCTCATGCGAGGGCCCACGGGTTCGAGTGAGCCGAGGCCCCCGGGGTCCTCGGGCGACCCATCATAATCAAGTCCGGTCGATCAGGCGAATTGTCCATGCCCCAAGGACGGTCTCAACTCGGGAACGAGAGCTTCCCCAGCACCGCGGCGCGGCGGGCTCCGGTGACGGACGGCAGGGCCGTCGCGTGGCCGTGGATCGCCTCGTTGGCGAGGATGGCGAAGGCCATGGCCTCTCTCGCGTCGCCCGGGACCCCGAGCTCGTCGCTGATCCGCACGCGGGCCGGCGCGAGCAGCGCGGCGATCCGCCCCAGCAAGGCCGGATTGCGGACGCCTCCCCCCGCGGCGATCACCTCGTCGCGAGGCGGGACGAACGCCGCGAAGGCCCCGGCGATCGACCGGGCCGTGAACTCCGTGAGCGTGGCCATCAGGTCGGCGTCGCATCGGCCGAGCAGCCCGGCGGCGTGGTCCACGAAGGCATCGCCGTACATCTCGAAGCCGGTGGACTTGGGCGGCCGACGGTCCAGATAGGAGTCCTCGCGGAGGAGTCGCGCCACGAGCGGCTCGTCGACCTTTCCGGCCCGCGCGATCTGGCCGTCGCGATCACAGGGCAGTCGCCCGTCGGTCAGCCGGCGGGCCAGCCGATCCAGGAGAGAATTGGCCGGCCCGGTGTCGAAGCCGAGGACGGCGGCGGGATCGGGATCGAGGACCGTGACGTTGGCGATCCCCCCGAGGTTCAGCACCGCCCGCCGCGTCCCGGCCGACGAGCCGAAGAGGACGAGGTCGGCGTACGGCGAGATCGGCGCCCCTTCTCCACCGGCCGCGATGTCGCGGGCGCGAAAGTCGCTGACGACCGGCACGCCCAGGCGCTCGGCGATGACGTCGCCGTCGCCGAGCTGGAGCGTCGCCTTGATCGCACCCGGGACCGAGCTGTGATGATAGACCGTCTGGCCGTGCGAGCCGACCAGGTCCAGTTCGTCCTCCGCCAGGCCTGCCCGCCGGAGCCCCTCGGCGCAGGCCTCGGCGAACGCCGCTCCGAGCCGGACGTTCAGCTCCGCGATCGTCCGGACGTTCAGCTTGTCCAGCTCCAGGACCATCCGCCGCGTCTCGGGCTCGTGGGCCGCCTCATGGTAATGGAGCAGCGTGACCGTCGCCCCCGGCCTGCCGGGCCCGGGGACGCCGTCGCCGACGATGGAGCAAATCGCGACGTCGATCGAATCCGCGCTCGTGCCCGACATGAGCCCGGCGACGATCCGGGGATTCTTGCGGGTCGGTTCAACGAGCCGTTGGATGGGAGTGCTCATCGGATGGGCATTTCTTCGACTTCATGTTGGCTTCCCGCGGCAAGGATCGAATTGTACGCGGATTGCCCCGTTACGTGGAACGCCTCGCGTTCGAGTCGGGTCCAGCGGGACACGCCATGGACCCGCTCCGAGGGTTGCAGTCCCGCATCGACCTGAGAGCTTCGCCCGAAGAGTCGCGGTCCGTGCTCAGTCCACCTGGATCGTCGCCCCTTCCTTCCGCGCCTCGTCCAGGAATTGCTGGCCGTCGAAGATCCCCGCCGGGAACTGATCGGGAGTCATCGGAGTGATCACGACGCGGCGGATCGTGGTGAAGTCGGGCTGCTGCTGGGGCTCGGGCTTGCCCGCGGCGTCGAACCGGTCCAGGTGGTGCAACTGCTGCCATTCCGAGACGTACCAGGCGCCGCCGGGGAGCTGGGCCCAGCGGACGGCCTTCGAATCGGTCCGGAACTTCAGGCGGCCGTCGCCGGACCACGCGACCTTGCGGGCCACGGCGTGGCCGTGCTCCGGGTCCACATCATACAGCCTGCGGGTCTGGGGATAATCGACCTGGATCGTGACGCATCCCCGCGGCGTGCCGGGCTCGGCGGGGACAATCTTCATGAATCTCCGGTTGTCGAAGGCGAACTCCCAGGTCGCCTCGATCGCCAGCGGGAGGGGGCGGACCTCGACGCCCCGGTGGACGTGAAGGAGGACCTGTCTGCTCTTGCCGGTCTCGCCGACCGTCCGCGTCAGGTCGTAAGCCCTCTCGCTATCGTGGAGCCGGACGTTTACCGACTCCTTGATGGGGAGCCATGCGGCCAGCGCATCGGCCCGGAGGTCCTCGCCGGGCGGCGTCCGCAAGTTTCCGGGGATCTTTCCCCCGGACAGGGACTGGTGGTCGGCCAGGAACGAACGAGGTTTCCCGCCGCGATAGCTCGACCACCCCCTGCTCCGGTCCCGCATGTACGCGGCCGTGGCCTCGACATAGCCCTCCGGGGCCAACCACCAGGTCAGTTGCAGTCTGTCGCTGTCGTCGTCCACGATTCGAAGCGAGCGAGGGAGCCGCTCGATGCCTCTCGCGGCCCCTTCGAGAGCCTGCTGGAGCGAGGGCGGGGTCTCCACCTTCCTGTATGTCTCCTCGTCGATGATCTTCGTCTCCGCGGGCACGCCCAGGGCGTACAGGTCGGCCGGGCCGGTCTCGCCGTACGTGATGGTCATCGTCCCGAACTCACGCTTGTACCGAGTCTGCTGGCTGAGCTGTAGGCGGTCCCGGCGCCGGATCGGCCGGCGTGTTTCGACGTCGTACCATGTCTGCTGGGCCAGCCTCAAATTGCCCAGTGCGTCGGCCGTGGACATGTCGATGCGAAGGCAACGACGGCCGTCAAGTTCCACGACCTCAGCGTCCGACGCGAAGTTCCCCCCTTCGATCCGCCGCCCCTTTGCGGTCATCCGCCTGCCCATCTCGTCCGGTTCGAGCGGCCGGACGCCGGCGCGTTCGAGAGCTTCCCCGTCGCTGCGGCTCTCTTCGATGTCCGGGATTCGCACGATCGGCCCGCCGCGCCGATAGGTAAGCTCCGTCCGAGACGCCGGGTCGTAGACTCCGGCATGGTCCCCAGATTTCCAGAGGTAACGCCCGTCCTCGAGCCTCACCCACGATTCGTAATCGGTATCGGACGTCAGATGCGCCCATTTCGGTGTGGCCGGCGTCATCGCCTTCACTACCGGAGGGGTCTGGGCCTGCGCCGGGGCTTCAATCCGGCCCCACGGCCCCGCACCGACGACCCGTGCCCCGCTCCAAACGAGCCCTGCACCGGCCAGGAGCAACGGCAGTACGAACTTGAGCCTGGAAAGAAGCATGGCCTTCAGGACCTCCCCGGTCAGATTCATGACGTTGGCCGAAACCGCCCCCGCGGCGGCTCTCGTCGCGATGAGGTGAGCCGCCCGGGCCGTGGAGCCGGCCAGCCCCGCCGGCACGATCGCCGACTCCGCCTCCCGCGCCATCGCCGCCGCCAGCGATCCCGCCGCGAGCGTGACGCCGCGCCGGGCGAGCCGCCTCGCGAGCATCGCCCGCCCGCGTGACAACCGACTCGAGACCGTGCCGGGCGGACATCCCAGCCGGCTCGCCGCGTCCTGCTGGGTCTTCCCCTCCAGGTCGCAGAGGACGATGGGCGTCCGGAACCGATCGGGGAGCCGGGCGAGTTCCTCGTCCAGGATCGCCAGCAGGTCATCGCCACGGTCTTCCGAGGGGGCTTCGGGCTCCGGCATGGGCACCACCTGTTGTTCCCTCGCCCGTCGCCGGGCCGCGATCGCCCGGGCCCTCGTGGCAGTCCGACGTGCCACGGCGTGGAGCCAGCCCGCGAGCAGCTCTCGATGGGCGATCGCTGCCGCTTTTCGGGCCAGCACCAGGAACGTGGCCTGGAACGCGTCCTCGGCGTCGTGCGGATCGCGAAGGAGCCGCCGGCAGACGCCCCAGACCATCGGGCCATGACGTCCGACCAGGGTCTCGAACACGGCCTCGTCGCGGCTGGCGGCGAAATGCTCCAGGAGCTGGCCGTCCGAGCGCCCGCTGGTCGCGCCGACCTCGAAGAGCGTCGTGAGATCTCGCCTGGGTACGTCCATCCCGCTTCGTCCCTCGCGACCTTGCCGTGGATCCGAAAGATCCCCTCTCATTGTGATAACTGCCGCTCGACCCGGGATTCATCCGGAAAAATTCCCCGGACGCGGAATCACCGGATCCGCGGGCTAACTCCGCCTTCGCGTCGAACACCCCGCGGGCTCGCGTCGTCTAACTTCTCGGCAACCGGCGGATGGTCCGCTTGCGGGCTTGCCGGGCCGGCGTTAAGTTTGACATCCTTAGGAGTCGGGACGGGGCGGCCGCGGGGTGCCTGGAGCGGCCTCTGACTTTTGTCGGGAAAGGGCTGGCCGGCGGCCGGCCGATCGCCGACAATGGCCCGGCGCGTTGAAGGCACGGACCGGGCCCTTTGCCGGGCGAACAGGGGAGCGACTTCATGGCACAGCCGGAGGCCACGACGGCCCAGCCGAAGCTCAACGAGGACGACGTCCAGGCCATCGACAAGCTCCGCGACGCGTACGCGCGGCTGAGGTCGGAGATCGGCCGGGTGATCGTCGGTCAGCACCCCGTGGTGGAACGACTGGCCATCTGCCTCTTCGCCAGGGGGCACGCGCTGCTGATGGGCGTCCCCGGGCTGGCCAAGACGCTGCTCGTGAGCAAGCTCGCCGAGACGCTCTCGCTCAAGTTCAGCCGGATCCAGTTCACGCCCGACCTGATGCCGATGGACATCACCGGGACCGACATCCTCCAGGACACCGCCGAGGGCCGCCGCGAATTCCAGTTCGTCCACGGGCCGGTGTTCGCCAACATCGTCCTGGCCGACGAGATCAACCGCGCCCCGGCCAAGACCCAGGCGGCGATGCTCGAGGCGATGCAGGAGCACAACGTCACGGTCCTGGGCAAGTCGTTCCACCTCGACGAGCCCTTCCTGGTGCTGGCCACGCAGAACCCGGTCGAGCAGGAGGGGACGTATCCCCTGCCCGAGGCCCAGCTCGACCGCTTCATGTTCCTGATCGAGCTGGATTACCCCTCGGAGGCCGAGGAGATCCAGATCGCCCGGACGACCACCGGCGAGCGGCTGCCGAAGCTCGACCGGCTGATGACCCCGGAGGAGATCCTCGCCCACCAGGCGCTGGTGCGGCGGGTCCCGGTCCCGGACCACATCTACGCCTTCGCGGCGCGGCTGGTCCGCAAGACCCGGCCCACCAACCCGACGGCGCCGGCCTGGCTCAAGCCCCTGGTCTCGTGGGGGGCCGGCCCCCGCGCCGTGCAGTACCTGATCCTGGGCGCCAAGGCCCGCGCGGCGCTCCTGGGGAGCTACATGGTGCGGCTCGAGGACATCCAGGAAGTGGCCGTCCCGGTCCTGACCCACCGGATCATCACCACGTTCGCCGCCCAGGCCGAGTCCATCGACGCCCGGCAGATCGCGCGGCGGCTCATCGAGGAGACGGCCACCGACGCCTGACGTCGGCCGGCGTCCTCCTCCTCCGACCCGCCACCGCCGGACCCACTCGAGGCCATCCCCACCCATGTTCCCCGAACGCCGCCAGCGGAGCTTCCTCGACACCCGGGTGCTGTCGCGCCTCTCGGGCTTCCCGCTGGCGGCGCGGACGCCCATGCTGGGATCGGTCTCCGGCCGGCACCCGAGCCCGCACCGGGGCTCGAGCGTCGAGTTCGCGGAGTATCGGAAGTACGTCCCGGGGGACGACCTCCGCCGGCTGGACTGGCGGGCCTACGGCCGCTCCGACCGCTTCTACGTCAAGGAGTTCGAGGCCGACACCAACCTGCGGTGCTGCCTGGTCCTGGACACGAGCGGCTCGATGGGCTACGGCTCGAAGGAGGTCTCCAAGCTCGAGTACGCCCGCCGCCTCTGCGGAGGGATCGCCCACCTCGCCATCCAGCAGGGTGACGCCGCGGGGGTCGCCTGCGTCGCCGGGGGCGTGGTCCGCAACCTGCCGCCGAGGCGCAACCCGGCCCACCTCGCCGCGCTCTATGACGTGCTCGAGCAGGCCCGGCCGAAGGGGGAGACCCGGGTCGACGAGGTCCTCCACGAGCTGGCCGAGACGGTCCGCCAGCGGGCCCTCGTCGTGATCCTCTCCGACCTCTTCATCGAGCCCCGCAAGCTCGCCGGCGGCTTCCAGCACCTGCGGTTCCGCAAGCACGACGTCGCCGTCTTCCACCTGCTGGACCCGAAGGAGCTGAGCTTCGACTTCCGCCGGCCGACCCGGTTCGTCGACATGGAAGGGGGGCCGGCCCTCTTCGCCGACCCCAGCGAGATCGCCGACCGCTACCGCAAGGCGATCGGCGGATATCTCGACGACATCAAGAAGGTCATGCTGGAGTCGGTCGTCGATTACCACCGCGTGGGCATCGACGAGGATTATGAGCAGGTCCTGATGCGATTCCTGATCGGCCGGGCCCGGGGGAAGGGCGCGCGATGAGCTTCCTCCAGCCGATGTTCCTGGTCGCGATGCCGCTGGTCGCCCTGCCGATCATCATCCACCTGATCAACCAGCGGCGATACCAGACGGTGCGCTGGGGGGCGATGATGTTCCTCCTGGCGGCCAACCGGATGTCGCGCGGGTTCGCGCGGATCCGCCAGTGGCTGATCATGGCCTTCCGGATGCTGGCCATCGCCGGCCTCATCGTCGCGATCAGCCGGCCGCTCGCCGGCGGCTGGCTGGGCATGGCGGCCGGGACCAAGCCCGACACGACCGTCGTCCTGCTGGACCGGTCGCCGAGCATGCAGCAGTCCGAGGAAGGGGGCGGCGGGTCGAAGCTGGAGACCGGCCGACGGCAAATCGTCCGGACGCTGCCGACGCTCGGCTCCGGCCACTGGCTGCTGGTCGAGGGGGCGACCAACACGCCCCGCGAGCTCGAGGCGCCGGAGGCCCTGGCCAGCACGCCCGGCGCGGAGCCCGTCAGCGCGTCGTCGGACATCCCGGCGATGCTCCTGGCCGCCCGCGATTACATCCGGGCCAACAAGACCGGGCGGACCGAAGTCTGGATCTGCTCCGACCTGCGGGCGAATGACTGGGATCCCGAGGGGGGACGCTGGTCGTCGCTCCGGGAGGCCTTCCTGGAGATGTCGCAGTCGGTCCGCTTCCACGTCCTGGCCTACCCCCGCCCGGCGCCGGGGAACCTGGCGGTGCGGGTGACCGGGGTCCGCCGCCAGCCGACGGCCAACGGGGCCGAGCTGCTGCTCTCGCTGAGCATCCGCCGCGAGGGGGCGAAGGAGGGCGAGCCCCCCGGCGAGGGCGAATCACGGCGATCGATCCCCATCCAGGTCGAGATCGACGGGGCGAGATCGGAGCTGACCGTCGAGATGACCGGGCCGACGTTCGAGCTCAAGGACCACAAGCTGCCGATCGAGCGGACCCACGTGAAGGGCTGGGGCCGGGTCTCGATCCCGGCCGACGCCAACCCGGCCGACGATGACGACTGGTTCGTCTTCGACGAGCCGGCGCCCCGGCACGCGGTGATCGTGGCGGAGGACGCCCAGGCGGGCCGCCCGCTCCAGCTCGCCGCGTCGATCCCGCCGGCCCCGACCGTGAAAGCCTCGGCCGAGGTCGTGGCGCCGGACAAGGTGGCCGGCATCGAGTGGGAGAAGGTTTCGGTCCTGCTCTGGCAGGCCCCCCTGCCCGACCCGGCCGCGGCCAAGTCGATCGAGGCCTACCTCGGGCGCGGCGGTCAGGTCCTCTTCTTCCCGCCCCGCAACCCCGGCAAGGAGGAGTTCCGCGGCGTCCGCTGGACGGCCTGGGAACAGCCCGCGAAGGCCCTGACGGTGACCTCCTGGCGGGGGGATCAGGATATCCTCTCGCAGACGCTCAGCGGCGGCCCTCTGCCGGTCGGCCAGTTGCAGGTGGACCGTCATTGCGGGCTCGAGGGGGAGGTCACCGCGCTGGGGACCCTGGACGGCGGCGCCCCATTGCTGGCCCGGCTCTCGACGGACTCCGGCGGCGCCTACTTCTGCGGGACCACGCCGGCCCCGACCGATTCCTCCATGGCCGCGAACGGCGTCGTCCTCTACGTCATGATCCAGCGCCTCTCCGAGGCCGGCGCGAAGGTCCTTGGCTCGACGCGTGAGCTGATCGCGGGCCCGGCCCCCGCGGGCGAGCAGCCCGCGACCTGGAAGCGCATCGCCGGCGCCGACCAGGGGCTCTCCACCGACGCCTCGCTCCACCGCGGCATCTACCAGGCCGGCGAGCGGATGATCGCCGTCACGAGGGCGCCCGCGGAGGACCTGGCGCCCGTGGTCGCCGACGAACGCCTCGCCGGCCTCTTCCGCGGGCTCGATTACTCCCGCGTCGACGATCGGGCCGGCAACATCGGCTCGCTGATCCAGGAGACCTGGCGGATCTTCCTGGTCGCCATGATGGTGGCCATGGTCGTGGAGGCCGCACTCTGCATGCCCCGGCCGCGGCCGGCCGCGTCGGGCGGGACGCCGGGAGGAGCCGCGGCATGAAGATGGACGTGGTCCGCTCGCTGACCTTCCTCTGGACCCCCTGGTCGCTCGCCATCTCGATCGCGATGGTGCTGATCACGGCCGGGCTCTGTTTCGTCGCCTGGCGGCGGACCGGCTACCACCGCGGCATGGGCCTGCTCGAGCTCATCCGGCTGGCGCTCGTGACCCTGGCGGCCGTCATGCTCAACCAGCCGGAATGGGTCGAGGAGTATCGCCCCGAGGAGCGGCCGACGATCGCCGTCCTGTACGACGACTCCACCAGCATGGACACCCGCGACGTCCTGCCCCGGGGGAAGCCGCCGACCTCCGCGGCGACCCGCCGCGAGGCGATCGCCCCGTTCACGAAGGAGCCGGCCTGGGCGAAGGTCCGCGAGCGGATGAACGTGGTGATCCAGCCCTTCTCCACGGCCAGGGCCGGCCACGGGACCGACCTTTTCGAGCCGCTCGCCGGGGCGCTCGAGAAGGTCCAGAACCTCCGCGGCGTCGTCCTCGCCAGCGACGGCGACTGGAACGAGGGCCCCCCGCCCGTCGAGGCGGCGGCCCGGCTCCGCGTCAGGGACATCCCGATCTTCGCCGTCCCCGCGGGCAGCCCCACCAGGCTCCCCGACGTGGAGCTGCTCAGCCTGGACGCGCCGACGTTCGGCGTCGCCGGCAAGTCGGTCCGGATCCCGTTCACCATCGAGAGCTCGCTGCCGCGCGAGTACGTCGCGACGGTCACGCTCCGGACGTCCGAGGGGGAGACGCTCACGAAGGAGGTGGCGATCGCCCCGATGAGCCGGACGGCCGACTGGATCCTCTGGAGGCCGAAGGCCACCGGCAACGTCACGCTCACCGTGGACATCCCCCGCCACGGCGACGAGGTCCTGGCCGACAACAACGCGATGAGCGCCCCGATCGCGATCCGCGAGGAGAAGCTCAAGGTGCTCGTCGTGGAGTCGGTCCCGCGGTGGGAGTACCGCTACCTCCGCAACGCCCTCTCGCGGGACCCGGGCGTGGAGGTCTCCTGCCTGCTCTTCCACCCCGGGCTGAGCAAGGTGGGGGGCGGCAACAAGGACTACATCAAGCAATTCCCGGCGGGGCTGGACGAGCTCTCGAAATACGACGTCGTCTTCCTCGGCGACGTCGGCGTCGGCGACGGCCAGCTCACCGTCGAGCAGTGCCGGCTGCTGAAGGGGCTGGTGGAGTTCCAGGCCAGCGGCCTGGTCTTCATGCCCGGATTGCAGGGGCGGGAGTTCTCGCTCATGGACACCGAGCTCGCCGACCTCTGCCCGGTGACGATGGACACCGCGCAGCCCTCCGGCTGGGGCTCGCGGACGCCCAACCACTTCGAGCTCACGGAGACCGGCCGGGCCAGCCTGCTGACGAAGCTGGCCGACACGACCGACGACAACGCCGAGGTCTGGGAGGCACTGCCCGGCTTCCAGTGGTACGCCCCGGTGCTCAAGGCGAAGGCCGGCAGCGAGGTCCTCGCCGTCCACAAGGACGCCACCAACGAGTACGGCCGCCTGCCGCTGCTGGCCACCCGGACCTTCGGCGCCGGCAAGGTCCTCTTCATGGGGACCGACGGCGCCTGGCGGTGGCGCAAGGGCGTCGAGGACAAGTACCACTACCGGTTCTGGGGCCAGGTCGTCCGCTGGATGGCCTACCAGCGGAACATGGCGAAGGGGGAGACCATGCGGCTCTACTACACCCCCGACCAGCCGAAGATGCACCAGACCATGGCCCTCCACGCCAACGTGATGGATCGCGGCGGCGAGCCGCTCCACGGCGGCGAGGTCTCGGCGCTGATCACCGCGCCGTCGGGCAAGTCGGAGCGGGTCCGCTTCACCTCGGCGGGCGACGAGTGGGGCGTCTTCGCCGGCCGGTTCACCGCCGCGGAGCCGGGCAAGCACGAGGTGGTCCTCACCTGCAAGGAGACCGGGGCGAAGCTCGAGGCCTCGTTCTTCGTCCAGGGCGTCGCCGCCGAGCGCCTGGGGCGGCCGGCGCGGCCGGAGGTCCTCGACGAGCTGGCGCGGGTCACCCGGGGCAAGGTGATCGAGCCGGGGAACCTCGACGAGGTCGTCCGGTCGATCGCGGAGCTGCCGGAGCCGCCCCCTTCGGTGCGCCGGCTCCAGCTCTGGGGCCATCCCGCACTGGCCGCCACCATCGTCCTCCTGCTCGGCGTTTTCTGGGTGGGACGGAAGGTCATCGGTCTTGTATGATGGGCGTTGTCAAGGGCTCTCTACTCATCTCGACAGGAATCGCGGGGGATCGCCATGAGCACCGTCCCTTCCCACGATCGACTCCAACTGCCGGAGAGCCTGAGGGCCCAACTCCTGGCCTTCCGCCGCCGCGTCTGGTCGATCAAGATGGTCGAGTCCGTCGCCGCCGCGGCGTTCGGCCTGGTGGCGGCGTGGCTGGTGATGTTCGCCGTCGATCGCCTGGTCGAGACGCCCGCCTGGGCTCGCGGCCTGCTCTTCGTCGCCGCCTGGGTCGGCACGGCGCGACTGCCGCTGGCCGTCTATCGATGGGTCTGGCGGAACCATCGGCTCGACGAGCTGGCCCGGCTCCTCTCCCATAAGTACCCGCTCATCGGCGATCAGCTCCTGGGCATCATCGAGCTGGTCCGCGACGACTCCGAGCAGGCCCGGTCGCGGGCCCTCTGCGAGGCGGCCGTCGCCCAGGTCGCGGAGGATGCCCGCAGGCGCGACTTCCGCGACGGCGTGCCGCATCCTCGCCATCGGCTCTGGCTCGGCATCCTCGCCGTCCCGGCCGCCATCTGCCTCGGGCTGCTGGCGGCCTGCCCGCAGGCCCTGTCGAACTCGCTGGCCCGGCTCATGGCCCCGTGGAAGGCCACCCCGCGGTACACCTTCGCGGCCGTCGAGCCCCTGCCGCCGACCCTGGTCGTCGCCCACGGCGAGCCCTTCCCGGTCGTCGCCCGGCTCCGCGACAACACCGCCTGGAAGCCCGCGCAGGGGGCCGTGCAGCTCGGCGAGCAGCACCCGGTCTCCGCCGCGATCAAGGACGACGCGTATGCGTTCGAGCTCCCCTCGCAGATCGACGCCGGGAGCCTGGACGTCCGGATCGGCGACTACGCCCAGAAGGTCCGGATCGAGCCCACCCTGAGGCCGGAGCTGACCTCCGTCAGCGCCGAGATCACCCTGCCGGACTACCTCGGCCGCTCGGGCAGCCAGACCAAGGACGTCCGCGGCGGCGTGGCGACGATCGTCAAGGGCGCGCGGGCGAGCTTCACCGCGGTCGCCAGCCGGGACCTGTCCGCCGCCCAGGTGGACGGCCAGGGCCGCGACCCGAACGGTGCCAGCGTCTCGAGCCCGCCGGTCCGGGTGGACGGCAACCGCTCGATCGAATTCCGCTGGAAGGATGCCCTGGGCCTGGAGGGCCGGGCGCCGTTCGTCCTCTCGGTCAACGGCCGCGACGACGAGGCCCCCTCGCTCGCGTGCGAGAACCTGCCCCGGCAGAAGGTCGTCCTCGACTCCGAGACCCTGAATTTCCGGGTCAAGGCCCAGGACGACTTCGGCGTCAAGACCGTGGGCATGGAGTGGAACGGCCCGGACGATCCCATGATCAAGAATCCGGCGAAGGGGGAGCGGATCCTGGCCGCCGGCGGCTCCGACAAGGAGACGCTCGACGTCGCCGGCACCTTCACCGCGAAGAACCTGGGGATCGACCCCCAGCCGGTGGCCGTCCGGGTCTTCGTCGAGGACTACCTGCCGGGCCGGCCGCGGGTCTACTCGGCCCCCTATATCCTCTACGTCCTGAACGCGGAGCAGCACGCGATCTGGCTGACCGAGCAGCTCAGCAAATGGCAGCGCCAGTCGATCGAGGTCCGCGATCGCGAGATGCAGCTCCTGGAGACGAACAAGCAGTTGCGGGCGATGTCCGCCGACGAGCTCGACCGGCCGGACACCCGCAAGCGGATCGAGGCCCAGGCCGATGCCGAGCGGGCCAACGGCCGGCGGCTCACCAGCCTGGTCGGCACCGGCGAGGACCTCGTCCAGCAGGCGATGCGCAACCCCGAGTTCGGCGTCGGCCACCTGGAGAAATGGGCCGAGATGCTCCAGGTCCTCAAGGACATCTCCGGCAACCGGATGCCCACCGTCGCCGACCTGCTGAAGCAGGCGTCGAGGGCCCAGACGGCCTCCAACCAGGCCCAGCCGAAGGACGGCAAGACGGCCATGGCCGGCATGGTGCGGGACACCAAGTCCGGCAACCCGGCCGAGACCAAGGGGGAGCCGAAGAAGGGATCGGCCCCGGCGGTCCCCGTGGTGGCAGACCGCGAGTCGTCCCAGCAGCCGTTCGACAACAAGGCCCCGAAGCCCCAGCCCCCCAAGAACCCGAGCTCTCCGCGCCTGACGCTGCCCATGACCACGATCGCCAGCCCCGGCAAGACCCCGGACTCGCCCCCCAGCCCGGCGGCGCCGAAGGTGGACGAGGCGATCAAGCAGCAGGAGGACCTGCTGGCCGAATTCGAAAAGGTGGCCGACGAGCTCAACCGCGTGCTGGCGAACCTCGAAGGCTCCACCCTGATGAAACGGCTCAAGGCCGCCTCCCGGAAGCAGTACTCGATCGCCGGCCGGATGATCGACGTGACGCCGAACTCCTTCGGCCTCTTCGCCCCCCAGGGGAAGGGCAAGGATGACGTCGCCAAGACGATCGACGAGCTGTCCAAGCAGGAAGCCAAGGGGAGCCAGGACGTCTCGACGATCATGGACGACATGAACGCGTTCTTCGAGCGACGCAGGTTCGTGAAGGTCAAGAGCGTGCTCGATGAGATGCGCAAGCTCGACGTGGTCGGCAACCTGCGGCAGCTCGGCGACGACCTCAAGAAGGAGAATGGCCTGTCGATCGCCCAGTGTGAATACTGGTCGGACACGCTCGACCGCTGGTCCGACGACCTCGTCGACCCGGCCTGCTGCGGCTCCTGTCCCGGCGGCAAGACCCCGGCGAGCCTGCCGCCGTCGGTCGTCCTCGAGGTCCTCCAGGTCCTCGAGGGCGAGATCAACCTCCGCGAGGACACCCGGGTGGCCGAGCAGGCCCGGCCGGCCCTCAAGGCCGAGGAGTTCCGGAAGCGCGGGGCCGGGCTCTCCACCAACCAGGGCGGGCTCAGGGAACGGATCGACAAGGTCGTGGTCCGGATCGGCGAGCTCCCCAACGGGCTGCAGGAGTTCAAGAAGGAGATCGGCCTCCTCAATGCCGTCTCCGAGGTGATGCAGGACGCCACGGAGATCCTGGCGCAGCCCGACACCGGCTCGCCGGCCATCGCCGCGGAGACCGAGGCCATCGAGCTGCTGCTCCAGTCCAAGCGGATCAACCCGAAGGGCGGCGGCGGCGGGGGGGCGACCCCCGGCGGCGGCGGCACGGGCAAGACCGTCGACTCGGCGATGGCCCTGCTCGGCTCCGGCGTGAATCAGAAGGAGCTCCGCGAGGATCACGGGATCTCCCAGGCCACCGGAGAATCCGGCCCGGTCCTCCCCGAGGAATACCGCGCCGGGCTCGACGAATACTTCAACAAGCTGGAACGCAACGGCGCGGGCCGCTGAGCCTTCGCGGCCCGGCCGGTCGGAGGGTGGTGACATGGGTCGTCTTCGGGACGCGGTTGTGATGCTGGTCGTCGCCTGCGCCGTGTCCGGGCTCGGCCTGGCCGCGGGAGGGGAAGACCACCCCGGACAGCCCATCAACCGGGTGTTCCACGGCCCCGGCGGGATGTTCGCGATTGCGATCGACCTGGAAGTCCGGGAGCCCGGCGGTCAAGTCCCGCAGAAGGCCACGGTGAAGGAGGCCGACCGGCCCGCCCCGGCGAAGGGCGAACCGGTCCCGAAGAAGGACGTCGCCCAGAAGCGGGCCGCCGACCGCAAGGCCGCCCAGAAGAAGGCCGAGGAGGACGCCCTGGAGGCCCAGGCCGCCCAGTACGTCCCTCAGCTCTGGCCGATGTTCCGCGCGGAGTATTACTTCATTCGCAACGCCTGCGACCTGGATAAGGGCCAGCGCCTCGCCGTGGCCCGGCTCGGCGCGGAGGCGGCGAAGAAGGCGGCCCGGGGCTTCGTGGAGGCGCAGCAGAAGATGATGCGCGGCGGCTGGCGGCCGGGCATGGACCAGCCGAATCCACGCCGGATCATGGAGGCCGAGCTTCGCAAGTCCGTCTCGCCCCTGCTCACGCCCCAGCAGCGGTCTCGCTACGAGCAGGAGGTCGATCGTCGCGCCGCCGGCCTCAAGCAGATGATCATCGACAACCTGGTGGCGAAGCTCGACGGCGACCTCGTCCTGACCGCCGACCAGCGGACCAAGGTCGCGGAGGGGATCGCGGCCAACTGGAAGGACTCGTGGGGGCAGTCGATCGAGATGCTCCAGAACATCGACAACTTCTTCCCCGACGTCCCCGAGAAGGCGGTCATGCCCTACCTGACCGAGAATCAGAAGGTCGCCTGGCGGCGGATCCCGCGCAACTCGGGCGTTTTCTGGGGCATCAGCTTCAACGGGATCGTCCAGGAGAACGACCCGCTGGACGATCCGGAGCTCCTCCAGGCCCAGAAGGAGTCCGCCGAGAAGCAGGGCCAGGGGCAACCCCAGGCCGCGCCGGCGGCCGGCGTCATCTTCCGGGTCCGCTGATCGATCCGCGCTCGCGCGTGCCGAGGTGCACCATGAACCGCCTACGCCGACCCGCCGCCGTCCTTCCCTTCGTCGTCGCGCTGCTGGCGGCGGGCCCGGTGGGCCGTGCCGACGCGCAGCTCGTCCGCCGCGTCGTCCCCGCCCAGCCGGCCGCGGAGCCGGCCTCGGACGACCTGGTTGAGGAGGCCGCCCCGGCGGATGTGGTCATGCAGGGCCGCGTCATGTTCAACGACGAGACCTTCGATCAGTGGGTCTTCGGCGAGTCCGGCGCGGGCCGAAACGGCCACAACAAGCTCGACACCAAGCTGGTCCTCCACGTGGACGACGTGGCCCGCGTCTGCAACCTCTCCGAGGTCCAGAAGAAGAAGCTCATCCTCGCCGGCAAGGGGGACATCAAGCGCTTCTTCGACCGGGTGGACGCCAAGCGGAAGGACTTCGACAAGGTGAAGCACGATCAGAACAAGGTCATGCAAATGTACCAGGAGCTCCAGCCGCTCCAGGTCACCTATCACTCGGGCGTCTTCACCGAGGATTCGCTCTACACGAAGACCCGGCGGAAAATCCTGGGGGACCAGCAGGACGACCGGTACGAGAAGGTCCTCCGGGAGAAGCGGCAATTCCGCCTCCGAGCCAAGGTGGAGATGGTCGTGGCGCAGCTCGATCAGACGATCGGCCTGACCGACGTGCAGCGGAAGTCGCTCGTCGAGGTCATCCTGGAACAGAGCGATCCTCCCGTCCGGTTCGGCCAGTACGACTATTATCTGGTGCTCTACCTCGCCGGCCGGGTCCCCGAGGAGAAGCTCAAGCCGATCCTGGGCGACACGCAGTGGAAGTTCCTGGACCGCCAGCTCGCGCAGGGGCGAGGCATGGAGCAGTTCCTCCGGCAACAAGGCATGCTCCCGCCCCGGGGAGTCGATCAGCGTCGGGCGGCCGGCGCCCGCGGCATCGCCGATGCCTTCGCCCGAGCCCTCCGCGAGCCGGCCTCCGGGACGAACCTCCCGGCCGACGTGTTCGCCCCGCGGCCCCACAACCCATGATGGACGACCTTCCCATGCCGGTAATCCCCACAAGTACGCGATCGGCGATCGGCCTCGGCATCCTCGGGACGCTGCTCGTCCTGGCCTGCCCCCCCGCGTCCGCCCAGGTCGGCCTCCCCGGCGCCCGGTTCGGCGAGGTGATCCCGCGCGACGTCCGCGAGATGTACGATCGGGGCATCCAGTTCCTGGCGTCGAGCCAGAACGACCGGGGCGAATGGCCCGGCGGCAGTTATGAAGAGGGCCCCGCGCCGGTCGGCCTCGGCATGCTGGTCTTCCTCGCCTCCGGCGAGGATCCCAATTTCGGGCTCTACAGCAATCACATCCGCCGCTCTCTCCGCAACCTGATCACCGCCCAGGACGCGACCACGGGGATCATGGGGCAGAGCATGTACCACCACGGCTTCGCCACGCTCGCGCTGGCGGAGGCCTACGGCGCCGTCGACGAGCGTAACCTCTGGCCCGACGGCAAGGCCCCGCGGTCGGTCGGCCAGGCGCTCGAGCTGGCCGTCCGCGCGGCGATCACCTCGCAGAAGAAGAACTCGCTGGGGGGCTGGCGATACTCGCCGGACGCCAACGACGCCGATACGTCCGTCAGCGGTGCCGTGCTGGTGGGCCTGCTCGCCGCCCGCAACGCCGGGATCGAGGTCCCCGACGCCGCCGTCGATCGGGCCGTCGCCTACTACAAGTCGATGACCGCACCGTCGGGCCAGGTCGCGTACTCGGGCGGCATGGGGGGCTTCGACGAGTCGATCGCGCGGATCTCGATCGCGACCCTGATCTATTCGGTCTCCCGCCGCAAGGACATGCCCGAATACAAGTCCACGCTCAACTACCTCCGCGGCCGGCTCGAGCAGCAGGCCGCCCAGCAGTGGGTCGAGTACGCCCGCTACTATCAGGCCCAGGCCCTCTTCCAGGGGGACCTGATGGCCTGGGAGAAATGGAACAACCTCCTGGTCCGCCAGCTCAAGCAGGCCCAGAAGCCCGACGGCAGCTTCCAGGGCCAGTTCGGGCCGGGCCTCACGACCTCGTTCGACCTCCTGGCCCTGGCGCTCAACTTCCGCTTCCTGCCCATTTACGAACGGTAGACCATGACCGGAACGCGAAGCTCGTCGACTCTTCCGTCCCGCCCCGTCCGGCCGCTCGCCCGGGTCGCGATCGCCGCGGTGGCCTCGTTGGTGTTGGGCGGGCCGCTCGGGCAGACGATCGCCGCGGACGGCCCCGCGGCCGGCCCCGGGCCGGCGGTCCTGCACCTGGCCAACGGCGGCTTCGCGGCGGGCGAGCTCCGGCCGTCGAACGATCCGAAGGCGATCCGCTGGCAGGCCGCGGCCCTGGTCGCTCCGCTGGACTTCGGCCTGCCCGCGGTCAACGCGATCCACTTCCCCACCCCCGAGAAGCTCCCGAGGCCCGAGGCGGATTACTGCTTCGAGCTGGCCGGGGGCGACATCCTCTTCGGCGGCCTTGCGTCCCTGGACGGCAAGGAGGCCCGCCTCGAGGCGCCGGGCATCGGGACGCTCCGGGTCAACCGGTCGTCGATCGCCAGGCTCTATCGCTGGAAATCCGGCGGCGACCTCATCTACATGGGGCCCAACGGCCTGGACCGCTGGAAGCAGACGGTGCAGGGCAAGACCTGGAAAGAAGAGCAAGGCCAGCCCTGGACCGACCAGGAAGGCGCCGCGATTCGGGGCGACCTTCAGCTCCCCGCCCGGTCGACGATCGAGTTCGAGCTCTCGTGGCGAACTCGGCCCGATTTCATCCTGGCCCTGGGCGTGGGCGACGACGACAAGACGACCCAGCGAGCGTTCCGTTTCGAGGTCTGGGAGCGCGACCTGATCGTCCAGCGCGAGACCGAGCAAGAGGCCGACGTCGCCTCCGTGGGCGAGATCGCGCCGGGCCAGGGGCGAGTCCACCTGACCGCCTATCTCGACCAGGAGAAGGGGCGGATCCTCGTCTTCTCGGCCGAGGGGAAGCAGCTCGCCGACCTCAAGGTCGCCGGCACGTCATCCCAGACCCTGGGCGGCATCAGCCTGGTCAACAAGCGGGGCGACATCCGGCTCGAGCGGATCCGCGTGGGCCGCTGGAGCGGCGAGCCGCCGAGGCCCGTAGAGGGGGACAGGTCGCGGCTCCACGGGGTGGATGGCTCGATCGTCTACGGCCAGGTCGCCCGGCTCGACGCCGCGTCCCGGAGCTTCATCGTCGGCGAGGGCAAGGACGAGACGAAGATCCCGGAGGCGAGGATCGCGGCCGTCTTCCTGTCCAGGGCCGGCGAGGCGAAGGACCGGACCGTCGCCGCCGTGTACCAGGACGGCACGCGGCTCAGCGGCGAGCTCGTGGCGGTCGAGGCGGCCAGGCTGCGGCTCGCCGTGCCCGGGATCGAGGGGGCCGTCACCCTGCCTCAGCAGGGGCTCCGCTCCCTGGTCTCGCTCCGGCCCCAGGCCGTCCCCGCCTCGGTCGGCGGCGTGCTCGGCACCCTGGAGCTCGACGACCTTCGGCTCCCCGGCCGGCTGGTGGACGGCAAGGAGCAGCCCGACGCCAGTTGCCTCACCTGGCAGCCGCAGGGGAGTGCGGGCTCCAGCGCCCTGCGGCCGGGCCTCGCCGGCCGGATCGTCTATCGCGAGGCCGTCGCGCCCAAGGCCGCGGCGTCTCGCCCCGCCGCCCCGGCCCCTCCTCCCGGCCCCGGCGGCGTGGTCGCCGGCTTCCTTTCCTCGCTGGGCGGCACCCCGCAGGCCAACCAGGCGGGGGGCAAGCGACGGTCCCTCTACCTCACGAGCGGCGACGTGATCCCGTCGGACATCGTCGGGATCGACGAGAAGGGGGTGACGTTCAAGACCAGCCTCTCCGCCAGCACCTTCGTCCCCCACGATCGAGTCAAGGCGGTCGAGCTCGCGCTCACGGGCGACCCGCCGGTCAAGATGACCCGGTCGAAGCGGGACCGGTTGCTGACCCTGCCCAGGATGCAGAAGGAGAACCCCCCGACCCACCTGATCCGCTCGCGGAACGGGGACTTCATCCGCGGCCGGCTCGTCGGCATGGACGACAAGACGCTGCACCTCGAGCTCCGCCTCGAGCCGCGAGACATCCCCCGCGATCGGATCGGCCTGATCGTCTGGCTCCATCCCGAGGACGCGAAGGCGAAGGCGGATCCCCCGGCCGCGGCCCCCGCGGCCCCCGCACCCGCTCCGGCCCCCTCGTCGAGCGGCGGGACCCGGGTCCAGGCCGTCTGCAACGACGGCATCCGCCTCACCTTCGTGGCCCAGTCCTTCGCGGGCTCCGCGCTGGCCGGCAAGAGCGACGTGCTCGGTCCCTGCAACGTGGAGCTGAAGGAGGTGGACGAGCTGCTCATCGGCAAGGGGATCGAGAAGGCGGCGGCCTCGGTCGCGTATCAGCAATACAAGCTCGTGGACGCGGTCGAGCCGAAGGCCGCCCAGGCCTCGGCGTCGGACCCGTCTTCCGGCGGCGCCAGCGGGACCGAGGGCCCCCTCGTGGGCAAGCCGGCGCCGGAGTTCGAGCTCGCGCTCCTCGACGGCACCAAGTTCAGCCCCTCGCAGCACAGGGGCTCGGTCCTGATCCTCGACTTCTGGGCCACCTGGTGCGGCCCCTGCCTCCAGGCCATGCCCCAGGTGGAGAAGGTCGCCGGCGAGTTCAAGGACAAGGGGGTCAAGCTCGTCGCGGTGAACCTCCAGGAGGAGCCCAAGCAGATCCAGGCGCTCCTCGACCGCCAGAAGCTCCACCCGGTCGTCGCGCTCGACCGCGACGGGGCGGTCGCGGAGAAGTACGCCGCCAGTGCCATCCCCCAGACCGTGATCATCGATCGCGAGGGGAAGGTCGCCCGCCTCTTCATCGGCTCCAGTGCCCACCTCGACGACCAGCTCCGCGAGGCACTTCGCGCCGTCCTCGGTGAGGCGCCGGCCGCCCCCGCCGCGAAGTGACCCGGGGGCGTAGAGAGGCCGCGATCACGCCCGGGATCGCGACGACCGCTCGCGGAGCCAGGGTCCTGGCCGGGATCAGTGTAGAATTCCGCGGATCGAGTGCGGACCCTTGCGGAGTGTAGCAGGTGGGCGGGGTGATGTGGAGTTTCTCCACCACCTCCGCTCTTGATTCTCCAGTCGACATCAGTCAATGATGGGGATCTGCCTAGATCTTCCTGCTATGACCCGTTCGGAGAAGTACTGATGCCCCGTACCAAGTCCCGGCCGCGCGACCAGGGAAAGACTGTCTTCGTGAAGGAGCAGCTCAACCTCACCCCCACCGCGAATGTCGCGGAAATCAATGAATCCTGGACCAACGCCGGCATGGAAGGGTCGATCAGCGGCTCCCTCGTCAATCGGATGCGGTCCGAGCTCGGCCTGACGGGCAACATCCGCCGCGGCGCCAAGAAGAGGAAGAATGCCGTGGCCGTCGTGGACCTGGTCGCGGCCCGTCCCGGCCGCAAGCCCGGCCGCCGCGCCGCGAGCGAGGGCGCGCTGCTCCGCGAGATCGAGGTGGACCTCGACAGGCTCCTCTTCAAGGTCATGGAGATCGAGTCGCTCGCGAAGGTCGAGGACGCCATCCGCGACGTCCGTCGCGCCCTCTTCGTGGCCATCGCCCGCTGAGGCCGGCGACGGCTCCCCCGCGCAGCTCGTGAACTCGACCCGCCCCCCGATCGACGAACCAGTCGGTCGTGGGGCGTGTTCGTCGATGGAGCTGCGTCGCGACACTCCGCCCGGGATCGAGAGATGGAAAGTGCAGTGAATGATCCGCCCCGATGGGGGGGCGGATACTGCGCACCAGCGATCAGTCGTCGCATGCAGCCAGGCGAGCCTCCAGCAGCTCTCGTTCCCGCACCGATTGCGTGCGGTCGCGGGCCCTCGCGAGATGCTCCCGGGCGCGCCCGAGATTCCCGGCGCGACGGTGGAGTTCGCCGAGTGCGGCATCGACCATGTAATAGTGCCGTAACGCGGGCTCGGCCGCGATCGCCTCGATTTGCCGGATCCCCGCGAGCGGGCCTTCCAGGTAGGCGATCGCGATGGCGCGGTTGAGGTGATGCACGGGCGAGGAGTGCCTGGCCACGAGCACGTCATAGAGGCGGCGGATCGACGACCAGTCGGTCTCCTCGAACCGCGGGGCCTCGCAGTGGTGCATCGCGATGCCCGCCTCGAGGTGGAAGACCGAGGCGACGCGTCCGGACGCCGACTCGTCGAGGAAGGCCCGCGCGCGGGCGATCAGGGATCGGTCCCACGAGGAACGGTCCTGTTCCTCCATCAGGAGGATTCGCCCGTCGCCGTCGGTCCGGCCATCGAACCGGGCCGCATGGAAGAGCATCAGGGCGAGCAGGGCGAGCGTCTCCGGCGTGCGGCAATGCGGATGCTCGCCGAGGAGGTGGCAGAGCCGCGCGGCCTCCTCGCAGAGATCCAGGCGGAGGACGGAATCCCCGCAGGTCGCCGAGTATCCCTCGTTGAAGAGCAGGTAGAGGCACCGATGGACCGAATCGAGCCGACCCAGCAGCTCCCCGGAAGCGGGGACGGCCAGGGCCACCCCCCGATCGACGAGCTGCTGCCGCGCGCGCTGGATTCGTTTCTTGATCGCCTCCTCCGCGACCAGCAGCCCCCGGGCGATCTCGGCGTTGCTGAACCCCCCGAGCGACTTGAGCGTCAGCGCGATCCGGTCCTCGGCCGCCAGGCTCGGATGGCAGCAGGCGAACATCAGCCGGAGCTGGCTGTCGGCGATCTCTGTATCCAGGAACAGGTCGTCGAAATCGGGGGCGCACGACCTGGGCCGGAACCGCGCCCAGGAAGGGGCCAGCCGGAGCACGGTCTCTCGGTGACGCAACGCGTCGAGGACCTTGTTCCGCGCCACGCGGTGGATCCACGCGGAGGGCTCGACCGGGATCTCCCCCGTCCGCCATGACTGGAGGGCCTCCACCAGCGAGGCCTGGACCATGTCCTCAACCAGGTCCAGATGGCGCAGGCCGAACACCCGCACGAGGACGGCGACCAGCCGCCCGGACTCGTGGCGGAAGAAGTGCTCGACGAGCTGCGCGGCCGACGGGGCCTCCGCCGCCGGCCGCGAGCCTCGTCCTGGCTGGGGGTGATCCATGGCCACTGGAGACGGCCTGCGTCAGCCCATTGACTCGCCGCCGATGCCGGCCATCGGGCGGATCTCGAGGGTCCCGCCCTCGGTGACGTTGGGGCAGATCTTGGCGTATTTCACGGCCGCGTCGAGGCTTTCCGCCTGGATCACGGAGTAGCCCCCGAGGACCTCCTTGGACTCGGCGAAGGGGCCGTCGGTCACGACCGTGGCGCTCGTGACGACGCGTCCTTCCGGCATCAGGGCATCGCCGGGGTCGACCATCCAGCCCTCGGCGAAGCCCTGGGCGATCCAGGCACGCCAGCGGTCCATCGACTGCTGCATCTCCTCGGGAGACATCTTGCTCATGTCGAAGGGCTCGCTGCGATAGACGAAGAGAAAGCGGGGCATGCGTTCCTCCCTCTCGGGACCGAAGATCCGCGGTGCGGCACGCGGACATCCCGCGTCGCCAACGGTCCCTTGACGATCGACCATGCCTCGGGGGGACCGGATTCCGGGAATTCTCCGGGACGAGACCACGCGACCACGCCGGGGCGTCCTTCGGCCCGTCGATCCCGAGTGCGACGTAGACTATCATGTCCGGAGCCGCAGGCCCATCGCCCGTCTCGATCCGCATCCCTCCAGGACCCATTCATGCAGGGCCTCCCCACGCTCCTTCAGCTCGCGCCCCTGTTTGACTGCATCGATGAGGCCCTCGTCTGGGTAAAGGATCGCGACGGCCGATATCGGTGGGTGAATCGGGCCTTCCGGACGAGCTACGCCCTGGAGCATTGCGGCGACGTCGCGATCGACGGCCCCGACGCGATCCTCGGCAAGACCGACTACGACCTCTCCTCGCCGTTCCTGGCGGACCAGTTCCGGCTCGACGACGAGCTCGTCCTCGGCGGGGCGCGGGTGGTGAATCGCATCGAGCTCGTCGGGCCCCCCGGCGGACCGTCGGAGTGGAAGATCACCAACAAGATCCCCATCCGCGACGGCGAGGGTCGGGTCGTCGGCACGGCGGGGCTCTCCCGCGGGCTCGATGCGACGGGGCTGGACTCGCTCCCGGGCCGCTCGTTCGGCGCGGTGCTCGCCCACATCCGGGACCATTTCGGCTCGCCGATCGGCAACTCCGAGCTCGCGCGGGTGGCGCACATGTCGGTGCGGACGTTCGAGCGGCGGTTCCGCGATGCCTTCCATCTCTCCCCGCAGAAATACGTCCGACGGCTCCAGCTCCGGATGGCGAGCCGGGCCCTGGCCATGACCCGACGTCCCCTGGCGGAGGTCTCGCAGGACTGCGGTTTCGCCGACCAGAGCCACTTCACCCGCGAGTTCCGCCGTCATTTCGGCCGCACGCCGCGGCAGTTCCGCGAGCATTACACCCGGGCCGCGGATGACGCTCCTGGCACAATAACTGACGCCTCCGATCAAGCATCCGGCCGGCCGAACGGCTAGATTGAGACGCCACGAGGGCATGCCATTTCGGCTTCGTGGCCCGCGTGGAGGTGGCTGGTGAATCACGCGACGATCCGCCGTCGGTCTCCGGGACTGGTGGCCAGCTTGCTGTTCCTGGCCGGGGTCGCCTCGGCGTTCGCCGCGCCGGCGGGCCCGCCCCGCGTGTTGATCCTCTCCGAGCCCCAGGGCAAGACCGGCGGCGGCACGACGCCCGTCCTGCGGCGGATCCTCGAGGATACCGGCCGCTTCGTCGTCCGCGTTTGCGAGGTCCCCGAAGGCGTGACGGCGGGGATGCTCTCGGGCTTCGACCTGGTGGTCGTCGATGCGACGGACCCTCCCGCCGGCAGCCAGGCGGCCGGTGCCCTGGCGGATTTCGTCCGCGCGGGGAAGGGTTTGATCCGGACCAATGCGGCGCTCGGCGGCTCCGGCGGCTCCGTCGGCTTCCTGGAAGTCGAGAACGCGAGGCCCCGTCATCCGATCACCGTCGGGCTCCCGGGCCACTTCAAGGTCGCCGACGCCCCGGCCCCGCTCACGCCGGCCGACGGAGAGGACGCTCTCCTCGTCGTCGAGCCCGGACGGGCCCCCGTGCTGACGGCCTTGAGCCTCGGCAAGGGGCGGATCGTCCGCATGGCCCTGGGGCACGATCCGGGCGCATTGCAGGAGCCGACGTTCGTCCGGGCCTTCGCCCGGGCCGCGAGCTGGGCGATCGACGGCGATGTCTCCATCCCCGACGAGACCGGCACGACCACCCCGAAGGCCCCCGCGATTCGCGGCCTGGTCATCACCGGCGGCCATTTCCACGAGGCGGCCTTCTTCCAGCTCTTCGCGGACATGCCTGAGCTCAAGTACCTGCCGATCGAGCAGGCCGAAGCCCTCCGCTCCGACCTGAAGGGCAAGTATGACGTCGTCATCTTCTACGACTTCGAGCGCGAGGCCGACGACGCGATGAAGAAGCACGTCCGGGAGTTCGTCGAGGCCGGCAAGGGCGTGGTCGTCCTCCACCATGCGCTCCTGAACTTCCAGCACTGGGACTGGTGGTGCAACGAGGTCGTCGGCGGGTCCTACCGGCTCTCGAACGAGGGGGGCAAGCCGTCCTCGGCCGTGAAGGACGCCCAGGACTTCTACCTCACTCCGAAGGCCGATCACCCGATCACCGCCGGCCTCGCCCCCTTCCACCTCGTGGACGAGGCCTACAGGCGGATGCGGTTCTCCGAGAAGGTCACGCCGCTGCTGACGACCGACGCCCCCGCGAGCGATCCCAGCGTGGCCTGGGTCGGCCCCGGGCCGTCCTATCGGGTCGTGGCCATCCAGCTCGGCCACGGGCAGACCGCCTTCGGGCACCCGTCCTATCGGGCGCTCGTCCACAACGCCATCCTCTGGGCCGCAGGTCGGTTGAAGTGAACACCTGACGATAGTTGAAATCCTTAATCGGAGCGAACCCGCGATGAAACTGGGTCTCTACAGCATCACCTACCTGGGGCTCTGGTATCGCGGCGAGGCCCTGCCGCTGCCCGCGATGCTCTCCCGGGCGAAGCAGTACGGCTATGACGGCATCGAGATCGACGGCAAGCGCCCCCACGGCAACCCGCTCGACTGGCCGACCCCGCGGTGTCGCGAGCTGAAGTCGATCGCCGACGGCGAGGGCATCGAGATCTTCGCGGTCGCCGCGAACAACGACTTCAGCTATCCCGTCCCGGAGGTCCGCGAGGCCCAGATCGCCTTCGTCCGCGACCTGATCCGGATGACGGCCGACCTCGGCGCGCCCACGCTCCGGGTCTTCCTCGCCTGGTGGGGCGTGACGCGGCACCCGAAGATCGCCTCGTACAAGATCGCCAAGCAGCTCTATCCGGTGATCCACGAGCAGTTCCCCGAGGAGGAAGTGTGGGGCTGGTGCCGCGACGCCCTGGCCGAGTGCACGAAGTACGCGGCCGATGCCGGCGTGACCCTGGCACTCCAGAACCACAAGCCGCTCATCAAGGACCACCGGGACGTCCTGCGGATGGTCGAGGAGATCAACTCCCCGAGCCTGAAGGTCTGCCTCGACGCCCCGCTCATGCCCGACCGCAGCACCGGGGCCATCGACGAGGCCGCCCGCGCCGTGGGCAAGCTCCAGGTCCTCTCCCATTACGGCGGCGAGTTCGAGCGCAGGGAGGACGGCTCGATCCGCGGCTTCGACATCTTCGACGGCATCAACCGCGGCGACACCAACGCATACTACGCCGACTTCGTCCGCGCCATGAAGCAGATCGGCTACGACGGCTACATGAGCTACGAGCTCTGCCACAACCTCCCCGAAGTAGACGGCCAGACCGTGGACATCAGCTATGCCCACGAGATGGCCAAGCTCGCCGCCGAGTTCATGCGTGACCTGATCAGGACGGCCTGAGAACCCGAAAGGCGAGGCGACGCGAGAGGAGGCCCGGCATGCGACCCCGCGGGATGCTCATCCTTCCGGCCCTGCTGGTCTTCCTCGCGGCGCCGGCCTGGGCCCAGGGCGCGAAGCGTCTGCTCGTCGTCGGCGAGGCGAAGGGCTACCAGCACGACGCGATCACGGCCGCGATGGTGACGCTCCACGACCTGGGCAGGTCCTCCGGCCGGTGGGAGACCACCTTCCGCACCGACTGCCGCAACATCACCAAGAAGCCGCTCAAATACCAGGTGAAGAACCTGAACGACTTCGACGCCGTCGCCTTCTACACGGATGGCGACCTGTCGATGGATGACTCGCAGAAGGCGGACCTCCTGTCGTTCGTCCGGGACGACGGCAAGGGCTTCGTCGGCATCCACAGCGCGGCCATCACGTTCCCCTCGTGGCCCGAGTACGCGAACCTGCTCGGCGGCGTCTTCGACGGCCACCCCTGGGGCCAGTTCGAGGCCCCGCTCGTCGTCGAGGACGCCGGCTTCCCCGGCATGGCGTCCCTGTCGCCGCGGTTTTCGCTCCGCGATGAGATCTACCAGATCAAGGGCTTCTCTCGCGCTCGCTCCCGCGTGCTCCTGAGCCTGGACGCCTCGAAGCTCGACCTGAAGGCCAAGGGCGTCCGCGCCGGCCGCGCCGAGTTCCCCGTGATCTGGGCCCACACGTATGGCAAGGGCCGCGTGCTCTACAACGGACTGGGCCACCGCGACGAGGTCTGGGACAACCCGGCCATCCGGGCGATGTGGACCCAGCACGTCCTCTGGGCGATGGGCCTGGTCCCCGGCGATGGACCGGCGCGGTGAGGCGAACCGCCGGACCCGGACGGCGAACGTCGACAGGCCGGCGATGAAGCCCATGTCGTCGTCCGGCGATCATCCCATCGCCGCCCGGATCGTCTCGATCGCCGGTGGATGAACGAGCCCGAAGCACGCGTCGGCGCGGCGGCCGGTGACATGGAGTTTGAGGAATCCCCCCGCGACGGTCGTGGCCGAGAGCTCGTCGTTGCGGCCGAGTCGTCCCAGCCATCCCGCGGAGAGCTTCATCGGGACCCGGAGGATATCCGGCAAGCTGACGACCACTCGCGGCCATCCGGCCACCCGGGCGACGAGCCGACCGAGATCCGGATAGCTCAGGTAGGGGCCGGCGATCGCGTACCGCGACCCGGGCTCGCCCGCGACCAGGGCCCGGCGATGGGCGGTCGCGATCACGGCGGAGTCCACGATCGGGATCCCGCCCCGGGGTAGGAACGCGACCGGGCTGCTGGCGATCACCCGGAGGAGTCGCGTCGAGGTCGGCTTCGGGTCGCGGGGGCCCAGGACCATCGCGGGGCAGAGGACGACCGTGCTCATCGAAGGATCGCCCTCGCCGCGGACGAGCTCCTCCGCCTCACGCTTCGTCCGGCAGTACGGCGAGTCGACACACCGGAGATTCCAGGTCGTGCCCTCGTCGGCCGGTGTTTCCTCGGTGCCGGCGGCCAGGGTGTGGAGCGTGGACGTGAGGACGAACCGCTCCGCGCCGGCTCGCCGTGCGGCGTCGAGCAGGCCGGAGGTGGCCTCCACGTTGATCGCCCGGCTGAGCCCCCCTGGATCTTTCCCCAGGCTGACCCACGCGGCGGTATGGATGACGCCGCGGACGCCCTGCACGGCACGCTCGCGGACCGGCTCGTCGCGGAGGTCGCCCAGCAGCCAGTCGATGGGCGGGTCTCCCGCCTCCTCCTGCGGCGGCTTGCGGGTCAGCCCGCGGACGCGGTGCCCTGCCGCGGCCAGGTGCCGCGCGATGTGGCCGCCGACGAATCCCCCGGCGCCCGTGACGAGGACGGGCCAGTCCGCCGGGATCGGCTCGGCGAAGGACGGCGTTTCGGCGGTTCCCGTGTGATTCACCGCGGTGACGTCCGGGGGAGGCTCGGATCCGGCTGCCAGAGGTAGAGGAACGTCGGCAGCTTCGCCCGGTCGAGGCCGGGATAGCTGAGGGGCACCACGTCGTTCAGCCGCGGTGGCCCCGGTGCGATCGCGTACGCGGAGCGTGCCGGGCTGGCGGTCCGGCTGAAGAGGACGACCTCGGCATTCGAGACGCCGGCCAGGCCCTCCGCCTCCGCGATCGCGTCGTCCAGGTAGCCCAGGCGATCCACCAGGTGGAGCTTCTCCGCCTGGGGAGCCGAGAGGATCCGGCCGTCCGCGAGGACCCTGCGGTCGTTCTCGGTCAGCGTGGGCCGATGCCGCGAGACCCGGTCGATGAACCGCTGGGCGAAGTCGTCGGCCATCTCCTGGAGGAGGACCCGCGACTTGTCGTCCAGGGCGCGCGTCACGCTCCCCATGTCCACGAGCGGGCCGGCCTTGACCGGGTCGTCCACGACGTTGAGCTGCGCCATCGCATCGGCGAGGTTGACGTGGTTGAAGACGGCGCCGATGCCTCCGGTGATCGTCGTCGGATGGGCCACGATCCGATCGCCGCCCACGGCGAGGTAATAGGCGCCGGAGGTGGCCACGTCCATCAGGCAGGCAACCACCGGCTTCCGCGTCCGCTCCCGGAAGCGATCGAGCTCCGCCGCCATGATGTCGCACGCGGTGACCCCGCCGCCGGGGCTGTGGACCCGGAGGACGATCGCCGCGATCCGCGGATCCGCGTGCGCGGACTCGAGCTTCTCGCGGAAGGCCGCGACCGGGTTCTCGGCCGAGTCATAGAGCCCTTCCCGGTTCTGGTTCAGGATCAGGCCGTCCACGTCGATCAGGGCCACTCGCGGGGCGCCGCCGGCCGCGGGCCGGATCACGGAGGTCGCCAGGGGGCCCGGGTCGATCGCGGCCGGGAGCTTCACCGCCATCTCGCCCTTGATGTCGGCCTGGGCGGCCACGCTGGCGTTCCCCTGGAAGTTGCCGGCCCCCTGGAAGGTGGCGATCACCGGGATGGGATGCCCGCAACCGCAGACCACGCCCCAGCCGACGGCCACGCCGAGGAGGCCGATGCACCGCAAGTTGTATGTTGTGATCGCCATTCCGGACCCGATATAACGGCGGTTCGAAGCCGACCCACCGAGCGCGCGGTCGTCCGCGAACTCCTCCTGTCCGTCTTATCGACCACCGCGGGACCGAACTTGCCCGCGTTATCCGCAAAAGAGGTGTCATCGCGCCATGCCGCACCTGTTCTCACTCCTCGGCTTTCTCCTCGTCGGCCAGGCCCCTGCCGAATCCGGACCGACCCCCCTCGAGCCGGCCCATCGGGCCAACACGGTCTACGTCGAGGCCTTGCGCTCGGGCCTCGCGTCCGAGGGCCAGGCCGATCCCCTCCCCCCACCCATGCTGAAGGATGACATGGACGCCGCGGCCCAGCGCGCGGTCCTGCTCCGCGTCGCCGGTTCGGAGCGGGCGGTCGACGATCTCCTCCGCGATTCCGTCACGGCGCCCTACGTCCTCAAGGTCCGCGACCAGAAGCAGAAGGACGCGACGATCCGGCTGGTGGACCTCTGGTTCGTCGTCCGGGCCGACCTGAACGCACTCGATCCGGCGGAGGTCGCCGGCCAGTCGTCGGGCAAGCCGGTCGAAGCCGGCAACATGCGGTTCGAGAGCCGCCTGCTCAAGGACGAGGAGATGAAGGCGAAAGGGAAATCCGCCCGTCACGGACGCGAGCTCTCGCGCTGGTATGTGGAGCTGAAGGGCCTGCTCCTGGACCGCATCGAGCTGGAGGCGATCGACGAGGCCGTCGCCACCCGGTCCGCGGAATCACTGGTCATCGCCGCCCGGGCCGATCCGACCCTTGGCCCGGGATCGAATCGCTGGAGGAATGTCGGCAAGGACGCGGGCGACGGCTCGTATCGGCCCTACGAGGGGGGCATCAGCTACGCGAAGATCAGCCGCCTGAAGGAGCCCGAAGGCGCCCTCCTCGTCGAGTTCCACGCGGCCTTCAGCGAGCCCCAGGCGTGGTTCCGCGGGGCGCCGATCCTGCGGTCGAAATTCTCGCTGATCGCCCAGGACCAGATCCGCTCGCTCCGCCGCGAGCTGCTGAAGGGCCGGACGAAGGGGGCCGCGTCAGGGTCCGACGCTCGTTGACGTTGACGTTGACGTTGGCGTTTGCGTTGGCCCTGGCACCGGCTGACGCGGACCGGCGGATCGCCTCTTCCAGGCGGTCGGCGTCGAGCGGCTTCCTTTCCCTGTCCAGCGCCCGGGTCAGCTCCGGAGTCATCGGCCTGGGCTCGCCCGGCGGCAGCGTTTCGATGGCGAACGACCAGGAGACCGGCACGGCGCCCAGCAGCCGCTCCGCCTTGACGTTGAGCCGGCAATCGTAATTCAGCTTCGGCGCCAGCTCGACCATCGGCGTCGTCGCGGCTCCTCCTTGCTTCTTCACATCGAGGTCGTCGCCCCAGGCCAGCACCCGCAGGGCCCCGGTTTTCTCGTCCACCAGGAACCCGTACGAGACGATGACCTTGTGGTGCTCCGCCCCCACCTGAAGGAGCGCCGGGCCGCGATAGAGGGCGAATGTCGAGGTCGCCGCGACCAGCCGGCCGCGATTCACCTCGGCCTCCGCGGTCTTCAGAACGGTCCTTTCGATCATCCCGAGGCTGACACCCACGTCCTCGGCAGTCTGGGCATCGACGACCACATCGCCGCGTGCCCCGTCCGGGACACAGAGCCCAACGCCAATCCTGCGCAAGGCGAACCGCGCGGGATCGCCCGTCGCCGGCCCGACATCGGCTAGGATCACCGTCCGGAACAGTCCGGCCGTGCGGGCCGCCGAGGAGGGGAGCGTGTCCAGGTCGCCGGAAGCGAGTCGCGGCAGGGCCTTGAGGACGATATGGCTCCAGGTCCGCGGCACCCGGTCGTTCACGACCGTCCCGGGTGCGATCGCCACCTTGCGGGCCGGCGGCTCTTCCCGGACCGCGTCATCCCCGCCGGGCGGCCCGAACAGGCTCGCCGAGGATGCCATCGAGCTCAACACGACGATCGTGACGGTGATGCCGCCGCTCATGGAGTGGTCCCTCACTCGTCGGACATGCCTTCCTTCATGCTCCCCATGGAACTTGAAGAGAACTTACCAACATTCTCGAAATTCGTCCCCCCCGTTCGACAAAGTCCCTCTCCTTGCTTCCCCTCGCGGGACGGTCATACCCGAAAAAATCTGAGGCCATTCGTTGTGTCTTTTCCATCTTGTGCAGGTTTCCCATTTTGCTCGCGTGATAGAGTCGAGGGAACATCCTTGCCCCTGTTGCGCGAGTCTCCTGCGATGCACTGGAACGAACACCGCATCTTCGTGATGGCACCTCCGGGGCTGGACGGCGCCGGGATCGTCGCCGCCGCGAGCCGATCCGGTGCTCTCGGCATCCTTGACCTGACGGGAGGGGTCGACCCGGCACGCGGGCTCGCGAGGCTGCGAGCGTTGAAGGTCCCCGCGTTCGCCCTGCGGCTCTCTGCGGCGGCGGCATCACGCGAGACGCTCGGATTCGCCGACGAGGCGCTCACGGCGGTCGTCCTCACGGAGGACGGATCGGCGGATGAGCGGGCGGAAGCCTGTCGGAGGGTGAGGTCGGAAGGTCGGCGAGTCCTGATCGAGGTCGGCTCGGTCGTCGGCGTGGAGGCCGCAATCCCGGCGAATGCCGATGGCCTGATCGCGGTGGGCGAGGAGGTCGGCGGGCCTTCGGGGATGGACTCCGCGTTCATCGTGCTCCAGGCGATCCTGGCTCGGACGGACCGGCCGGTTTGGGTCCGAGGGGGGATCGGGCCCCGCGTGGCGGCCGGTTGCATCGCGGCGGGGGCGGCGGGCGTGGTCCTGGAGGGGGCCGTGCTGCTCGCCCGCGAGTCGTCGATCACGCCCGAAGCGAGGGAGCGGATCGCGACCTGGGACGGCAGCGAGTCCTTGCGGGTCCAGCCCGCCGACGGCCGCGGATGGCGCGTGTTCGCCCCGCCGATGTCCCCCGCGCTGGCGAGGCTCCGGCAGGCGGCCCGCGACGGCGGCGAGGAGTGGTCGAGGGCGCTGATCCGCGAGGTCGGCTGGGGCCCCGCCCAGGCCTGGCCGGTGGGACCGGATGCGGCCTTCGCCGGGGACCTGGCGGGGCGGCACGTCACGGTCGGCGGGATCGTCCAGGAGTTCGAGCGCGCCATCGATCGCGGCATCGCCGAGGCGGACCGGGTCCGGCCGCTCGCCCCGGGCTCAACCCTGGCGAGAGATCACGGCAGCGAGTTCCCCATCCTCCAGGGGCCCATGACCCGCGTCAGCGACGTCGCCGCGTTCGCCGAGGCCGTGGCGGGCGAGGGGGCCGTCCCGTTCATCGCGCTCGCCCTGCTCCGCGGCCCGGCCGCCGGGGTCCTGCTGGCGGAGACCTCGCAGAGGCTGGCCGGCAAGCCGTGGGGCGTGGGACTGCTCGGATTCGCCCCGGCGGAGCTCCGGGAGGAGCAGCTCGCCGCCGTCCGCCGGGCGCGGCCGCCATTCGCCCTGATCGCGGGGGGGAGGCCGGACCAGGCGGCCGAGCTCGAGGGGGACGGAATCCGGACCTACCTCCACGTCCCCTCGCCGGGGCTCCTCGATCAGTACCTCCGGGCCGGGGCACGGCGGTTCATCCTCGAGGGGCGCGAGTGCGGCGGGCACGTCGGCCCGCGATCGAGCTTCCTCCTCTGGGAGCAGGCGTGCGGCGTCCTGGACGAGGCGATCGCGCGGGGGATCGACGCCTCGTCGCTGGCCGTCGTCTTCGCGGGCGGGATCCACGATGCCCGCTCGGCGGCGGCCGTCGCCGCGATCGCCGGTGACCTCGCCGCGAAGGGGATGAGGGTCGGCGTCCTCATGGGCACGGCCTACCTCTTCACCCCCGAGGCGGTCTCCACCGGGGCCATCGTCGAGCGGTTCCAGCGCGAGGCGCTCCGCTGCCGCCGGACGGTCCTCCTCGAGAGCGGGCCCGGGCACCAGGTCCGCGTCTCGCCCTCGCCGTTCGTCGGCACCTTCGAGGCGGAACGCGCCAGGCTGATCGCCGCCGGGGCCTCGAACGAGGAGATCCGCACGGCCCTCGAGCGGCTCAACGCCGGGCGCTTGCGGATCGCGGCCAAGGGCGTCGATCGCGAGCCGGGCGGCGAGGCGCCGCTGGCTGCCGTCCCGGAGGAACGCCAGGCGGCGGACGGGCTGTACATGATCGGCCAGGTCGCGGCGCTCCGCGACGCGTCGATCTCGATGCGGGACCTGCATCGCGACGTCAGCTCGGGGTCGACCGCCTGGATCGAGCGGACGGCGACCCGCCGGGTGGCCGCGCCCGATCCCGAGCCCGAGCCGAGCCCCGCCGCCGTCGCGATCGTCGGCATGGCCGCGCTCCTGCCCGGCGCGAAGGATGTGTCGGCCTTCTGGGCCAATTCCCTCAAGGGCGTGGACGCCATCACCGAGATCCCCGGCGACCGCTGGGACTGGCGGCCGTACTACGATCCGGACCCGAAGGCCCCGGACAAGATCTACTCGAAGTGGGGCGGCTTCGTCCCCGACCTCCCCTTCGACCCGATCCGCTACGGCATGCCGCCGGCGAGCCTGCCGTCGATGGAGCCCGCGCAGCTCCTGGCGCTCGAGGTCTCTCGGGCGGCCCTGGCCGACGCCGGCTATTCGACCCGGCCGTTCCCGAAGGACCGCACGGCCGTCGTGCTGGGCATGGGGGGCGGCGCGGCCCAGGTCTCCATGGGCTACGCGTTCCGCTCCTACCTCCCGATGCTCGACGCGGTGATCCCCGGCGGCGGCGCCTCGGCGATGGAGCGTTGCGACGGGCTGCTCCCCGAGTGGACCGAGGACTCCTTCCCGGGCTTTTTGCTCAACGTCACCGCCGGGCGGATCGCCAATCGGCTGGACCTGGGGGGCGCGAATTACACGGTGGATGCGGCGTGCGGCTCGTCGCTGGCCGCGCTCAACCTCGCGGTCCGCGAGCTCCGCCACGGCGCGGCGGACATGGTCCTGCTCGGGGGTGTGGACACGGTCCAGAATCCGTTCACCTACCTGGCCTTCAGCAAGACCCAGGCGTTCTCCCCGCGGGGCCGCTGCCGGCCGTTCGACGCGAGTGCCGACGGCATCGTGATCAGCGAGGGCGTGGCGGCCGTCGTCCTCAAGCGGCTGGAGGACGCGGAGCGCGACGGCGACCGGATCTACGCCGTGATCCGCGGCGTGGGCTCCTCCAGCGACGGCCGGGCCAAGGGCCTGACCGCGCCCAATGACGACGGCCAGGTGCGGGCGCTCGAGCGGGCCTATCGCGAGGCCGGGATCGACCCCTCGACCGTCGGCTACGTGGAGGCCCACGGCACCGGGACGGCCGTCGGCGACGTCGTCGAGGTCGGCGCCCTCGGCCGCCTGCTCGCCTCCCGGGGCGGGAAGCCCGGCGGCTGCGTCGTCGGCTCCGTCAAGTCTCAGATCGGCCACACGAAGTGCGCCGCGGGTCTCGCCGGCCTGATCCACGCGTCGCTCGCGCTCTGGCATCGCGTGCTCCCCCCGACGATCGGCATCGAGACACCGACGCCCCGGCTGAAGGAGAACGGCGAGACGCTCCGGATCAACGTGGAGCCCCAGCCCTGGCTGCATGCCGCCCCCGACCGACCCCGGCGGGCGGGCGTCAGCGCCTTCGGGTTCGGCGGGACGAACTTCCACGCCGTGCTGGAGGCCTACGACGCCGACCCCGTGGCGAGCCCCGCGCCCCCGACCCGCGACTGGCCGGCGGAGCTGCTCGCCTGGTCGGCCGCCGATCGCGGCGCTCTGCTCCGCGACCTGGACGGCCTGGCGGGGCGACTGGCGGCTGGCGCGAAGCCCTCGCTCCGCGACCTGGCGCACACGCTCGGCACGCGATTCGACGGGGGGGCCGCCGGGCCGATCCTGGCCATCGTCGCGGAATCGCATGAAGACCTGATCACCAAGCTGGACACCGCCCGCCGTGCCATCCGGTCGGGCACGAAGGAGATCGCCGATCCGAGGGGCATCCACTACCGCCAGGTCGCCGGCGTCCCCGGCGGCAAGGTCGCCTTCGTCTTCCCGGGCCAGGGCTCGCAGGCCGTGAACATGCTCCGCGAGCTGGCCGTGCACTTCGACGAGGTCCGCGGCGGCTTCGAGGAATTCGACGCGGCCCTGATCTCGAGCGGGCGGGACCCGATCGGCCCGCTCGTCTTCCCGGCCCCGGCGTTCGATGAGGCGACGAAGGGCGGTCAGGCCGACGCCCTCCGCGCAACCGAGGTCGCGCAGCCGGCGATCGGCGCGGCGAGTGTCGGATTGCTGAGGCTCCTCGACCGGCTCGGCCTGAAGGCCGACATGGTCGCCGGCCACAGCTTCGGCGAGCTCGCCGCGCTCCACGCCGCCGGCTCGTTGCGTGCGGATGACCTGGCCGCGCTGGCCGAGGCCCGCGGCCGCCTGATGCGCGAGGCGGGCGGGGATGCTCCCGGCACGATGGCCGCCCTGATGGCCGGTGCGGACGCGGTCCGGCCGCTGATCGCGGGGCTGGCGGAGACCCGGCTCGTGAACCTCAACGGGCCCAAGCAGACCGTCGTCGCCGGGCCTCGCGAGGAGATCGAGCGGGTCATCGAGCGGGCCGAGGCCAGGCGGATCCGGGCTCGTCGCCTGCCGGTCGCCGCCGCCTTCCACACGCCCCGGATGGAACCGGCGCGGGGGCCGCTGGCGGACGAGGCGGCCCGGCGACTGGGCGGTCCGCCCTCGATGCCCGTCTACTCGAATCTCGACGCGACCGTCCACCCGGACGACCCCCGCGCCATCGCGGCCCGGCTGGGCGAGCACGCCGTCCGCCCCGTCCGCTTCGCCGAGATGATCGAGGCGATGGCCGAGGGTGGGGCGGGCGTCTTCGTGGAGGTCGGCCCGGGCTGCGTGCTCTCCTCGCTCATCGGCTCGATCCTCGGCGACCGACCCCACCTGAGCGTGGCCTTCGAGATGCCCGGTCGGCAGGGCGTGGTGGGCCTGCTCCATGCCCTGGCCAGGCTGACGGCAGCCGGCGTGAGGCCCAGGCTCGCGGAGCTGACGAGGGGGCGTTCCGACCGCGTCCTCGACCTGGAGAACCTCCCCGCGGGCGACGGTTCGACGCCGCTTTCCCCGTCCACCTGGCTGGTCAACGGCAGCCGCGCACGCCCGATGCACGCGCCGGAGCCGCGTCGGCTCGGCCAGTCGGGATTGACGCCGAGCAGCCCGACTCCGCCCGCACCGGCCCCCCCGCAGGCACCAACGTCAAACGGAACCGCGTCCAACGGCACGAGGCACGAGGGATCCCGCACGATGCACGCGACCAACGGCAAGCCGCAGACCGCTCCTTCGCCGCGTCTCGAGACCCCGGAACCGACCAGGGCCGCGGCGGTGCCGCCGTCCCCGCCCCCGTCGTCGTCGCCGGTGCCGATGGCGGCCCCGGCGGCCTCCGAGCGCGTGATGCTCGCATTCCAGGAGACGATGCGGACCTTCCTGGAAGTCCAGCGGACCACCATGCTCGCGTACCTGTCCGGCCACCCCGCGCCCGGCGTGAGCACTGCGGCGCCGTCCCCGCCGCCGATGGCGATGCCGACGCCGACGCCGGCTCCGACGGTTGCGCCCGTGCCTGTGCCCGTGAGCGCGCCCCGGCCCGCGCCGCCCCCGCCCGCACCGAAGCCCGCTCAGCAACCGGTCGCGCCGGTCGTCGCGATGCCGGCCCCCGCACCGCCGGCCGTCGCGGCCGTCGTCCGCGACGATGTCGCCGCCAGGCTCCTGGACATCGTCCGCGACCGGACCGGCTATCCGCTCGAGGTCCTCAAGCTGGACCTCGACCTGGAGGCCGATCTCGGCATCGATTCGATCAAGCGCGTGGAGATCCTGGGCAAGCTCCGCGACGCGTACCCGGGGATCGGCGGGGCGTCCGATCCGGAGGCCATGGACAGGCTCGCGGGCGCCAGGACCCTGGGCGCGATCGTCGATCGCGTCGAGAAGTCGCTGGGCAAGGCGGCCGCCGAGCCGACACCGACACCGACACCGGCCCCGGCCCCGGCCCCGGCCCCGGCCCCCGCGGCGGTGACGCCCGTCCCGGCCGCCAGGGACAGGGCTCCGGAGGCCGCCGGGGTCGAGCCGCGGCGGCTGGTCCTGGAGGCGGTCCCCGCGCCCCTGCAAGGGGGCGAGGCCGGCCTGGTGGACGGGGGCGTCGTCGTGATCACCCCGGATGACCGCGGGGTCTCCGACGCGCTGGAGGCGTCGCTCCGGACCCGAGGCTGGAAGACCGCGGTGGTCGGCGGTCCGTCCTCGCGGCTCGACTGGACGTCGGAGGCCGCGGTCGAGGACTCGCTGGCCCGGGCTCGCCTCGGCGGGCCGCTGACGGGCCTGGTCCACCTCTCGCCGCTCCGGTCGTCGCGGGCCTGTGACCTGGATCCGGCGGCCTGGGCGCGGCGGATGACGCCGGATGCGCGGGGCCTGTTCCTGCTGGCCAAGGGCATGGCCGGCGACCTCGGCGAGGCCGCATCCCGCGGCGGTGCCTCCCTGATCGCCGCGACCGCCATGGGCGGGGATCTCGCCAGCCTCCACGGCGTCGGCGAGGCCGGCACCGTCGACATCTTCCCGGGCCACGGCGCCGTCTTCGGCCTGATCAAGACCATCGCCCGCGAGTGGAGTGCCGTCCGCACACGCGTCGTCGACCTGGACGTCCGCGAGGCGACGAAGAAGCTGGCGTCCCGCCTGCTGGGCGAGCTCCTCAACGACGACCCGTGGTCGGAGGTCGGCTACCGAGGAAGCCGCCGGATCCGCCTCCGGGCCGTCCCCTCGTCCCTCCCGTCGTCGTCGGCCAAGGCCGCCCCGCCGGTGGCGCCGGGCGAGCCCGTGGTGATCGTGGGCGGGGCCCGCGGGATCACGTCGCTGGTCGCCGCCGAGATGGCCCGGCGGTGGCGGCCGACGTTGCTCCTGATGGGCACCACGCCCGCGCCCATCGGCCCGGCCGACGCCGAGCTCGACCGCGTGGACGATCCCGCGGCGCTCAAGTCCGCCCTCTATGATCGCCTCCGCCGCGGGGGAAAACCGGTCGCGCCCGCGGACCTCGAGCTCGCCTACCAGTCGTTCCGCCGCGGTCGCGAGGTCCGTCGCAGCCTGGAGACGTTGAAGGCCCTGGGCGCCCGGGTCGAGTACGCCCAGGCCGATGTCCGCGATCCTGACCGGGTCGCGAGCGTCCTCGACGGCTGGCGGCGGCTCGTCGGCGAGCCCGTCGGGCTCGTCTACGGCGCGGGGCTGATCCGAGACAAGCTGATCACGGAGAAGTCGATCGAGTCCTTCGACCGCGTCCTCGGTACGAAGCTCGACGGAGCCCTCAACCTCGCCCGGATCCTGCACCCGGAACGGCTCCGGTTCAGCGTCTTCTTCTCCTCGATCGCCGGCCGATTCGGCAACGAGGGCCAGTCCGACTACGCCGCGGCCAACGACGCCCTCAACAAGCTGGCGATCTGGCTCGACCGCCGCTGGCCCGGCCGCGTGCTGGCGCCGATCTGGGGCCCCTGGGCCGGCATCGGCATGGTCTCGGACCTGGCCGATCATCTCGGCTCGCGCGGGCTCGGCATGATCGCGCCGGAGGCCGGCGTCGCCGCCCTCATGGACGAGCTCAGCCGCGGCCGCAAGGGGGACGTGGAGGTGATCTACGCCGGCGACCTCGGGACGCTCGAGGCCCCGATCCTTCGACCGGCGGCCCGCCGGCTGGAGGCCGTTCGATGAGCCGGCGCCGGCCTTATGACGTCGCGATCGTCGGCATGGGGTGCCGGTTCCCCGGCGCGGCGGACCTGTTCGCCTACTGGGCGAACATCCTGGCCAATCGCGACGCCACCCGCGAGGTCCCCCCCGATCGCTGGCCGCTCGAGACCTTCCTCGACGAGGACTCGGAGGCGAACGATCGCGTGGCCTGCCGCCGCGGCGGCTATCTCGACGGGCCCATCCCGTTCGACGCCACGGCCCACGGCATCATGCCGCTGGCCGTGGCCGGCGGCGAGCCCGAGCAGTTCCTGATCCTCGACGCCGCCCGTGCCGCGCTCGACGACGCCGGGATCGTCCCGGACGCGATCGACCGCCGCCGCGTGGACGTGGTCATCGGCCGCGGCAATTACTTCAACCGCGGCAACCTGACCAGGCTCCAGCACGGCCGGATCGTGGCCCAGACCGTCGGCCTGCTGGCCTCGCTCCACCCCGAATGGACCGACCGGGACCTCGACGACATCCGCCACGGGCTGAAGGCGAGCCTCCCCCCCTTCGAGGCCGCGACGATCCCCGGCCAGCTCACCAACGCCACGGCCGGCCGGATCGCCGATCGACTGGACCTTTCCGGCGCCAGCTTCGTGGTCGACGCCGCGAGCGCCTCTTCCCTGCTGGCGGTCGAGCTCGGGAGCCGGGCCCTGATCGAGCGGCGGGCCGACGTGGCGATCGTCGGGGGCGTCTACGTCGAGGCCGACGTCGATTTCCCGCTGGTCTTCAGCCGGTTGAACGTCCTCTCGCGCTCCGGCAAGGCGCGGCCATTCGGCGCGGACGCCGATGGCATGATCCCGGGCGAGGGGGCGGGCGTGGTCATCCTCAAGAGGCTGGCCGATGCCGAACGCGCGGGCGATCGGATCTACGCCGTCGTGAAGGCCGTGGGACTGGCCAGCGATGGCCGCGGCCGCGGCCTGGCCGCGCCGAGCGCGAAGGGGCACGCCCGGGCGATGCGGCGGGCCTACCGGGCGGCCGGCATCGATCCCGGGAGCATCGGCCTGATCGAGGGTCACGGCCTGGGCGTGCCGGCCGCCGACCGCGCGGAGCTCCGCGCCATGGCTCGCGTCTTCCCCAGGGCTTCCGCCGCCTCCGGGGCTCGCGTCCTGGGCGCCGTCGCCTCGCAGATCGGCCACGCGATGCCCGCGGCCGGGATGGCCGGATTGATCAAGGCGGCGCTCTCGCTCCATCACCGCGTCCTGCCGCCGACCCTGGGGGCCGACCGCCCGCAGCCGCGCGTGGCCGCCGCCGGGCTGGAGATGCTGGCCGAATCCCGCCCCTGGACGCACGGCGACGCCGCGAGCCCTCGTCGCGCCGCCGTCAGCGCCTTCGGGTTCGCCGGGATCAACGCCCATGCCGTCCTCGAGGAGCACCCCGGATCGGCCGACGGCATGACGCCGGGTGCCATGCTGGGCTGGGACACCGAGGCATTCCTGCTCGCCGCCGACGATCGCCCGGGGCTCGCCGACCGGGTCCGGTGGGTCCGCGATCGGCTGGGTCGCGGCGAGCGACACGCCCTCAAGGACCTGGCCTGGACTCTCAACGGCGAGGCGATCGCCCGGCCCGGGGCCGTCCGCCTCGGCCTCGTCGCCGGCTCGATCGAGGAGCTGATCGCGCATCTCGAGGCCGCCGAGACCCGCCTCCGCGACCCGAAGTGCCGGCTGGTGAAGGACGCCCGGGGCATCTATTTCTGGGAACGACCCGCCGGCCGCGAGGGCTCGCTCGCGTTCCTCTTCCCGGGCGAGGGCTCGCAATATCCCGGCATGCTTGCGGATCTCTGCCCGCATTTCCCGGAGCTTCGCTCGGTCATCGACGTCGCCGATCGGATCGCCCGCGATTCCGGCGAGGAGACGCCCCCGAGCCGACACCTCTTCGGCGGCCCCGAGTCGGCCGAGGGCCGGCTCTTCTCGGCCGAGACCGCGGTGACCGCCGTCTTCGCCTGCCAGTGGGCCATCTTCCAGGTCCTCCATCGCCTGGGCCTGCGACCCGCGGCCGTCGCCGGCCACAGCAGCGGCGAGCTCCCCGCGCTCGCGGCGGCGGGGGTGCTTTCGACCGATCGCTCCCTCCACGGCCCGCTCAGCCGGCTGAGCGCGGCCTTCCGGGAGCTCGAGTCGCAGGGCGCCATCCCGTCGGCGCGGCTCGTCGCCGCGGGGACCGACCGCGATCGGGCGCTCGCCGCGTGCCGCGCGGCCGGGCCGTCGGTCATGGTCGCCATCGACAATTGCCCCCACCAGGTGGTCCTCGCCGGGCCGGCCGACGAGACCGACCGCGTCGTCGCCGATCTCCGGGGCACCGGCGTCGTCTGCGAGGTCCTCCCGTTCGCCCGGGCGTATCACACGCCGCGCTTCTCGACCGCGCTCGATCCGCTCCGCGCGTTCTACGGCGGACTGGACCTGAAGCCCCCGACCGTCCCCGTGTACTCGTGCGCGACGGCCGCACCGATGGGCGATGATCCGGAGGTCATCCGCGGCCTGGCCGTCGATCAATGGACCCGGCCGGTCCGCTTCCGCGAGACGGTCGAGGCGATGTACCGCGACGGCCACAGCGTCTTCGTCGACGCCGGCGCACGGGGCAACCTCTGCGGGTACGCCGAGGACATCCTCCGCGGTCGTCCCGCGTTCGCCGTCGCCGCCAATCTCCCCCGGCGATCCGGGACGGCGCAGCTCAATCACCTGGCCGCCTCGCTCTTCGCCCAGGGGATCGCGATCGACCTGACCTACTTCTACGCCCGCCGACGGCCCACGACGATCGACCTGGAGGCGGCGCCGCCGCCCCCCCGCCCGACCCAGGATCTCGCGCTCGGCTTCCCGGAGATGACGCTGGACCGGGGCCTCGCCGCCAGGCTGAGGGCCCCATCGCGGCGATCGGAGGATGCCGGCAGCCTCTTTGCTCGCGAGCTGGCCCTCGCGGACCTCACGCCGTCGAACGGAGATGGGCGGGCGATCGCCAACGGGCACCACGTTCCGGTCGATCCGAGCCCGGTCGAATTCGAGCTGCTCGCCCCCTTCGCCGCCGCCGCCGCCGACGGTGCGATGCTCGGCTACCTGAGTTCGATGAATGAGTTTCTGACCACTCAACAGCAGGTCATGCGAGCGTACCTGGCGTCCGCGGCCGCGGATCCGCCCCCGCGTCCGGCGATGGCGGCGCCGGCCGCCCCAGGCCCCTGGATCGGGGCCATCGTCGACTGGGAGCCCGGCCGGAGGCTCGTCAGCCGGCTCGCGCTCGACGGCATCGGCGACCCGGCCGCCACGAATCACACGCTGGGGGGGCGGCGGATCTCGGCCCTGGAGCCGGGCCGCCTGGGGCTGCCCGTGGTCCCCTTCGCGGTGATGGCGGAGATCGTCGCGGAGGCCGGGGCGCTCGTCGTCCCGCCCGGGATGGCGCTCGAGGGCCTCGAGGGCGTGAAGGCACACCGGTGGGTCGCCTACGCGCCCGGCTCCGAATTCGAGATCCGCGCCGAGGGACTCGCGGGCGACCCCCTGGCCGCCCGCGTGACGCTCCACCACGTCCTGGAGCCCGGCGCCGCGGGCCGGCTCGTCTACGAGGGGATCTCCCGGTTCGCGGGATCCGCCGCGGAGCCCGTCCGGGCGACGCCCTTCGGCCCCGCGGAAGCTCGGCCCAGCAGGTTCACGGCGGAGCAGCTTTACGACGAGCAGTGGCTCTTCCACGGCCCCGCGATGCAGGCCGTGACCGAGGTCGGCCCGACCGGGTCGGAGGGCGCCTCCGGCGTGCTCACGGTCCGTCCGCTGGGCACGATCCTCCGCCAGGGCGAGCCCGGCGCGATGCTCATCGACCCGATCATCCTCGACAACTTCACGCACCTCCTGGGCTGCTGGGGGCTCGACTGCCTCGAGCAGGGGGACGTGATCTTCCCGTTGGGCATGGGCCGGCTCTCGATTTTCGGCGATTCCCCCCGAGAAGGGACGCCGGTCGCCTGCCGGATCTTCATCCGAGAGGTCGAGCGCCATCGCGTCCGGGTTGACGCCGAGATCGTCCGGCCGGATGAGACGGCCTGGATGCGGATCGAGGGCTGGGAGGACTGGCGGTTCTACTGGCCGTCGCGATACCGCGACGTCTTCCGGGCCCCCGACGCGATCCTCGTCGGCGAGCCGCTCGAGCTCCGCGGAGTCGATCCGGCGGAGGCGGCCGCCGTCTGGCTCGCCCCGCCCGCCGACATGTCGCGGCCGGTCTGGCGTGACGTCCTCGAGGCCGTGCAGCTCTCGCCCGAGGAGCTGGAAGAAGCCCGCGGCGAGCACGGCGGATCCGAGTCCCGCCGGGCGGAGTCGCTCCGGGGCAAGGTCGCGGCCAAGGAGGCCGTCCGCCGGCTCTGGCTGGCCGCCGGCGAGGCACCGCGATTCCCGGCGGACCTGGCCGTCCGGATCGCCGAAGGCACCGGTGAAGCCCTGCTCATGGACCTCGCGGCTCCCGACCGTCCGGATCCGCCGGCGATCTCGACCGCCTTCGCCGACGGCCTGGCCGTGGCGATCGCCGTCCGCGATCCCTCGGCCCGCGTCGGCATCGACGTCCGGGCCTTCCACGGCGAGGATGAGCGAGCCGGCCGCGAGGCCGTGGCCATCCGTGCCGCCGCCAGGGCCTGCGGGACGGTTGGGGCCGAGGTCGTCGCGTTCGACGAGGGAACCGGCGAGGCGCACGTCGCCCCGGGCGACGGCACGACGATCCGCGTGCAGACCGCGAGGCGAGACGAACATCTCTGGGCATGGACCGTTGGAGAGGAAGGGTGAGAGTCATGAGTACCGTCCAGACCGAGGCCGAATTGCTCGAGGACCTTCGCGCGATCTTTCGCGAGGCCCTGAACGTCGACCCGATCTCCCCAATCGTCCCCGAGACGCGGTTCTTCGCCGACCTCGGCCTGGCGTCGATCGACGCCGTCGTCCTCGGCGAGGCGATCCAGGCGCACCTCGGCCGGCCGGTGCCGTTCGACGCCTTCCTCGCCGACCTCGGGCGCCGCGAGCAGCGCGACCTGGAGATCGGCGAGCTCATCGCCTTCCTCCGCGACCATTCGTGACCCGACCCGTTCCCGGGGCAGCTTCTTGACCACGCGGCGAGGACGACCATGCCACGAATCGCGGCCAACGGCCTGACCCTCCACGTCCAGCAATCGGGCTCCGGTCCGGACGCGGTGCTGATCCACGGGCTGACGGGGGACCTCTCGGTCTGGTTCCTCTCGCGGACGTTCGCCGCGCTGGCGGAGACCCACCGCGTCACGGCCTATGACCTCCGCGGCCACGGCTACAGCGACGCCCCCGCCGAGGGCTACACGTCGCTCGACCACGCCAGGGACCTGCTCGCGCTCATGGACGCGCGGGGGATCGACCGGGCCCGCCTCGTCGGCCACAGCTTCGGGGCCGTGATCGCCGTCCACGCGGCCGCGATCGACCCCGGACGGGTCGAGGCGATCATCCTGTCCGATCCCTATTTCCCGACGCTCCGGCACCTGGAGGACGTCAGCCGGTGGGGGCACTGGCAGAACTTCCGCCGCGAGGCGGAGGAGGCCGGCGTGACGCTCTCGTCGGACACCTGGTACGACCTGACGACCTTCTTCGACCAGGTCAAGGGCCTCGATGAGCAGCGGCTGCTGAGGTTCCGCCAGGCGGTGGGCCTGCCCGGGCTCAAGCGCGTGATGCGGCTGGCGATGACGACGTGCGGACGCGACTCCAAGCTCGACGCCGGCCTCACGGAGGCGCAGATCGCGTCGGTCGCGCAGCCGTGCCTGGCCCTCTACGGCGAGCACTCGCCGTTCCTCTCGACGGCCGACTACCTGACCGAACGCCTGCCGGACTGCCGGGGCCGGCTGATCCCGAACGCCCAGCATCGGGCCCCGGAGGAGAACCCGGAGGGCTTCGTCCTGGCCGTCCGCGAATTCCTGGAATCGTTGCCGAACAACCGCCCCCTGTCGCCCGTCGCCGATTGCGAGGTGTGCTCATGAGCGAGCGTCCCATGGTCCTGATCACCGGCGCGGCGAATGGGATCGGTCGCGCCACCGCGCTGGAGCTGGCCCGCCGCGGGGCGAGCCTCGGCCTGGTCGACGTCGACGCGGCCGGGCTCGAGGCCGTCTCGGCGGAGCTGAAGGAGCTGGGGACGCCCGCCGCCTCCCGGGCCGCGGACGTGACCGACCGCGATGCGCTCCGCACGGCGATCGCGGAGATCGAGGCCGAGGTCGCACCCGTGGACGTCCTGGTCGCCTGCGCCGGCTTCGGCACGCTGACGCTCGTCCCGGAGCTCCAGATCGAGACCCTCAAGCGGACCTTCGAGGTCAACCTGTTCGGCGTCGCGGAGTCGATCGAGGCCGTGCTGCCGGGCATGCTCTCCCGCGGCCGGGGCCACCTCGTCGGGATCGCCAGCCTGGCCGGCTATCGCGGCTTCCCCTGGATGATCTCCTATTCGTCGTCCAAGGCCGCGCTGATCGCCTACCTCGAGGCGCTTCGGCCGGGCCTGGCGAAGCGGGGCGTCAGCGTGACCACGGTCTGCCCGGGGTTCGTCCGGACGGCGATGTGCACGAGCGTCCCCTACAAGCACAAGATCAAGATGATCGAGCCCGAGGAGGCCGCGAAGCACGTCGCGAGGGCCGTCCTGCGGCGCCCCCGGAACTGCGTCTTCCCGTTCTCCATGCGGGTGGGGCTGGCGTTCCTCCGAATCATGCCCGACCGCATCTTCGACTGGATGATGCGACGCGCCGGGCCCCGGGCCCTGCACGTGGAATTCTGACGGGTTCGAGACGCGAAGGAGTCTGACCATGCCAGCGGGCATCGCCGAGATCACCGAGCCGACGACCGCCGAACTCGCCGCTGGCTGCGACCGAGGTCGCGGCGGCTCGTCGCGCGACGGCATCCTCGATGCGATCGGCGTGCTCTCGGGCCGCAACCGGATCGCGGCCGATTTCTACGACGGCCCGGGATGGATCCGCTTTCGCAAGTGGGAGCGGCTCTTCCTCGCGTTCCAGGGCGGGGCCCGGCGATCGCGGATGCAGATCCTCCGGCATCTGGTCGAATCCCTGCAGGATGCCCCGGCGCGGGTGCTCGAGGTCGGCATCGGCGACGGCGAGAACCTCCGCTTCCTGCCCGAATCCTGGACGATCCACGGCGTGGACATCGCGCGGACGCAGCTCGTCGCCTGCCGAGGGCGATACCCGAGGATGGACGGCCGCCTCGCCTGGGCCGAGGCGGAGCACCTGCCGTACCCGGACGGCAGCTTCGACGCCTGCTACTCGGTCGGCGGCTTCAACTACTACGGGAACCACGCCGCCTCGATCCGCGAGATGCGGCGGGTCACGCGCGAGGGGGGCCCGGTCGTCGTCGCGGACGAGGTCCCCGGCCTCCAGCGCGCGGGGATCGGCCACCTGATCGGCCGGCCGTCGATCGACAAGGCGTGGCTCCGTGCCCTCGGCCTGGACGCCGCCTTCGTGGACATGGTGGTGGACCTGGGCCTGGATCCGCCGGCCCTGGCGGCGGCCGAGCTGCCGGGCCTCGTCCGCGTCCCGATCTGGAACCGGCTGGGCTACTGCCTGATCCATCCCGCACCCGGTCGCCCCGCGGGGGCATCGCGTTGACCACGTTAGAGATGAGGAGATTCGCATGAGTACGATCCCCGAGGAGCTGACGGCGACTTCCCCCTGGGACCGCGACCTGGACATCCTCCGCTGCCCGCGGTGCGCGGCGGGGCTGGCCCCGGACTCCGCGGCCTCGCTCGGCTGCGGGGGTTGCGGGGCCTCGTACCCGATCCGGGACGGCATCCTGATCGTCAAGGGGCAGTCCGACGAGAACAACCGCGTCGCCCAGGAGTTCTACGACAGCCCGCTCTGGCCGAAGTTCCGGTTCTGGGAGAAGTTCACCTGGTGGTGCAACGGCGGCGAGCGGCGGGCGCGGAACCAGGTGCTGAAGCACCTGCCGCAGCGATCCGGGCTCAGCCTCCTGGACGTGGCCGTGGGGGACGGCGTCTACCTGCCCTGGATGCCCGCGGACTGGGACGTGACCGGGATCGACGTCACGTGGTCCCAGCTCGCGGACTGCCGCCGGCGAGCGGTCGCGCCGCGGGTCCGGCTGATCCAGGGCGAGGCCGAGGCGCTGCCGTTCCCCGACGCCAGCTTCGACGCCGTGCTCAGCATCGGCGCCTTCAACTACTTCAACGACCCCGAGGGCTCGCTCCGCGAGATGGTCCGCGTCTCCCGCCCCGGCGCGACGATCGTCGTCTCGGACGAGATGCCGAACCTGACCGACCGGATGCTCGGCCACAAGATCGGCCTCCCCGGGCTGGACAACTGGATCATCTCCCGCCTGATGCACCTGGGCGACGCCTTCACGGAGATGGTCGAGCGCTACCGCAAGCTCGACATCCGCGGGATCGCCGCGAGCGTCCTCCCGGGGATGGAATACCACGAGGTCTGGCGCGGCGTCGGCTATGTCCTCGTCGGCCGCGTGCCCGAAGCGTGACCCGAACCCCAGAGCCCCACTCCCATGCGATTCGTCTCGCTCATGGCCCGCAACCTGTTCCGGCGACGGGCCCGCACGCTGCTGACCGCGTTCGGCCTGGCGCTGGCGATCGCCACCGTGCTGGACCTGGTCGGCATCGCCTGGAACTTCGAGAAGTCGTTCCTGACCCTCTTCGAGGGCAAGGGGATCGACCTCGTCGTGGTCCGGGCCGGGACCAGCAACCAGCTCTCGAGCGCGCTGGATCAGAAGCTCGCCGGCCGCCTCCGCGCGATCGACGGCGTCAAGGAGGTCGCCCCGTCGCTCGTGGACACGGTCGGCTTCGAGCAGGCCCAGATCGCCAGCGCGATCGTCAACGGCTGGGAGGCGGGGAGCCTGCTCTTCCGGGGTGCCCGCCTCAAGGAAGGCCGCTGGTTCGAGCCGGGCGAGGGGAACGTGACGCTCCTCGGCCGGGTGCTGGCCCTCAACCTGGGCAAGAAGGCGGGCGACCCGCTCGACGTGGCCGGCGAGCCCTTCAAGGTGGTCGGCGTCTTCGAGAGCGACAGCGCCTTCGAGGGCGGGGCCCTGATCATGCCGCTCTCGACCCTGCAGAAGCTGATGGGCCGCGAGGGGCAGGTTACGGGCATCGTGGTCGCGGCCGAGGACCCGAGCCGGCCCGCGATCGAGGCCCTCCAGAAGCGGATCGAGGCCGCCATCCCGGGCGTCGCCGCCACCCCGGCTCGCGACTACGTCGAGCGCGACGTGCAGATCCGCCTGGTCAAGGTGATGGCCTGGGCGACGACGGTACTCGCCCTGATCCTGGGCGCGGTGGGGATGCTCAACACCATGATCATGGCCGTGTTCGAACGGACCCGCGAGATCGGCGTCCTGCGGGCGCTCGGCTGGCGACGGACGCGGGTGCTCCGGCTGATCCTGGGCGAGTCCGTGATCCTGGGGGTGATCGGGGCGGCCGCCGGCATGGTCCTGGCGATCCTCGGCCTGAAGGCCCTGACGCTCACGCCCACGGCGCAGGGCTTCATCGACCCGAATCTCCCGACCCCGGTCCTGGGATTCGGGCTGCTGATGGGCCTGGCCCTGAGCCTGCTGGGCGGCCTCTATCCGGCCGTCCGCGCCGCGTCGCTGGACCCGAGCGAGGCCCTCCGCCATGAATGATCCCAGCGGACGCGAGCTCGATTCCCCCCTCCTCCGCGGCGAGGCCCTCACCCGGGTCTATCCCGACGGCGACGTCCACGCCCTCCGCGGCGTCTCGGTGGAGATCCGCCGCAACGAGTCGATCGCGATCGTCGGCCCGAGCGGCTGCGGCAAGACCACGCTGCTGCACCTGCTGGGCGGGCTCGACCGCCCGACCTCCGGCGAGGTCTACTACAAGGGCACGCCGCTGGCGGAGCTGGACCTCGACCGATACCGGGCACGCGAGATCGGCTTCGTCTTCCAGTCATTCCACATCCTGAACACGCTGAGCGCCGTCGAGAACGTCCAGATCCCGATGTTCGAAACGACGCTCTCGCCCCGCCAGCGGGCCGAGCGGGCGGAGTCGCTCATCGAGCAGGTCGGCCTGGCCCACCGCCGCAAGGCCCGGCCGATGCACCTCTCCGTCGGCGAGCGGCAGCGGGTGGCGATCGCGCGGGCGCTCGCCAACGAGCCCTCGGTCCTGCTGGCCGACGAGCCGACCGGGAACCTCGACAGCCGCAGCCAGTCCGAGGTCCTCCAGCTCCTGGAAGACCTCCGCGGTCGCCGGGGCCTGACCCTGGTGCTGATCACCCACAGCGCCGAGGTCGCCGCCGCCGCCGGCCGCGTCATCCGGATGCGCGACGGGAGGGTGGCCGAGGGATGAGCGGCGAAGGGCCGCGATGATGGCCCCCAGGCCCGCGGCGTCGGTATAATGGCGCACGAGGCGGGCACGAGACCCGCCGCAGGCCGGAGCTGGAGCCCTCGACCATGGCGCGGACCGCGAAGCTGACGATCGACGACCGGAGCGTGGACCTGCCGCTGGTCCGGGGTGCCGACGGGGAAGAGGCGATCGACCTCTCCGGGCTCCGTCGGCGGTCCGGCCTGGTGGCGATCGACGACGGGCTCCGCGACACGGCCCTGGCCCGCAGCGCCATCACCTACGTCGACGGCGACCGCGGGCTCCTCCGCTATCGCGGCATCCCGATCGAGGAACTCGCTGCGCGGTCGAGCTTCGTCGAGACGAGCTTCCTGCTGATCTACGGCCATCTCCCGGGACGCGGCGAGCTCGACGCCTTCCAGGCGCGGCTGACGGCGAACGCCGCCCTCCACGAGTCGTTCAAGTACCACTTCGAGGGGTTCCCGGTGGACGCCCCGCCGATGGCGATGCTCTCCTCCATGGTCAGCACCCTGGCGTGCTTCTACCATCGGCCCAAGGAGGGCAAGGCCGACGACTTCGACGAGGAGGCCGCCTGGCTGCTGAGCAAGGTCCGGACGATCGCGGCCTACTCCTACCGGCGCTCGATGGGGCTGCCGTTCCTCTACACCGACCCGCGGCTCTCCTACGCGGGCGACTTCCTCCACATGATGTTCTCCGAGCCGTTCAAGGAGTACGTCGCCCCCGAGGAGATGGTGCACGCCCTGGACCAGCTCCTGATCCTCCACGCCGACCACGAGATGGGCGGCAGCACCACCACGGTCCGCGTCGTCGGCTCGAGCCGGGCCAACCTCTTCGCCTCGTGCGCGGCGGGGATCTCCTCGCTCTGGGGCCCCGTCCACGGCGGCGCCACGATCGCCGCCGTCGAGATGCTCGAGGCCATCCGCCGCGGCGAGTTCACGATCGACCAGGCGATCGCCCGCGTCCGGGAACGGAAGGACGGCTTCCGGCTCGTCGGCTTCGGCCACACGATGTATCGGAGCCTCGACCCGAGGGCGAGGATCCTCCGGCAGATCGCCGAGCGACTCGCGGGGAAGAACCCGGTCGCCGACCCCCTGCTCCCCATCGCGCTCGAGCTCGAGGCCAGGGCCGCCGCGGATTCCTACTTCGTCGACCACCGCCTGTTCCCCAATGCCGACCTCTACAACGGCATCGTGATGCGAGCGATCGGCATCCCCCGCGAGATGTACTCGGTCTTCTTCGCGATCGGCCGGATGCCCGGCTGGATCGCCCACTGGAAGGAGCAGGCCGCCGACCCCGGCCTGCGGATCATCCGCCCCCGGCAGCTCTACGTCGGCCCCGGCGAGACGCCCTACACGCCGATCGAGGAACGCTGAGGGAGGGGACGAGCCGCGGAGGCGCGGGGCCGCGAATCGCGAATCGCGATCGGGCTCCGTCCGTCACTCCACCGGCAGGTCCATGCGCCCGCTCCACTCGTTCCACGAGCCGTCGTAGTTGGCCAGGTCGGTGAATCCCAGCCGGGCCAGGTTGAAGAGGATCACGGTGGCCGCGACGCCGCCGTTGCAATAGGCGACGACGGGACGATCGGCGGAGATCCCGGCGGCCTCCACGGCCGCGCGGAGCTCGTCGACCGGCAGGAACCCCCCTCCCCTGGCGAAGAAGGTCTCGCGGGGCAGGTTCCTCGCGCCCGGGATGTGTCCGCCGCGAGGCCCGCGCCGACGCTCGCCGCTATACTGGCCGGCGTCGCGGGCGTCCAGGAGCTGGAGGCCGGGCTCGCCGAGGCGGGCGGAGAGCCGCTCGGCCGTCAACCGGAGCTCCGGCCGGACCCTCGGCGTGAACACGGCCGGCGCCACGACCGGCTCGGTCGATTCCACGCTCCGGTCCTCGTCCACCCAGCGGTTCCAGCCCCCTTGCAGGACGCTGACGGCCGGATGCCCGTAGTAGTGGAGCGCCCACCAGAGCCGGGTGGCGAACTGGCCGCCGCTGTGATCCACCGCGACGACGTGCGTGTCGTCGCCGATGCCCCGCTCCGACATCGCCCGGGCAAACTCATCCGGCGGCGCGATCTGGGCCGGGACCGAATCATTGAGGTCGACGATGTCGCGGGTCCAGTCGATATACACGGCGCCCGGGATGTGAGCGTGCTCGTACTCGCTGCGGGCGCCCCGATAATCGGCCTCCTCGACGCCCGGCTCGACGAGGCGAGATACCACGTAGCCGCGCATGTCCACCACGCGAAGGTCCTTGCGGTGGAGGTTCTCATCCAGCCATTGAGTCGTGACGATCGGGTCGGTTGCGGCGGGCATCGGGGTGTACTCGGTAGGTTTGGGGGGATCCATCCCTGTAAGATAGCGGAGCCCGCGATCTCGCCCAAGTGGACCGGCGACCGCGGGTCGTCCCGTCCCGGGGATCACGGGGTAGGGAGTCCTGGAGCGCGCGATGAAAGCGGTCGTTTTCGAGAGGTTCGGCGAGCCGTCCGAGGTCGTCGAGATTCGCGATGTCCCCCTGCCGGAGCCGGGGCCGGGCGAGGTCCGGGTGCGGATGATCGCGACCCCGGTGAACCCGTCCGACATCCTGGTCGTTCGGGGGCGATACGGAGTCCTGCCCAAACTCCCGGCTACGCCTGGGTTCGAGGGGGTGGGGATCGTCGACAAGGCCGGCCCCGGGCTCCTCGGCCGGTGGGTGGAGGGGAAGCGGGTCGCGGTCATCAACTCGGCCGGGGGGAACTGGGCGGAATACGCGGTGATACCGGCCCGGCAGGCCCGGCCCGTGCCGGCGGACATCCCCGACGACCAGGTCGCGACCTTCTTCGTGAACCCGGCCACGGTGATCGCCCTGGCCCGACACGTCCTGGCCGTGCCGAAGGGGGAATGGCTCCTGATCTCGGCCGCCGGCTCGACCCTGGGCAGGATGCTCATCCGGCTCGGCCGCCACGACGGGTTCCGGACGCTCGGCGTCGTCCGCCGGCCGGAAGCCATGGAAGAGCTTCGCCGGCTCGGGGCCGACGCGGTGGTCAGCTCGTCCGAGGGCCCCGTCGAGGACCAGGTGCGCGCGATCACCGGCGGCAAGGGCCCGCGGTTCGCCCTCGACCCGGTCGGGGGCGAGGCCGGCGCGGCGATCTTCCGGGCGATGGGCGACGGCGGCAAGCTCGTCCTCTACGGGTCGCTCACCGGCGAGCCGATCCCGGTCGACCCGCGGCAGGTGATCTCGGCGCGGAAGTCCATCCAGGGATTCTGGTTGGGGCACTGGATGCGGGAACGGTCGATCCCCGGGGCCCTGCTCGTGTTCCGGCAAATCGCCAACCTGATCCGCGCGGGCGTGCTGGAATCGGAGATCGGCGGCCGCTACCCCCTGGAGCAGATCCGCGAGGCCGTCACCCAGGCCGAGGCCGTCGGACGGAGCGGCAAGGTCCTCCTCGAGTTCAACCCGAAGAGCTGAAGCATCCGCCGTCGCCGAAGGAACTTGCGATGTTCGCCGCGGCGGCGGCGGTCGGCCGTATGGACGCCCCGCCATGGAGGTACGGGGTTCCCCTCGTGGCGTGATTTCCGCGACAATTCGAGGGATTATTTCTCGATTTCATTCGCCGCTCGTAGGTTCAACCGCTACAATTCCAGATGTCGAGGCTGAGGAGCGGCCGGGCCGACGAATCCGCCGCTCGTCCCTGGGTCGAGTCGACGTCGTCTTACCCGGGCCTTCGATCCAAGCCCGCGAGCCCGCCTGCAGAGGTCCACTCCAAGGTTTCTGACGCGGCGATCACGAACACACCCCTGTCTCCCCGGATGAACACCGGGGCCGGGTGTTGCTCGCTCGTCGGAAACCGGGGCTCGGGTTCGCTCGATCACGAGGATCGCGCGGTGCGGCCGGGTCGATGAAGCGTCGATAGGTCGTCCCTAATTGTCTGATTCGAGTTTGGTGTCCCGGCGGAGCGTGTACGAACCATCCCGAGGATGCAGGTCTGTAAGTCGATCGCCGGGCGGAGGTGATATATCATGAGTAGTGGCTCTAGTGGCGCACAAGACTGGCGGGCCGTGGCGAGCCTGAACCCCAACGGCGAACGCCTGCTCTGCGTGGGGGAAAGCTCCTCGCAGGTCCGGGCCGCCTACACCGGCGCGTGGGGCGAGGTGATCCGCGACGAGGATCGGCCCAACGTCCGCACGATCTCGCTCCAGCGCTGGACCGGCCAGTTCTGGTCCGGTCAGTGGGAGCACCAGATGTACCTGGCCGTCCCCACCACGCGGACGGGCAAGGGCGTCGGCGGCGAGGCGACCGAGGTCGAGGAGGAGGAGGACGAGGAGGCCCTGGAAGGCGCCAACGGGAAGGCCAAGAAGAAGTAACCTCGCCACACAGCCGACCGCCGACACCGAGATCGAATCTCGACTCGGCCTTTTCCCCCCGGGTTTCCCCGGGGGTTTTCGTGCGCGGGTCGTGACCGTCCGGGGCTCGTCCCGGTTCAGTCCCCCCGCACCAGGCGGAGCGGGTCGCGCTCGCGGCGGCTCGGCCAGACCTCGATCTCGGGGAAGGCCCGCGCGATCTCCTCCGCCAGGTCCTCCACCCCGGGACGCTCGGTCCCGTAATGGCCCGCCAGGATCAGGCCCACGCCCAGGGCCTCGGCCTCGAGCACGCGGTGGAAGCGAGCCTCGCCGGTGATCAGGACGTCCGCCCCGGCACGGGCCGCATCGCCCAGGAAATCGTCCCCCGCGCCGCAGGCGATGGCGACCTTCGTGACCCGCCTCTCGGGATCGCCGGCCACCTGGAGGTGGATCCGGCCGAGGGCCGCGGAGACCGCACCGGCGAGCTCCTCGAGCGAACGGGACTCTCCGAGTCGCCCGATCCGCCCGGATCCGGATCCGCCGTGGGCCCCTGACGGGACGGCCGGGTCATGGAGCGGATAGACGTCGATGGCGGGCTCCTCGTACGAATGCCGCGACCGGATCGACGACAGGACCGCCGGCAGCCGGGACCCCGTGCAGATCACCTCGATCCGAAGCTCCGGCACCGTCTCGCGCCGGCCCTTCACTCCAACGGCCGGGTCGGTCCCCTCGGTGCCGAAGAACGTCCCGTGCCCGGGGATCGCGAACGAGCATTCCTCGTAGTCGCCAATCCTTCCCGCGCCGGCGGAGAAGGCGCCGGCGAGCACGGCGTCGCGGTCCGAGTCGGGCGTGAAGACGACGACCTTGAACTCGGCCGGCCCCGCCACCGGGCGGATCGGCATCACATCGGCCAGCCCGAGCCGCCGGCAGAGACCCTCATTGATCCCCCGCGCGGTGCTGTCGAAGGCCGTGTGCGGGCTCGCCACCGCGATCCCCGCGTGCGCGAGCGCCCAGACGGAGGCCGTCCCGGGCAGGTCCGCGCGGATCCGCTTCTCGCCCCGGAAGAGAATCGGATGATGACTCACCACCAGGCCGGCCCGTTCATCGACCGCCTCGGCCGCCGATTCCCTCGTCACGGTCAGGCAGGTCATCGCCCGCTCCACCGGGGCCGCCGGGTCACCGAGCAACAACCCCACGTTGTCCCACGACTCCGCCAGCCTCCTGGGCGCGAAGGCCTCCAACCACGCGACGACCTCGGATACGGTCCTCACGGACACACCTCACGAACACGGATGGGGATCGATGGGGGATGAGAGCACGGATGACCCGAAGATTCTACGACCACGGATGACAGGGATGAGAGCACGGATGACCCGAAGAATTTACGACCACGGATGACACGGATAACACGGATGAGATTTTCAGCGAAGATAAAAATCTAAATTGATGTAAATTCAATAGAGTGATCTATGGTTTCTTTGTACTTCCTGTTTTTTCCTGCCTTTCGTGTCTTCCATCCGTGCTATCCGCGTCATCCGTGGTAGTAAGTCCTCGAATTCCATCATGCTTCTCCCATCCGTGTTTGTCACCCCCTGCTTCGAGCCGTTTCAGGACCGCCTGGCGGAGTCGATCCGTGGTCGGTCCCGGCGTCGGATAGCGGGCCTCACCCCACGCGCCGACGGGGACGAGGCCGCGGACCGAGTTGGTCAGGAAGACCTCGTCCGGCCGGAAGGTCGGGTCGAAGAGGCCGAGCGGCGCTTCCCTCGCGTCCAGCCCCATGGCTTCGGCCGTCTCGAGGACGAGGGCCCGCATGATCCCGGGCAGCGCCCGGCCGGCGGAGGGCGGGGTCAGGATCTGGTCGTCCATCACGATGAAGAGATTGGTCCGGCTCCCTTCCCAGAGGAAGCCGTCGGGGGAAATCGCCAGCGATTCGTCGCAGTGCTCGGCCCGCGCGCGTTCGAAGGCGAGGCGATAGGGCCAGTAATTCAGCGTCTTGTGCTCGACGAGCGGGTCCGTCCTGGCCGGGTGCACCGGGCCGAGCACCCAGCCGGTCCCGGCCGGCGGAGGCTCCGGCAGGGGCATCGCGCGCATCCAGAGCATCCCGCCCGACTCCGGGGTCAGGCCGCCGCTGAGGGTGACGCGAATCATCGCGTCGGCGCCGGCGGGGAACGTGTTCGTGGCATGGACCAGCGCGCGAACGGCCGCGTCGTCGGGGAGGTCCGCCGGGTCCAGCGGCAGGCCGAGGGCGCGGGCCGAACCCGCGAGGCGTTCCATGTGGCGGGGCAGCAGCGCCGGCCGGCCGTTCCAGGTGCGAAACGTCTCGAAGAGGCCCAGCCCGTGCTCGAAGGCGCGGTCCAGGACGCTGATCCGGAGCGCGTCATCGGGGAGGATCTGCCCCCGGAGCCAGATCATGGGAGCGGCTCCTTCCCCTCGAGCACGGCCCGAAGGCCCAGCCCCTTGTGCAGGGTCTCCTCGTATTCGCCCGCCGGGTCCGAGTCGGCCACGATCCCGCCGCCGACCTGGTAGCGGACCTCGTCCTTCTCCACGGTCATCGTCCGGATGGCGATGTTCAGGCCCGTGGCACCCCGGCTGAAATAGCCGATCGCCCCCGTGTACACCCCCCGCCGGTTCGGCTCGAGCTCGTCGATGATCTGCATCGCCCGGATCTTGGGGGCGCCCGTGATCGATCCGCCGGGGAACGTGGCGCGGATGATGTCCACCGGCCCGGCATCCTCGCGGAGCGCCCCCTCGACCGTCGCGACCAGGTGGTGGACCTGCGCGAACGACTCGATCGCATGCGGATCGACCACGTTCACCGACCCATACCGGCAGACCCGACCCAGGTCATTCCGCTCCAGGTCCACGATCATCGTCAGCTCGGCGCGATCCTTGGGGGCCTGCCGCAATTCGTCGGCAAGCCGGGCGTCTGCTTCCGGATCGGCGCCGCGCGGGCGCGTCCCCTTGATGGGCCGGGTCTCGATCCGGCCCCCGCGGACCTGGTAGAACGACTCCGGGCTCGCCGAGACCACGGCGAGGTCCCGCCAGCGGAGGAACGCGGAGTAAGGGGCGGGGCTGGCCTCGCCGAGGCGGAGGAACAGGTCGAGCGGCTCGACGTGCCCCCGGGCCGCGAACCGCTGCGACAGGTTCACCTGGAAGATGTCCCCGGCGGCGATGTACTCGAGGGCCCGATTGACGGAATTCATGTACGAATTCTGATCCAATTCCCCCTCGATCGGTCCGAGCGCCGACCGGCGGATGGACCGATCCGAGGGCCCTGCGCCGCGGATGGCCCGCCGCCAGGTCCGGCAGCGACGCTCGGCTGCGGCCAGCCCCTCGCCGGTGAGGTCCCAGGCGTGGAGCGTCGTCCTGCCGGTCCGATGGTCGACGACGACCGCCGTGTCGTACAGCCCCATTCTCAGGTCGGGCAGGCGCGAGTCGCGAGCGGCCCGGCGCGGGAGGTCCTCGATGAGCGGGGCGAGGTCGTAGCCCAGGTAGCCGATCATGCCCCCCTGGAACGGGCAGGCATCCGGCGGAGGCGCCGCGTCCGAGGTCTCGGCCAGGCCGAATCGGCGGAGGAGGCGTGCGAGCTCGTCGAGCGGGTCGCCCTCGCCGCTCGCGAACGAGCCGTTGTCCTGGCGGATGCTCCAGCGTGTCCCGGTCGCCTCGAAGGCGAGCCGGGGATAGGCCGCCAGGATGGACCAGCGGCCGGCCTCGCCGCGCTCGCCGCGGCTGGCGAGGATCGCCGGCTCCGGCCAGCCGCCGAGGAGCGCGGCCAGGCGATCCGCCGGCACGTCCAGCACCTGTTGCACCATGGCGGGCAAGACGGGCGTGGACATGCGGTTCCTGGCGTCTCTCTGCGGCGGGATGCGACGGACGGAATCTCGACGATCCCATGATGGCGAATCCCGCCGAGGGCGGCAACCCGACCGGGGGATCAGGGCTCGATGGGCTCGGGCTCGGGGGCCTTGACCCGCTCGACCTCGATCGTCATGCCGGGGCGCGTATGGGGCAGTCGGCGGTTATCCGGATCGGGGTTCATCCAGTCGACCGGAACGACCCAGTCATCTTCCTTGAGCCCCGAGACGATCTCCACGAGTCCGCCCTCGCGGAAGCTGCCCAATTGGGCGTCCCGCGACTCGATCTTTCCGGCCTCGTCAACCACAAGGACGCCGCCGGTCCGACCCCCGGTTATCAGGCGGGCCGCGGAGCCGAAATTGGCCAGCATCGCCTGCCTTGGCTCGCCGATGGAGAGAACCACCGTGGCCGATTGGCCGGGCAAGAGGGTGCCATCGGGGTTGGGGACCGTGGCCCGGCACCTGAGGTTCCCCGTCGAAGGGTCGAACTGCGCGTCCATCGAGTCGAGCTTCCCTCGAAGCCGTCGCGTCTGTCTTCCGTCCTGGATCTCGAAGGAGATCGGCGCTCCCGTTTCAAGGCCAGTCATGCCGAAGACATTCTGGCCGAGGTTGAAGGACACGAGCGCGGGATCGGGCGCCGTGATCGTGGCCAGGCTGGTCGACTCGGCGGACACGACGCTGCCGACCGCCAGGATCGGACGCCCGACTCGTCCCCGGAACGGGGCGGTGACCTTCGTCGCCTCCAGGTCCAGGCGGGCGAGGTCGCGGCTCGCGGTCGCCGCCCGCAACGACGCCATGGCCTCATCCCGTCCGTCCCTGGCCAGGTCGGCCTCCTGCGAGCTGATCGTCCGGTTGGCGACCAGCTTCTCGGTGTATTTCAGGGTGGTGGACTGGTGCCTGAGCTGAACCTCGGCACGCGCAACGTCCGCGTCGGCCCGGTCCAGCTTGAGCTGGTAGGTCCTGGGATCGATGACGAAGAGGACGTCTCCCTTCTCGACCGTCTGCCCCGGCTTGACGCGGACCTCGGTGAGCGTCCCTCCGACCCGGGGACGCAGATCGACGGACTGGGCCGCCTCGACGACTCCCCGGACGTACATGCGGTCCCGGACCTCGCGCACGATGGGCTGGCTCACCTTGATTCGAGCGGGCTTCTCGGGTTGCGTGGGCTTTGCCTCGGCAGGTCGGAGCGGCTCCGCGGCGGGCGGCCGGGGCTTCGGCGCTTCGCTGGGCTTGGCGGCAGGAGCCGCCGGGTCCTGACCCGTCGCCCAGCCGGGGAGGGCCAGGAGCGAGAGCCCGGCAAGGAGCATGGCCGCGGCCGGGACGGGCCGGGACGTCGCGGGCGAGGCGTCGCGCAGGATCATGTTCAGCCTCCTTCTCAAGGGGGGGACGCGGCCCACGCCCGAGGCGCCGAAGGGGCGCGGGGCGCGGATCCCGGAGAGGAAAACGGCGGTGGCCACCAGGGCCTCGGCATAGGACTCGACGGCCTCCGGAAGCGTGCTCGCCACCAGGGCGTCGCAGCTCTGCTCCTCCGCGTCCTCGACGCGGCGGCGGGCCCACCAGGCGACGGGATTCCACCAGTAAAGCCCCAGCGCGACCGCCTCGAGCCGCCGGACCCAGTGATCCCGCCGCTTCAGGTGGGCGAGCTCGTGGACGACGATCGTGTCCCGCTGGGCCTCGTCGAGCCGCCCCCAGAGCCCCTCGGGGAGCAGCAACCTCGGCGGGCCGACGAGCGCCCAGAGCATCGGCGGGATCGGCGCGGAGATGAGATGGGCGGACGGGGCCGTGGGCAGGCCCATGCGGGCGGCCAGCCGATCGACCTGATGTTTCAGGACCTCGGGCGCGGGGCTCGCGGTTCGGAGCAATCGCCGGACCCGCGTCGTCTGAAGGCAGACCGCGACCGTCCAGGCGCCGAGGCCGGCCAGCCATACGGTGGCCAGGATCGTCCGCCAGGGCCAGGCGAAGGAAGCCTTGGGAACCGGACGAAATTCACTTCCCCCCTTACCAAGGGGGGATACAGGGGGGTGCTTTCGATCGCCGACGCTTGTGTCATTCACCCCCTCCAACTCCCCCTTGGTCAAGGGGAGAGCCGAAGAATCCCTTCCCTGCTTACCAAGGGGGGATACAGGGGGGTGCTTTCGATCGCCGACGCTTGTGTCATTCACCCCCTCCAACTCCCCCTTGGCAAGGGGGAGAGCCGGATCGGCATTCGCAACGGTCGGGGTGACCCTGTGATGAATCACCGCGGGCGTCACGAGCTTGAGCAGCACCAGCACCCAGCACAGATGGACGACCGCCGGCCGGGGCCGAATCAGCCGCACGGCGATCATCACCCCGATGGCCATCGCCGCGGCCCAGGCGGAATTCGTCAGCGCCCCGATCAGCAAACCGTCCAAGGGCCGCCTCCCCCCGTCCTACTTCGATCCGCCGCTCCGCCCCTTCCGCCGCTCCCGCAGGACCGCGTTCAGCTCGTCGATCTCCGCCGCGGAGAGCGGCTGCGACCGCACCAGGTTCATCGCCAGCGAGGCCGCGGAACCGCCGCAGAGGGCCTCCGCCAGCCCCTGCAGGCGGCGGGCGATGAATGCCTCGCGATCCACGCTCGCCGCGAAGATGAGCAGGCCGTCGCGCCGGTCCTTGCGGACGAAGCCCTTGTTCTCGAGCCGCTCCAGCAGCTTCTGCACCGTCGCGTAGTGGGCCTCGCCGCCCCCGGGATAGAGCACGTCCGCCACCTGCCGGCGCGTGGCCTCGCCCCGATCCCAGAGGACCTGGAGCATCGCCAGCTCCGTTTCGGTCACATCCTCGCCGGCTCGCCGCGCCATTGGACCCTCCAAGTCAATCTGCCTAGGGAGATGCTAAGGCAAATTGCCTTGGGTGTCAAGCGGGGGCGGCCCTTTACGTCCGATCGGGCGATGGGCCACAATCGGCGGGGTGAAGATCCCTCTTCGCGGATCTCGCCGAGGCAGGAGGAGCTCGTCCGTCATGATCCGCCATCCGCTGGCCCTGAGGCTGAACCCGGACCGATCGATCCGCGACCAGATCCACGATGCGGCGAAGCTCGGGGCGAAGGGGATCGTCCTGGACGCGATCGGGGACCTCGCGCCGCAGCGGCTGGGGGAGACGGGCCGGCGCGAGCTGCGCCACCTGATGCGGACGCTCGAGCTGTCGCTGGTGGCCGTCTCGCTGCCGACCCGGCGGGCGTTCGATTCGATCGACCAGCTCGAGGACCGGATCCGGCGGGCGGACTCGGCGTTCGCGATGGCCTACGAGCTCGGGACGAACCTGGTGCTGGCCCGGGTGGGCGTGGTGCCGCCCGAGGAGGAACCGCAGCGGCGCGAGGTCTTCTCCATGGCCGTCGGCTCGCTCGGCAAGGCGGCCGATCACCGCGGCGTGAGGCTGGCGATCGAGACCGAGGCCGAGCCGCCGAGGCGGCTGAAGGACTTCCTGGAGGCCCTCGACCTCGTGGGCCTGGCCGCCAGCGTGGATCCGGCCGGTTTGCTCCGGGGTGGCCTCGACCCGGCGGAGGCCGTGGCGACGCTCGGATCGTGGGTCGCCCACGCCTATGCGGGGGGTTCGTCCTCGGCCGTCTCGGCGATTGCCAGCCCTCGCGGCTTCGGCTCGTCGGCCGCGTCGATCGACTGGGAATCGTATCTCGGTGCCCTCGAGGAGGTCGGCTACCGCGGATCTCTCACGGTCTGGCCCGATCCGGCCGGAGATCCTCGGGCCGCCGTCACTGCCATTGCAGGGCGGCTCAAGACCCTCTCCTGAAAAAATCCCAGTTCGGTGAAACTCGCCCCCCCGATTTCGGGATTGTATTGAGAAAGGGCCGCGAGGACGACGAGGACGCCGCGCGATGTCGCGACGGCGATGGACCCGCGCGCACCACCCTCACAGCCCCGCACCGCTCCACCCGAGGGCCGCACCATGATCAGCGACGCCCGAATCCAGGCTAATCGCCGCAACGCTGGGAAGAGCACCGGGCCGAGGACCGAGGCCGGCAAGATGGTCTCGCGGCTCAACGGACTGGTCCACGGCCGGCGATCGAAGATCCTCTCCATGCCGGTCCTGCCCCAGGAGAACCCGAAGGACCTGGAACGTCTGGTCGCCGACTTCGTCCGCGACGGGCGGCCCGCCAGCGCGATGGAGAAGTCCCTCCTCGTCCGCGCCGCCAGGCTCACCTGGATGCTCGACCGTTCCGATCGCGCCGAGTCCGCCCACCTGGCCGAAGCCGTCCGCGCGCGGGCCAATCCGCGGCCCGATCGCTCGGAGGCCAGCGAGGCCCGCAGCCGACGCGTCCGCGATCTCGGCGCCCAGCTCTTCTACCCGCTCTCACCCCGCGAGGATCGCGACCCCGACTGGCAGGACGACCCCGCCTCGTGCATCGCCGGCCTGGAGGAGACTCGCGAGGGCTGCCGCTGGCTCCTCGAGCAGTGGCGGTCGATCCGCGCCTACCTCGTCGCCGGCAAGGAGCTCCTGATCGGCGACTTCTACCGATTCGTCCGGCTTCACGGCCGCAAGGTCGCCGACCACTTCTGGGACCTCGACCTGAACGCCGCGCTGGCCGCCGCCGACGTCGCCTGGGACGGCGCCGGCCGCGCCATCTACGAGCGCTTCCTTCGAGGCCTCCGCGCCGAGGACTTCCTCACCTTCGAGCAGGGTCGCCAGTGGCGGACCTTCGCCGCACCGCCGGCCACCAAGGAGGAGGCCCTGGCGTGGCTCCTGGCCGATGCCGAGGCCCACATGGACCGCCTCGCCGCGTTGCTCGGCGACGACGCCGACGATGACGAGAATGCCGATCCCGCCGACCGCGACGACGCCGCGGCCTTCGCCGCCGAGCGTGAGCTCGACCGCCACCGCCGCACGGTCGCCGCGCGGACCCGCGAGCTGATGCAGACCCTGGAGATGCTACGTAAGCTCCAGAAGGCGCGCGGCGTCTCCGGCATGGCCTGGCGCGATCCGGCCGAGCCCGAGCCCTTGCCCGAGCCGGGGGCCACCATTGAGGCCGAGCTGCCCAGCCTCTCATGCGGGGCGAGCCCTCTGATGCCCTCCCCCCCACGTGGGGGAGGGTTAGGGAGAGGGGGCGGATGGAGCGAGCCTTCGATCGAGGGAACGGCTGAAAATCCAGATGATCCTGACCTTATTGGGGCTCGTTCATGTGTCATCAGCGATCACCCCCTCTCCCTAACCCTCCCCCACGTGGGGGGGAGGGGACCAGACGGGGGGAGTCCGGAGTTGTTTTCCCCTTTGCCTGGTGGGGATTCAGGAGGGGACTGTGAGATCAGCGACGAGCCCGCGACAGGCTCCGCGGCTTCCCCCGTCGAGGCCGACCGCTGGGAGCCGGCCCCGATCGTGATCGCGGAGGACGCCCACGAGCCGCTGCCGGAGGACGTGCGGAATCCGATGCGGCCCGAGCCGGCGACCGAGCCCGAGGAGGCCCCCAGCCCCCAGACGGTGGAGGAGATGCGGGGGTGGGGCAGGGCCAACCAGGAGGCGCACGAGCGAAGCGAGCGAACCCAAGGGCTGACGGCCGGTCGGGAGGAAATCGCGAAGTTCATTGACCTGCTGACCATCAACCTGGATGCCCCGATCGGCCGCGGCCCGGATCATCGCAGGCTGCCGCGGCGGGAATAGGGCTCCCTCCCCTGCCCCCCGCCCCTCGCGCCGGGCACGCCGTGTGCGGAGGCTCCTTGAATGGCCGTCGCGGCGACGGCTACCATGACAAACACCCGCACCCAGGGTCTCGCAGGGAGAAACGCGCCATGGCCGTGATCCAGTATGTCTCGACGTCGGACGCCCCGGACTCCGTCCGGCCGCTCTTCGAGAAAATTGAAGGCCGGAGGGAGGAGGTCCTGAATTTCCTCCGGACGCTCGCCCACAGCCCGGCGGTCATGGATGCCTTCCTGGCGATGAACAGGGCCGTGGGCGGCATGCAGCTCGATCCCAAGCTCCGCGAGCTCGCCTACATCCGGGCCTCGGAGATCAACGCCTGCGGGTACTGCCTGGAGCATCACCGCAAGGGGGGGCTCCAGGCCGGGCTCTCCGAGCGGCAGGTGAACGAGACGGAGGGCCCGCACGACGACGATGACCTCTACGACGACCTCCAGTTGCTCGCGCTCGAGTATGCGGAGGAGGCCACCCGCAACGTGGTCCTCTCCGACGAGCTGGTCGAGCGGCTCAAGGCCAACCTGAGCGATCGCCAGATCGTCGAGCTGGCGTCGGCCGTCGCCCTGGCCAACTTCACCAATCGGATCAGCGAGACGCTCCGGCTCGAGCTCCCCTGAGCGCGGCCCTCGCGGCCTGGTCCGGACTTCCGTATCAGAGGACGTGTGCGCGATGAGTGCGACCGAATCGACGTCCGCCGGGCCTTCCTGGGTGCCGCTGAGCCCCAGGGAGCGCCGGGTGGTGGGTGTGCTCGCCGAGAAGGGGATGACCACGCCGGACCAGTATCCGCTGTCGGTCCTGGCCGCGGTGGCCGGCTGCAACCAGAAGTCGAACCGCGACCCGATCACGGATTACGATCAGGACGACGTCGAGGAGACGCTGCACGACCTCCGCAGGAAGGGCGCCGCGATCCTCGTGGAGACGAGCGGCGGCCGCGTGACGCGGTGGAAGCACACCCTGTATACCTGGCTGCCGGCCAAGAAGAACGAGCTGGCCGTGGTGGTGGAGCTGCTGCTCCGCGGGCCCCAGACGACCGGCGAGCTCCGGGGCCGGGCCAGCCGGATGGATCCGATCCACGACCTGCCTGCGCTCGAGATGATCCTGGCCGCCCTGGAGGACCGGGGCCTCGTGGTCCAGCTCTCGCCGAGGGAGCAGAAGCGCGGCGTGGTCGTCACCCACGGCCTCTACCCGCCGGAGGAGCTGGAGAAGGTCCGCAAGGCCTTCGTCGCCTCCGGCGGGGCCGTCGTCGGCGACGTCGACGAGGCGCCCGCGCGGCACGCGTCGCATCCCTCGTCCTCCGCGTCCGCCCTCGCGGCCGATCTCGCCACGGTCCAGGCGGAGCTCGCGGCCGTCCGGGCGGAGCTCGCCGTCGCCCGGGCGGAAACCGGCGAGCTTCGCGGCCGGCTCGATTCCCTCGCGGCCGATCTCCGCGACCTGAAATCCGCGCTCGGAGTCTGATCGAATGAGCACGCCCCCATCGGAGACAGCCGAGCCCGAGGCCGCGGAGTTGTCGCCGGCCCCGGAACCCGCGGCGGATCCATCGCCGGCCCCGGAACCCGCGGCGGATCCATCGCCGGCCCCGCTGCCGCCGCGGTCGGGCTGGAGGATCGTGAGCATCATCCCGCACGACTGCAAGGAGCCGCCGGCCTCGTTGACCGACGACCTGGCGCAGGCGACGTGGGCGGCCGTGTCGGCGCCCTGGCATCCGTCGTTGCTCTCGCGATCGGCCGCGATCCCCCAGATCGAGTCGCTCGACAACCCGATCAATCCGGGCCCCCGGGAGATCCGGATCGTGCCGGCGGGCCTGCTGGGCCGGCTGCCCTCGGGCTATGTCACCCAGGTCGAGGACGCCGGCTCGGTGCTCCTGGAGTCGGGCCCCGACCGCGCCTCGCTCGTCGCCCGGATGCAGGAACGCCTCGGGGCCGTGGGGACGCCGGAGACCTCCGACGACCCGGGCATGATCGCCGCCGCGGACGACTTCCTGGCGCTGGGGACGACGCGATGGCTCGTCCGCGACCTGGCCTCCGCCATGGGCCACGAGGCGGCCATCCAGGAAGACGCCCTCGCCCGCGAGGTTCTCGCCGGGGCCGACGCCTGGCAGACCTGCGACCGGCCGACGGCCGTCAATCGCCTGCGCGCGGCCTTCGAGGTCCTGACCCAGGCCCGCGAGAAGTTCTATCCGGTGGACGCCTACATCGTGGACCTCTGCCTCCTGGACGCCGACCTCGCCGCCGGCGCCCTTGGCGGACCGCTCGAGGCGCACGTCGCGATCTCCTTCATCGCGTCGGCGCGGGCGATCGAGGCCCAGGCCGGCCGCGACCCGGAGGGCCTGGCGAGGCTGCGGGCCGCCATCGACGAGGGCTGGGTGGACGTCGCCGGGGGGACCTACGCGGAGGCCGAGGACATCCTCCTGCCGCTGGAATCCGTCCTCTGGCAGTTCCGCCGCGGGGCCGAGGTCTACCGCGCCCATCTCGACGACCGGAGCGTGGAAACCTACGCCCGGAGGCGGTTCGGCCTGTATTCCCAGGTGCCGCAATTCGCCAAGCGATTCGGCCTGCGTTATGCCATCCACCTGGGGCTCGACGCCGGTAAGTTCCCCGTATACGCCGAGCCCAAGCGGCTCTGGGAGGGTCCGGACGGCTCGCAACTGGAGAGCCTGCTCCGGCCGCCGTTGGCCGCCGATCGACCTGTGCAGGGGGTGCTGCTCCCCTGGCGGCTGGCGGCGACCATGCGGAACGACCATGTCGCCACGCTCCCCCTGGCGCACTGGCCCGCGCCGGTGGCCTCGTGGTATGCGGATCTCCGCCGGTCGGCCGGATACTCGCCCGTGCTCGGCCGCTGGGTCACGCTCAACGACTACTTCCACCTGACCGACCGCCCTTATGAGTCGCTGCGGCCGGACCCGGACTCGTACGTGGCCCCGTATCTGGTCCAGGCGATCGCCCGACGCGACCGCTCGCCCCTTTCCCGGCTGGCCCGGCATCACCGCCTCCGGGCGGGGCTGGACGCGGCCGAATGGCTCCGCGCGATGGCCCTGGCGATCGCCGGCGGGCACGGGTCGACGGTTGCGGCAGGCGATCCCTCGGCCGGCCCGGAGCCCTCGAACGCGGCCGTCGAATCGGCGCTCGAGACCGGCGACCACGCCACGGCCGCCGCGGGCATCGAGACGCTTCAGGATGCCTGGGCCGGACGGCTCGCCCGGGCGATCGGCGGCACGAAGGCCGAGGACGCGGCCGCGGACGCGGCTCGGCCCGGCTTCCTGGTCCTGAACCCGGCCGGGGTCCCGCGGCGGGTCGCCGTCCTCCTGCCGGGCGCCTCGGCCGATCTCCAGCCCGGCGGCCCGCTCCGCGGCGTGCAGGCGATCGATGAGGGCGTCGCCGCGGTCGTGGACCTGCCGGCCTTCGGCTTCTCCTGGATCGCGGCGACGAACCCGGACGAGCCCGCACCGCCGCCCTCAGACCTCTCGGCCGGCGGCCGGATCCTGAAGAACGAGTCGATGGAGGTGGAGATCGACGAGGCCACCGGGGGCATCCGCGGGGTGATGGCCGTCGGCGAGTCCACCGCGAGGCTCGGCCAGCAGCTCGTCCTCAACGGCCTGGGGATGGTCGATGGCAAGCCGGTCTTGAGCCAGATGAAGGGGGAGAGCTTCCAGGTCGACCACGGCGGCCCTGCCCTGGTGCAGGCGACGGCCAAGGGCTCGATCGTGGACCCGCGCACCGGCCTGAGGCTGGCGGGCTTCACCCAGCGTTTCCGCCTCTGGACCGGTCGGCCGATGCTCGAGCTGGACGTGACGATCCACGACATCCACCGCACCGCGATCGACCGGATGCAGGGCGAGGCCGCCCGTCGCGAGCCCTGGAAATACGCGCTCTGCTGCCGATGGGCGTGGCCCGACCCCGGCTCGATGCTCCGCCGGACCCTCTTCGGCGCGCCGGAGATCACCGAGGTGGAGCAGGTCGACACGCCCGGGGCCTTCGACGTCTCGACCCGCCACCAGCGGACGGCGCTGGTCTTCGGCGGGCTGCCCCATCACCGCCGCCAGGGGGGCCGGATGCTCGACACCTTGCTCGTCGCGGGGATGGAGGAAGAGCGGACCTTCCGACTGGGCATCGCCCTCGACCTGGAATACCCCTTCCAGGCCGCGATGGACATGCTCACGTGTGCGCGCGTTGTTCCTGCGGTGTCGGGGCCGCCGCCTCAGGGCCCGCGCGGGTGGCTGATCGCGGTCGACCAGAAGTCGGTCGCGGTGACCCACGTCTCGTTCGCGGAGTCGACCGGCGAGGATCGGCCGTGGGGGCTGGTCGTCCACCTGATGGAGACCGCCGGCAACTCGTCGCGGTGCCGGGTCCGCTTCTTCCGCAACCCGACCTGGGCCCGCCAGGTGGACTTCCAGGGCGACCTCGTGATCGACCTGTCCGTCGACGGGGACGGGATCCTGGTGGACCTGTCCCCCAACGAGCTGGCCCGGGTGGAGGTGACGCTCGGCTGAGTCCCAATCCCTACGCAGGCGGACTGGTCTTTCTGCACTCTCAGTGTTGAGCATAGGTTGATATTCCCGTTTTGTGGCCTCGATCTCTCGAAACGCTTGCCCAAATCGTCGAGAAGGACCCATTCCACCTGCCCAGGCGGGAGAGAAGGCTATGCGCGTCATTGAGGGCATGGCGGGCCGTGATGCCGATCGGAAGTCGCGGCGGGACGAAGCGAGTTCGTCCTCATGACCGGAAGTCGCCTGTCCTCGGCCACTTCGAAGCCGACTCGCCGTCGTTTCCGCCTCCTGGATGCGATGGTGCTGACGGCCGCCGTGGCCGCGGCGATGGCGCTCCAGCATTGGACCTGGGGAGACTTCGAGGAGCGAGGAGGTTGGAAATCCATGCCCTTTTCCATCGGCCCCGCCCCCGAGCCGCACGTCTGGATAAGGGTGAAAGACTCGCTCGTTCTTGTCACGCTCGTCGCCTGGGCCTATGTCGCCGTCCTGGCGCCAACGCTTCTCATACTGCGCCTCATCCCGCCGAAGCCTTCGCGGTCCAGAATGATGCGTCAGTCCGGCACCTTGGCATGTGTATCAATCGCCGTTCTGATCGGCTATCAATTTCTGGATTTGATCGCTCGCAATATTCTCCCGGCGCTCCTGCTAGACGGGGGTCGGCTAGATTCGGAGACCTGTCGGAATTTCGTCTTCGAAGTGGTCTATAACCCGTGGCTTTCGGGATTGGTGGTCGCAGTCGCTTGGGCGGCCCCGGCGCTCAGCGGCCGGCTCCGCACCGAACCCACCTGGATCGATCGGGCCGGCCGGCTCCTTGGTTTCTACGCGCTGGCCTGCGTGCCGCTCTCGTGGCTATTGCGCTGGTAAGCGCCTTCTCGACGCTTCGGGCAAGAGCCTTTCAGGGTTCGATTCCAGAGACGCAATTATTAGTTGATGCGTAAGCCTGAACATGTAGAAAGATATGGTCCATCTGGTTGGAGTCTATACCGAAAAGGCGAGCGGGGGGCGTCAGCCCCCTGTCCGGAACTGAGAAGACAGGGGGCTGACGCCCCCCCGCTCGCCTCGGAACCCGACCTCCGCGACAGGCTCTTTAGAGGTTCATCCGGCGGAAGCGCGCGCCGGGAGATTCGCGACGCCACTCCTTGACATGGGGAATTGTTGAGCTGGAGGCCCCCGATCTTGTAGGGTGTGTCAAGCGAAGCGCGGACGC
>NZ_JAALJH010000299.1 GCF_011064615.1 Aquisphaera insulae | reverse complement strand
CCGCTGCCAGGTGCCCTCGTCGCGCCACTGGGCGAAGTGGTCGTAGACGGTGCTCTTGGCCGGCAGGTCGTGGGGCAGCATGTCCCACTGGCAGCCGGCCCGGTTGAGATAGAAGATCGCGTTGAGGATCTCGCGCATCGACACCGTGCGAGGCCGACCCGTCTTGTTGACCGGGATGAGGGGTTCGAGGATCGCCCACTGCTCGTCGGTCAGGTCGGAGGGGTAGGACTTCCGCATGGGTGCGCGCTCCGTCG
>NZ_JAALJH010000298.1 GCF_011064615.1 Aquisphaera insulae | reverse complement strand
GCGGCTCACCTGGATGCTCGACCGCTCCGATCGGGCCGAGTCCGCCCACCTGGCCGGCGCCGTCGTCCGCGCGCGATCGCGGCCGGATCGGGCCGAGTCGAGCGAGGCCCGCAGCCGTCGCGTCCGGGACCTCGGCGCCCAGCTCTTCTACCCGCTCTCGCCCCACGAGGACCGCGGCCCCGACTGGCAGGACGACCCGGCCTCGTGCCTCGCCGGCCTGGAGGAGACCGTCGAGGGCTGTCGCTGGCTGCTCGAGCAGTGGCGA
>NZ_JAALJH010000297.1 GCF_011064615.1 Aquisphaera insulae | reverse complement strand
CCGGCTCACCTGGATGCTCGACCGCTCCGATCGGGCCGAGTCCGCCCACCTGGCCGGCGCCGTCGTCCGCGCGCGATCACGGCCGGATCGGGCCGAGGCGAGCGAGGCCCGCAGCCGTCGCGTCCGGGACCTCGGCGCCCAGCTCTTCTACCCGCTCTCGCCCCACGAGGACCGCGGCCCGGACTGGCAGGACGACCCGGCCTCGTGCCTCGCGGGCCTGGAGGAGACCGTCGAGGGCTGCCGCTGGCTGCTCGAGCAGTGGCGG
>NZ_JAALJH010000296.1 GCF_011064615.1 Aquisphaera insulae | reverse complement strand
TAAGGCTGCGTAGCTCGCTCGAAAAACGAACCGCGTCTTGCACCCTTTCGGCGCGTGACGCAAGACGCGGTTCGCGCAACGTTCAGTCCATCGTAGGGTGTCAAGCCGAGATTCCCAGATTGTCGATCACAAGAAGTCCAAGACGACAACGGGCCGATGGCTATCGTCGCGGCCACCGCCGTCGCCCAGGCCACCATCGCCGACCTCCCGGAGCGGAAGGCCGCGCTGCTGGGCCCCTAGCCGCAATACCGTTCAACGAAGGCTCGTC
>NZ_JAALJH010000295.1 GCF_011064615.1 Aquisphaera insulae | reverse complement strand
TTGTTCGCCCTGATCGCGCGGTGCCAGCAGATGCTCGGCAACCTGCCGCGGGCGATCGCGGCCTGCGACGAGGGCCTGTCCTTCTTCCCCGAGGACGCCGAGCTGCTCTTCCGCAAGGCGGTGGCCCACCGGAGCGCCGGCGAGCCGGCGGCGGCCGAGTCGTCGTGGCGCAGGATCCTGGGGCTGCGGCGTCCGGAGGAGTTCGCCAGCGTCGACCAGGGGATCTACGGCCACCTCACCCGGCGCAACCTCGCGAGGCTCGCCGAGGAGCGA
>NZ_JAALJH010000294.1 GCF_011064615.1 Aquisphaera insulae | reverse complement strand
TAGAGCATGTGATCCCATACCCATCATTTCTGAGGTGATTTCATGAGGTGCATCCTGTCTCTCTTGATCTTTGCGGCACCATCTATCACTTTTCCTTCCTATTCGAACGGGCAAATGTGCATCACCGAGTGCGATTACGGGAAAGGCATATCGAGCTCTGTGAGTCTGGGGAGGACATATGTAAAGGTCTACGTTCGAGCAGAGGATGGCTCAGTCCGGATGACTAATGTTCCACAGACGGCAGCTGTTAGTATTAACAAGGCTTGGAGTAATG
>NZ_JAALJH010000293.1 GCF_011064615.1 Aquisphaera insulae | reverse complement strand
CAGGATGTTCACATTCCGCCTTCGCGATGCGAGACGAGACGAGCCTTCGTTGAACGGTATTGGGCCTAACGCGACGGTCTCTGGTTCTCCTTCTCCGGCCCACAATGCGGCTGGGAACACGGCCCCGGCGCGGATTCCGGCCTGCGCCTGGCTCGGCAGGAGCCTCGCCCTGGCGCGACGAAAGATTGGTCTTGATCACGGGCTTTTCCCTTGCCGGAACTCTCGGTTTTTGTTGCGCTATAGTTCGACGAGGATTTCCGACGCCGATCGAGGACCGAGGCAATGGACGCCGACT
>NZ_JAALJH010000292.1 GCF_011064615.1 Aquisphaera insulae | reverse complement strand
AAGGTCGTGCCGGCGTCCGACGGCTCCGGGATCATCTACGAGACGGACGGCGGGACCGGCCTTTGGTACGTCACGAACAGCTCCGGCGGCACGGGCGGCGTATCGCCGATGGGCCTGACGATCGTGACATTCACCGACCCTGTCGGCGACTTCTCCTCGGTCGTGAAGAACACCAACGGCACCTACACCCGCACCCTGACCGACGGCACGGTGTACAATTTCAATTCGTCCGGGTTGCAGACGAGCGTCGTGGACCGCAACGGGCTCACGACGACGTATGCCTATTCGGGGAATTTGCTC
>NZ_JAALJH010000291.1 GCF_011064615.1 Aquisphaera insulae | reverse complement strand
GACGGTGAATGAACTGAAGAACCTATCGATGTCGGCGGAGTGGTCCTGCCCTTTGGGGTGCTCAACCTGAATTGTGTACATGCGATTGCCCACGGAGTAGAGGCGTCCCGTGTAGAGCTTCGAGCCGCCTTCCATCACCGAGCTGAGGCCGGGCCAGGTGTGAGATCAGCTCGGGAGAAGTCGATGACCTTGCCGATCGTAGCATTCGCTCTGACGACGAACGAGCCGAATGCGTATCGTGACGACCCAGCTTGCGATGGACCGGCCCCGCCAGCATGCGATCCCGCGTTCGCCGCCCTAGA
>NZ_JAALJH010000290.1 GCF_011064615.1 Aquisphaera insulae | reverse complement strand
GAGCCGCTTCACGAGATGCTGGGCGACGTAGGTCGGCACCAGGTCGAAGGCCCGCCAGGTGAGGCTCTGGGCGGCCGCCACGCCGCGGATGCTGTATTTCGTGTAGCCGGAATTGTTGAACGGTTGATCGACCGTCAATGTGTAGCTGCCGCCGCTGGGGGCGGTGTTCGCGGTAATCCGGCGGGACTCGCAGAAGCTGATCTGGGCAACATTCGAGCCGCTCGTGACGTAGGCCACGACCTCGGCATTCAACGACGACCAGTAATTCGCGATATAGGAGATCGACGCCGGGTCCGTCGCGGTTACCGTTAGT
>NZ_JAALJH010000029.1 GCF_011064615.1 Aquisphaera insulae | reverse complement strand
CCTTGGAAATCACGATGGCTCCCCTCTTGGGCAAGCCATGCGAGCATGGGCTCGCCCGCTCGTATCCCATGAATCGGCGGTCCGGTGCGTCTGCGCTTCGCTTGACACACCCTACAAAAGATGCGCATGTCCACGCCCGTGGATGGCGGATTTCCGAGCCCGGCGCGCGCTTCGGCCGGATGAGCCTCTTTTTTGCCATCCCCGCCGATCCCGCGGCCTGACGCGACGAGCCTGCGGTCACGCGAGACGCCTTGCCGCCAAGGCCCGGCGAATTCGCGTGGAGGTTCGCGGCATCGCGGCCCTCGACCGTCCGATCGAAAAGCGGTCACCTCGTCGAGATTCCTCTGGTCATCGCGGAGTCTCGCGCGGTATGGATTGAGTCGCTTTCCCGTGTCGGGTCGTGATCTCACATCCATGATGCTCTGCGTCGACTCCGGAGGTCCGAGGATGAAATCCCTTGCGCCGTCATCCGCGGAGGATGAAGCCCCGGTGGCTCCGGAGACGTTGCAGCTCGACGCGCAGGTGATCGACCGGATCGTCCAGCGCATGGGGGGAGTCCGGAGGATCCTCTTCATCACCGGCGCGGGGATCTCGGCGGATTCCGGATTGCCGACCTATCGCGGCCGGGACGGCATCTACCGGTCCGGGCGGTCGACCCCGGACGGCCTGACCATCGAGGAGGCCCTGTCCGGCCCGATGTTCCGGATGCGGCCCGAGCTGACGTGGCATTACCTGCTGCAACTGGAGCAGTCGACCCGAGGCGCCAGCCCGAATCGCGGCCATCGCGTGATCGCCGAGATGGACGGATATTTCGACGCCGTCTGGGTCCTGACCCAGAATGTCGACGGCCTCCATCAGCGGGCGGGTTCCCGGAACGTCCTGGACATCCACGGGAGCCTTCACGAGCTGCTCTGCCCCCACTGCGGCCATCGCCGGACCGTGACCGACTACGCCGGGCTCGAGATGCCCCCGCGCTGCCCCGATTGCGGCCGGATCGTCCGGCCCCGGGTCGTCCTCTTCGACGAGGAGCTCCCCGGCGACAAGCTCGCGCGGCTCTGGCAGGAGATCCGCGCGGGCTTCGACATGATCTTCACCATCGGCACCAGCAGCCTCTTCGATTACATCCTGGAGCCGATCCGGAGGGGTCGCGAGGCGGGCATCCCCACGGTGGAGATCAATCCGGAGACCACCTCGGCCACGCACCTCGTCGATTACAAGGTCCACGCGGGTGCCGCCGCGGCCCTCGACCAGATCTGGGAACGCTATCTCGCCTGGTGGCCGTGGACCTGACCTCGACCCCTCGGGCGGCCGATCCCGCCTGGCCTCAACCTCCCGGCGCTTCCTGGCCCGGGGGCTGGTCGAACTTCACGTCGCCGGGCTCCCTCCGCCTCGACTTGGCGGCCGTTTCGACCATCAGGTCAGCGTCGTCCTCCACCTCCGGGGCGGAGATGCCTTCTGGTTCCGGGGCGGTATCGGCCTCGGCCTTCGCGACCGTCCGCTCGGCCGGTTCCCGCGTCTCCGGATACTCGTAGTTGAGGATCGTCTGCACGAGCAGCGTGCCGAAAGTCGGGAGGTTCCCGGACTCGATCCCGGCGTGCTTCTTGAGCGTCTCGAGCAGCTCCTCCTTGCCGCGCTGGGTGGTGAGGAGCTCCCTCAACTCGTCCTCGCGTTGTTGTCGGTCCATGGCATGATCCCTGCGGAGAGGTTGTGCCTCGCGGTCGAGGCGGGATCCGGAATTCGCTTCGCCCGGGCCCTCGCAACGCAATTCCCGGGCCGGCGACCGCTCGCCGGCCAACCATCGCGGGAGAACTCCGATGATCCCAGTCGGGAACGCACCATGATCCGCTTCGGCCTCTGCTGCATCTTCCGCGAACAGCCCATCAAGTTCTTCACGACCACCGCCGCGGCCCTCTCCCGGCTCGATCGGCCGGCGGCCCTGAGGAAGATCCAGGCCCTCTGCCTGGCGAACGCGGAGTCGCTCCGGGCCGCGCTCGGATACTGCCAGGCGTCCGGGATCGGCTGCTTCCGGATCCAGAGCCAGATCATGCCGGTGAAGACCCATCCGACCCAGGGGTATGAGGTGGTCGACCTTCCCGAGGCCGCCGCGATCGAGGCCGCCTTCCGCGCCTGCGGTGCCTTCGCCCGCGACGCCGGCCTGCGGACCTGCTTCCATCCCGATCAGTTCGTGGTGCTGAACTCGCCGCGGCCGGAGGTGGTGGCGTCCTCGGTCCGCGAGCTGGAATACCAGGCGGAGGTCGCCGAGTGGGTCGGCGCCGACGTCATCAACATCCATTGCGGCGGGGCCTATGGCGACAGGCCGCGGGCGATGGCGGATTTCGCCCGCGGCCTGGAGCGGCTCTCCCCGCGCGTCCGGTCTCGGCTCACGATCGAGAACGACGACCGCACCTTCACCCCGGCCGATCTCCTGCCGCTCTGCCGGGCGGAAGGGATCCCGCTGGTCTACGACGCCCATCACCACCGCTGCAACCGCGACGGTCTCTCCGTCGAGGAGGCCACGGCGGCGGCCCTCGGCACCTGGGACCGGGAGCCGCTCTTCCACATCTCCAGCCCGATCGACGGCTGGGACGGCAAGGGGCCCCAGCGTCATCACGACTACGTGGACCCGGCCGACTTCCCCGCCTGCTGGGAGGGGCTGGACCTGACCGTCGAGGTGGAGGCGAAGGCCAAGGAGCTGGCCGTGCTGCGGCTGATGACGGACATCCGCCGCCGCGGAGACGAGCCCGCTCCGGGCAAGGGCAAGGTCAGGGCTGGGACTCGAGGACGAAGTACATCTTCAGGGTCGGCTGGGGGGTCGTCCGGGCGTACATGAGGCCCAGGTACAGCCCCGGCCCGATCTCGCGGATCTCGTCGCGGTTGCGGGCATACACGCGCGAGGTCTCGCTGTAGTCGAGGATCAGGCTGGGTGCGCCGTCGAGCCAGCTCTCCGCCTGGTAGACGCGGGCCTTGATGACGGGCAGGCCGAAGAACCGGTTGGTGGCGATCCCCGCCGCGGGGTCGTACGTCTTGCCCTGCCAGACGAGCCGCGTGCCGGCCGCCATCGCCTCGTTCCGGCGCGTGCCGGGAGCGAGGATCGCCGTCCCCTTGACGCGGCCGGCGGGGAGGCCGACGGAGCGTCCCTGGCGATAGAGCGCATCCAGCTCCGGCCCGCTCAGTTCCAGCAGCCGGGCCGGTGTGAGGGCCGGCTCCTGCGCCCCTGATTCAGCCGGGACGGCCGCGAGGACGCCGAGGGCCAGGGCCTGGAACGCTCGTCGCGGAAGCATGAACATAGGGGCATCCCGTTCGCGATGGGGGGTGGATTGGATCGGGCCCGAGGGATTGGTATCCCCATTCGTCGGCCAATGCAGCCCGGCCCCTTGAGCGAAAGTCGAGTGCGAGAAGACCGAGGCGGTGCGAATCGACCCTTGCGCGAGGCGAGGCATCCGGTCCCCTCACCCAACCGGGAAAACTGGACTTTCGTGTCCTTCCCTACCATAGGCGGATTCAAGGGGTGCTTCCAGGACTGCCACTCAGGCGCGTCTCGGCGTCGATGAGGAAGGCACCGGCCGCCGCGATGCGTTCGCCGGAGACGAGTCCCGAGAGGACGGGGTAGCGGTCGCCCATGCGCACGCCGAGCGAGACGGAACGGCCCTCGAAGATCCCGGGGCTGGACTCGACGTAGACGACTCGGGCCGATCCCGTGTCGATGACCGCCGACGCGGGGACGCACAGGACCATGTCGTCGGACGATGGCTCCTGGCCCCTCAGGTACGCGGTCGGGTTGGACTTCAGCTTGGGGATGCAGCCGGCGCAGCAAACCCGGACGGTCCGCCCGTCCACATCGACATCCTGCGCGCGACCCATCGAGCCGAGGGCGAGTCCGGAGACCGGGCAGAGCAGACGCTCCCGCGAGTCGCCTCTTACCGGCGAGAGGCGGAGCGTGACGGCGGCGAACATCCCGGGCCGGAGGCGATACCCCGGGTTATCGATCTCGAAGCGGACCGCGGCCGTGCGCGTGACCGCGTCGAGTGCCGGCGCGATCATCGCGATCCGCCCCGCGAAGGTCTCGCCCGGGAACGCCGGCACCGTTGCCTCGATCCGCCGACCGACCTCGACGCGTCCGAGCTGGTCCTCGAACACCTGGGCGAGGATCCAGACCCGGCTCAGGTCGGCGATCTCGTAGAGGACCTCACCCTCCGCGACGTACTGGCCTTCGAGGGCGGCCTTGCGGACCAAGTGCCCGCCGATCGGGGCGAGCAGGGGGAGGGCCTCGGCGGCGGGATTCCCCGCCTCGAGCGCCCGGATCTGGTCCTGCCGGATCCCCAGGACCCTGAGGCCGTCGGCGGCGAGCCGGACGCGTTCCTCCGGGTCGCCGGCCGGCGCAGCAAGGGTGCCGTCGCGCTCGCCCGCCCCGGCCCGTCGCGCGGCGATCGCATCGAGGTAGAGCCGGATCGCCTGCGCCACGTCGTAACCGTAGAGCTCGGCGAGGCGCTCTCCCTGCTGCACGATCACCCCTTCGGACCGGGCGTGGAGCCGATCGACGCGGAGGTGGCCCCGCGTGTTCGAGGCGACCTGGAAGCGGCGGCTCTCGTCGTAGCCGACGTAGCCGACGGTGGACCATTCCTCCTCGCGTCGGCCGAGGCCCACCTCAACGGTCCTCACGCCCGCCTGCGCAACCTGGCCGGGCGTCAGGCGGACCCGCGACGGCGAGCCGTCCGGGACGGCGGCCTCCCTTGGCTCCCGTCGCGCCAGCGGCATCCCGCAGATCGGGCATGACGACGGCGCCTCGAGGACCACCGACGGATGCATCGGGCAGTAGTGCTCGACGCGCCTGGCCTCCCCGCGATCCTGCCGGGGCGGGCGGCTCCAGGCTTCGATGCGGTAGGCGAGCGTATCCCAGTAGCCGAAGGCCAGCCCGGTGACCGCCATCACGACGATCATCCGAAGCCGCATCTCGACGACCTTGACGATCGCCCAGAACGACCGCCGCGGACCGCTCATGGTTATTGTCCTCGATGGGAGCCCAGCGGAGAGCCTCTCACTTGGCCGCGATGCCGTGCGGACGGGCCGGGCCGCCGGGGAATGCCGTGTCGAAATCGAGCTTGAAGCGCGGATCGCGGGTCAGCTTCCAGCGCTGCACGTTGAGGACGTGGACCTTGTGATCTCCCTCGAGCTGAACCTTGCCGGGGCTCGCCAGGGGGAACATGTCCTGGACCAGGAAATAGTCCGCGACGATCAGCCGCCGGCTGTCGTGCGTGAGCATGAGATTGTGGGGCCCCGATCCGAGGCCCAGGTTCGCGGAGGCGATCGGCCGCGGCCTGCGGCGGTTGGTCAGGTCCAGCATCACGACCTTGCCCGCCTGGAAGAGGCCGGTGATCAGCCGGGAGCCGTCGGCGGTGATCTGGAGGATCTGCGGCATGGGACCTTCCGGCACGTCGACCCTCGGGATGAGGTTGGCGAAGTCGAGGACCCTCTCGGCCGTGCCGGCCCTGGGGTCGATCAGGTAGAGATAGCCGTCGAACATCCCGGCGCTGTAGGCGAGGCCGTGCCGGTCTCCGGGGATCAGGCGGACGTCCATCATCCCGGCCCCGCCGGGCGCCTCGATGGTCCTCACGATCCGCCGCCGTTGCAGGTCCCAGACGCGAACCGTGCTCCGCAGGACCGGCGGCCCGGGCACGACGTCGAGCGTCGAGGCCGGCAGGATGAAGTCGCTGGTCAGCATCAGGTTCATCTCGAATCGGGCCGAGATCCCGTGCGGGTTGAGGCCGTCGAGCGGCGGGCTGGCCGGCCACGAACCGACGCGACGCAGGCGGCCGTCGAACTCGACGACCCTGCCGGGGGCGCCGCCGTCGGACGAGCCCATCTGGGTCACGAGGAATCCACCGCCGGGGAGCGGCAGGAAGTCGTCGGTGATGCTCGAGTTCGGGTCGGCCGTCGAGAACAGGAAGCGCGGGCACCTGGGGTTGGTCGTGTCGAAGAAGAAGATGCCGGGCTGGCCGCTCAGCACGCTCAAGAGCCCGCCGCACGCCAGGACCTTCCCGTCGGCCGAGAGGTGCATGTGGTGGGGCTCGTTGAAGGTGGCCCCCGGCCCGGGGAGGGGCACCACGTTGATCACCTTCCCGTACCCCGGCGAGACCGGATCGAAGTCGATCACGGCGAGGAAATCCGGGATCGAATGGTCGACATGGCCAGCCCAGACGTAGAGGAATTTCTCCTCGTCGTGGGCCATGGACGGCCGGCCGGCCGCCAGGAGGAGGAAGCCCAGGGCGGCGAGAATTCCGCGGGCTCTCCGGCCGCAGGATGGCCGGGACCGTGGTCGTTTCATGGGTCGCATCCTCTCGAGCAAGGCCCGCTCCACCGCGATTTCCTCGATTCCTCCGCGACTGGTTCCCGGGCGGCGGGACAACGCCTTCGTCGCGGAGCTCAGCTATTCCGATGGATCGGCCACGGGTTACGATGAGATCGCCCGGGGACTCTGCGCGCGGACCGATCGCAGCGCGCCGGGCGGGCGGCGGTCAGCCGGGAGGGAATCCGAATTCCCCCGTCGGGCTACAAGATCATCTGAAAACGGCGCGTCCTCAGGCTCAGATCTCGTGGGTATTTTCCTCCGATGCCATCGAACGACGACGAGCCGCTCGAACCGAGACAGCCCGCGGCGGAGCTGCTGCCGATCCTCTACGCGGAGCTGCACCGCCTGGCCGCGGCGCTCACGTCCCGGCTGCCTCCCGGCCAGACCCTCCAGCCGACGGCCCTGGTCCATGAGGCGTACATCCGCCTGATGAGGGACCGCGATCCCGGCTGGGAGGGCCGTCGCCACTTCTTCGGCGCGGCGGCGCGGGCCATGCGAGAGATCCTCATCGAACAGGCCCGGCGCAAGGCGGGGTTGAAGCATGGTGGCCGGGCGCAACGCGTCGAGCTGGCCGAGGGCCTGGCCTGGATCGAACCGCCGGCCGGCGAGCTCCTGGCCCTGGACGAGGCCATCCAGCAGCTCCAGGCGGAGGATGCACACCTCGCGGAGATCGTCCTGCTCCGCTACTACGCCGGGCTGAGCGTCCAGGAGACGGCCAGCGTCATCGGCATCTCCGTCAGCACCTTGAAGCGCGACTGGCGGTTCGCACGAGCCTGGCTGGCCGAGCGCCTGGGCGAGGGCCCGCCATGAGCGGCGACGCGGCATCCGGAAGGCCACGATCGGGGGAGCCATGACCGAGGCGGATCGCCTGCGGGTCCGTGCCCTGTTCGCCCGGGTGGCGGACCTGCCGCCCGAGGAGCGAGGCGCCTTCCTGGATGAGGCCTGCCGCGGCGAGCCGGAAATCCGCGAGAGGGTCGACCGCCTCCTCGCGTTCGATGCCCGCTCCGGCCCGGACGAGGACGGCTTCCTGAAGAGCCCCGTGGTCCGCACCCTCGGCGGCCCGCCGTCGGCATTCTTCCCGCTGCCGCAGGCCCCCGAGCCCGAGCTGCCGTCCCACATCAGCCGTTATCGCATCCTGCGACGGCACGGCGAGGGGGGCATGGGGACGGTCTACGAGGCCGAACAGGCCAACCCGAGGCGCACCGTCGCCCTCAAGGTGCTCCGCCCGAGCCTGCTCTCGCCGGCGCACCTCCTCCGGTTCGGCCACGAGGCCGAGATCCTGGGCCGGCTACAGCACTCCGGGATCGCCCAGGTCTACGAGGCCGGGATGGTCGAGGACGGGCGGCCTTACTTCGCCATGGAGTTCATCCGCGGGATGCCGCTGGACGAGTTCGCCCGCGACCGCGGGCTGGACGCGACGGCCCGCCTCGAGTTGCTGGCGCTCGTCTGCGACGCGGTGCAGCACGCCCACGACAAGGGTGTCGTCCATCGCGACCTCAAGCCGGGGAACATCCTGGTTGACGAATCCGGCCAGCCCAAGGTGCTGGACTTCGGGGTCGCCCACGTCACCGCGTCCGACATGCTGACCACGTCGAACCGGACCCAGACCGGCGAGCTGCTCGGCACGCTCAATTACATGAGCCCGGAGCAGATCGCCGGCGACTCCGCCGGGCTCGACGGCCGCTCGGACGTCTACACCCTGGGGGTCATCCTCTTCGAGCTCCTGTCGGGACGCCTCCCGTACCGCGTCGAGCGGCTCCCGGTCCACGAGGTCGCCCGGGTGATTCAGGAGCAGGAGCCGTCCCGCCTGGGAGCCCTCGACACGGCCCTCCGCGGCGACGTCGACATCATCGTCGCCAAGGCCCTGGAGAAGGACAGGACGCGGCGTTACGCCTCGGCGGGAGACCTCGCATCGGACATCCGACGCCACCTGCGGGGGGACCTCGTCCTGGCCAGGCCCGCCTCGGCACTCTATCAGCTCCGAAAGCTGGCGAGGCGCCACAAGGCGCTGGTGGCTGGTGCGGCGGGGATCTTCGCGGCCCTGCTGGTGGGGACCATCGTGTCGGTCCTCTTCGCGCTGCGTGCCGCGGAGAATGCGCGGGTGGCGAACGAGCGAGAGCGCACCGCCACCTACCAGAGCTACCGCTCGCGGATCGCGGCCGCGGTCGCCGCGCTCTCCCATCACGACGTCGCGGACGCGGCCCGGCAGCTCGATGCCGCCCCGCCGGCCTGGCGCGACTGGGAATGGCGCCACCTGAGCAGTCGGCTCGACGACAGCACGTTCGCGTTCCCGGCGATCGCCGGGGGCGACCGGTTCCTCATCTCCGATCCGCAAGGGACCCGGATCGCGTCCTGGACGCCGGCCGGCCTGAGCCTGTCCGATCTGGCGGGGAACGAGATGCTGTCTCGTTCGTCGCGGCTCGACGAGCCGTCTGGGCGTCGCCCCCCCCTGCCGACACGGAATGGGCTACGGCTCGTGCTGGAGCGCGGAGATGTGTATCACGGTAAACAGGCCCTGAAGCGATCGTCGCACGGCCGAGCCGGCAACCTGGTCCTCCGGGATGACGAAGGACGCGAGCGGACGCGGCTGCGGGGGCCCGAAGGGGCGGACGCGTCGCTCGTCTCCGTCAGTCTCGACGGGACGCAGGTGGCCGTCGTCTGGGTGAGCGACTCGGGATGGTCCCTCGCCCTCTACGATCCGGATTCGGGCCGGCAACGGGCCGCGCTCGTCGGGAAAATCGGCTATACCTGGGCGATCGCCTTCAATCCCGACGGCACGCGTCTGGCAACCGCCGAGGAGGATGGCGTGGTGCGGGTCTGGGATACGTCCGACGGCCGAATGATCGCCGAATGTCGAGGCCACGCACGCAAGGCGCTCAGCGTCTCGTTCCGCGGCGACGGCAGGCGGCTCGTGACGACATCGGCGGACGGGACGGTTCGACGCTGGGATCCCGCCACGGGCATGGAGGACGGGGCGCCCTACGAGCAACACTCGGGAGAGACCCTCGCCGCCGTCTACAGCCCCAACGGCGACTGGGTCGCCTCCGGCGGCACGGACCGGACCGTCCGTGTCTGGCGGACAACGGACCTGCACGACGTCGCGGTCCTGCACGGCCATACCGGGGTCGTCAGACAACTCGCGTTTGCCCCGGACGGCCGCCGGCTGGCCTCCGCGAGCCAGTCGGGGCGAGCCGGCGACACCGGGGACGGCACGGTGCGGATCTGGGACGTGGACCGCCACGCGGGCATGTCCGTGCTCAGGGGCCACACCAGCTACGTCTATCCGGTGGCGTTCAGTCCGGACGGACGGTCGATCGCCTCGGGGAGCTGGGACGGGACCGTTCGGCTCTGGGACGCGGCCACAAGCAAGAGCCGCGAACCGCTCGCGGAGGCGGGAGTCGTGCGGGATCTGAGCTTCGGCCCGGACGGCACCTGGCTGGTCATCGGCTGTGCTCCCGGCTCGCCATTGAAGGTCCGTGACGTCTCGACCGGCCGCCTCCGGAAGGAGTTGAAGGCGCCCGGGGCGCTCGGGATCCTGGCGATCGCCGTGAGCCCGGACGGGGCTCGCGTCGCGGCCGGGGACGCCGACGGCAACGCGACGATCGTGGACGTCGCGACGAGTGCGGAAGTCTTCTCCTTCCGGATGGCGCCGCTATGGGTCAAGACGGCGCTCGCCTACAGCCCGGACGGGCGTCTCCTGGCCAGTACCAGCGAGGACGGCACGGGGATCGACCTCCGAGACGCGCGGACTCACGTCCTGACCGCCCGGCTGACGGGCCATTCGGGCCATGTCCACTCCGTGGCCTTTCGCGGCGACGGGCACCTGCTGGCCTCCACGGGCGACGATCGCACCGTCCGGATCTGGGATGTGGCGACCGCGACGTGCACCGCCGTCCTGACCGGGCACACCGACGAGGTCTTCGCGGTCGCATTCCACCCCGACGGCACGCGGCTGGCATCGGCCGGGCGCGACCGAGCCGTCTGGCTTTGGGACCTCTCGACCGGCGAGGAGGTCGCCCGCCTGGAGGGCCATACCAACTACGTCTTCTCCCTGGCCTTCAGCCCCGACGGCACGACCCTGGCGTCCGGATCCGGCGACGGCACGGTCCGGACCTGGGATACCCGTTCGCCTTCGCGACGGCCGCCGGCGGGCTGGCCCTGAGTGCGACCCGGCCCTGGCGGGATCGGCGGCGGCCGTGGTCACTTCACGGCACGCCCGATGGGCTCGAGGAGCGAGCCGATCCAGTAGCCCAGCGAGGGGAACGCGGTGAGGACGAAGCCGGCCGCCGGGACGATGTAGGGGAGCAGGTTCGAGATCATGTTCTGGTCGAGCCTCACGGCGTTGGGCGCCGTCCGCGAGACCCGGCTGACGAAGTCGTTCCGCTCGATCTGGAAGAGGACCAGGAGGGTCGCCAGCACGCCTCCGAGGATGAAGATCCAGATCATGATCGCCATGAGCTGCTGGGGGTGGAACGGATACCAGGCGATGGCCAGCAGGAGCAGGATCGGCCCGTAGATGAGCTGTGCGGACATGCTCCGCAATGGCGCCGCGAACTGGCTGACGAGGTAGACGATCCGGAGCGCCAGCAGCCCCTCCGCGGCCGAGAGCCACTGCAGGGTGGCCGGATCGAGGCCGGCGCTGGCCGCCTTCTCGTCCGCCTTCTCCTCGGTCGAGGCCGGCACCGCGGGGGCCGCCGGCCCGCCCATGGATCCGCCGTAGGACTGCTCGAGCGTGCGGTGCGGCCAGGCCATCGAGATCACCGGCCGGACGCAGCCCGCGGAGACGACCTCGAACCGCTCCGCCTCGGACCCCGGCTCGTGGATCGCCACCAGGGCCCGGAGCGCCTCCTGGGCCGACGACCCGCCCCCCGCCGGCGTGACCCCCGATGTCCCGAGGAGGAGCCGGCACTGCTGCAGGGGGATCTCCAGGTCGGCGTCGTCGTGGAGCGAGGTCCGGAGGAACCGGCCGAACTTGGCGGCGACGCGCGGCGGGATCGAGCCGAAGGCGTCCGCCATCGGCAGCAAGGACACCTGCTGGAAGAGCTGCATCAGCGACTTCCAGAGCCAGAGGTAGCGCACCTGCGAGTACACCAGGAGGAGCAGATACCCCATGAATCCGGACATCACCAGCAGGTCGAAGATCCGGCCGTCCGGGGTCGTGATGAACCGCGGCCAGACGACCCCCCAGACGAACCCTAGGATCGACCCGACGGCCGCGATCAGGAGGCCGGCCAGCGGCAGGTTCTTGGAGATCAGGATGCTGACCGGATACTCGAGCAGGTCCACGCAGAACCGGAACCGCGCGTTCATCCGGGGGATGATCTGCCGCCAGGGCGAATCCTGGCTGAACTTCACCCCCTCGAGCGAGAGCAGGTCCACCCCGCGGCGGAGCAGCGGGTACGAGTAGATCCGCTTCAGCTCCAGGTACGCCCACCAGAAGATCGCGGCCCCCAGGCAGCCGACCGGGACGATCGGCGAGATCCCCCCCAGCAGGTGCGCGCTGCGATCCAGCGCCATCCAGTCGTTGGGCATGCTCGGTCGGAGCACCAGGAACTGGTAGAGCCGGTAGAGGATGCAGACGATCCCGGCGGCCGCGACGACGAACGTCAGGCCCCGGTACGCCGCCCCCTCCGCGGTCAGCCACCGATCCCGCCTGGCCGAACGGGCCCCCCCGGGCGCGGGACCGCCGTCCGCCGGAGCCGGCGTCGGAGCAGGCGCCGGGCCGGAGGGCTGGCGGCGGATCAGGGCCTCGCCGGCACAGAGCGTCAGCGGGGCCAGCATGCCCAGCATGGTCAGCACCCCGGCGGCGGCCAGGACGTAGATGTCCTTGCCGACGACCAGCCGGGCCTCCCCCTCGCCGGCCGGGGCGATTCGCGGCGGCAGCGCCACGTCCACCGGCGCGGCCAGCAGGCAGTAGGGGATCGCGGCGGAGGTCATGGCCAGGGCCACCAGGAACCCGCGCTTCCTGGGCCGGTCGTCGCGGGCCGTGTCGAGTCGCTGGAGGAGCGGGTCGAAGAGGCTCGTCCGGCTCGGCGGCGTGCGCGAGCCCCGCGTATGCGTGTAGAGGAACAGGCCCACCATCGCATAGACCAGGAACGTCCCCGCGCAGAAGACGAGCTTCCAGACGAGCGGGAAGTCGTAGCCGAAGCGGAGGTCGATCTTGGCCTCGGCCGCCGGATCCAGGCTCACCACCGCCGGGATCAGGTCCTCCGCCTGCGCCCTGAGTGTGGTGTCGCACTGGCTCAGCGAGAGGACCTGGAGCGGCCAGACGTTGAACTGCCCCACCTGGTTGATCCAGACTTGCGGTCGGCGATTGACCGAGTCCATGAAAGTCGCGACGAACGGGCGACCGTAGATGAGCAGGTCCTCCGCCTTGCTCGAATCCACCACCAGCCGGCCCTCGTGATTGGGATCCTTGACGGCGTTGAGCAGCATCAACCCGGCGTTGTACCGGCCCAGGTCGAACTCGTTGGCGAAGAGCCTCCGCTCGCTGGCCCCCTCGAAGGGAAACGACCAGACCTGCGCCCGGGCGTCCAGCGGATAGGACGACGCGATGATCGTGCCGCGAAAGTCGAGCGTGAATTGCGGGTCGGTGTATCTCAGGTCGCTGCCGACCAGGAAGATCTGCACGTCCGGGCAGTTCTCGCGGATCAGGCGGGTCAGGTAGATCACGTCCAGGATGTCGGTGGCGACGATCCCCAGGTAGCGAATGTCCTCGCTGGCGATCGTGGCCAGGATGTTGGCCAGGATCAGGTTGTCGGTCGCGATCGTCATCCGCGGTGAGAGAGCCGGCAGGCGGTCGTTCTGGCGGCCGGTCGGGGGGTCGAACGGGATGCTCACGCGGCCCTTCGGGGCCGTGGCCGCGTCGGCGTTGGCCTGGTTGGCGCGGACCTGGGCGATCTGAGACGGGAATGGGATCGAGATGATCTGCTTCGACGCTTCGGCCTTGCCGTTGGTCCCGTATCCCTGCCCGATCGAGGTCCCATAGCCGGAGCCCGATTCGACCAGGAGCGCGATCCTCCCCTTCGGCAACGGGGGGGCGGTCGGGTCGTCGTGGCCCGAGGGGTGGGCCATGTACCGGAAGAGCGAACGGAGCAGGATCTCGTCGGGGATCACCGTGGAGGAATAGAGCACCTTCGCGGGGAGGCTGTTGCGCTCGAACGACTCCTTGTTGACGGCCGTGGCGGCGCCGGAGCAGGTCCAGATCCGGGCGGACTCGCGGCCGGGCCGGGTGGCCCAGGTGCGGAAGACGCGGGTCATGGAATCCGCCGAGCCGGAGAACGTCGGGGCCAGGATCCGGATGGCCGGGTCGCGGTCGAAGTCCTTGAGGTTCCGCTTGAAGTCGAGCTCCCAGGCGATGTCCAGGCTGGTCGCCATCGCCTGCTGCTGGATGCCCCAGGTGGGGGTTTCGCCCACCAGGAGCAGGAGGAGCAACTGCTGGGGCTCCTGCTTCTTGTCCGGCTCCGGGGCCGGCCGGTCGATCCGGAAGAGGATGACGCCGGGCTGCCGCTCGTACTTCGGCCCCTTCGCCGGGGCGGCCGGCGGCAGGATGATCGCCACCGGCGCGGCCGTCGCGGGTGCCGGTGTCGCCGCCGGCTTCGATCCGGTGGCCGGTGTCGAGGCCGGCGCCGGGGCCGGGGCCGGCGTGGGCGCGGCCGTCGTGACGGTCGCGGCGGGTGCCGGCGTGCCCGTGTCAAGCCAGGGGTAGCGGAAGCGGTCCATGCTGTAGCCTTCCGACTCGATGGCCCGCTGGATCGCCTCCGTGGCCATGTCGAAGTCGTAGCCGAGCCGCGAGTCCCTGGGATCGGAGAGCGTGGCGATGAGCGTCGTGACCTGGTAGCCGTCGAGCTCCTTCACCAGGGCTTCCATCGAGGCCGGCGTGGATTCCGGATTGAGGAACTTGATGAGGGGTTCCAGGGATTCCAGGGCGTCGGCGTCCGCGACGGGCGCGGCGGGTGCCGCGGTGGACGAGGCGGCCGGCGGGGCCTCGGCCGTCTGGGCCGCCGAGCCGGACGACGAGCCCCCGGGCTTGCCCGACGACAGGTTGAACACGCTGACCGTCGTGGCCAGGAGCAGGACCAGGGTCACCATGGGGGCCTGGCCGCCCCCCTTGAGGGCGTCGGTCAGCTTCTTCGAGTCGGGCTCGGCCATCGTTGTCGTGCGAGGATCCTGATCCCGAGCATCCGGGCCCGGGCGAGTCGTGGTGGGTCACAGGGCGGTCGCCGGGTCGCGGGCTCGCCGGCTACTTCTTCCGCTTGAGGTCGAACGCGAACGACTTGCCGAAGTCCGTCTTGAATTCCTTCGGCCGCCCGGCCTCGCCGTCGCTGAAGCAGATCTTGAGCGTCCCCTCGTCGAACTTGTAGATCCCCTGCGCCTTGTAGCCCTTGGCGTTCGGCGAGGTGTCGGAGACGTCGAAGTCGATCCGCTTCTCCGGCTTCGCCTCGGAGTCGACCTTGATCCGCATGTCGTACGACCGGGTCGGGGTCTTGAGGGTGACGTGCTCGCCGTCGAACTTCCAGACGCTCTCGCCCCCGGTCTTCTCGTCGGTCGTGATCCACTCCCCCTGCATCGCCTTCAGGTCGCCCTCGATCTTCAGCACCGGCGCCTGCTTCGGCTCGTCCGCCGCGGCGATGAGCGAGAGGCCCACGAAGGTGAGGATTCCAGCAAGCGTCGCGCCGGGGCGAGAGATCATGGCGTACATCCCTGAAGAGGACCGGGGCCGTCGAGCCGACCTGACGGAAAGGGGTGAAGGCGGCGAGGTGTCATCCTAGCAGAAGGCGGCGAGGGCGTCGAGGAAGCTCGCGACCGCCTCACGGGGCCGGGAATCACCCCCGCGACGAGGCACACCCGGATGTCCCCGAAGGATTTCGGAGATGTTCCCCGCGAACGGCGGGGCAGTCGGGTTGACAGGGGCGGGGATAAGGAGTTAAATCGGCCCCGATGCGGGGGAAGAGGCCCGGGGAGGCGGCATCGGAGCGATCCGCGACCCCCCGGCGAGGTGAGGAGACTGGCCCCGGCGAATCGGCCGCGGGCTCATCCTTCCGCACCCGGGGCAATCGCCCCCGGCCCGGGACTCGCCGCGTGCGAGGCCGGGCCATTCCGCTCGCGGATTCAGGACGAGACAAGGGACTTTCAGGCGTATCAGGGATGACGCGGCCGCGGCGGGGGACAGACCGGTTCAGGGACGGGCCGGTCCCCGCACTTTCCGCCCGATGGGCGAGACGACCCCCGGCTCCTCCGTCGCCCCTGGCGCCATCATCGCGATTCGATCCTGCGCCGGGCCATGGGCTCGCCCGGTCCGCCGATCGATCGGGACTCGCGGTGCAGATCGACCAGGAAAGGGCCGGCCCATGGGGACAGAAATCCGACGTCCTGCCTCGGCGAGGCGACCGCTCCACGAGCGGTTCGTCGCGCCCGGCCCGAGCGGCGGGGCCGAGGCCGAGGCCGCCGATCGTCGCGGCCTCTACGCGGGAGAGCCCGAGGCCTGCCGGCGGAGGCTGTTCCCCTTCCTCCGGTCGATGGCCCTGCTCGGGCTCCTGCTGGCGAACTTCCATTATTACGAGATCGAGGGCCGGGCGTTCCTCGCCCTGATGACCCTGGCGACGGCCGCCCTGCCGGTCCACTACCTGGCCCCCTACCGGTGGAAGAAGCGGCTCTTCATCGCGGCCTCGATCGGCGGGCTCTACTGGGTGCTGGGCACGGCGCCCGCGACGGCCGTGGTGGGGATCTCCGCCTCCCTGATCGGCGTCTGCTACCTGCCGATCCGCTGGGGGGCCCGCGCCGCGATCGTCGCGGTCATGGCGCTGGGGATGGCCGTCGCCAAGGCGCAGGGGATGCTCGCGTTCATCCCGGCCACGGCCTGGCCGATCGCGGGGACCATGCTCATGTTTCGGCTCATCATCTACATGTATGAGCTGAAGCACGCGAAGAAGCCCGAGGGCCTGGCCGACACGCTCGGCTATTTCTTCCTGCTGCCGAATTACTGCTTCCTGCATTTCCCGGTGGTCGACTACCGGACGCTCCAGCGGGGCTACTTCGCGGCCGACGTGCACGCGACCCAGCTCCGCGGGCTGATGATGATGTACCGGGGGATGGTCCACCTCCTCTGCTATCGGCTGATCTACCACGACTACCTGATCCCGCCGGGGGACGTTTCCGGCCCGCTGAGCCTGGCGGGATACCTGGCCTGCAACTACCTGCTCTACCTGCGGGTCTCGGGCCAGTTCCACGTGGCCTGCGGCGCGCTCCACCTCTTCGGCTACCAGCTCCCGGAGACGCACCACCACTACCTGCTGGCGGCGGGATTCACCGACTACTGGCGGCGGGTCAACATCTACTGGAAGGACTTCATGGTCCGGGTCTTCTTCAACCCGGTCGTCTTCCGGCTCAAGCGGTGGCCCCAGCCGGCGGCCCTGGCGGTCGCGACCGTGGTCGTCTTCCTGACGACCTGGATCCTCCACGCCTACCAGTCGTTCTGGCTCCGTGGGAGCTGGGGCTTCTCGGTGCAGGACGCCCTGTTCTGGGGGATCCTCGGGGTCCTGGTGGTGATCAACGTCCAGCTCGACGCCCGGCGCGGGCCGGCCCGGGGCCGGGCGTCCGCCCGCAAGGACGCCGCGGAGGACGCCGCCGGCGTCCGGCTCCTGCACGCGGCGATCCGGGGCCTGAAGACGGCCGGGACCCTGGTGACGCTCGCCCTGCTCTGGTCGCTCTGGTACAGCCCCTCGCTGCCGGCCTGGCTGGTCATGATGCGACGTGGGCTCCTCGGCGCCTGACCTGTCTAGGAGGCTCTCGCGATGGCGACCATCCGGCCCGTCTCGATCTGGACCATCCGGCTGACCTTCCTCCAGGGGCTGGCCCTGCTGGCGCTGGCCCTGATCCCGCTCCCGCCGGCCTGGACCCGGCTCCGCGCCGCCGTCGATTCGGCGAAGTCGCCGGAGCTGAACCGCGCCGAGCGCGAGGTCCACGCGGCGGGCTACTACGAGGGCCTGATCGGCGGCGGCGACGCGCCGGAGGGGGCCCGCGGCGAGCTGGCGCTGCTCCTGATGGGCAAGCCCAGCGGCTGGGTCCGATTCAGCGACGCCAACGTCTCCCGGGTGCTCCGGGGGGACTTCCTCCAGTTCGAGCTCCTGCCGGACATCCGGCGGATCCTCTTCGGCCAGCCGTTCGCCACCAACTCCCACGGCATGCACAGCCCGGAGGTCGCCCTCGAGAAGCCGCCCGGCACGTTCCGGATCGCCGTCCTCGGGGCCTCGATGGACATGGGCTGGGGCGTGACCTTCCAGGAGACCTACAGCCACCGGCTGGAACGCTGGCTGAACAACCACAACCGGCTGCACAACCTGGCGCCGGGGCGTCAGTTCGAGGTGCTCAACTTCGCCGTGGCGGCCTACAGCCCGCTCCAGAGGCTCGAGTCGCTCCGGCGCAAGGCCATGGCGTTCAAGCCGGACCTGGTGATCTACTCCGCGACGATGCTCGACCTGCGGCTGATGGAGATCCACCTCTGCGACGCCCTGCGGACCCGGTCCGACCTGACGTATGACTTCGTCCGCCAGACGCTCGACGAGGCGGGCGTCACCCCCGACGAGCTGGCCGTCGAGGGGGACCGGCTGATTTACAAGGACGCGATCAAGGCCAAGGTCCAGCCGCGGTACTGGGACCTCTACGACCGGACCCTGGAGCGGCTGGCGGCGGAGTGCCGCGGCGCCGGCGTGCCGCTCCTGGTGGTGATCGTCCCGCGGGTCGGCAAGGCGGACGCGCCGTCGGCGCGGGCCGAGCCGGTGGCCCGGCTCAAGGCCCTGGCCGCCCACCACGCGCTGCCGGCCTACGACCTCACCGCCAGCTTCGACCGCTACGACCCGGCGAGCCTGGAGATCGCCGCCTGGGACGACCACCCCAACGCCCTGGGACATCGCCGGCTCTTCCTGGCCCTGGCCCGCTCGCTGGCCGGCGACCCCGATCGCTACCGCCTGCTCTTCCCCGCCGCCGGCCAACGGCCGGCGGGGGGCGCCGCTACCGATGATGTCGTGAACGAATGATATTTCCTTACTGGCCGCCGTCCTCCCCGGCTCCGGGGACCGAGCCGGACGCGCAGGGTGCGACGAACATGATCCACAGCCATCTCAGCCAGCTCCTGGAGGCCGCCGCGGCGAGGCGGCCCGACCACCGGGCCGTCGAGGACGAGCGCGACGGCGTGCTGACGTACGCGGGCCTGCTGCGAGGGGCGGACCGGCTGGCGGCGCGGCTGGCCCGCTGGGGGGCCGGCCGGGGCGACCGCGTCGGCCTCTGGGTCCCGAAGGGGCTGGAGGCCGTGACGGCCATCCACGGCGTGCTCCGCTCCGGCGCCGCCTACGTGCCGGTGGACCCGACGGGCCCGGCGGCCCGCGCCGCGGCCATCTTCGCCGCGGCCGGGGTCAAGGCGGTCGTGGTGGCGGCCGCCCTGGCCGAGTCCCTCCGCCAGGCCTGGACCGCGCCCGGGCCCCTGCCCCGGCTGATCCTGGTCGGCGACGCGGACGGCCCCCCCGGCGCGACGGCCGCGGCGGCCGGCGACGCCTCGTGGGCCGACGTCATGGCGGACGACGCCACCGCCCCCCTGCCCCCGGAGCGGGACGCCGACGACCTCGCCTACATCCTCTTCACGTCCGGATCCACGGGCGTCCCGAAGGGGGTCATGCTCTCGCACCGGAACGCCTTCACCTTCGTCGATTGGTGCCTCGGCACGCTCGGCCCCTGGGGCGACGACGACCGGTTCTCCTCGCACGCCCCCTTCCATTTCGACCTGTCGATCTTCGACCTCTTCGTCTGCTGCGCGAACGCGGCGACGCTCGTCCTGATCGGCGAGTCCGAGGCCCGCGAGCCGGCCCTGCTGGGCGAGAAGATCGACGCCCGGCGGATCTCCGTCTGGTACTCGGCGCCGTCGATCCTGGCCCTCCTGACCGAGCACGGCGGGCTCGACCGGCCGGGGCGGACGCCGCCGAGGCTGGTGCTCTTCGCGGGCGAGGTCTTCCCGATCGCGCCGCTCCGCAAGCTCCGGCGGCTCTGGCCGGCGGCGAATCTCTGGAACCTCTACGGGCCGACCGAGACCAACGTCTGCACGGCCCTGGCCATCCCCGCGACCATCCCGGACGACCGCGACGAGCCCTACCCGATCGGCACCGTCTGCCCGCCGCTCTCCGCCCGGGTGGTGGACGAGGAGGGGCGCGACCTCCCGGCCGGGACGCTCGGCGAGCTCGTCATCGCCGGCCCCGGCGTGATGCGCGGCTATTTCGGCCGGCCGGACCTCACGGCGCTCGCGTTCTTCGAGGACGCCGCGGGGGGGCGATGGTATCGCACCGGGGACCTCGTCATCGACGACGGCACCGGCTGCTTCCGGTTCCACGGCCGCCGCGACCGGATGGTGAAGAAGCGAGGGTATCGGATCGAGCTCGGAGAGATCGAGTCCGCCCTCTACCGCCACGACGGCGTGGACCGCGCCGCGGTCGTCGCGAAGGCCGACGACGCCGGGCTCTCCATCGCCGCGTTCGTCGCGCTCAAGCCGGCGGCGAAGAAGTCGATCATCGCCATGAAGCGGCACTGCACCACCTACCTGCCGCATTACATGGTCCCGGACTCGATCACCTTCCTGAGCAGCCTGCCGGCGACCTCCACGGACAAGGTGGATTACCAGCGGCTGAAGACCCTCGCCGAGGGAGAAGGAGCGGCGCGTTGAGCACGGCCCTGCGATCCCTCTTCCACTGGAAGTTCGCGTTCTACGAGCTGCTCCTGCCGGCGCTCCGGCTGCTCGGCCCAAGGCGGGCCGACGCGGCGCTCGGTGCGCTCGGCAGGGCCCACGCCCGGCTCTGGCCCCCGCGTCGCGCCGCGCTCCGCGCGGCGATCGCGGAGGCGAGCGAGGCGCTCGACCTCGGCGACCGGAATCCGGACGAGGAGTGGCAGGCCCTGGCGGCGGGAGCCTGCCGGTTCCTGGCCCGCGACTACCTGCTCGAGACCCGCTCCGACGAGGAGGCCCTGGGCCGATTCGAGGTCCATGGGCTCGATGCCCTCCGACGCGCCGGGGACCGGGGCCGTGGCGTGCTCCTGGTCGGCAGCCACTTCGGGGCCCACATCGCGGGCCTGCACTGGATCTTCCGCGCCGGGCTCCCCGTCCGCGCCCTGGTGCAACGGCCGCCGCACGTCTCGCCGACGCTCGGCCGCTACTTCGACGACCTCCAGCGGCCGGGGGCCGAGGACGACCTCTTCCTCCGCCGCGGGCTGAAGCCGGACGCCGCGGTGACCATCCTGCTCCGCGCCCGCAGGGCGCTCCGCGAGGGCCGGATGGTCTACCTCTGCGGAGACATCCCGTGGGAGGGGGCCAACACCCGGGCCGGCCGGATCCTCGGCCGCAAGCATCGCCTCCTGTCGATCTGGACCGACCTCGCCTCGCTCCTGGACGTCCCGGTCTTCCACGTCTTCTGCAAGCACCTCCCCGGCGGCCGCTACCGGCTGGACCTGGACGAGATCGGCCGGGTCCGGCACGGAGAGGAAGACGACGCCCTGGCGGACTACCTGAAGAACCTGGAGGGGCACATCGCCGCCAGCCCGGACCAGGCCGCCGCCCATCTCCTCTGGCCCTGCTATCATCCGGCCGGGTGCATCCCCGGCGACGACGCAAGCCTGACTTCGACGCCAAGGGCGAGCCGAAAGCACGCCGTGCGCAATCGCTGAATGTCGGTCTCAGGAGTTCCTGGCAAGCTTCGCGTTGTCCAGTCATGGGGAAGATGGCATCGGGTCCCCTCCCCCCCGTGTGGGGGAGGGTTAGGGAGAGGGGGCTACGTTACCACCTTCGACATCCGGGCAAGCCTTCGCCCGAGACGAGCCCCTCTGGTCCCCTCCCCCCCGTGTGGGGGAAGGTTAGGGAGAGGAGGCATCGGCCGCTGACACGCGAATAGCCATTCGTCGCACGGGATGATCGGGATCTTCAAGCTCTTGCGAGGCCGATGATGAGAAGCGAATGGCCTAGGACTGGGGCAGTGCTGCCTGGCGAGAGCGGTCGCCCCCTCTCCCTGACCCTGGGGTGTTGGAAAGTTGGCCTGTACGACGGGCGAGGCCTATCCCGGATCTGTTGCGCGGGATCGAGGCCTCCTTGAACATCCGGAGCCTGCCCGGGGCTCGGCAGGAGCCTCGCCCTCCCGAAGGGAGGCGTCCCCGGCCCGGGAGGGCGAGGCTCCTGCCGAGCCCGGCGCGAGCTGCCGACCGCGCCCGGGCCGTGTTCCCAGCCGCATCACGGGCCTCGGAAGGCGCAACAGAAACGGCCGAGTCCCGACCCCACCTCCGGGCCGGCAAGGCCCACTTTCCAACATCCCACCCTAACCCTCCCCCACGGTGGGGGGAGGGGACCAGAAGGCTCGCTCGTCGCCAAGGTGGAATCGGCTGTCGGAGGTGATCGCCCCGACTCCCTCACTTTGCCCCACGCAGAATGATGACCCATCTGTCCGGAATCGTTGTCGCCAGCCTGCTCGCGGCCTGCTTCGTGGCCGTTGACGAGGGTGGCGGCGCGTCTCGCCCGAGCAAGCCTTCCCCCGCGTGGCCGGCGGAGATCCGGGCCGAGCTCGAGCGGGTCGACGCCATGCACACGTCGATCGTGAAGGGCGGCTCCGTGGAAGGCTGGCGGTTCGAGACGGTGCGCGCGGGCTACCAGGAGTTGCTCAAGAAGGCGAACGGCCAGCCCGGCCTGGAGGACGCCCTCCGCGATCGCCTCGCCCGCGTCTCCCGCGATGAGCAGGCCGCCCGCGCGGCCCGGGAGATCGAGGCCATCCTGGCGAAGAGCCGGCGGCGCGACGCCGACGTGGCGAAGGTCCGCCGCGACCTCAGCCGGCTCGACCAGGCCCGGGCCCGCAGCTTCGACGCCATCGGCTTCATCCAGCCGTCCTCCCGGATCGTGGACGGCCGCAAGCTCTTCGTCCTGATCGGCCGCCAGGGAAAGGCCGTCGCGTTCCTCGACATCCCCCCCGGCATCAACCCCGGCCCCTACTACGCCAGCCGTGCCGGCGTCCGCGGCCAGGTCCGCTTCAACGCGGACCTCGGCGCCCGCCTCATCATCGTCCGCGACCTGGTCCGGCTCGATCTCGATTGAGCGGAGAATCCTGTCTCCCGCCCCCGTCTCGGCTCCCGCCCCCTTTCGTTTTCATCCCCCCTCTCTCCTGTCCTCCATCCGTGCCATCCGTGCCATCCGTGGTAGCAACTCCCCCACCCCATCACGTCTTTCTTATCTTCCTCCGTCCGCGTCCGTCCCATCCGTGGTTGCTTCCGCCATCGAATTCCAGATCGTGGGTGGAACCGACTTCTTCGCGATCACCCCGCATGATAAAACCAATCCATGCAGTCCTCATGGACTCCGTCGTCCTGGCCTAACGCTCCGGTCCATCATGGTGAAGCTCGAAGAACTGAAACCCGGGCTGTCGCTCCTCGGCCTGGAGCCCGCGGTCGTGGCCACGCTGGTGGCCATGGTCCCCATCGGCGAGGGGGCCGTCCAGGTCTTCTATCGCACGCCGGACGGGGTCATGAAGGAACGGCTGCTCGGGCGGCTCGACGAGGAGGGACTGAGTGTCGCGACCGTCGAGCGGCCCTGGTCGTTCGACGGCGACGCCGCCGCCTTCCAGTTGACGTGCGAGGCGAAGCGGATCGACCTCGCCTTCCTCTTCGACCCGATGATGGCGGTCCACACGTCGAACGTGGAGCCGCTGCCCCACCAGATCACGGCCGTCTATGAGTCGATGCTCCCGCGCCAGCCGCTCCGGTTCGTCCTCGCCGACGACCCGGGCGCGGGCAAGACCATCATGGCCGGGCTCTACATCCGCGAGCTCATCATGCGGGCCGACGCCCGGCGGATCCTGATCGTCGCCCCGGGGAGCCTGGTCGAGCAGTGGCGGGATGAGCTCCACGCGAAGTTCGGGCTCGAGTTCCAGGTCTATTCCTCGCTCCTGGCCGCCACCACGCCCAGCGGCAACCCGTTCGACGACCACCATCAGCTCATCGTCCGGCTCGACCAACTGGCCCGGAACGAGGAGCTCCAGGAGCAACTCTGCAACGCCGGCTGGGATCTCGCCGTCTTCGACGAGGCCCACAAGCTCGCGGCCCACTACTTCGGCGTCAAGCTCGAGAAAACAGGCCGCTTCCGCTTCGCCGAGCGGCTCGGGGCGCACGCGCGGCACCTGCTGCTGATGACCGCCACGCCCCACAACGGCAAGGAGGAGGATTTCCAGCTCTTCCTCTCGCTGCTGGACTCCGACCGCTTCCACGGCAAGTTCCGCGACGGCGTCCACAAGGTGGATGCCGCCGACCTGATGCGGCGGATGGTCAAGGAAGAGCTCGTCAAGTTCGACGGCACGGCCCTGTTCCCGGAGCGTAAGGCCTACACGGTCAATTACACGCTCTCGGACATCGAGGCCGCCCTCTACGAGGCCGTGACCGAGTACGTGAAGACCGAGATGGGCAAGGCCGACCTGCTCCACGGCTCGCGCAAGGGCTCCGTCGGCTTCGCCCTCACGGCCCTCCAGCGCCGGCTGGCGTCGAGCCCGGAGGCCATCTACCAGTCGCTCAGCCGCCGCAAGCACCGGCTCGAGAAGCGGCTCCGGGACGAGAAGCTCGGTGCGCGCAACCGCGTGCCGCTCGCCGACGCAATGGCCTTCGTGCCCGATGACGACGACGACCTCGACGCCCAGGAGCAGGAGGAGCTGGAGGAAACCCTCATCGACGACGCGACCGCCGCCCAGACCATCAAGGAGCTCGAGGCCGAGATCCTGATCCTGGGCGAGCTGGAACGCCAGGCCCTGGAGGTGGTGGGATCCGGCCGGGACCGCAAGTGGGACGAGCTCTCGAAGCTCCTCCAGAACCGGCCCGAGATGCGCGACGCGTCCGGCCGCCAGCGCAAGCTCATCCTCTTCTCCGAGCATCGCGACACCCTGAACTACCTCCAGAAGAAGATCGCCGGGGTCCTCGGCAACCCGGAGGCCGTCATCGCGATCCACGGCGGCACCCATCGCGACGAGCGGCGGCGGTTGCAGGCCCTCTTCCGGTCCGATCCCGACGTCCGGATCCTGGTCGCCACCGACGCCGCGGGCGAGGGCGTGAACCTCCAGAACGCCAACCTGATGGTCAATTACGACCTGCCGTGGAACCCCAACCGGCTCGAGCAGCGATTCGGCCGGATCCACCGGATCGGCCAGGTGGAGGTCTGCCACCTCTGGAACCTGGTCGCCCGCGAGACCCGCGAGGGGGACGTCTATCACCGGCTCCTGGAGAAGCTCTCCGCCGAGAGCGACGCCCTCCAGGGCCGCGTCTTCGACATCCTGGGCGAGGTCTTCGAGGGCACCAGCCTGAAGGACCTGCTCATCCAGGCGATCCGCTACGGCGACCAGCCGGAGGTCCGGGCCCGGCTCAGCCGCCGGATCGACCAGGCCCTGGATCGCGACCACCTGAAGTCGCTGCTGGACCGCAATGCGCTCGCCCAGGAGAGCATGAGTCCCGACCGGCTCTTCGCCGTCAAGGAGGAGATGGAGAAGGCCGAGGCGCGTCGGCTCCAGCCGTATTTCGTCCGGTCCTTCTTCCTCAAGGCCTTCGAGCAGCTCGGCGGCTCGATCTACCCCCGCGAGCCGGGTCGGTACGAGATCACCCACGTGCCGGTCTCGGTCCGCGACCGCGACCGCCGGATCACCGGCCGGAACCGCCGCGAGATCGAGCCGGTCCTGAAGCGGTACGACCGCGTCTGCTTCGAGAAGGAGGCCGTGCAGCCGGTCGAGAAGCCGGGCCAGGCGCGGGCCGTGCTGATGCACCCGGGGCACCCGCTGATGCTCGCCGTCAGCGACCTGCTGCTGGAGGAGCACGCCAACCTCCTGCGGCGGGGCTGCGTGCTCGTGGACCCGGCCGACGACGGGCTCGACCCCTGGCTGATGTTCCTGCTCACGCACGAGATCCGGTCGGGGGACGGCCTGGTCCTCTCGAAACGGCTCCAGTTCATCCGGGTGAACCCCGACGGCTCCACCTCGTTCGCCGGCTGGGCGCCCCACCTGGATTTCGAGCCGCTCAACGAGGCCGAGCGCCCGCTCCTGAAGGGCGTCCTCGCCGACGACTGGATCGACGCCGGGCAGGAACAGCGGGCGGTCGCCCGGGCGGCGGAGACGCTCGTGCCCGAGCACGTCCGCGAGGTCTCGGGGCGGCGGCTCGACCACGTCGACCGGACGCTCGCCGCGGTCCACGACCGGCTGAGCAAGGAGATCGCCTTCTGGTCGGACCGCTGGCTCCGGCTCAAGGATGACGTCGCCGCCGGCAAGGACGTGCGGCTCAACCTCGAGAACGCCCGCCGGACGGTCAACGACCTGGAGGGACGGCTCGAGAACCGGCGCCGCGAGCTCCTGGCCATGCGGCACATCATCAGCGGCACGCCCGTCGTCCTGGGCGGAGCGCTCGTCGTCCCCGATGGCCTGATGCGGGCGCTTCGCGGCGACGAGAGCGCGAAGGGCTCCGCGTACCTGGCCGACGCCATCGCCCGCGCCCGGATCGAGCGGCTGGCGATGGAGGCCGTGCGGAAGGCCGAGGAGGCGCGGGGCTGCCGGGTGGTGGACGTCTCGGCGGCGAAATGCGGCTGGGATCTCACGTCACACCCGCCCGCGATCGACGCCAGGTCGCCCGAGCCGCGGCACATCGAGGTGAAGGGCCGGGTCAAGGGGGCCGCCACGGTCACCATCACCCGGAACGAGATGCTCTACGCCTTCAACCAGGGGGACAAGTTCGTCCTGGCGATCGTCCTGGTCGGCGACGAGGACCGCGTCGAGGGACCGTACTACATCCGAAACCCCTTCGACCGCGAGCCGGGCTGGGGCGTGTCGTCGATCAACTACAAGCTGAGCGAGCTGCTCCAGAGAGCCGAGGCATGACGCCGATGGACCATCCCGTGATCGCGCCCAAGAAGCTCATCGAGGTGGCCCTGCCGCTGGATGCGATCAATGACGCATGCAAGCGAGAGGGGTTTATCTACCGAGGAAATCCATCGGCCCTGCATAAATGGTGGGCTCAGCGACCACTGGCGGCGGCACGAGCCGTGATCTTCGCGCAGCTCGTCAACGACCCGTCATGGCGATGGGAGGTGGAGCACTCGGGCGAAGCCCCTCCGGGCCACCTGAAGGCGAGTTGGGCCTCGAGCCGAAAGCGTCTTTTCGGGATCATCGAAGAACTGGTGAAGTGGGAGAACACGACGAAGGAATCCGTTCTGGAGCTCGCTCGAGAGGAGATTCGCAAGGCGTGGTGTGAGACCTGCGAACTGAACAAGGACCACCCGCGGGCGAAGGAGCTATTCAATCCGGCAAAGATGCCCGTCCTACACGACCCATTCGCGGGAGGCGGCTCGATCCCACTGGAGGCCCAGCGCCTTGGGCTGGAGGCCTCTGCCAGCGACCTGAACCCGGTCGCGGTGCTGATCAACAAGGCAATGATCGAGATCCCGCCGAAGTTCGCCAACCTCCCTCCTGTCCATCCCGGCGCGAGCAACGCTCTGATGGCTTGGCAAGGCGTCGCGGGCCTAGCCGAGGATGTCCGCCGGTATGGCGCCTGGATGCGCGACGAGGCGTTCAAGCGCATCGGCCATTTCTACCCGAAGGTAGAGATCACGAAGGTGATGGTCAAAGAACGGCCCGACCTCGTGCCCTACCAGGGCCAGATGCTGACCGTGATTGCCTGGCTTTGGGCGCGGACGGTCAAGAGCCCGAACCCGGCGTTTTCGCACGTGGAGGTGCCACTGGCCAGCACCTTCATCCTGAGCAGCAAGGAGGGCAAGGAAGCGTACGTTGAGCCCGTGATTGGCAAGAATGGCTATGAGTTCAAGGTGAAAGTGGGGAAGCCGCCGGCGGTGGCGAAGGGGGGGACATCATTCGGCAAGCAGAAAGGCTTCCGTTGTCTAATGTCCGATGCACCAATGACCTTCGACTATCTTCGAGGCGAAGCGATGGCCGGACGGATGGGTCAGAAGTTGATGGCGATCGTCGCGGAAGGGGATCGTGGGCGGGTGTACCTTGCGCCGACCACCGCACAGGAAACGCTCGCAGCCGAAGCAGAGGCGGCGTGGAAGCCGGATCTCAAGATTCCCGATCAGGCCCTCGGTTTTCGCGTACAACTGTACGGCATGCTGACGTTTGGTGATCTCTTCACTCCTCGTCAGTTGGTGGCATTGACGACCTTCAGCGATCTGGTCGGCGAGGCTCGGAAACGGATATGTCGCGACGCTATTGCGGGCGGGCTCCCCAATGACGATCACGGCCTTGACGCGGGTGGCGCTGGAGCCAGAGCCTATGCCGAGGCTGTAAGCCTCTACTTGGCATTCTCCGCCGATAAGATGACTGAGTACGGTTGTATGATCGTCCCTTGGTATAGCAAGGAAGACCGCCCGAAAGGACTATTCTCCCGACAAGCAATTCCGATGCTCTGGGATTTTGCGGAAGTGAATTTCTTCTCTGACATCGGAGGCTCCTTCGAGGGATCTGTAAAGATTGTGGCCGGGTCCCTTGAAGGCTGTCCTACCAGTGGTAATCAGACTAGCACAGCATCCCAGGCAGACGCCGCTTCTCTCGAGTCCATACCTAATCATTGTTTTATTTCAACCGATCCTCCCTATTACGACAATATTGGATATGCTGATCTTTCTGATTTCTTCTACGTATGGCTGCGCAGATCAATACGCCCAATTTATTCGCATATATTAGCTACGATATCAGTGCCTAAGTCTCAGGAACTTGTTGCAAATACATTCCGCCATGGGAGCAAGGAGACTGCCGAGCGGTTTTTCCTCGACGGCATGACACAAGTGATGCACAACCTGGCACTTCGGTCTCATCGCTCCGCGCCCATTTCCATTTACTACGCATTCAAGCAGTCAGAAACAGAGCTGACCGGGACTAATAGCACTGGGTGGGAAACGTTTTTGGACGCCGTCCTAAGGTCCGGTTTGGCCGTCACCGGTACATGGCCAATGCGAACGGAGAGGGCAGGCCGCTCACGGGATCTGGATTCCAACGCCCTCGCCTCCTCCATCATCCTCGTCTGCCGCCCGCGCTCGAGGGACGCCGGCACGATCTCCCGCCGCCAGTTCGTCCGGATGCTCAACGAGGCCCTTCCCAAGGCCCTGGACGACATGACGCGGCAGAGCGAGGGCAAGCCCTCCCCCGTCGCTCCGGTGGACCTCTCGCAGGCGATCATCGGGCCGGGGATGGCGATCTTCAGCCGGTATGAGGCGGTGCTGGAGGCCGACGGGACGCCGATGAGCGTGAAGACGGCGCTTCAGCTCATCAACCGGTTCCTGGCCGAGGACGACTTCGACGCCGACACCCAGTTCTGCCTCCACTGGTTCGAGCAGCACGGCTGGGAGACCGGCAAGTTCGGCGAGGCGGACACCCTGGCGCGAGCCAAGGGGACGAGCGTCGGCGGCGTCCAGCAGTCGGGCGTGATCGAGGCCGGCGGCGGCAACGTCCGCCTCCGCAAGTGGCGGGAGTACCCGGCCGACTGGGACCCGGCCACGGACAAGCGGCTCCCCGTCTGGGAGGCCCTTCATCAGCTCATCCGGGCCTACAACGCCGACGGCGACGCCGGCGGGGCGGCCGTGCTCGCCGGCATCGGGGCCCGGGCCGAGGCCGCCCGCCAGCTCGCCTATCGCCTCTACACCCTCTCCGAACGCGCCGGTCGCGCCGAGGATGCCCGGGCGTACAATGAGGTCGTCACCGGCTGGTCCGGCATCGAGGTCGCCATGAGCCGGACCACCCCCAGAGACCAGCAGGGCCGACTCTTCGACGACCCGGGAGCCGATTGATGCTGACCCGACTCCACCTCAAGAACTTCACCGTCTTCGCCGACGCCGACTTCTCGTTCGCCCCCGGCCTGAACGTCGTCGTGGGGGAGAATGGGACGGGCAAGTCTCATCTGCTGAAGGCCGCTTACGCCCTTCAATCCGTGGTCGCGCCGACGAGGAAACAAGACGTTCCGGCTCATCCGACGCAGCGATACCTCGAGTCCGAGATCGCCCGAAAGCTCCGGGCCGTCTTTCGCCCCGACGAGCTCGGGCGACTGGTGCGACGGAGCCACGATTCGGAACCCTGCGAAGTCGAGGCCCTGTTCCGGCCCAATCGTCCTGTCCTCAAGTTCAAGCTCCAGTACAGGTCTCAGGATGAGGTCGCCGTCCAGTTTCACCCGTTCATGTGGGAGAGGAAGCCGCCGGTCTTCTTCCCGACCCGCGAGCTCATGACCATATACCCCGGATTCGTCTCTCTCTACGAGACGACCGAACTTCCTTTCGAGGAGACCTGGAGAGATACGTGCATCCTCCTCGGCGCCCCACTCGCTCGCGGTGCGAAGGTGGTAAGAATCCAGGAGCTGCTTCGTCCGCTCGAAGAGGCCATGGGCGGACCGGTCATCCTCGACCACGACCGCTTCTACGTGAGGGGCAGGTCCGGCGACCTGGAAGCTCACCTGGTCGCCGAAGGGATGCGCAAGCTGGCGATGCTCGCCCGCCTGATCGCGAACGGTTCCCTGGTCGAGTCCGGCTCCCTCTTCTGGGACGAGCCGGAAGCAAACCTGAACCCGAAAATCCTCAAGCGGATCGCCCGGACCATCCTCCAACTGAGCCTCTCCGGCATCCAGGTCGTTATCGCAACCCACAGCCTGTTCCTGATGCGCGAGCTCGATATCCTGCTCCGCGGTTCCGAGTTCGCCACCGTGTCCCGCCGCTTCTTCGGGCTCCATCCCGGAGAGGCAGGTGTGACCGTCCGACAAGGCGAAGCCATCGAAGATGTCGGTGACATCGCGGCCCTTGATGAGGAGCTGAACCAGTCGGATCGCTACCTGGAAGCGGAGGCCGCCCAGTGATATCGATCACCGAGGGGAGGCTGACCTTCGATTTCCCGGACGGCTGGAATGCCATGAAGTATGACGCGTGGACCTACTACATCCGGTCTTTCCAGAGCGTCGGCGGCGGTTGCAAGGGGGTCGATCTGGTCGCCTTTCCATCCTCATCCCGGGATTGCCTCTGGCTGATCGAGATCAAGGATTACGAGGTCGCGCCCCGGCAGAAGAACCTGGAGCTCGTCGAGGAGATCGTGATCAAGGTGCGCGACACGCTCGCCGGCCTGGCAGCCGCCAGATGGCGGGCGACGAAGGAAGACGAGGCTGGGTTCGCGTCCCTCGCGCTGCAATGCCGGGACGTGAAGGTGGTGCTGCACCTGGAGCAACCCCGCAACCCCACGAGGTTGCATCCGACGGAAGACGTCAGCAAGCTCGTCCTGAAACTCAAGGAACGACTCCGAGCCATCGACAACCACCCCCGCATCGCCAGCCTGAACGACGGTCGGAGTTTCGGCTGGACCGTGCGCCGGGCGTGAGGACACAGGCCATGCATCTGAAGCCCTGGCGTGAGGTCGCGGTCCCCCACGGCGACGTGCTCAAGGGGACCTTCCTCCAGGCGGAGTTCGCCGCCGATATCACGGCGGTGCATTCGGGCAAGGCGGCCGGCGAGTACCAGGACGCGCGGGCGTTCTTCGAGCGGACCTACATCACCGAGGGGATGCGGCTGCTGCTGACCCAGGTCGCCCAGCGGCTGAGCGGGCGCGGGGGCGAGCCGGTCATCCAGCTCCAGACCGCCTTCGGCGGCGGCAAGACGCACACGATGCTCGCCGCGCTCCACCTGGCCGCGCGGAAGTGCCCGATCTCGGAGCTTCAGGGCATCCCCACCCTGATCGAGCGGGCCGGGCTCATGGACCTGCCTCCCACCCGGGTCGCTGTCCTCGACGGCACCGCCCACGCCCCGGGCCAGCCGTGGAAGCACGGCAAGACCACCGTGAAGACGCTCTGGGGCGAGCTCGCCTGGCAGCTCGGCGGCGGCGACGGGCTGTCTCTCGTGAAGGAGGCCGACGACAACGGCACCTCGCCCGGCAAGGATGTCCTCCGGACGCTGCTGGAGACGTTCGCCCCCTGCGTCATCCTGATGGATGAGCTGGTCGCCTACATCCGCCAGTTCCCGGACCGCGTCCCCCTCTCCGGCGGCACGTACGACAGCAACCTCTCGTTCCTCCAGGCCCTGACCGAGGCGGCCAAGCTGGTCCCCACGGCCGTCCTGCTGGCGAGCCTGCCCGAGTCCGACATCGAGGCCGGCTCGACCCGCGGCGTGGCGGCGCTGCGGGCGCTCGAGAAGACCTTCGGCCGGGTCCAGGCCCTCTGGAAGCCGGTCGGCAGCGAGGAGGCGTTCGAGATCGTCCGCCGCCGCCTGTTCGAGCCGATCAAGGACCTGAAGGCCCGGGACGAGGTCTGCCGCGGCTTCGCCGACGCCTACGTCGCCGAGGGGGCGAAGCTCCCGAGCGAGACCCAGGAGGGCCGCTACCTGGACCGGCTGACGCAGGCGTACCCGATCCACCCCGAGGTCTTCGACCGGCTCTACGAGGACTGGTCCACGATCGACGGCTTCCAGCGCACCCGCGGCGTCCTGAAGCTGATGGCCAAGGTGATCGCCCGCCTCTGGAAGGCCGACAACAAGGACCTCCTGATCCTCCCCGGCAGCCTGCCGCTGGCCGACGGCGACGTCCGCAACGAGATGACCTATCTCCTCTCCCCGGCCTGGGACGCGGTCATCGAGAAGGACATCGACGGCGACCGCGCGGAGACCACCGAGCTCGAGGGCAAGGAGCCGCGGTTCGGCCAGGTGAACGCGGCCCGGCGGGTCGCCCGGACGCTCTTCCTCGGCTCCGCGCCGGCGAGCGTGGCGGCCAGGCCCGGGATCCGCGGCCTGGACCGGGGCCGGGTCCTGCTGGGCTGCCTCCAGCCGGGCCAGACCACGGCGGTCTACGCCGACGCCCTGGGCCGGCTGGCCGACCGGCTCCACTACCTGAACAGCTCCGGCGACAAGGCCGCCGCCGCGACCCGGTTCTGGTTCGACGTCCGCGCCAACCTCCGCCGCGAGATGGAGGACCGAAAGCAGCGGTTCGACCTCAAGACCGACGTCCGCAAGAAGATCGAGGAGACCACCCGCAAGCTCCTCGCCAATGCCTCCCCCTTCGAGGGCGTCCACGTCTTCACGCCCCATTCGGACGTGCCCGACGACGGCGCGCTTCGGCTCGTCGTGCTCCCCCCCGAGCAGCCGTTCCTCAAGGAAGATCCCTCCCAGGCCGTCGGCGGCCTGCTCGAGCACCTGCGGATGCACGGTTCCCAGCCCCGGCACCGGGCCAACCGGCTCCTCTTCCTGGCCGCGGACGGCGTCGTGCTGAACCGGCTCCGGGACGCCACCCGGGTGGCCCTGGCCTGGTCGAGCATCGTCAATGACGTGAACGAGGGCCGGCTCAACATCGACATGATCCAGCGCAAGCAGGCGGAGAAGGAGGCCGCGGCGGCGGCGGCCGTGCTCCCCCGGGCGGCCCGCGAGTGCTTCCGGTGGCTCCTCTGCCCGGTCCTGGACGACGCGACCGAGACCTCGCCCCGGGTCGAGTCGTTCCCGCTCAACACGACGAGCGGCCACGCGGCCGAGGAGATCGAGCGGACCTGCCGCGAGAACGAGCTGGTCATCGACGTCTGGTCGCCGATCCACCTCTGCTCGAAGCTGAAGGAGCTCTACTGGAAGGGGGGCAAGACCGCCGCCGGCGCCATGGCCTTCTGGGAGGACTCGCTGCGGTATCTCTACCTGCCAAGGCTCAAGCACCGGCAGACCCTCGCCCAGGCCATCCGCACCGGTGCCTCGTCCCGCGACTTCTTCGGCACGGCCCTCGGCCAGGACGGCGAGACCTACCTGGGATTCCAGTTCGGCGACGGCAACGTCCAGCTCGACGACACCCTCCTCCTCATCGAGCCCGAGGCCGCCCGGCGGTATGAGGCGAAGCTCAAGCCGCCGGAGGGTCCGGTCGGCGGCAAGGGAGGCGAGGGTCCCGGACCCATCCCCGGAAGCGGCCCGGGCCCCATCATCACGCCTCCGCCGCCCCCCCCCCCGCCTCCGTTGAAGAAGCCGCGGGCCTTCCACGGTTCGATCGAGATCAAGCCCGCGGGCGCCAAGGTGAAGCTCGTGGAGGTCGCCGACGAGATCATCAGCCTGCTTGCCGGCGATTCGAACGCCACCTTGAGCATCACCCTGGAAATCAGCGCCGAGTTCCCGGAGGGCGCGTCCGATCAGGTGCGTCGCGCGGTGAGCGAGAACGCGGCGAGCCTGGGCTTCAAGACGCGGTCATGGGAATAGCCCCCGACTCCGGGCCAGCCTCCGTCCTGGTCATGGGTGCAGAAGACTTGGCTCCCTGGCGAACTGGTCCGATTCTGACGATCCTGCGGCCTGCCATCGGCATCCGGCCCGAAAAATCATCAGGGAGGCGAACGAAAAGTCCGAAACATGGCGCACTCTCCTTGTAGGGACTTCATTCGCAAGGAGCGTGCGCGCCAAGGGCCACCGGGACGCAGAGGCCGGGGAGATCCGCCGCGATGACATGCGGCCGGGACGATCGATGGGGACGCGTCGAGTCGAGGCTGTCGCGAAGGGACGGAGCCGGGCGGGTTCGTTCCACGCGCGAGCGAGAAGGCCGGGGCCGGGCAAACGATCCCGACTGGCGTACGATGCGATCGCGTCGCTTTGCCACGATCCATTTAAGACTCCGAGTGCAAGCCCGGACGAAGTTTCATGTCCCGGCGGGGGGGGAGCGAAGCCAATCGAAAACCGAGACCAGGCCCTTGCGACGCAAGGACTTGCGGCGAGGCTTTCGAAGCAGTCCGGGTGACGACCGAAGCCAAGCCGCGGCCCTGGATCCGAGACCTCGAGTGGCCGGGCCACTCCTCACTCCCCAACCCGGCCGCGAATCGATAGATTCAGAGGTCCCGGCGCGGCGATGGATGACGTCGCCCTTTTTGCCGGGAATCGGAGAGTCATGGCGAGCCGGCAAGATCAGGTCGAGACCCCGAAGGCCCATGACCATGCGGCCGAGCTGATGGAGAGGATCCGCGCCGGGTCGGTCCGGGTCGGGATCATCGGCCTGGGCTACGTGGGGCTCCCCCTGGCGCGGGCGTTCACGGAGAAGAAGGTCGCGGTCCTCGGCTTCGACGTGGACGCGTCCAAGGTGGAGAAGCTCGCGGCCGGCCGGAGCTACATCGGCCACATCAGCGACGAGACCGTCCGCTCGATGCGCGAGCAGGGCTTCGAGGCCACCTCGGACTTCGGCCGGCTGGGCGAGCCCGACGCCGTCATCATCTGCGTCCCGACCCCGCTGACCGAGGCCCGCGAGCCGGACCTGACCTACATCATCAGGTCCGCCGAGGCCATCGCCGCGCGGCTCCGGCCCGGACAGCTCGTCGTCCTGGAGAGCACGACCTACCCGGGGACGACCCGCGAGGTCGTCCTGCCGATCCTCGAGGCGAGCGGCCTGAGTGCCGGCCGCGACTTCTTCCTGGCCTTCAGCCCGGAGCGCGAGGATCCCGGCAACCCGCAGTTCTCCGCACCCACCATCCCGAAGGTCGTGGGCGGCCTGGACCCCCCGGCGCTGGAGCTGGCCGCGACCCTGTACGGGAAGGTCGTGGTCCGGGTCGTGCCGGTCTCCAGCCCGGAGGTCGCGGAGGCCTGCAAGATCCTCGAGAACACCTACCGCGCGATCAACATCGCGCTGGTCAACGAGCTGAAGGTCCTTTACGACCGGATGGGCATCAACGTCTGGGAGGTGATCGAGGCCGCCCGCAGCAAGCCGTTCGGCTTCAGCGCGTTCTACCCCGGACCCGGCCTGGGGGGCCACTGCATCCCGATCGACCCCTTCTACCTCACCTGGGTGGCCCGCAAGCACGGGATGGCGACCCGGTTCATCGAGCTCGCCGGCGAGATCAACACGTCCATGCCCGCCTACGTCGTCGGGCGGATTGCCGACGCGCTCAACGACGCGGCGAAGCCCCTCAGGGGGAGCAAGATCACGCTCCTGGGCATGGCCTACAAGAAGGATGTGGATGACCCCCGCGAGTCCCCGGGGTTCGAGCTCCTGGACCGGCTCCGCAAGAAGGGTGCGGACGTGGACTACAACGACCCGCACATCCCGACTCTTCCCCCCATGCGTCATTACCCGAACCCGGCGATGTCGAGCCGCGAGCTGACGCCCGAGTACATCCGATCTCGGGATGTCCTGGTTGTCGTCACCGATCATTCGGCCTATGATTGGCCGAGCATCGCCGCCCACGCGAGCCTCATCGTCGACACCCGCAACGCCCTGCGGGGCCTCGAAAACCTGCGTGCAAGGATCGTGCGCGCCTAGGATCGCCCGAACTGCACAATGTGATTGCAAGCGGTGCCAACTCTCCGGGCTCAAGGAGAAATCCGCCCGTCGGTCGATCGCGGAAGCCCCGGAACCCGGCCGGATTTCTCAATCCCCGTCGGGGTCACGGATTTTCCGCCTCGAGGTCGTGTCTCAAACGATTGCGCGTCTTCCACTTTTGGTAGTGGCACGGCCATTGCTAAATCTCCCGCGCTGGTTCCCGGGACGTCGGTTCGTGCGAGCCGGGCCGTAGCGATTTCAGACCGCGAGGAGCGTTGACCCAACGACATGGATCATTTCGCGGATACCGCCCTGGCACCGGCCCACGAGAGCTCCCTGCTGCTGACCCTGGAAGAAGTCAGCCAGTTGATCTCGCACTCGCACAATCCTCACGAGACGCTCGATAACATCGTCCGGCTGATCCAGAAGCGATTCGCGACGGACGTGGCCTCGGTCTACCTGATCGAGCCGGAATCGGGGGACCTGGTGCTGGCGGCGACGGTCGGGCTGGACGCCTCGAGCGTGGGCCGGGTGAGGATGAAGCTCTCCGAGGGGCTGACGGGACTGGTGGCCGAGCGGATGAGCCCGATCATGGAGGCGGACGCCTTCACGCATCATCGATTCAAGTATTTCCCCGAGGCCGGGGAGGATCCGTACCACTCCTTCCTGGGCGTGCCGGTCATCGAATCGGCGAGCATCCAGGGGGTGCTGGTGGTCCAGACCGCGGAGAGGCGGCCGTTCTCGCCCAACGAGATCCGGATGCTGATCACGGTCGGTTCGCAGCTCGCCCCGCTCGTCTCCGGGGCCCGGATGCTGGAGAGCGTGGCCGCCGCGCACGTGGACGAGGCCGCGGCGGACGCCGAGGACCGCGCCCGGCCGCCCCGGCGGCTCGACGGGCTCCCCCTGTCGCCGGGCTCGGGACTGGGGCGGGCCTATGTGATCGGCCAGAAGGCGGAGCCGGCGGCGGCCGCCGGTGCGACCGGCTGCGACCTCGCGGTCGAGGGCCAGCGGCTCCGCCGGGCCATGGACGCCGCCCGGGAAGAGATCACCCGGCTCAGCCGCAAGATTTCGCTGCTCGTCGGCGAGGATCACGGCGCGATCCTCCAGGCCCAGCTCATGATCCTCCAGGACAGCACGGTGGAGCGGGACCTGGCCGCCTGCCTCGGCCCCGACGCCTCCGCCGAGAGCGCCGTCGTCCGGACGCTCGACAAGTACATCGCCACCTTCCAGAAGCTCTCCAATCCGTATTTCCGGGAGCGGATCTTCGACATCAAGGACGTCTTCCGCCGGATCCTCTGGCACCTCCGCCCCACCGAGGACGAGGCGACGGACCAGCCCGGCGAGGGGCGGCTGATCCTGGTGGCCCATGAGGCGTCCGTGCTCGACCTCTTCGCGGTCGATCTCGATCACCTGGACGGTGTGGTCGTGGAGCACGGCGGGCCGCAGAGCCACGCCGTGATCATCGCCCGCAGCCTGGGGATCCCGATGGTCGGCCGGATCGAGGGCCTGCTGGACTGCGTGGAGGATGGTCAGCTCCTCCAGATCGACGGCACGGCCGGACGCATCGTCATCGACCCGTCGACGGACGAACGGGGCGAAGGGCCCGACGCGCGTGAACCCCGGAGCGACGTCGGCCTCAACGGCACCGCCCCACTGAACGGCGACCTCGGGGAACGGGGGCACGCGCGGCAGGACGCCGATCAGGGCCTTCCCGGCCTGCCCCGGGTGGAGGCCAATGTCAACCTCCTGAGCGAGGCCGCCAGGGTCTGCGCCTACGGCGCGCAGGGGGTGGGCCTGTATCGGTCGGAGATGCTCTTCCTGGCGCGGCGGACGCTGCCGACGGAGGAGGAGCAGTTCGAGATCTACCGCAAGCTGGTGGAGTCGCTCCACGGCCGTCCGGCGACGATCCGGACGTTCGACCTCCGGCCGGACAAGCTGGGGCAAGGCGCGGCCTCGAGCCAGTCCGCCGCGCAGAAGCTCGACTGGCGGCTCGTGCTCGAGTCCCCGATCTTGCAGCGGCTGTTCAAGGAGCAGGTCCGGGCCATCCTGCGAGCCGGCGCCTGCGGCCCGGTCCGGCTCCTGGTCCCCCTGGTGACGCGTCCGCGCCTGCTCGAGTTCGCACTCGAGACCGTGGAGGAGGCCCGCCGCGAGCTCCAGGCCGAGGGCCTGCCGTTCGACAGCCAGGTCCCGCTGGGGATGATGATCGAGGTGGCGGCGGTCGCCCCGATGGTCGAGGAATGGTCAAGTCGCGTCGATTTCGTGGCCCTGGGGACGAATGACCTGATCGCGTCGGCGATGGGGATTGGCCGGGAAGATCCGGTGGGTGCGCAGGAAGACGACTTGCTTCACCCGGGACTCGTGCGAATGATAGGAGAGATGATCGCCTCGGCCCATCGTGCCGGGCGTCCGGTCTCCGTCTGCGGCGAGATGGCCTCTCATCACGAAGGGGCCGTGGTCCTCGCCGCCCTCGGGGTGGATTCGCTGAGCATGGCGGTTGACCGCGTACCGGCCATCCGCCGGCTGCTCGCGAAGCGAGATCCGGGGAGCCTCTCGGCGATCGGCCGCGAGCTGCTCGAGGCGAGGACGGCGGAGCAAGTTCGCCGGCTCGTCTCCTGATCCGCGGCCAGGACTGACCTCGTCCCGAAACCGGCCCGTCCGGGGGTGAGCCATGAGTGCAACCAGGGTGACGCGTGCTGTCCGCTTCGCGGCGTTCCTCGCCGGCCTGATCGCCGCCACCGGGTCATCGGCCTGGGCCCAGGCCGTGGGGTTTGCACCGGGAGTAGGCGTCGCGCCCAGCGGCGCGATGCTCGGGGTGACGCCGGCGGTGGTGCCCCCCGGGACGTACGTCCGGATGGGGCTGAACGTGGGCTTCAACGAGGTCACCGGATTCACGACCGTGCCGATCCCGGCCGCGGTCAGCGGCGGCGGCGCGGCCAGCCCGGCCGCCCTCGGCGGGCTCCTCGGACGACTCGGCGGGAACGCCTCCGGAGCCATGGGAAATGGGGGGGCGGCCATCCTCAACGGCGGTCCATTCGGGACCATCGGCGCCGTCAGCGGCGTGGGCACCTACGGCGGCTTTGGGTACAATCTCGACCCCTTCAACTCGATGGCCGGCCTGAATACCTTCGGAGGCTATGCCGGTCCCGGCGCGGTCAACGGGTTCGGCGAGGTCCAGGGGTTCAATGCAGCCGGCAACTACGTCGGCGGGGGCGGCAACTTCGGGCCGATGCCCGGCTACGGCACCAACAATCGGGGCGGGGCGGGGCTCAACGGCGTCCCCGGCAATTTCATCGGCAGCCCGCTCGGCTCGAAGGGACGCAAGGCGGAGCTCCCCGCCGTGGGCCCGGAGGCCGAGGCGGGCCCGGCGTCCGGTGACCCCTTCCAGATGGCGCTCGAGTCCTCCCCTCAGGCCCGGACGGTCGACCCAGGCCAGGGCGACGGCACGGCGCCGCGGCGGCGGTATCCGGCGAGGGGCGGAGCGCGGGCCAGGGGCCGGACCTCCGCTCGAGCACCGGTCGAGAGCAAGTCGCACCGCGGTCAGGACGGGACATCACCTCCGGCCACCGCCACGCGATCGCGGCCCTGAGCCTTGGCCAGATAGAGCGCCGCGTCCACCCGTCGGAGGAGGTCCGTCCGGCCCTCGTCGGGGAGCGACTGGGCCACTCCGAAGCTTGCCGTCAGGAGGCGACTCCCCATCTCCGGGGGGGTCGCTTCGGGCGTCGCCCGACGCAGTCGCTCGGCAATCTGGGCCGCCGCCTGCACCCTCGTCCCGGGCAGGAGCACGATGAACTCCTCCCCCCCGAACCGGGCGACCAGGTCCAGCGGCCGGGACTGCAAGCGAAGGACCGAGGCGAAACGGGTGAGCGCGATGTCTCCGACCTCATGACCGAACGTATCGTTGACCAGCTTGAAATGGTCGAGATCGGCCATGATCAGGGAGAATGGACTCCCCGATCGGCGGGCATTCTCGAGCTGGGCGGCCAGCGCCGGATCGAAGTAGCGGCGATTGGCCACCCCGGTCAAGGGGTCGCGGTCCGCCGCTTCGCGGACCTGGCGGAAGGCACTCTCCACCATGAGGCTGGAGGTGGCGTCGGTGAATACCTGGGCGGCCCCGAGGACCGCGCCCCCCTCGCCCAGGACGGGGAGGGATCGAACGTCCACGGAGATCCTGCGGCCGTCCTTGTGACGGAGGAAGGCGCGCTCCTGCGTGGTGGACTTGTCGGTGATCGCCTTGAGCAGCGGGCAGCCTCGATCGCAGAGCTGGCAGCCATCCTGGGCCTGGTGATCGAGGAGCCCGTCGCTGCATCGCCGGCCGATGACCTCGGCGGCCGAGTATCCCGTGAGCCGTTCGGCGGCCTCGTTCCAGTAGACGATGTGACGCGACCGATCGACGTAGAAGACGGCGTTGTGGAGCTGGTCGAGGAGCCGCCGCGCGAAGTCCGACTCGTTCGTCCGATTCCCCGTCCCGGCACCGACCCGGACCGGCGGGGCTGACGACGTCGCGGGCCGTTCGCCCGCCGGGTCGGTGCACGTCGCGGCGGCCTCCACCGGCGGCGTTGACGGCGGATCGGCCTCGATCGCCGTAGGCATCGGCGGCATCGCGTCGATGTGACGCCGCTTCACGAGGGTCACCTGGTTGCCCGCCCGGTTGAAGTAGACCTCGTCCATGAACGACTTCATGAGCAGGAGCCCGCGGCCGCTGCACCGAAGCAGGTCCTCCGGCTCGATCGTCCGGCTGCCCCGCGAGGTGTCGAATCCCGGGCCCTCGTCCCGGATGACGAACGTCGAGCGGTCCGGGTCGTGGGCGACTTCCAGCCGGACCGAGCGATCGCGGTACGGGGCCTCGCTCGCTCGCCTCCGCACCTCGGCCTCGAAGCGGCGTTCACCGCCGTCGCGGAGCTCGGAGCTGACCTCCAGGTTGCCGTGGCAGATGGCGTTGCGGAGGGCCTCGTCGATGGCGATGATCACTCGCATCAGCTCGGCGGAATCCCACCGTGCGAGCCGGACCAGGTCCTCGCGGAGGATCTCCAGCATCGCCGGCACGAGGTCCAGGTCGTTGCCGATCGCATAGGTGGATTCCTGCCGCGAGAGGGCCTGCAGGCAGGCCCGCCGCCGATGCCCCGCGGCCGCGGTGCGGAGGGGCCGGGAGAGGACCGATTGCAGCTCCTGGGCGAGCTTGTTCTTGAGCACGTAATCGGACGCCCCGACCCGCAGGGCCTCCATCGCGGCGCGCTCGCTGCCGTGGGCGGTCATCAGGATCACGGGGATCTCGGCGTGCTCGCGGCGGATCGCCCGGACCAGCTCCAGGCCGTCCATGCCCTCCATCTGGAGGTCGGTCAGGACCACCGAGATCGCGTGATCGGCCAGCCGATCCATCGCCTCGAGCCCGTTGGCGGCGAAGACGGCCCGGCACCTCGGATCTCGTTCGACCAGCCTGCCCACGCGGAGCCGATCGACCGGGTTGTCGTCCACCACCAGGATGCGGACCAACGGCGGCCGCTCGACGGTTGGATTCTGTGCCGCCCCCATCCCCACCACGTCCGCCGACGGCTCGGCAACTGCATTCATCGGGAATCTACCCCTTGTGCGCTACTTAAATAGGAATACGACTATCGGAAGTCCATGGCCCCTGCCGCCGCGGGCTCGGCCTCGCACCCGACCTCGCGGCGGATCTCGTCGAGGAGGGCCTCGAGGGTCGCCGCGATCCCCGGGAGGCGGCCCCGGGCCTCCTGAAGGCGGCCCTCCTTGCAGAGCGATTCCAGGCCCTCCAGCGGGGCGAGCGACCGCCGCGAGAGGCAGAAGCCGACCGAGCCCTTGAGCGTGTGGAGGCAGCGGGCCGCCTCCGCCGTGTCGCCGGCGGCGAGGGCATCGCCGGCCCGCTCGAGCTGCTCCGGGGCGCGGTCGACGATCATCCGCAGGAGGTCCCGCAGCAGGTCCTCGTCGCCGCCGGCCTGCTCGAGCGCCGTGGGGCGATCGAAGAGCCGCGGGGCGGCGTCCGGCGGCGGGCGGTCGTCCCGCGGCGCGACGCCGAGCAGGGCCGTCAGCTCGGGGACGCGGATCGGCTTGGAGAGGTATCCGTTGAATCCGGCGCCAAGGCAACGCTCCCGGTCCCCGCCCATGGCGTGGGCCGTCAGGGCCACGACCGGGATGCCGCCCGCCCGATGGCCCTCGATCTCTCGGATCGCCGCCAGGGCCTGGAATCCGTCCATGCCCGGCATCTGGATGTCCATCAGCACGAGGTCGAAGCCCCCCTCGCGGAACCGCTCGACGGCCGCCTCGCCGTCATCCGCCACGACGGCGACGTGGCCGTGCCGGACGATCAGCTCCAGCAGGACCCGCTGGTTGACCGGGTTGTCCTCCGCCACCAGGATCCGCTTGACGCGACCGCCCGGCCGCCCGGCGACGGCCACCGCCGCCCCGACGTCGGGGCCGACGCCCGCGGCGGGGGACTCCGCCTCGATGGTCCCCAGGATCGCTCGCCGCAGGTCCGCCTGGCGGACCGGCTTGGACAGGATCGACCGGATCCCGAGCTGGCGCAGCGGCACGTCGACGCTCAGGTCCCCTTCGGAGGTGAGGACGATGAGGGGGAGGTCCGCCCCGCCCGGCCGCTCCCGGATCCGCCGGGCCAGCTCCACGCCGTTCATGCCGGGCATGAGGAGGTCCAGGAGGGCGGCCGCGAACGGAGGCTCGCCGCACGCGGAGGCCCCCAGGAACTCCAGCGCCTCGGCACCGCTCCCCGCCAGGGTCGGGATGGACCGCCACGATCGGAGGACCTCGTCGAGGATCCGCCGGTTCGTGGCGTTGTCGTCCACCACCAGGATCCGCCTGCCGGCGAGGTCGTCCGGGCTCCCCGTCGATGCCGGATCGATGACGTCCTCGGTCCGGCCCAGGCGGACGGTGAAGCGAAAGGTGCTGCCGAGCCCGGGCCGACTCTCCACCGCGATCTTCCCGCCCATCAGCTCGATCAACTGGCTCGAGATCGCCAGTCCCAGGCCGGTGCCGCCGAATCGCCGGGTCGTCGTGCCGTCGGCCTGCTCGAAGGGCTCGAAGATCCGCGCCTGCTTCTCCTCGGGGATGCCCACCCCGGTGTCGGTCACCGCGACGGCGAGGTGGAGCGCCTCGGCATCCGCCTTGCCGGCCTCCTCTTCCACCGTGACCAGGACCTCGCCCCGTTCCGTGAACTTGATGGCGTTCCCGACCAGGTTGATGAGGATCTGCTGGAAGCGATGGGGGTCGCCGACCACCGTCATCGGCAGCCCCGGACAGACCCGGCAGGCGAGCTCCAGCCCCTTGGCATGGGCCCGCTCCGCGAGGATTCGGAGCGTCCCCTCCACCGTCTCACGGAGCGGGAAGGGTGACGGGTCCAGGACCAGCTTCTTGGCCTCCACCTTGGAGAAATCGAGGATGTCGTTGATCACGGTGAGCAGCGACTCGGCCGAGTGCTTCACGATCTCGATGTACTCGCGCTGGCGGGGGTCCAGCCGGGTGTCCAGGACCAGCTCGGTCATGCCGATCACGCCGTTCATCGGCGTCCGGATCTCGTGGCTCATGTTGGCGAGGAACTCGCTCTTGGCCCGGTTGGCCGACTCGGCGAGGAGCTTCGCCGCGTTGAGGTTGGCGATCAGTCGGATCCGGGTCAGGCCCAGGGCCAGCTCGCCGGCCGCCATCTCCAGGGCGGAGAGCGCCGCGGGGGAGAGAGCGCGGCCGGACGCGACGGTCAGCACCCCCCGGAGGATCCCGTCGGAGACCATGGGCAGGCCGACGATCCCCTCGCCCGTCGCGGGCCGCCGGTCGCCGGAGCCGTCCATCCCGGGCCAGGATAGCTCGCCGGCAAGCGCCTGGAGCATGGCCTCCGCGGAGGGACGGGAGGTTGGCGTCCCGACGTAGGCGTCCCCCTCGAAGCCCCGCTCTCGCGTCGAGGAGACTCGGTCCACGAGCCGGACCTCGGCGGCCCGGGCCCGAGCCTGGTTCGCGTCTCCCGAGGGCATCGGACGGCCGGACGCCTCCTCCACCAGCCAGAATCGGGCCCGCGAGTCCAGGTGCTTCGAGAGGATGGCCGCGGAGCCCTGGAGCAGCCCCTCGGCGGACGGCTCTCGGGTCAGGACACCGCCGAGCTCCGCCAGCATCAGGGACAGCCGGGCCCGCTCCATCAACTGGGCCTCGTACCACTTCCGGGCGCTGAGATCGCTCATGACCCCCACGACGTGGCGCCGCCCTTCCAGCCGGAAGGCGGACATGCTCAGCTCGACCGGGATCTCGCGGCCGTCCCGATGGAGGACGGCCAGCTCGATCATGGCGCCGTCACCGTCCCCCGACGCGCCCTCCAGCGGCGCCGGCAGTGCGGCGCGGTAGGCGTCGCGGAGGCCGGCGGGGATCAGGCGTTCCTGGAGGTCCGCGCCCACCGCCTCCTCGCGGCCGAAGCCCAGGGTCCGCGTCGCCGCGTCGTTCCAGTAGGTGATCCGGCCGGCGTCATCGGTCAGCACGATCGGCTGGAGCGCGGCCTGGGTGATGCCGCGGAACTTCTCCTCCGACGCCCGGGTCCGATCGGCGATCCGCGCCTCGTGGTGGAGATGCCGCCAGAGGAGGACGATGCCGATGAGGACGAGCGACACCAGCGCGGTGGCCAGCACCTCCTCCCGGGCCGCTCCCCCGACCCCGTCGTCCACGTCGCTCCGCACGCTGACGATCGCCGCCGACCGCCCCGGCAGCCGGAGCGGGGCGTAGGCGACGAAGGCACTGGACCCGTTCGGCCCGGAGAACGGCCCGCGCATGACGCTGGCATTGAGGTCGAAGAGGGAGCCGAGGGTGCCGTCGGTCTCGCCCAGGATCGCGGCCCGGAAGGCCCCGCCGGGCCCCTCCTCCGAGCTGGCCAGGGAGGTCACGACGCCGGCCTCGCGGCGGAGGATGTCGATCCGACACGATCCGTCGTAGATCGACCGCACGGTCCGCAGCCGCTCTCGGACGCGTTTCAGGTTCAGGTCGGCCGCCGAGGCGCGGTCGTCCCGGTCACGCTCGCCCGGCCGCGCGACCTGGGCGGGATCGATCAGGATGGCGAGCGACTCCGCCAGCCCCTGGATCTCGCGCCGACGACGACGCCCGTCCGCGTCCCGGACGTCGACGAGGAACAGCATCCCCCCCACGAGCGAGGCCGCCAGGAGGAATGTCATCCGATAGGTCAAACGCCTGTCCATCGTTCGCACCGCCTGGATCGTCGGATCGGGACAGGCCGGCACCCCTGCGCGCGACGCCTCGCCGCGGCGGCGGGCGCGCACGTTCGATGCCACCCCACTGTCGGGGGACGGACCATCGCCTCCCATGCCGCGTGATCCGGACCAGGCCGTCGTCGCCGGTGCGCGTGATCCCGCGGCACCAGAACCCTAGGTCACGACTCGGCCGGCCGCCCGGGAAATCTGCGAGGCGGCCCCGAGGGCGGCGTTCAGGACGACTCGAGGAACCGCTTGATGAGCGTGACCTCGTTGCCCTTCTTGTTGTAGTGGAACTCGTCGACGAGCCCCCGGGCCAGCATGATGCCGAAGCCCCCCTCCCGCTTCCCCATCTCGTTGCGGATCTCGACGTGGCCGATGGGATCCTCGTCGGAGGCGGCGTGGGGGAGATTCCTGGGGTCGAAGCCCGGCCCCTGGTCCTGGATGATCAGGGTGATCTTCTCGGCGTCGATCCGGTAGGTGATCCGCAGGACGAGCTCGGCGTTCTTGTTGTGGCCCCACTCGATCGCGTTGCCCCCCATCTCCATGATCGCCTGCTTCAGGTCCTTCACCTGACGCTCGGTCAGCGGCGTGTGGGCGAACATGTCCGCGAGCATGTCCTGGGCCTGCTGGAGGTAGGTCAGCTCGCTGCGGATGTCGAAGTTGATCTCCCCCCGGGTCCCGCGATTCAGGTGCTCGTCGTGCCAGGCCAGGGCCTCGTCGATGGCCGCATAGAGCTGCGCCGGGGAGAACGGCTTGTGGAGATAGCCGTTGGCCCCGACCCGGACCCCCGTGAGCTGATGGTCCTCGTTGTGCAGCGCCGTGACCATCACGATGGGGATCAGGTTGGTCTCGCGGTGCCGCTTCAGCTTGTCGCAGACCGCGAAGCCGTCCATGTCCGGCAGCATGAGGTCCAGGAGGATGATGTCCGGCTTCTTCTCCGCCACCGCGGCCCAGACGCGGCTACCCGAATAGACCTGGATCGGTTCGAATTCGCGAGCCCGAACGAGACTGGCCAAGATGTCGTTGGTGTCGCGCTCGTCATCGACGATCAAAACGGTCCGTGGCATGGGCAGAACTCGATGGAACTTCGAAGGCTCAATCGGCGCTCGTCTGTCGCCACGAAGAATAACGTGGGCCTGGCCATTCTCACGCGCCCGGGCGAGCCTGGCAAGGGATTGGAAGCGATCGGCTCCCCCCGCGCGGGCGTGTCGGCAGCCCGCAAACTGCGGCGCCGCCCCCCGCGGTGTGCTTCGCCCGGGCATCGGCCGCACCGGAGCCGGCGCGAGTCGATCCGGAGGGGACCACGAGACGTCCTCGAATGATTTCAGTGTAGCGCCCTCGTCGCTCGTCTGTCCACCCCTCCGCCGAGCGGCCCTCCGGCCGGGTCCCACGGAACCCGACGGCACGGGCCGTCGCCGGGGGGCGAATCGAGCCCAGGGCTCGGCCGGGCCCGCGACCGATCCGCCCGCGCCAAGCGGGACGGCTCGTCGCCGTAACCCTTGCGAGAGTCGCGCCCCGCTCGCAAGAATAAAGGCCGCGGACGGCCCCGAGGGTCCGTCCCAGACTCTCTTCGCGATGCGTCGCACTGGATTCTCGCCCCATGAATCTGACCATCCGAATCATCGATTCCTTCGGCTATGCCATCTACGGAGCCCTCGCCCTGCTGGCGGTCTGGGGGGTCTACAACGGGATCCTCCTCTACCGGACGCTCGGCAAGAAGACGCTCGCCGACCCTCGCCCCCTGATCTCGCAGGTGCAAGAACTCTGCCAGGCTCGCAAGTTCGACGCCGCGATCTCCGTCTGCCAGAGCCCCGCGTACTGGCACAAGGCCCTCGCCCAGCTCCTGGCCGTGGCCCTGCAGAATCGGGACAAGGGCCTGGCCAAGATCCGCCAGCTCGTGGTCAGCGAATTCCACACCGAGGTCATCGCCGGCATGGAGAACCGGCTGGCGAGCATCTCCACGATCGTCCGGATGGGCCCGCTCCTGGGGCTGCTGGGCACGGTCGCCAGCATGATCGCCGCCTTCAGCCGGATCGGCGGGGCGGAGCAGGTGAACCCCCGCCAGCTCGCCTCGGACATCAGCCTGGCGCTCTGGGCCACCGGCGCGGGGCTGCTGATCGCCAACCCGATGATGCTCATCGGCAACGACGTCCACGCGCGGCTACGCCGCCTTCGTGACCGGACCGAGCGGCAGCTCCAGGACGTGCTCGAGATCCTCGAGCCGGCCGACCGCAACGGGGCGGCGATGCCGCCGGCCCAGGCCACGGCGACGCAGCCGGCCCGGGGCGGGAGGCATGAGCCGGGGCCGTCGCGCACGGGCTCCTCGCGGTGACCCCGACGACGACGGACGCGACCTGACAACACCACCAGACTGGCCCGACCGACATGCTCCTCCGCCGCGAAGCGACCGAAGAACGCGACGAACACATCGACATGACCCCGATGGTCGACGTGGTCTTCCAGCTCATGACGTTCATGCTCTTCTCCGTCCAGATGACCGGCGGCGAGAAGGTGGACGTCCCCCCCGCCCGCCACGGCGTGGGCGTGGCCGAGTCCCAGGCGATCTTCCTCACGTTGCTGAAGCCCGCCGCGCCCGGCGGCGAGGCCCGGCTGCTCCTGGGCCACGGAGAGGGGCCCGTCATCGGCCTGGACCAGGCCCGCAAGGCCGCGGCCGACGCCGTCCGCGACGGCCGCCGCAAGGTCATCCTCCAGGCCGACGGCGACGTCCCCCACGGCGAGGTCCTCAAGGTCGCCGCCGCCGTCTCCGAGGTCGAGGGGGTCACCATCCACGTCGGCGTCCAGGAGCCCCTCGGCTCGAAGTGACCGGCCGGGTCCATGCGGAGGCAGCCACCGTGGCGAACTGGGACGTCTTCCACGCCGATCGGCTCGAGCTCCAGCGGGATCTCGACGACGAGTCCATCCGCGCCGCCTTCGCCCGCGGCGAGCTCCGCGACGACGACCTGGTCCGCCCCGCGGGGACCCCCACGCCGTGGGCGCGGCTCGCCGACTTCCCCGAGCTGCTCGCCCCGCCCGCCGCACCGACGCCACCGCCGGACTTCGAGGAGATCCAGCCCGGATTCGAGTCCGAGCCCCCCGCCTCGCCGCCTCCGCCCCGGCAGCCGACCGAGATCCCCGACGCCTCCACCTCGGATGTCGCCTTCCCGGTCCTCGACCAGGAGATCACCGCGCCGCCTCCCTCGGCCCCGCCCCCCGCGGACGACCGTCGCGCCGTCGCCGCCGCCACCGGCTGGATCTGGCACGACGACGATGCGGACGAGGATGACGACCTCGACGACTCGGAGCTGGAGGAAGACGACGCCGGGGACGAATCGGACCTCGAGATCCTCGCCGACGAGGCGGACCTGGCGGACCTGGACGAGGTCCCGCGACGGCCCGCGATCCCCGCGCCCCCCCCTGCCCCGACCCGCGAGGCCCCGGCCCCGATCGACCTCGACGCGCCGCCGGATCTCGGCCCGGATGACCTCGATCCCGACTTCGGACGGCGTCGCCGGTCGGACGGGGGCGAGGTCGGCTCCAGCTCCAGCCGGTTGGCACTCCCGGTCGTGGCGTCCCGGGACCGCGACCACCTGGTGGCAGCCCCGCCCGACGACGACGGGGACGATGAAGAGGAGGGAGCGAGCTTCTCCCTCACCAGGTCGGCGCCCCAGAAGATCGAGGAGCTGGACCTGGCCCCGATGGTGGACGTCGCCTTCCAGCTCGTCCTCTTCTTCATGGTCACGGCGACCACGGTCCTGTACAAGACGCTCGAGATCCCCAAGCCCTCGGCCGACTCGCCGGCCCCCGCGGTGGCCCAGGGCCGATCGCGGTCGCTCGACGACCTCAAGGACTCCTACATCCTCGTCGAGATCGACGCCGCCGGGGCCATGAAGCTCGACCGCGCGCCGATCGAGGCCAATCGCGAGCAGCTCATCGAGCTCCTCCGCCGCGCCCGCGAGAAGACGGACCGCAAGGCGATGCTCCTCTCCGCGGACTTCTCCACCATGCACCGCAACGCGGTCCTCGCCTACGACGCCGCCAACGAGATCGGCCTGAGCATCGCCATCGCCAAGCCGGCGGCCCCGCAGGGCCCGGCGCCGACCTTGCAGCCGGGCGGGCCTCGTCCGGCAGGCCCCTCGCCGAAGGGGGATCCGTCCGGCAGGCCCCGCGCCACCGGTTGATCGTGCCGGATTCAGATCACGGCGAGCGGCTCGAACGTCCCGCCGAGGATGCCGGCGGACGGCACCCCCAGCCACCGATCCAGGATGGTGGCGTAGATGCGGCGGAAATCGATCGTCCAGATGAGGTCGCCGTCGCGAAGCTCGCCGAGACGGGGCGTCCGGCCGATCAGGCCCGGCTTGACGGCGGGCCCGGCGAGGATGACCGGCCCGGCCGTGCCGTGGTCCGTGCCCAGGGAACCGTTCTCCTCCGGCCGGCGGCCGAACTCGCTGAAGGCCAGCACCAGGACGCGGTCCGCAAGGCCCGCGGCGGCCAGGTCGTCGAGGAACGCCCTGAGGGCGCCGGCAAGCTCGTCGAGGAGCCTGGCGTGCGTCGCCAACTGGACCGAGTGGGTGTCGTAACCGGGCTGGATCGCGTAGAAGACGCGCGCCGGCGAGCCCGCCTTGAGCGACCGCGAAATCAGCTCCAGCCGCTGCGCCAAGCTCGTCGCGGGATAGCGGACGGTCCCCTCCTTCCCCCGCCCCGCGGCGGCCTCGAGCTCGGCGGCCGTGGCATAGGCCGAGGTGACCGTCCGATGCACGAACGCGTCCAGGTCGTCGCCGGCCGGTCCGATGCTGGCGGAGGTCGGGACCGGCAACGCCAGGGCCAGGTCGGACGCATCGGCGAACGACGTCGCCTGGGCCCGCCGGGACCAGAGGGCTCGCGGCAGCGCCTGGTCGCCGACGAGGACCGCGGACGGTCCGCCGGCACGCGGGCGATGCTCCGCGACGGCCGCATCGAGTGCACGGCCCAGCCAGCCGACCGATTCCTCGCGGGCGCTCGCGCGGTCCGGACGCGCGGTCTGCCAGATGGCCATGCTCTCGAAGTGGGATCGATCGGGGTTCGGATAGCCGACCCCCTGGACGATCGCCAGACGGTGCGACTCCATCAGGTCCGCCGCGGGCTTCAGGGCCCGATGCAGGCCGACGCCGTCGGCGACCTTGCAGAGCGAGTCCGCCGGCAGCCTCAGCCCCTTGCGGAGCTTGCCGTACGCCTCATCCCCGAACGGCACGACGGTATTGATGCCGTCGTTGCCGCCGTCGAGCTGGATCACCACCAGCACCCGGCCGTCCACCTCCGCCGCGGCGGCCAGGCCCGTCCGCGCCAGGAACGCGGGCACCGCCGGGGACAGCGAGAGGAATGCCGACCGCCGGATCAGGTCTCGTCGCGTGAGCATCTTGTTCTCCCTCGAGCGATGTCTTCAGACCTTCCGCCTCGTCAATCAACCTGCAATTCCGCCCCGGCCAGGAGCATCGCCACGGCCCGATTGAGCCGCGATGCTTCCGAGCCCGAGGCCCCGGCCGCGTGCCAGATCCGATCCGTCGCGGCCGGATCGGGAGGACGTCCCCCCAGCAGCTCCGAGAGATGCCCGAACGCCTCGCGGTCTCCTCCGGGACGGCCATGCCGCGCAGCCAGGCTGCGGAGGTCCGGGACGGACGGCGAGGGATTCAGGTGCCCGTCCGCGAGCGCCGCGGCGAAGTTCGCCCGGGCCACGACGCCCCGCCCGGTCAGCCAGGCGCGGCCGCCCGGCCAGCCGCCGACATTCGGCGGGAAGAAGAGGTCCTGGCCCATCCGGACCAGCCACTCCGCCAGCAGCAGGGTGCTCGGGGGCGGGTCGAATCGCTCCAGGGCCCGCACCGTGCCGACGACGAAGCCGATCGGGTCAACCACCTTCGCGTGCAGGTTCCGCGGCGAGAAAAAGAGCCTCGACCGGAGGACCGTCGCGACGCCGCGCCCGACGTGCAGGCCGTCGGCCCGGAGGATCGCGGCGAGCTCGGCTCGCGCGGGGGGATCCGCCACCCCCTCGCCGAGGAAGGTCGCGCAGAGCCGCCAGGCCAGGCGGTCCGCCGCGGCAGGCTGCGCGACCAGGTGATCGACGAGGGCCTCGCCGTCGAACCGATCCGTCCTGCCGAGGATCGTCTTCGTGCCCTCGTCGCGGTCCATGTCGCGGACGCGGAAGGCCCCCTGGATCACGGTCCGGCCCGTGAGGGCCCGGGCGGCCTCCTTCACGTCGACCTCGGTGTAATTGCCCACGCCCAGGACGAACAGCTCCATCAGCTCGCGGGCGAGGTTCTCATTCGGCTTCCCCTTCTTGTTGGATGGCGCGTCCAGCCAGACCAGGAGGGCCGGATCCTTCGCCATCGCGCGGACGAGGTCGGCGAACGGCCCGCGGGCGAGTCGCCGCAGCGTCTCGTTCTGGGCCTTCATCGCCGCCACGTCCTCGACCTTGAGCTGGCTGGTGGCGAAGTGGTCGTGTCCCATCAGCGTCAGGCGCTCGCCCAGCGGGTCGGGCGTGAACAGGCATCGATAGATCCACCAGGCCTGGAGCCGGTGCGGATCCGACGAGCCGGCCGCCGCGTCGCCGATCAGGGCGGCCACGCGGTCGAATTCCGCCGGGACGCCGTCCCTGCGGCACTCTCCCGCGAGCACCCGATCCACGGCCGGCCCGGGTCCGTCGGCGACGTCCCGTCGCAGCTCTCCCCACGTCGCCGCGAACCCGGCGCGCCGGCGGAGCGTCCAGGCCCGCTCGAAGGTCCAGGGGGCCGAGGGGTCCGGTCGGTACGGTTCCCAGGGCGAGGTCTTCATGCGTCGGTTCCTCCTCCCGCTGCTCCCGCTCGGGACGTCAGTCCTTGCCGAACTTGATCTCGCCCACGTCGGTCGTCTCGCCGGGCCGTACGGACGCCTTCTTGCGGAAGGCGACCCTCATCCGCGTCATCGAACCCGATGACTCGACGACCATCCCGTATTCGCAGCCGACCGGCACGTCGGTGACGACGAACCTCCCGCGCTCGTCCGTCGGGACCTGCCCGAGGCTGAGGGAGTAATCTCCGCCGGGGAGCGGATCGGTCCGGACCCGCGCCCCCTGCACGGGCGCCCCCTCGGCGTCGGCCACGACGCCGGTCATCGTCGCCAGCGGCTCGAGCGTCACCACGACGGGGCCGCCGGCGTCATCCTTCTCGCGCACCCGCAGGGCCTTGCCGATCTTCCGGCCGGTGTGGCGAATCAGGACCGTCCTCTCCTCGCCGGGGATGAGGTTCTCGACCGTGATCTCGGGCGACGTGGCCGCGGCCGAGTCGTGGGCCCCCTTGCTCGTGCGACCGAGCGCGAGGCTGCCGATCACGGGCTTCCCCTCGGCGTCGACGACCCGGAGCCGGACCGACGGGCCGGTCGCCGCCTGGAGATCCACGCGGACGGACCTGGCCCCCTCGGGCGGGTTGATCTCCTTCATGACCGTCGGGAAGAGCCTCCCGGCCGGGACCGGGCTGAAGTAGGTCTCGAAGTGCCCGTTCTTGCTCAGGCCCGAGATCGCCTCGGAGCCGACGCCCTGGCGATAGACGTTGTGATGGACTATCGCGCCGACGATGGCGCGGCCCGGCAGGCCGACCAGCCGGAACGAGCCATCCGGCTTCGTGACGTAGCGGTCCTGGATCAGGGAGTTCGTGCTGTTCCGGTCCGGCCCGAAGGAGGGATGCCCCTGAGCGAACGAGTTCTCCAGGAAGGGCAGGTAATGCAGCCAGGCCCCCGGCACCGGTTTGCCCGTGGCCTTCTCCGTGACCGTCCCCTCGATGAACACTCCCGCTGGCAGCGCCGCGTCGACGGAAACCGGCTTCGTCCCGGACGGATCGGGGATCGCCACGACCTGGACGAGATAGGGTTGATCGTCGTTCGGGACGATCACGATCCGATTCCCTTTCCCCCTGGGCATGCCGTTCAGGCGGAACCGGCCGCCCGCGTCGGTCACCGTCCGCTCCGCCATCGTCCCCACGAAGTCGGAGCCGGCGAACCGATCGCTCCGAACTCCCACCCCGGGCAAGGGCTTGCCCGTGGCCCTGTCCGTGATGAGGCCGACGACCGGCCGGCTGGGCACGGCGGCGTACACGAAGTCCGCCCCGTAGATCGTCATCGAGCCTGCCCCATACTGGTTGGGGAATCCCGGGGCCGGCAAGGGAGCCATCTTCCGCGTCGCGACCTCGATCTTCGCCGTGGCAATCGCCTCGCCCCGAATGGTCAGCTCGACGACGCGGTCCGCGTTCAGGCCCTCCAGTCGGAACCGGCCGTCGGCGTCCGTGACGGCCTTCTTGCCCTCGGCAGACTGCCGGGCCTGCCCGTCCATCTGCCCGTAGGCGATCCACGGCGCCTGCCCCTGCTTCACCGCGTCAAGCCAGGCCGTCAGATTCCCGGCCTTCGGGACGCTGACTCTGCCCCCCTCGACCGATGCGCCCGCCACGGGGCGGCCTTCCAGGTCCACGATCCGGCCCGTGACCGGGGCCGCCGGGGCGGGTGGATCGGCCGTGACGATCTTCTTGCCGGTGGCGACGTTGAAGGTGCCGAGATCGAGGACCTGGCCGGGCTCGAGCGACAGCCCCTCGGCGAGCGCGAAGGGGGCGAACGGGTCGGACTTCATCCGGACGCGAGCCATGCCCCCTTCGCGATAGACCAGCCAGAGTTCATAGATGCCGCCGGGCGCGAGGTTCTCGTAGCGGAAGCGGCCGTCGGCCCCGACGGGTACGGAGCCGAGGATCCGGTTGCCGAATTCCCGCTTCACCAGCGGCGTCAGGCGGGCGTCCACCAGGCCCGAGGCCGGCTTCCCCGCCTCATCCACCAGCCGGCCGGTGACCGTCGCCGTCGGCCGGAGCGTGAGCGTGATCTCGTCGCCGTCCTTCGCCCCGTCGGGCGGGATCATCAGCATGGCGCCGAGCTTCCGATCGCGGTCGTGGGCCACGAACGGCCGCTTCTCGCCCGGCTCGAAACCGGAGACCGTCGCGACGCTCTCCCCGTACAGGTTGGTGTCCAGGTCGCCGCCGCCAGCCCGCCGGCCGTTCACCGCGGCGGTCGTCACCGGCCGGCCATCGGGATCGACGAGCCGCACCCGATACGTAGCGCCCCGATCGAGCGCGAGGTCGCAGGGGAAGGAGGCCGAATCGACGGGCACGTCGATCTCCTTCAGGCTGTTGTACATGGCTGCGAAGATATGATCGTACGTGTTGAGCTGGCCGGCCGATCCGTCTCCCTCGATCTCGGATGCCCCGATCCCGACGCGGTAGCCGCCGTTCTCCAGCCGGGCCGTGACCACGCCGCGGCCCGGGAGGACCGGGATCCGGAAGCGACCTTCGGCGTCGGCCCGATACACCGACTTGATCGCGACCGAGCCGGACGTCTGGGAATCGAAGTTCGGGTAGTCCTTCGCCCGCTCGTTCGAGACCATCGGGAAGTAGTCCAGGAAGGCCCCTTCGATGGGCTTCCCGGTCCTGGCGTCGCGGACGGTGCCCTCGGCCCAGGTGGCATGCTTGAGGGCGATATCGAACCGGACCGGGGCCAGGCCCGGCGTGACGGGCACGCTGAGATCCCCGGTCACGAAGTAGGGTCGATCGAGGGGCGGATACACCGCGAGCTGGTGGCCGTCCTTGCCGGACTTGGGGAGGCCGACGAGTCGGTAGCGTCCCCCCGGGTCGGTCGTCGTGCGGATCAGGCCATCGACGTTGCCTCCCTCGCCCGAGAGGCGATGCGCGGTCACGACCGCGCCTGGGATCGGCTCCTTCGTCTCGAGGTCACGGACGACCCCCTCGATCGGCCGGGACGGCTCGACGGGGATCGCGTCGCGAGCCCCATAGGTCGGCGAGACGACGGTCGTGCCGTCGAGCGACGTCTGCGCGACGCCCTCGATCGGGCCCCTGTCCCGGCTGATGATCCGCGTCCGCTTGAGTGCCACCGACGGGCCGGTGATCTCGACCAGGGCCATGACGTCCCGGCCCAGGCCCTCGATCCGGAATCGCCCCTCCGCGTCCGTGACGACCCCGCCCGGCAGGAGCGGCTCGCCGCTCACGGAGAGTGACTTCTCCCCGGGGAATCGGTACGGGCCGCCGCGCGCGTCGGCCTCGCGACGGGCCTCGGGATCGGGGAGCCAGACGTTGAGGATTCGCACGGTCGCCCCCGCGACGGCTTGCCCCTCGAGGTCCACGACGCGGCCGGCCACCGGCTGGTCGCCCTCGGACAGGCGGATCGGCCGGCCCTTCACATAGACGCCCACGCCGAGTCCCGGCGCCGTCGCGAGGATCGAGCTCCCTTCCCCCTTTCCGGGCCTGGATTCCGCGAACCCGGCGGGCACATCGAACCGGCCCTCGACGTCCGCGGTCGTCTTCGAATACTCATAGGGACCGTCGAGGTAGACCCCTTTCTGGAACCGCGCCAGCGCCGGATCCGGGTGCGATCGCCAGGCCGTGACCTTCGCCCCCGGCACGGGCTTGCCGTCGGGGCCGATCACCTGCCCCCTCGTGATCTTGCCGCCCGATTCGTCCTCCGTCGCGCCCTCGGCCGCCACTCCCCGCCCACCGACGCCGAGCATCCCGGCGAGCAGGGTCCCGCAGAGGCCGGCCGCGAGCATCGCGGCGATCGCGAGCGTGCCGACCCGGATCGAGAGGGAGCGGCGATCGTCGAGGATCCGCACGACGCGGCGGGAGAGCATCGACCGCAGGGAGATCATGCCGACGCCCGCGGGGGCGACCGGCAACAGGGTCCGCCCCGCGAGGTCCAGGAGGTGGCCGGCGTAGTGCGCGCGGTCGGCGCCGAGGTGGACCACGACGTCGTCGCAGACCTCCTCCGCGGCGGCCTCGATCCGCCTCGAGAGGAGCCCGAGCAGCGGCTGGACCCAGCCCGCGGCGACGGCGACGCGGCGGAGCAGGTTCCAGAGGCCGTCGCGTCGAGACAGGTGCGCCAGCTCATGCGCGAAGGTCTCGCGGAGCCCGACGTCGTCCTCCTCGGGGATCAGGATCGCCGGCCGCCGCAGGCCGTCGAGGCATGGGCTGGGGAGGAACGGGCTGCGGAGGACCTCCGGCGCGGCCACCGCGAGCCGGCCCGCCAGCTCCCGGCAGAGCCGATCCGCATCCCCGCCGGCCGGCACCGCGGCCGACCTCAGCCGGGCCATCCGGCGATGGCCGACGAGCAGTCGGATGCCCAGGATGGCGGAGCCGAGGAGCCAGAGCGGCAGGGCGACCGCGGGGACGATCGCGGTCATCGGGATCGGCGGCTCGGCGGGCCGGGGCGAGGCGACGGACCCGGCGATCGGGGCCGGCTCGACCCGGACCTCGGCGGGCGAAGGGGAAGGCGCCGCGGGATCGGCAAGGGGAGCCGGCGTCAGGGCCGCCGATTCGGGCTCGCGCTCGTCCGTTCTCCGGGCGAGGTCGGATCCGCCATGCGTCGATTCGGGACGTATCTCCGCGTCCGGAGCCGGCTGAGAGAGCCGGATCGTCAGGCCCTCGTAGCCCGCCGCGGCCAGCAGGGCCGAGGCGAGCGGGCAGACGAGGACCGCCGCCAGCGTCGTCCTGTAGACGGCCGACTGCACGGCGGGGCCGCACCTCCTGAGCAGGCGACCGGCCGCGAGCCCCACGGCCAGCAGGACCGTCGATTGCAGGAGCCAGGTCAAGGCCGGGCCCGCGAGGGCCGTCATCAGCGTGAAGACGCTCCGCGACATGCCATCACCCCTTCCTCTTCGTCTTGCCCGCCCCCGTGTCTTCCCCCCGCCGCTCGTCGATCAGTTGCCGGAGCTCATCGAGCTCCTCGCGCGAGACCTTCTCCGTCTTCAGCAGGTGCGCGACGAGGCCGCCGACGCTGCCGCCGAAGACCCGCTCCAGCAGGTCGCGGGTGGCCGTCCGCCTGGCCCGGTCCTCCTTGAGCTTCGCGAAGAAGACGAACGTCCGCCCCTCCGCCTCGTGCCCGACCGCCCCCTTCGCCTCGAGCTGGCGGAGCAGCGTCTGCACCGTGCTGTGCGCCAGCGGCTCCTCGCCCGACTCGTTGAGCGCGTCGGTGATCTCCCGGGCACTCGCCCGGCCCCGATCCCAGAGCACCTGCACGATCCGGAACTGAACCCGCCCAAGTTTCATCTCGCCCACGTCATGGCCCTCCTCGCCGATCATCGACTCGGGTAAATTTACCTGAGTAGACGACACGGGTCAAGGAGGTTCTCGACCGGGAGGCTTCATTTCCGGGCACGAGATGAGAGATCGCCTGGGCCACGAGCCTCGAGGGTGGTCGACCGGGGCTCAAGGAACGGGCCTTACAGCGGGAGGAACGTCACCAATCCCGCGAGTTCCTTGGAATCCGAGCAGGTCAGCACCATGTGCAGCTCGACGACAAGGACGCCCAGGCTCATGCACTTTTGTGGCGAGAATATGATGCCGGGGAAATCGCGCGCCTGCCCCTGCCAGGTCGAGGCGATCTTCAAGAAATCCCGATCTTGCGTGAAGAGGATGCGGCCCAGTGAAACCGCACGTTCGAGGAGGACTTCATCATCCTCGGTGGTAGTGCCGTCCTCCTGACTGGTCAGCACATCCAGGCCGCGTCGCCGCAGTCCCTCGCTGATGACGAGGGGAACATGCACGTCCATGTACAACGAGAGCGGCATCTTCAGGGCCTCCGAGCCGCCCACCGCGCCTCGAGAACAACCCGGGAGATCCTCGACTTCCTCAGGTCCTGACCGATCGGTTCAGGAGCTTCGGTCAACTCGTTGAGCATGGCCTCTTCGTGGTCGTAGAAGTAGGTGAGTACCGAGTAGACCTGCTCGGGACGAAGGTCCGGATGCTGGCGCAGGATCTCCTCTGCCGACCAGCCATAGTGGAAATGTTCCCCGGCGATCAAGAGCACCTTGTAGCGCGTCCCGTCAATCCGAACAACGCCATCGGCATCTTCGGAGAGATGAGGATACCGGGTCGTCGTGCTCATCGTGGTCGCTCCGCAGATGCTGGAAAATCGACGCCGGCCCGAGACAAGGGTATGGTCGGTGTCATGATGAAGGATAGCGGGAATCGTACTTCCCCGTCAAAACGACGGCTGCACACCGGGCGAGTTATGATTGTCCGAGGATGACATGCGCGGCCCGCCCGTCGAATTTCAACGCTTACGACCCACCGCGGCCGGCTTCACACGCGTTCTCGACCCGGACAACCGCCCTGCATCCTATCAAGTGAATGCCAACGAACCTGGAGAGAATCGTCTTGCTCCACGTCGAGCCTGCCGATATCCTCCTCCAGGTATTCAAACGAACAGGAGACCGCCATGAATCCGATCGAGTCCCTGAGCGCACGCGCCGGCAACTGGCGCGGCGTGAATACGCTGGAAGACCCGAACACGGGGAAGCCGGAGGAATCACCGTCCAAGCTGTCGGTGGTGCCGGTCCTCGGCGGCCGGTTCGTGCGGCTGGACTATGTCTGGTCGTACCAGGGGAAACCGCAGGAGGGCTCGCTGCTGGTGGGATTCGACCCGAAATCCGGCGAGATCTCCGGCCACTGGATCGACACCTGGCACAACGGCCGCAACGTCCTGGCCTGCAAGGGCAAGGCGACGCCGGAGTCCGATCCGGCGAGCTCCTTCGGCATGCTCGGCTCGTACCCCGCGCCGCCGGGCCCGGACTGGAACTGGCGGATCGAGATCGACACCGGCGAAGGCTCGTTGCGGATCAGGCACATCAACATCATCCCCGAGGGGACGCCCTATCCGGCGGGGGACTATCCGGCCGTCGAGGGGATCTACGAACCCGCATGAACGAGGGACGAAATCCATGGCCGTGAATCGGATCAGCGGATCGTTCGAGGTGAAGATGAGCCCCCAGGCCCCGGCCGAGGGCGTCGGCGACCCGACCGTGGGCCGGATGGCCCTCGACAAGGTCTACTCCGGAGACCTCGAGGCGACCGGCAAGGGGGAGATGCTGGCGACCCGGACCGACGTCCCGGGCTCGGCCGGGTATGTCGCGATGGAGCGCATCTCCGGGACCCTCTGCGGCAAGTCCGGCGCCTTCTCCGTCCAGCACGCCGGTCTCATGAACCGGGGCACGCCGAGCCTGACCATCACGGTCGTCCCCGACTCCGGCACCGGCGAGCTCGCCGGCCTCGCGGGGACCATGGCGATCCGGATCGAGGGCAAGGCGCACTTCTATGATTTCGAGTTCACCCTACCCCAGGACGACTGACCCGGGACCGAGGACCATGCCCGAGACGCTCCCCGCCTACTTCATCGGCCACGGCAATCCGATGAACGCCCTGCAGGACAATGCCTGGACGGAGGGCTGGGCGAAGATCGGCCGCCAGACGCCCCGGCCGCGGGCGATCCTGGCGATCTCGGCCCACTGGTTCGTGACGGGGACGGGCGTGACGATCAGCACGGCACCGCGGACGATCCACGACTTCGGCGGCTTCCCGCGCGATCTCTACCACGTCCAGTACCCCGCCCCCGGCGACCCGGACCTGGCCCGCCGGGTCGCGGCGATGCTCGCCCCCCTGCCCGTCGTACTCGATGAATCGTGGGGCCTCGACCACGGGACCTGGTCGATCCTGACGCACACCTACCCGAAGGCCGACGTCCCGGTCGTCCAGCTCAGCATCGACGCCACGCGACCGGCCTCGTTTCACCTGGAGGTCGGCCAGCGACTGGCCCCGCTCCGCGGCGAGAGGATCCTGATCCTGGGCAGCGGCAACCTCGTCCACAACCTTCGCGCGTACGCCTGGGGCGAGGCGACGGCCGGGCCCTACGACTGGGCCGCCCGGTTCGAGGAGGAGGCCAGGAAGGTCATCGTGGCCGGGGAATTCGACCCGCTCGTGCATTACGACAGGCTCGGCCGCGACGCCATGCTCTCGATCCCCACGCCCGAGCATTTCTTACCACTGCTCTACGTCCTGGGCACGAGGCAGGCGGGCGAGGCTGCGAGCTTCCCGATCGAGGGTGTGGACGGGGGGTCGATCTCGATGCTGTCAGTGCAGGTCGGCGGGCCGGCGTGAAGGCGAATCTCGTGTCAATCTCACGGCCTGATCCAGTCGTCGAGACGAAGGCCAGGGATATTGCGATAGTCAAAGGTGTTATGGGTGACCAGGGTCAGGTTGTGGACCAGGGCCCCTGAAGCGATCATCAAGTCCGCGGTCGGGACGGAAATCCCCTGGGTCTGTAGACTTCCTCGCACCTGCCCGAATGTCTCAGCGCACGCCGAGTCGAAGTCGATGACCCGGACTTCCTGGCGGAGGTCAGCGATCAGTCCCAGGAGGCGGTTGACCTGCGAGTGCTTGTATGCCCCCGCGTAGAGCTCAGCCAGGGTCACACTCGAAACGGCGAGCTGTCCGACGTGCTGGATGAAGCGATGCGCCAATTGCGCCGGCCGCCGCATGTGGGCCGAGCAGGTATCCGAGTCGAGGAGGAAGCTCATTCGTCCTCCAGCTCGAGCGACCGAGGCCGTCGGTCATCCTTCCGGGCCCGGTGGATTTCCTCCATGATGTCGTCCCATTCCTCGTCGTCGCGGAGGGCGCCTTCGGTCCGAAGGAGTCCGTCTCCCGGATGGTCTGAGACTCGAGGGACCATCCTCACATCCAACTCAACCTCTTGTCCCTCGACCATTCCGAGTGATTCGTGCAGTTCGATCGTCTGACCGCGGACCCTACCGCGGATGGTTCTCATCGTCATAACCCCCTCGATCACGTTGCTGGTGCCGGGCATCTGGCCGGGTGGAGATCGACCGAGAAACGGTATGCTTCCAGCTCAAGTACATACCAGGGGTAGGCTCCTCCGGCAACTCCCGCACGGCTTGACCGGGAGGCTCGACCATCGGACCGGATTCCCTGACTCGTGCTCGTTTTTTTTGAACCGCCCCGTTCCATGCCGCGACTGTAGGTCGGATGGCACGCACGACGCGACAGATTGAGGATGAGCGACTGGCCCTCCGGTGCCGGCTCGGCGAGCCGGCGGCGTTCGCGGAGCTGGTGGCGCGGATGGAACGGCCGCTGCTCTACTTCGCCCGGTCGATCGTCCGCGACGACGACGCGGCGCTGGACGTCCTCCAGGCGGTCTGGATGACGGCCTTCCGCGGGCTCCGCCGGCTGGAGGAGCCTTCCGCCCTGCGGACCTGGCTGTACCGGGTCACGCGCGGGCACGCCGTCAGCCACGTCCGCCGCGACGTCGCCAGGTCCTCGGCGGAGCGATCGCTGGCCGAGGAGGTCGAGGCGACCTCGGCCGCCGAGGACGATCGCTTCGACGCCGAGGATGCCGCCGCCGTGCACCGGGCCCTGGACGCCATCGACGTGAGGCACCGCGAGGTGCTGGTCCTCCATTTCCTGGAGGACATGTCCGTGGCCGATGTCGCGACGGTCGTCGGCTGCCCGCCGGGGACCGTCAAGTCGCGGATCTTCCACGCCAAGAGGGCCCTCCGGGAGGCGCTTCGGCGTCAAGGCCATGGGAACTGAGAGAACACCCGAACCCGAGCCCCTCGGCGACCGCCTCCTCGACCAGTGGGAGCCGCCGAGCGGCACCTACCTGTCCTACCGAAAGGAGATCGAGACCATGCTCGCGACCCAGGAAAAGGCGCTCCTCCGCGAGAGGCGCATGACCAGGGCGATCTGGATCTACATCGTGCTGCTGACGACCGTGCTCCTGACCGGCAGCGGCCTCCTGATGTTCCACAAGGTGGAGGGCACTTACGTCGCGGTGACGGCGGTGTTCTGGTTCCTGTTCGGCGCCGTCTTCCTGTTCCTCCACCAGATCAACCAGAGCCGCTTCGAGGTGATCAAGGAGATCAAGGGCGTGGAGCTGAGGCTGGCCGCCCTGGAGGAAACGCTGGCCGGGCGGGGCGAGGGTCGGGGCAGTCCGGGGGCGTGAGCTCACGGCCCGAGGCGTTTCCGCAGCGCCGCGAACTCTGGAGTGCTTCGGAAGGCGTCGAGGTCCGCGTCCTTTGCGAGCAGGTCCGCGAGCTCCTTGCGGGGGAACGCGGAGTCGGACGCGACCCGGTCCAATAGAGCAAATGCCAGGCGGCGGCATTCGGCAAGGGTCTCGTCCTTGCGGGGTGCGGCAAGGGCCGGGTCCTTCGCGGCGGAGGCGGCGATCAGGCCGAAGACGCAGGCGAGGTTGTAGAGCGACTCGCCGTCCAGGCCCTTGCTTCCTGCATTCGCGATCTCGCGGGCGGCGGCGATCGCGGGCTCGTGACGGCCGGAGCGAGCCAGGTACATCGCCCGCTGAAGCCTCATCGGGAGACGAGCCTTCTCGTCGCCGTCGCGGATCTGGGCATCGAGGTGGAGGATCGCCTCGTCGAAGCGATTCAGCGCGGCGAGGGTGCCGATCAGGTTGCTGCGAGATCCCTGGAGGATGTAGATCGTCTCCCTGTCATGGGGGACGATCCTGTCGGCGGCCTCGAGGGCCTGCACGCAGCGGACCCGAAGCGGGAGCGCGGCGGCCGGCCCGGACACGGCCGCCACCGTGTTGCTCTCGTTCAGGAGGATCACGCCCAGGCATTTCTGGGCCGAGCCATCGCCCGGTGACCGTTCGATGATGGGCTCGATGATGGCCCGGGCCTGCTCGAAGCCGGCGCGGGCCTCGGCAGTCTTCCCGACCTTGGACCGGGCGTCGGCGAGGTCGCCGTGGCCGTGGGCCAGGAGGATTTGCAGGGGCTGATGCTCCGGGAAATCGCGGGCGGCTGCCTCGATCTCGCGGAGTCCCCGCGCATAGGCCGCCTCCGCCTCCGGCCAGCGGTGGGCGAACCAGTAAAAGGACCCGAGGTTGCTCCAGGCCCGTGCCAGGCCTGAGCGCGGCTTGACCAGCCGGGGATGGCGGCGGACGAGCTCGGTATCGGAGTCCACGGCCTGGCGGAGCATGGCCTCGGCTTCCTTCAGGTCCTTCTCGGTGGCTCCCGGCCGATTCTGGATGGCCAGGCCCAGGGCGTTCTGGCAGGCGGCCAGCGCCTCCTGGTCCTGGTCGCCCCTGCGATCGGCCGGGACGGCCTTCCAGAGGTTCTCCGCGCGGCGGAAGTGCTCCATCGCCTGATCTTGGAGGCCGGCACGCCCGTCGGCCAGACCGAGGTTATGGTGCGCCCGGGCGAGGTCGGACCGGTATTTCTCCGGCTCTGAGGCGAAGAGCTCCTCGAGCATCGCGACGGCCTTCTCGCAGTAGCTTGCCCCCGAGGCGATGCCGAAGCCATCCTTCTGGGAGGCGACGCTGAAATAGACGGCGGCGAGCCGGCCGCGAATCGCCGGATCGGCGGCCGCCGCCGGCTCCCAGAGCTCCACGATCCGGAGGAAATTCGCCCGCCCCTCCTCGGGCGAGACCAGCTCCGCCAGCCCCATGTGGGCGCGCGCGAGCTCGTCCCGGATCGGGCTGGAGCCGGGCTCCGCGGCCAGGAGCCCCTCGAGGATCCCGATCGCCTCGCGGAACTGTCCCTGGGCCTGCGAGAACTCCCCGAGGGCCGCGTGGATGGCCGCGATACCGAGGTGGGCGCGACCCATCTCCTGGCGGATCGCCGGATCGGACGGATTCCGCCGCCGCAGCGGCTCGAGCCGGTCGATGGCGTCGCGGAGCAGGTCGCGGCGCACCGGCTCTGCCTCGGGGGTGCCGGAGAGCCGCTCGTCGGCCACGCGGACCAGGAGCAGGCTGATCGCGGCCAGGGCGTCGCGGGCGTTCGCCTCGGCCTCGGCGCGGGCCTCGAGCAGCTCCTCGTTGGTGCGTTCGAGCCTGCCGTTGAGGCGGCTGAGGACGACGTTGTGGACGACCCCGCCGGCGAGCAGGGCGATCGCGGCCAGGGCGACGAGCGCCACGCCCGCGGCCATGGCCTTCTGCCGCCGGGCCCAGAGCCACGCGCGTTCCCAGGCGGGTACCGGGCGGGCGACGATCGGACGCCCCTCGCGGTGGGCCTTCAGGTCGTTGGCCAGGGCCGTCGCCGTCGCGTATCGCCGCTTCGGGTCCTTCTCCAGGCACTTCAGGCAGATGGTCTCCAGGTCCCGGGGCAGGTCGGGCCGGAGCCGCCGCGGGGGGACGACGTCGGCGCCTCGGACCTGGAGCAGCGTCTCCACCGGGGACTCGCCGCGGAAGGGCGGCCGGCCGGTGAGCGCCTCGTAGAGGATCGCGCCCAGCGCGTAGATGTCGGTCGCCGGCCCGATCCGCCTCGGGCCGCCGTCCACCTGCTCGGGGGCCATGTAGCTGGGGGTCCCCACCATCGCGCCGCTGTCGGTCTGGTGGGAATCCCCGGCCACCAGCCGGGCCAGGCCGAAATCGGCGATCTTGGGCTCGCCCGCCGCCGTCAGGAGGACGTTCGCCGGCTTGAGGTCGCGGTGGACGACGCCTCGCTCGTGGGCATGGTTCACCGCCGGCGCGAGCGTCTCCACCAGGGCGGCGGCGCGATCGGCCGGCAGGGGCATGCCGCCCAAGGCGCGGTCCAGCGTCCCGCCCGGGACGTACTCGAGCGCCAGGAAGGGGCGGCCGTCGTGCTCGCCGACCTCGTGGATCTGGACGATCCCGGGATGCTGAAGCCGGGCGATCGCCTCGGCCTCGGCCCGGAACCGTTCGGCCTGCCGGGCGCTCGAGTGGGCGCCGTCGAGGATCATCTTCACGGCGACCGTCCGGTTCAGCGACCGCTGTCGCGCCTTGTAGACGACGCCGGTCCCCCCGCGGCCCAGGACCTCGAGCACCTCGTAGTCCGGCATGTCCGCCGGGCCGGGAGGGACGACGACCGGCGGACGCCCCGAGGTCTCGGTGTCCTCGAACGGGAGCGCGGAGTCGAGCTCGAACTGGTCGCGGATGTCGTCGGCCAGCTCGGGGAAGCGGCTGACGTACTCCGCGACGGTCGGGTTCTCGCCGTTGATCCGCCGGCGGAGCAAAACCTCGTGATAGATGAGGCTGAGGATGACCTCGCTGTCCCCCCGGCCCTCACCCTCGCGCGGCAGGTAGGCCTCCACGGGCGCGCGGACCCCGCGCTGCCAGTCCACGCTCTGGGAATCGAGCAGGATGGTGAGCTTCCAGGACGGGCCGTCGAGGGGATCGCGGGCCACGGCGGGCCGATCCCCGGAGGAGGGGGGATCCCAGGATCCGCTTCCCCCCTGACCGGGGGGGTGTTCTCGATCGCCGCTGCGAGCGGCATGCGCCCGCTCCGACTCGCCGCCGGTGCGGGGGAGAGTCGAATTCTCTCCGGGTCGCCGCGGGGGGAATTCCGGTCCGGCCACTCACCCCTCCCATCCGAGCTCGCGCGCGACCCGGTCGAAGGCCCTCTCCAGCCGCTTGCGGACCGCGTCCGGGCCGCCGTCGAGCCGGGCGGCGATCTCGGACCACTCGCAGCCCGCGGCCCTCATGTCGGAGATCGCCCGCTCGTCGTCGGAGAGGCGGACGCGGACCATCTCCACCATCTCCCTCCAGGCCACCTGCTCCGTGACCGAAGGGCCGGGCGCCGGCCGGTCCAGGACCGCGGACACGCCGCCGGGCGAGGCGACGGCCCCCACCTCCACCCGGCGGGTCACGTTCGCCTTCCGAGCCTCGGTGGCCAGCTTGTTCCGGGCCATGATCTCCAGCAGTCGGACGAGCTGTGCGGGGCTCTCCAGGTCGAATTGCCCCAGGCTCAGCCGCGCGAAGAAGCTGGCCAGCACCGACTGGCAGATGTCCGCGGAATCGTAGAGCCGCCGGAGCCGGCTGTCCCGGATCCGGAGGCGGATGATCCGCCTCAGGTGGGGCTCATAGGCCCTCACCAGCTCGATCGCCGCCCCCGCGTCGCCCGCCCGGAAGCGATCCAGCAACGCCACCAGCCCCGGCACGCGTTCATCGTTCATCGGCACCCCTCGGGAGGGAGGTAACGGCCGAACGGACCAGACGTCGGACTTGACCCTGGATGCAAATTAGGAACATCGATGTCCGGTCGCGCCACCCCGGCGCGTTTAGACCTGAGGAGCCAGGGTTCACCCCTTCGTTCTGGTCTTCGGACGGAAGGAGGGTTGACGGCCAGTCCGGATTCGCGGCGCACCCCTCGCCACGACCCCGGCGGTTGCCGCCGACCCTACAAGCCCTATTGTTCCCGCAATCATCCAAGCTTTCCAGCCCGGTCCGCGACGTTTTGCGGACGTCCCCCAAGGTGGCCACCATGTTGCGTCCGAACCACACGCGATCTCCTCGGCAAGGCGGTCTCCTCTCCCGGTCCGCCCGCCGGCCCCGCCGGCCCGCGATCGAGCACCTGGAAGACCGCCTGATGCTGGACGCAAGCTCCGCGACCTCGCTCCCCGCGTCGATCGTCGTCGGCCGTACTCTTTCCACGTACACCACCTCGGGGGTCGTCAACAACCAGGTCACCATCACCTATACGGTTTACAACCAGGAGGCCAAGGCCGAGTCCGGCGTCCTCCTGAGGACGAGCTTGCAGCCCGGGGTGACCTACTCGAGCGCCTCACGGCCGCCCGACCGCAGCGGCCAGGACCTCGCCTGGAGCCTGGGCACCCTTCAGCCCTACGGCCGGGCCAGCGTCTCCGTGACCGTCTCCCTCGCCGACTCCGGGACCCTCCAGCTCGACGGCGGCGCCTCCGCCTCCGCCACGGTGAACGGTGCCGGGGTCTCCGACGCCACCGCCGCGGCCGCGCTCACGGGCCGGACGATCGACGCGTCGCTGCTGGCGTCCACGCCCGACGCCAACACCTCCGACCCGTACGTCCAGGAGCAGGCCGCCAGGCTCGATTACGACCCGGCCCGGATCTTCGACTTCCTCCACACCCAGGTCGGGTACGAGTCCTATGCCGGCTCGCTCCGGGGCGCCCGCGGCACCCTCTGGTCGGGCGCGGGCAACTCGCTGGACGTCGCCAGCCTGGGCGTCGCCCTGATGCGGGCCTCCGGCATCCCCGCCCGCTATGCATCCGGGACGCTGCCGTACGCGCAGGCCCAGTCGCTGATCCTGTCGATGTTCCCGGCCTACTCCCAGACCGCGGGCTACCTGCCCGCCGGCACCACGACCGCGAACCCCGCCAACGACGGCACGCTCCTCTCCGAGACCACCAACCACACCTGGTTCCAGTACGACACCGGTTCCGGGATGAGCAACGCCGACCCGCTGATCGCCGGGGCTACGGCCGGCCAGTTCTTCACGTCGGCCTCGAGCATCTTCTCGGAGGTCGCGGACTCGCTCCGCCAGAAGGTCCAGGTCCAGGTCCAGGCCGAGACCCTCAACACCGCCAGCCAGGCCTTCGGCCTGTCCGGGCTGTCGACCTCGACGGTCCTCGACCTGACGTTCAACACGGTCGACCTGGTGGGGCATCCGCTGACGATCGGCAACCTGGTCAACTCGCAGTCGCTGGGGACGCCGGTCTTCACCAGCACGACGAACGTCTACACGCCCTACGTGATCGTCGCCGGGGACGGGATGGATCCGTCCTCCGACCGGGTGATCACCGGCACGTCGTTCCAGGAAGTCCGGACCAACTTCCCGCTCGGGAGCACGATCCTCACGGGCCTCTTCCTGACGCTCACGGCCACCACGCCGGGCGGATCGTCGCAGACCTTCAACCGGACGCTGGCGGACCTGATCGGCCCGGCGGCGCGGCGGAATGGTGGCTCGGCCTCGACGGCGGCCGGGGCCGATCCGCTGGTCTCGCCACTGGACCTCTGGACGATCGACGCGGAATCGAGCCTGTACAACCCGCACGCGATCCAGGCGGCGGCCCCCCAGCTCGCGGCCCTTCAGGCGGCCTTCACGGACTTCTCGGACCGGCTGGCCGCGACCCCAGCCGGCGCCGACCGCGACGCCCTCTCGGCCCAGGTGATCGACCGGTTCAAGGCCGTGCTGATCGCCATGCAGCGGAGCCGCCTGGCCGAGTTCCAGCAGGTGTCCGACACCTACACCCAGGCGATCGCCGCCGCCATGCACGTGCGGGCGTACCTGGATGCCCCGAAATTCATCATCGCCTCGAGCGAGACCTCGGCCGCCCAGGACGGCTCGGTGCGGCTGGAGCTGGGCCTCGACCTCCTGAAGGACGACCTCCGCGTGCTGGCCGCCCCGGGCAACGCCCAGGCCGCGACGATCGGATTCAATTACGACCGCGGGATCATGGAGAGCCAGGTGGAGAGCGACGTGCTGGGGGACGCGACCGCGGCGTCGACCGCCACGATCACGGTCGGCGTCCCGCTGGGGACGCCGGCGATCTTCGCCGCCGCCAAGGCGCAGGGGATCCCGCTGGTGACGCTGACCCCGGACAACCCCGGGGCGGTCGACAACCTGAACGTCCCGGCCGGCCCCAAGGCCCTGATCGCCGCGGCGCTCGAGGCCGGCAAGGTCGTCCTCGTCCCCGCTCAGCCGGTGGGCGTGGGCGGGACCGGCCGGCTGGCCTGGTATGAGATCGACCTCTCGACCGGCGAGACCTCGGGCGTCCTGGAGGACGGCAGCCACGGCGCGATCGCGGAGTTCGTCGCCAACCAGCTCTGGAACCCGACGAGCCAGAGCAATCAGTTCGCGGAAGGGGTCTTCGCCGGGGCCTCCGCCGGCACCTTCGTCAAATTCATCATCTTCCTGCTCAAGATCTACAACGGCTATGTCATCGACAACGCCCACATCCCCGCCGCCGACGTCCTGAGCAACCTCAAGAATTACCTGTCGATCGTGCTCCAGCTCATCACGAAGGAGCTGGAGATCGCCCTCCTCGGCAAGCCGCCGCTCTTCGTCGCCGGCTTCTCGGTCGCCTACCTGGCGGCGATCAAGTTCTCGTTCGACCCCGCGGCCGTCGGCTACCTGGGCGACGCCGCGCCTCGGCTGCTCCCCGCGAACCCGAACACCGCCACCGCGACGGCCACCCCGGGCCCGACCCTGGCCGCCGGGGCGGTCTCCGCGAGCCTGCCGACGAGCAGCCTCCAGGTCGTCGGCAACGCGACCGCGACCTGGCAGACCTCCAGCCTCGTCAGCCTGCCGGTCGCCTCGCTCCAGGCCGGTTCCGCCCAGGTGAAGGACGCGGCCGGGAACGTCGTCGGCTCCGGCGCGGCGGTCCTGGCGGCCGGTGCCGTGGTCGGGGCGACGGTCGCCGGATCGGTCGCCTACTCGCTCAGCGGCCTGGGCACCCTCTCCTTCTACGCGACCGACGCCGGGGGCCTCTCCGTGGCCGGCGAGTGGGGCTCGTACCAGGCGGCGCTCTCGGGCGCCGCGGCGATCACCCTCACGACGGACCGGCTGACGGTGGGGGGCGTGGCGCTCCCCGCCGGGACCTACACGATCGTGACCTCCGCGGCCCAGGTCGCCGGATCCGGCGCCGGGGGTTCGCCGGACTTCGCGGGCGCGGCGACCGTCCAGGCGACCGGCGCCGCGGTGACCGTCGATCCGGCCGGCGGCGGCACGCTCAACGTCGGCGGCAAGGCGCTCGACCCGGCGGGCGGCCTGGGCCTGTCGGGCTATAGCGGCTCGATCACGGTCGCGGACGGGAGCGGACCCGACGCCGTGACGATGAGCGGCACGGCCTCCGGCGTCCTCCAGCTTTCCGCCCCGACGACCCCGCTCCCCGCCGACCAGAACACGGCCGCCGTCATCCAGGCGGGCATCCCCACCAGCCTGGCCGGCAAGTTCGACCTCACCGCGACCGCTCCCGAGGGCTGGTCGGTCGCCGTGGACGACACCGGGCGGATCACCGCGACGCCCGCCGCGGGCCTCCAGTCGGGCACGGTCCCGATCCTGCTGATCGCGCGGTCGGTCGACGATCCCGGCCTGGTGGTCCGCCGGCTCGTGGACGTGACCGTCGCCGCGACCGCCCCGGGGATGACCCTGTCCGTGGCCGCCGACCCCCTCCTCAGCGTCCCGGTGGACACCGGCACGGGTGCCGGCGCGACCGCGCTCGGGTCGGCCTTCGCCGGCGTGCTCCTCCCCTCCGCCTACCGCGCGAGCCTCCACAACACGGGCTCCGCGGCCGACACCTACACGCTGAGCTTCGCCGACGTGCCGTCCGGCTTCAGCGTCGTCTCGAGCCTCGCGAGCGCGACGATCCCCGCCGGGGGGACCTCGATCGTCGGCGTCTACCTGATCCCGACCGCCGGCCAGCCACTCCCCGCGCCGGGGACCGTGCTGACCTTCCGCGTCACGGCGACCAGCAACACCGCGTCGTCGATCACCCAGACCCAGGTCGTGTCGTTCACCGTGCCGGCGGTCCACGACGTGGCCGTGGACGCGACCGCCACGAGCGTCGGCACGACGCCCGGCTCGCCGGTTACGGTCACCGTCACGGTCACCAATCGGGGCAACGTGGCGGAGTCGAACGTGACGCTCTCGTCGACCACGGCCGCCGGCCTCCAGCTCGACGGCCTGGCGCCGCTGACCGCCTCGCTGGCCCCCGGGGCCTCGATCACGCGGACGATCGCGCTGACGCCCGCCGCCGCCACGCCCCTGAACAGCTCGCTCGCCGCGACCGTCACCGCGACCTACGGCGACGCGGCGGCGCCCTCCGCGAGGTCGGTCGCCCTGACCGTGAAGACCGTCGTCCCGGGCGCCGATGCGATCTCGGCGGCCGCCAACGCCGCCGGCCAGCTCGGCAACAGCGGGCTGGCGAGCCGGCTGACCGACCTCGCCGCGGCGCTCACCGGCCTGGTCCAGGATCCCTCGAACGCGGTCGCGAAGGGGCAGGCGCTGGCGGCCCTGGACGCGGTCCAGGTCCTGGCCGCGGCCGACGCCTACCTGACCGCCAGCCTGGCGACCCTCGCCGCCGACCGCGCCGCCCTGGCCGCCGCGACGACGCCCCAGGCCACCGCCGCGGCCGTCGCGACGATCGGCCAGGACGTCGGTTCCTTCGCCAAGATCCTCAACGATGAGGCGTCCTACCGATTCACCCTCGGCTTCGTGACCAACACCCAGACGGCCCGGCCCCAGGTCCCGACCTCCTTCGAGATCGTCCTCCAGAACACCGGCAGCAAGACGACCACGTACGGCCTCTCGATCGCCGGCCTGCCCGCCGGCGTGACCGCGAGCTTCTCCCAGCCCTCGATCACCCTGGCCCCGGGGGCGGTCACGCCCGGGTCGGGCCAGCCGACCGTCACGGTCACCCTGACCTCCACGTCGACGACCGAGCTCGATCCGTTCACGTTCCAGGTCGTCGCGACGGTCGACGGGGCGACCGAGATCACGCGATCCGCGACCGGCTCGCTCACCGCCCGGCAGGAATCGGTGACGGTCGTCTCCGTGGATCCGGCGGTCGCGTACACGGAGCCCGGCGGCCGCGTGGAGATCACCGCGAGGGTCCTCAACGCGGTCAATCAGGCTCGCACCGCCAAGGCCTATTTCGTCGCCAGGGATTCCGGCGGCAACGTGCTCTTCACGTCGAGCCCGGTCAGCTTCTCCCTGACCGTGCTGACGACGCTCCAGACCGTGGACATGGGGGCGCTCGACACGACCGGATACGCGAAGGGGAACCTCACGATCCAGGTCGTCATCACGGACACGGCCGGCACCCCGATCGACGGCGCGACCGGGACCGGGACGCTGCTGGTCGGCAGCCCGGTCTCCCTGACGACGACCGCCACCCCGACCTCGCTGCCGGCCGGCGACGGCACGACCACGGTCACGCTCAACGTCACGGCGACGCCGGACGCATTCAGCCCCTTCCGCCTCGTCGGCCAGACGCCCATCAGCGGGGCCGTGGCGAACGTCGTGACCTACGGCCAGTACGCTTACGTGGCGACGTCCAGCGGCTTCGACATCGTGGACGTGTCCAATCCCGCCAGCCCCGCGGTCCTCTCGACGTTCAACACCGGCATCCCCGACAACACCAATCTCGGCCTGGAGCTGAAGGGGAGCCAGTTGATCGTCCGGGCCACGCCGACCAGCAACGGGCCGACGTCGGTGGTGCTGGTCTACTCGCTGGCGAACCCGGCCACGCCCGCGCTCCTCGGCCAGACCAGCATCCCGAACCTGTCCTTCATGGGCGGTCCGACCGTGGTGGGGAACACGGCCTACCTGAACTCGGCCTGGTATCGTTACTACATCTTCAGCGGGCAGATCTTCGCCCAGTTCGGCGAGCTGGTGCCCATCGACCTCTCCGACCCGACGAACCCGACGGTCGGGACCATCCTCTACGACAGCCCGCCCGATCCGTCGACCGGCTACCCCGACGGCACCACCCACATGTGGCAGCAGGCGGCGGTCGGCGATCACCTGCTCTACATCGCCAGCACGACGGAGACCGGCGGCGACCTGAACGGCACGGGCAAGCTCCTGATCGCCGACACGACCAATCCCAACGCCCCGACTCTCGCGGGCAGCCTGCTGGTCCCCGGGATGGGGCAGATCACGGGCGTCACCATCGACGGCAACCGGGCCATGATCATCGGCTCGTCGCAGAGCTGGGGCGGCGGGGTCGTCGGCCTGACCGGCAAGGTCGTGATCGCCATGCTGGACATCTCCAACCCGACGGCCCCCACGATCCTGAGCACCCAGACCCTCGATCGGGACGCGCACAACGTCATGTACCTGTTCCCGGTCGGCGGCGGCCTGATCGGGGCGGGGACCATCGGCACCGGCACGGACACGCCGAACATGCTCGTCCTCGACCCGGCCGACCCCATGAACGTCGGGGTCAAGTCGTTCAGCGTGCCGGCCGAGCTGAAGGGGGCCTATCTCTCGGGCGGGCTCCTCTACACGAGCAGCACCTCCGGCCTGATCATCTACACCCTGGCCACGGCCACGTCGGTCCCGGTGACGGCCTCGGTCCAGGTGCCGAAGGGGACGGGCGTGAGCGTCGTCCCCGGGTCGTTCAGCCTGGCGCCGACGCAGGTCATCACGGGGGCGGCCTACGACACCTACACCTGGGACCTCACCCTCGATTCGACGATCACGACCCGGTCGATCACCTGGCAGGAGGCCGTCACCGGGCTGGCCCCGGGCCGTTCCCGGCAGGTCACCCTGGGATCGACGGCCGAGTTCACCAGCAGCGGGACCGCCGGATCGGTGGCCGCCCCGGCCGTGACCGTCGCGGGCCAGCAGATCCTGACGCTCAACCCCGGCGAGAACTCCGCCTCCCCGGGCCAGACGGCCTACTACACGGTGAACGTCTCCAACCCCACGACGGCGAGCGTCACCTACGCCCTGGGGATCTCCGGCGTCCCCGCCTCGTGGGCCAACATGGTGGCGACCGTCACCGTCCCGGCCGGCGGCAATCAGGACGTCACCCTGGCGCTCAAGACCGATGTCTTCACGCCGACGGGGAGCTACGGCTTCAGCGTCCTGGCCACGGCCGCCGGGATCTCCGGCACCGTCGGCGGCAGCCTCACGCTCTTCGGCACGGCCGCGGCGCCGGCCGCCGACGCGCACGGCGTCGTGGTGGCCCTCTCCCCGGCGAATGCGACGGCCGGCCCGGGGACCACGGCAACTTACACGGTGCGCGTGACCAACACCGGCACCGAGTCCGAGACCTTCTACCTGACCGCCGACCTCCCCGACGGCGTCTACGGGACCTTCGATCAGAACTGGATCACCCTCCTCCCCGGCGCCACGTCGGCGCGGGACGTGATCTTCCGCGCGACCCCCACGCAGGGGGCGGCCGCGGGGACCTTCCCGGTCGTCGTCACGGCGACGTCGAGCGGCGGCTCGTCCGTCGCCGGCACCGCGACCGGCTCGCTGACCGTCGCGGCCCAGGGGGTCCGGCTGGATCTCGATCCGGGCAGCGCCGCGCCCGGGTCGTCGTATCGCCTGCTCGTGACCAACACCGGAGCGATCACCGAGACGTATGACCTGGCCCTCGCCGGCCCGGCCGGGCTGGTGGCCGCGCTCGACAGTTCGTCGGTCACCCTGGCGCCCAACGCCTGGCAGTACGTCACGATCCGCACGACCTCGCCGAACCTGGCGCTGCCGGGCTCGCTGCCGCTGGTCGCCACGGCGATCTCGCGAACCACGCCCGGCGTGAAGGCGATGGCCCAGGCGGACCTGACGATCCCGGAGACGACGGGATTGTCCGCCGTGCTCTCCCCCGCCTCCCAGACCTTGACGGCGCCGGGGACCGGCTCGTTCCTCATCAAGCTGGCCAACACGGGGAACACCGATGACTCGTACAGCGTGACCATCGTCGGCACGACCGGCGGGGTCACGGCCGCCCTGATCGGGACCGACGGCCAGTCCGTTCAGGCACTCTCCCTGGTCCGCCTGGTCGGGCTCGCGACCGGTTCGATCCCGCTGAACGTCTCGATCGCGGGGGCCGGGACCGGGACCGTCACGGTGGAGGTGAAATCCCTCTCCACCGGCCAGACGACCACGCTCACGGCCACGCTGACCGCGGCCTCGCCGGTCATCCCGACGACCGAGGACGGCCCGCAGGTGGTGCTGGTGCAGCGTTATGGCATCCACATGATGCCCACGTCCATCGTCCTCAGCTTCGACCGGCCGCTCGACCCCGTGAAGGCCACCGACGTCCGCGCCTACACGCTGCGGAACGCCGCCGGCCGGAGGATCGTCATCGCCAGGGCCATCTACGACCCGACGAGCAACACCGTCACCCTGAAGCTCAAGAATCGCATCAACTTCCATCGCAACTACACGCTCGTCGTCGACGGCGCCAGCCCCCGGGCCCTGGTCGGCGCCAATGGCCAGCTCCTCGACGGCAACGCCGACGGCTCCCCCGGCGGCGACTACCGTGCCCGGATCACCTGGCGGAACACCGTCCTGCCGGCGGCCTGGAAGGCCAAGCACATGCCGGCGAAGCACGCCCACGCCAAGCCCGCCCATCAGCACGGCACGAACCAGCCTCACGGCGCGAAGTGACGGGCCGCCGCGCCCGCCGGTTCGCGAATCCGTCCTGGCATCAGTCCCCCATCCCCGGGACTGATGCCAGGATTCACCCATGATGATTCTCCGACACGTCGACTTGAAGACGACCGGGGCTGGAATACTAAAAAATTAAGATACCGGTCGTCGTGTCGGACGCACGACCGCCCCGGGGTCTGTCCCCGGGGGGGCCGAGCCCTGAGGATCGGCCGTCTTTCCGATCGCACGGTTCGGAACGCCCGGCCCGACGAGCTTCGGCTTGCACGGTCGGCGGGAATCCCAAGAAGAAGGCAATAGCTGATGCTCCATCTCCGAGGTCTGATCGCGGCAGCGGTTCTGGTTCTCGCCACGTCCGGCACGAGCCGGGCCAGGGCCGACAGCATGCTGGGCATCGCCGGCAACTACGGCGAGTTCATTTTCGGCAGCTCCACACGGTCCAATTCGGACAGCCGCGGCCCGGTTGCGGTCGGCGGCGATGCGACCTTCTCGAGTTTCGGGATCGCGCACTCGAGCAATTCGAGCTCCTCGAGCTTCCCGGTCCCGAACACGCTGGTCGTGGGCGGGAACCTGAAATGGACCAACGGCGAGCTCGCCACCGGGACGGGCGTCGTCGGGGGCACCATCACCGATTCCGGCGTGGGGGGCTCGATCACCCATACCAGCACCCTGCCGATCGATTTCTCCGCGGTGAAGACCGACCTTGTGGCGATCTCCACCGCGCAGTTCAACGCGAGCGATCCCTACGTCACCCGCGAGTACAATTACAAGCTCACGTTCGGCAGCTCGTCCGCGACCGGCCTGCAGGTGTTCAACGTGCTCGGCAGCGAGATGTCGGGCGCGTCGGAGTTCCACGTCAATGGCAAGGCCGGCTCGACCGTGATCATCAACGTCGACGGCAACGTGTCCAACTGGACCGGCGGCTTCTTCCTGGATGGCGGCATCACCTCGTCGCACATCCTCTGGAACTTCGTCAATGCGACCAGCGTGAACATCAACGGCATCGGCATCGACGGGACGGTCCTGGCCACGAAGGCCAGCGTCACCTTCAACAGCGGCCAGCTCAACGGCTCGCTGATCGCGGACTCGCTGACCGGAGGCGGCGAGACCCACATCGACCAGGGGGGCATTTCCGGCGGCGCGGATACGCGATTCACCGGCCAGCTCGTGACGCCGGCGGTCCCCGAGCCGGCCAGCGTCGTGATGTTGGGCTCGGCGGCGGTCTTCGGGCTCGGCCTCGCCGCCCGTCGCCGACGCGATTGAACGGCGTCCGGCGAGGGGAATGGCCCTCCCTTCCCCTCGCCGCCGTTCCGCCCGACCGGGCGGGTCCAGGGACAGCGGCCGGCGATTGGGGTATGATCGCGCGTGCTCGACGCGACGCGATGCGTCGTCTGACCCTGGGAGGGCGGCCGGGTGTACGATGAACAACAGCTCTCAGCCGGGAAGCCGATCCGGGAGCCCTCGATCGAGTCCCCGCCGAAGGCGACCGTCTTCGTCCTCTTCCTCCTTTCCTGGGTTCTCTACCTGATCGCCGAGCTCGTCCTCGGTTACGGACTCTGCCGACTCCTCGGCATCCAGGGGCGAGTCTTTCGGGACTGGGGTGTCGCCCTCTCGACCCTGAGCTTCGTCCTGGCGAGTCTCACGGTCGATCGCATCTTCCGCTGGCACGGCCTCTCGCGAACCGGCACGACGGTCGAGGTGTGGTATCGACCCGATTTCGAAGCCATTCCCGAGGGCGCGGGCGAGGGACGAGTCGAGGTCCATTTGAACCCCCGGCTCTTCTCCCTGCTGGGCGTGGCCTGCCTCGCGTTCTGCCTGCTCATGATCGCGATCACCTGGATCGACCTTCGCCACGGAGACCAGGCCCTCTGGGGGATTCTCCTCATCGGGATCTCGGGACCCGGAGCGCTCGGCGCCATCGGCTGGTTCCGCCGTCGGGCTCGCGGCAAGCCCGAGGCGTGGGCCGACGCCTCCGGATACATGGGCTACGCCCCCGGGCTCCGCGTCGGGCGTCGATTCGTCCCGTGGTCGGAGGTCGCCGCCTGCACCGTCAGGACGCGCCACGACATCTGGGGACAGCCCATCCACACGGCCGTCACCCTCTCGGATGCAAGTGGGAAACCGCGGGTGGTGAGCGCCTTCGATTCTCAGCTCAGCGAGGATCCCGCCCTCCTCATCAAGGCCATCAAGGCCCATCTTCCCGGGCCCGGCCCTGGCCTCGAAGACTGGTGAGCCTGCGCGGGACTTCAAGGAGATTCCGCTCTCCGAACATGCGCACCGCACCGCGATGCCACGCCCCACCTCCTCCCTTTACCCTCGAGTTCCCTCCAGGAAAGAAAATCTGGGCAAACTACGGGTTTTACGAACCCAGTCCCGTGAATCCTCGGTTAGAATGGATTGGTTAATTCGGTGGACGAGTGACTGTTCATCGTTTCCGGACCGCTTCGTTGATCTTCGTCCACCGTTCGCGGCCGAATCGCGACACCGGACGGGATTTCCGACGAGGTTGTTGCGACCCGGTCCGATTCACACTACGATGATTGATTGATTCCACGATGGAAGTCCAAGGAACGATGGGTAAGCTGCGGCTCGGGTCCGCTCACATCCTGGCAAGGTGCGGAACGAGGGCAACTTCGGGAGTCGTTCCGAGAGCTTGATTGATAGGGCATTTCGCGGGGTGATTGATCGTCGCGTGAGGCCGCAGGGGTGGATTGGCCCCGGTTCGGACAGCTTGCGTGCCGGCTCGCGACCCGGCAGCGGATGCGCTTCCTCCGTACATGACTCCCAGGTACAGGACTCTCGAATGAGCCTCTTCGGTCGGGCAAGGCGGCGGAGTCGGATCCGGGGGAAGGGGCCGCGGACCGCACTCCATTGCGAGCGGTTCGAGGAGCGTGTGCTGCTGGCGAACTTCCTGGTAACCAACACCGCCGCCACGGGCGCGGGCTCATTGCGACAGGCCATCCTGGGGGCGAACGGCGCGGTCGGCCCGGACACGATCGCGTTCAACATCCCCGACAACGGCACGGGAATCTATCGGATCGACCTGGCGGCGGCCACCGGCGTCCTGCCGGCGATCACGGGTGGGGTGACGATCGACGGCACCAGCCAGGCGACCTTCCTGGGGAAGGCCGCGGTCGTCGAGATCAACGGCGGCGCCTTGCCGTCGGGGGACGGCCTGACCCTCGCCGCCGGGTCGGACGGCAGCCTGATCGACGGGCTGACGATCTTCGGCTTCAACGGCAACGGCATCCTCGTCCAGTCGAACGGCAACACGATCGGCGGCACGGCGGCCGGCGGCGGCAACGTCCTGCATTCCGACGCGGTCGGCGTGAACCTCGGCGCGGTCCAGAACAACGTGCTGCTCGGGAACCTCATCGGCACCGATTCCAGCGGCACGAACTTCGGCGGCATGGCCCGCGGGATCCTGGTCGCGGGAGGGTCGCTCAACACGATCGGCGGTTCGGCGGCCGGGGAGCGGAACATCATCGACTTCGCGACGGCCGCGGGGATCGAGCTCGACTCCGCCGCCGCCGCGAATCGGATCGGCGGCAATCTCATCGGGACGGACGCGACCGCGTCGGTCGATCGCGGCAACGCCGTCGGCGTGCTCGTGAGCGGGGCCACCAACACGATCGGCGGGGCCAACGACGGCAACACGATCGGCTTCAGCAGCAACGCCGGCATCCTGATCAGCGGGACCTCGGCGGCCACGAACCGGGTGGAGAGCAATTTCATCGGCACGAACGCCGCCGGCGCCAACCTGCACAACCTCTTCGGCGTGCAGATCGACAGGGCGGGCGGGAACACGATCGGCGGCGCCGCCGCCGGCAACCAGATCGATTTCAACACCGGCGCCGGCATCCTGATCACCGGGCCGACCTCGGCCGGCAACCTGATCGGCACCAACCTCATCGGTACGAACTCGGCCGGATCCGCCAATCGCGGCAACGCGTATGGGATCCAGATCCTCAACTCGAGCGGCAACACGATCGGCGGCGCCGCCGGGCTGGCCAACACGATCGGCTTCAGCACCCAGCAAGGGGTCTCCGTCCTGACGGGGTCCGGCAACCTCGTCAGCCGCAACCTCTACGCGGGGGGATCCGGTGCGGCGACGGACATCATCGTCGCGCCCGGCGCCAACAACGGCATCGCCGCGCCGGTCCTGAACAGCGTGTCGGTCGACCAGATCGCCAGCACCCTGACGCTCTCCCTCAGCCAGCCGGCCGGCGGGACCCAGCCGGTCGACCTGGAAGTCTACAGCCTGGGGGCCGGTGGTTCGCGGACCTTCCGGACGACGATCAGCGGCCAGAGCCTGACGACCACGCCGCAGCAGATCACCCTCCCCAACGTGGCGGGCATCACGACCGCCGACACGATCCTGGTCACGGCCACCGACGCGACGCGGAGCACCTCCCCCTTCTCCAACGCCGCGAGCATCGGCAACGCCCTGGTGGTGACGACCACGGGCGACAGCGGCTCGGGGTCGCTCCGGACGGCCATCACCGACGCCCTGGCGGCCTCGAACCCCGTGATCACCTTCAACATCCCGGGCGCCGGGCCGCACGTCATCACGCTGAGCACGCCCCTTCCCGCCCTCACGAAGCCGATCATCATCGACGCCACGAGCCAGCCCGATTACGCGGGGACGCCCACGGTGATCCTGATCGGCTCCTCGCTGGCCGGCTCGTCCGACGGAATCGTCCTGGGGACGGGCTCCGGGGGGAGCGAGGTGAAAGGCCTGGCCCTGGGCGGATTCGGCGGCGCCGCGATCCGCGTCCAGACGAGCAACAACCGGATCGCGGCCAACTTCATCGGCGTCGACACCACCGGCAAGGCCGCCGGCCCCGGCAACGGCACCGGAGTCCTGATCGACGCCGGCTCCGGCAATACGGTCGGCGGCTCGGCGGCCGCGGATCGGAACGTCATCGGCCTCAACACCACGGGGCTCTCCCTGGCCTCGGGCGGCAACGTCGTCCTGGGCAACTTCATCGGGGTCGCCGACGCCGCCACACACGACAGCGTCGCCAACTCCACGGGCGTGTCGATCTCCGCGGCCGGCAACACCGTCGGCGGCTCGGCCGCCAACATCCTGGGCTTCAACGGCACGAGCGTCCTGGTCGCCGCCGCGGTCACGTCCGCCGTCGTCTCGAACAACTTCATCGGCACCGATGCTTCGGGCCACAACCTGGGCGCGGGGGGCCTGTTCGGCGTCCGCGTCCAGGGCAACAACGGCGTCATCTCCGGCAACACGATCGACTTCCTCGGCTCCGGCGCGGCGATCGCGCTGGAGGGCGGCTCGAACGCGGTCACCGGCAACAGGCTGGGGACCCGCGGCGTCGCCGGGTCGCCCCCCACGTTCAGCAACGCCATTGACGTGGCCGTCACCGGCTCCGGCAACACGGTCGGCGGCGCCACGGCCGCCGCCGCCAACGTCATCGGCTTCGCCTCCGTCGCCGGGGTCCAGATCGGCGGTGGAGCGGCGAATACGGTCGTCCAGGGGAACTTCATCGGCACCGACGCCTCCGGCGGCATCCTCACCAACAACATCGGGGTCCAGGTCCAGAGCGGGAGCGGCAGCTCCGTCGGCGGCCCGGCGGCCAGCCAGGCCAACGTCATCGCCAACTACGCCATCCAGGGCGTGTCGATCCTGGCCGGCAGCGGCAACCTCGTCAGCCGGAATCGCTACGTCGGCGGGCCCGTGCCCACCGCCGACATCGCCCTCGCCCCCGGGGCCAACGGCAACATCGCCGCGCCGGTCCTGGCGAGCGCCTCGCTCAGCGACTCGAACACGAAGCTGACGATCGCCGTCAGCCTGCCGGTGGCGGGCTCTCAGCCGGTGAATGTCGAGGTCTACATCGGCGGGACCTCGCGCGTCTACAGGACGACCGTCGCCGGGGCGATGCTGTCGACCTCCTCTCAATTGTTCACCTTCGACGTCGCCGGGATCTCGATCAGCGATTCCATCCTGGTGACGGTCAGCGACGGAGGCGGCAACACCTCCGCCTTCTCCAACGCCGTCTCGATCGGCAGCGCGCTCGTGGTCACGAGCACCGAGGACGGCGTCTCGGGGTCGCTCCGCTCGGCGATCCTCAACGTCATGGCCGGTATCGGCACGGAGATCACGTTCGCGATCCCCGGGGCCGGCCCGCACGTGCTCACGCTCGATGCCCCCCTGCCGACGATCACGACCGGGATCACCATCAACGGCACGAGCCAGCCGGGCTATGTCGCCACGCCACTGATCCTCCTGGTGGGCTCGAAGCTGTCGGCCGCCTCCTTCGGGATCGATCTCGGCGCGGGCTCATCCGGGAGCACCATCGAGGGGCTCTCGTTCCTCGGATTCGCGGGCGCGGCGGTCCATGTGGGCTCGAGCGACAACGTCATCCGGTCCAACTTCGTCGGCGTCGGCCTCGACGCGACGGGCAAGCTCCTCGGGCCGGGCAACGGGACCGGCATCGTCGTGGACGCCGGCTCCGGCAACACCATCGGCGGGGCGGGCCTGGCCCGCAACGTGATCGGCGGCAACGCGATCGGCATCTCCCTGGCGTCCGGCGGGAACGTGGTCGCGGGCAATTTCATCGGCGTCGCGGACGCGGCGACCAGGGACAACATCGCGAACACGACCGGCGTCCAGGTCTCGGCCGCCTCCGGCAACACCATCGGCGGGACGACCGCCAACACGTTCGGCTTCAACGTCACGAGCGTGCTCATCGCCGCCGCGGCCAGGGACACGGTCGTCGCCAACAACTTCATCGGGACCGATGCATCCGGCGCCGATCTCGGAGCCGGGACGGTCAACGGCGTGAACATCCTGGGCCAGGCCAGCACGATCGGCGGCACCGCGAGCGGCACGGCCAACGTCATCGGCTTCGCGTCGGGTGCGGGGATTCGGCTCGGCGCGGGCGCCACCGGGAACTCGGTCCAGGGGAACCTCATCGGCATCAGCTCGACCGACCTGGCCACGGCCGCGAGCCTGCCCAACAACATCGGCGTGCTGATTGACGGCGCCGTGGACAACACGATCGGCTCCGCGAAGGGCGCCGAAGGTTCCGCGGGCGGGAATACCATCGGGGGCAACGCGGGCGCCGGCATCTCGGTCGCCTCCGGGACGGCGAACCGGATCAACGGGAACCTGTACCTGAAGGCCAACGGCCCCTCGCAATCGCCGGTCCAGTCCTCCGACATCGTCCTGTCCGCGGGGGCCAACGGCAGCCTCGGCAGCCCCGGGCTCCAGGCCGCCTCGTACCAGAATCTGATCGTCACCGCGACCGTCGCCGTCACTCCGCTGGGGACGGCCGCCCCCCTCTTCGAGCTGTATCAGATCACCGAGGACCCGACCACGCACGCCCCCCTGCAGCGGCGATTCCTGACCCGGGCGACGGGGACGCCCAGCCCGGACGGGCCGAGCCATTCGTACGACGTCAAATTCGACGTCCTCGCCGATCTCACCGGCAAGTCGCTGCTGGTGACCTCCACCCAGGACGACAATTCCGCGGGCACGGACCTCTGGAGCACGTCCCCGTTCTCGAACGTCGTCATCGCCCAGGCCCCCAACGTCGTCAGCACCGTCGCGAACACGGGCACGGGCTCGCTCCGGAATGTCATCGTGTACGTCAACGGCCTGGGGCAGGCGGCCGACGGCACGATCAAGTTCGATCCCGACCTGTTCGGATCACCCCAGGTCATCGCACTCCAGTCGGCCCTCCAGCCGATCACCCACCGGGTGACGATGGACGGACTGGGTAACGCCCGGCTCACGCCCGCCGACGCCGGGAGCACCTTCGACGGCCTTGTCCTCGCCCCGGGCTCGGATCAGAGCGTGATCGCCGGCCTGAGCCTCTTCGGCTTCAGGGCCGGGTCGGGCCTCGTGATCAACTCGGGCGGGAACCGAATCCGCGGCAGCTATTTCGGGATCGATCCCGACGACCCGCTCGCCAACCACGGCAACGCGATCGGAATCCTCCTCGAGGGGGGCGCGGGCAATACGATCGGCGGTGAGGCCCTCGCGGACCGCGTCTTCGTGGCGGCGAACGGCGTCGGGATCCGGATCGCGGGCAATCCCGACGGCCGCTCGGGATCCCGATCGAACACGATCGTGAACACGACGATCGGCACGACCGTGGCCATCGACAACAAGAACAACGGCAACAAGGGGGACGGGATCCGGGTCTCGGACTCGACCGGCAACACGATCGGATCCGCGACCACCGACAACGCGCTTCGGGTGCTGATCTCGGGGAATGGAGGGGGCACTTCGGCCGATGCCGGCATCCACATCACGGGGGCCGGCTCGTCTGGGAACGTGGTCGCGAACTCGCTCATCGGCACCAGCCCGACCGGCAACTCGGGCGGCGGGAGCTATGCCAACCGGATCGGGGTCCTCCTCGATAGCGGCGCGAACTCCAACGCGATCGGCTATTCCGCGGACCTGCCGTGGGCAGCGGTAGGCCCGGTGGCCAACGTGATTTCCGGCAACCTGTTCGCCGGCGTCAAGCTCGACTCCGCGGACAGGAACCAGGTCGCGGGGAACCGGATCGGCACCGACCTGACGGGCACGGTCCCCCTCGGCAACGGGGCCGGCCTGTCCGACAGGGGGGGAGGGATCTGGCTCGATGGCGGGTCGGGGAACTCGATCGGCGGGGCCTCGGCGGCGGAGCGCAACACGATCTCCGGGAATTCCCGGGACGGCATCTACATCTCGTTCAGCTCGCCGCCCTCGGCCGGAGCCGTCGCCAACACGATCCTGAACAACCTGATCTCTCGGAACGTGCTCAACGGCATCCATCTCGTCGGCGACCTCCGGGGCGCGGGCCCTGGCTCCTCGAATCCCCCGGCCGCCACGCTCGTCGTGGTCAGCGGGAACCTGATCGGCACCACGCCGGACGGCAAGCAGGTCTACGATCCCGTCACGGCGATCTCGCAGGGCAATGGCCTGAGCGGCATCCTGCTCGAACAGGCCTCGGGCGCGACGACGAAGGGTGGCTCCGTGCCCGCCGCGGCCGTGACGGGGAACACGATTTCCGGAAACGGGCTCAGCGGCGTCACGATCCAGCACACGGCGGGCGTCGCCAACGGCGTCGTGGCGAATGTGTCGGTCGGCGGCAATGTCATCGGACTCGCCGCGGACGGCGTGACCGCGATCGACCCTCAGTTGCGACCTGTGGGCAACGTGCTCGACGGCATCCTCATCGACGGCGTGCAGGGGGTCACCGTCGGTGTCAGGCCCCTCCCGGGCTCGCTCCCGGCGGGCCCTTCGAACGTGATCTCGGGGAACCTCGGCCGGGGGATCGAGATCCGCGGGGCGGGGACCGCCGGCGATCCGATCGTGATCTCGGGGAACTACATCGGCACCGACCGAAGCGGCGAGGTCGTCTCGCCCACCGGCTCGGCCGCCTCCACCGTGGGTAACCTGTCCGACGGCATCTTCCTCCTGGGGGCCCCGAACGCGGAGATCGCCTTCAACCTGATCTCCGCCAACCGGGGCGCCGGGATCCACCTCGCCGGCGGCGCGCAGACCGCCGCGCTGACCATCCGGGGGAATTACATCGGCACCGACCGGTCCGGGGCCCTGGTCCAGCAATTGACCGATCCGACCAAACCGGCGAGCGGCGGCAATCCGCCGCTCGTTCCCGCCGTCTACTTCGGCAACGGGTCCGATGGGCTCTTCCTGGATAACATCAAGGGCGGGGTCACGGTGGGAGGGACCGCCGACTCCGACCGCAACCTGATCGCGGGGAACCGGGCCAACGGCATCGACCTGCTCCAATCCCGGAACGTGGTGGTCCAGGGGAACTGGATCGGGACCAACTCCGCCAACGCCCGGGGGCTGGGGAACTCCTCGAACGGGATCTTCATCAACGGGTCCAGCGAGAATACGATCGGCGGCGACGTGGCCGCGGCGTCGAACGTGATCGCCGGCAACCTCGCCAGCGGGATCTTCATCTCCGAGGGGAGCGACGCCTCGAGCTCGACGCGACTCGAGGCCACCCGGAACCAGATCAGGAACAACCTCATCGGCCTGGGCATGAAGCCGGACTCGAACGGCAACCTGACGAACCCCAATCGCGTCTCGGGCCTGGTCATCAGCGGGGGGACCTACAACGAGGTCTCCGGCAACACCATCTCGGGGAATCTCCTCTACGGGATCCTGCTGGCCAACAACGCCGATTACAACACGCTCGAGCTCAATTACATCGGCACGGACAGGGACAGCCATCCGAACCTCGGGAATACCTCGGAAGGGATCTTCCTCATCGGCGGCAGCGACTCGAACACGAATGCCGAGGCGGTGGGCAATCGGATCGCGCAGAACACGATCTCCGGCAACCAGGGCAACGGCATCCACCTCTTCGGGACGAACACGGCCGGCAACACCATCTCCGGGAATCTCGTCGGCCTGGACGCGACTGGCAAGAAGATCCCGAACCAGGGGAACGGCATTTACCTGGACAGCACCGGGCTGAACGCCACCGCGACCAGCGGCGCCCTCCTGGCCGGCCCCAACAGCCTGATCGGCAACGTGATCTCCGGGAACGGCCAGCACGGCGTGCTGATCTATGCCACCGAGGCCACGCCCAACCCCGCCCAGGGCCAGTATCGCAACATCCTCCGCGGCAACTTCATCGGCACCGACCAGCGGGGTACTCACGGGGTCGCGAACGGCGGCAGCGGCGTGTTCATCTACGGCTCATCCCAGAATGACATCGGTGGCGTCGACGGCGGCTCCGGCGGCCAGCTTGCGTCGGCCATCACCCTGGGAGTGTCCCAGGGCAACCTGATCTCCGGCAATGCCCAGGCCGGCATCACCCTCTTCAGCCCGGTGCCGAACCTGCCGACCTCCGGCAACACCATCCAGGGGAACTTCATCGGCACCGACGCCGCCGGCATGGCGGCGGTCCCCAATTCCGACGGCGTGGACATCCTCAGCGCCCAGAGGAACCTGATCGGCGGCGTGGGCTATCAGAACCTGATCTCGGGGAACAGCGCCAGCGGCGTCTACATCACCCAGCTCACCGGCATCGACGCGACGGGCAACCACGTCGCGGCCAACTTCATCGGCACCGACCGCACCGGCTCGGCCCGGCTCGAGGGCTCTCCCCAGGTCCAGGGGGTCTTCCTCGACAACGTCTCGGGGAACCTCATCGGCGGCGCGGACGACCGGACGATCGACGGCAGCAACGTGCCGCTCACGCCCCGCAACGTGATCTCCGGCAATGCCCAGGCCGGAGTCCGGATCGGCGCGACGTCGTTCGGGAACCTGATCGAGGGGAACTACATCGGCGTCGGGCGGGACGGGACAAGCCCCTCGAGCGCGGCCAACCTCACCAACGTCGTGGGGGTGCTGATCGCCGATCAGGCCCACGGCAACGTCATCGGCGGGGCGGCACCCGGCGCGGGGAACCTCATCACCCAGGGAAACCTCCGCGACGGCAACACCGGCAAGGCGACCGAGGCGCTGACGTCGACCACGGCCGTGAACATCGGCGTCGAGACCGTGGGCCCGGGGGTCACCTCGAATTACGTCCAGGGGAACCTGATCGGCCTCGACGCGACGGGCCGCCCCGTCTTCAGCGCGGGGGGCGTGGTGGTCAACCAGATCGGCGTCCTGATCAACGGCTCGCCGAACAACATCATCGGCGGGGCCTCGAGCGACCCGAACCGGCAGGGCCTCGATCCGGTCGGCTTCGCCCCGGCCACGGTGCGGAACGTCATCTCCGGCAACGCCCAGGCCGGCGTGGAGATCACCGGGCCGAACGCCACGGGCAACCTCGTGCGGGGGAACTTCATCGGCACCAACATCGCCGGCACGGCGCCGCCCAGCGTCCCCTATTCCGTCCCCACCCAGATCGTCGGCGTGTACATCCTCAACGCCCATGACAACGTGGTCGGCGGCCACGGCTTCGGCAACCTGATCTCGGGCAACCAGATCGGCGTGACCGTAGCGGGTCCGGCGACCGCCTCCGCGTCGTCCGGCGCGGCCGGCAGCAACCTCGTGCAGGAGAACCTCATCGGGACCGACCGATCCGGGATGGCCGCCCTGCCGAACCTCGAGTTCGGGATCTTCGTCAACGGCTCTCCGAACAACCTGATCTCGCACAACCTGCTCTCGGCCAACGGCCTGGCCGGCGTGGAGATCTCCGGCGGCGGGTCCCAGGTCGGGGGCTCCCAAAGCGCGACCGGCCTGAACGACACGATCTCCGGGAACCTGATCGGCACCAACATCCGCGGAGAGAAGGCCTTCCCCCGGGATCCCGCGGACGTCAACGCGACGACGAACCCGATCATCTCGACCGCCGGCAACCCCGTCTACTACGGGCTCCAGTTGCACGGCGTCGTCATCCTGGGGACGTCGACCAACAACGTTGCCGACAACCTCATCGCCGGCAACATCTATGTCGGGGTCTACATCACTCGCCGCGACTTCGACGGGACGGTGTACGCCCTGCCCGTGAACAACCGCGTCCAGACCAATCAGATCATCGCCAACGGCATCTACGGCGTGCTCCGCTACGACGCGCCCCAGAACGCCGTGGCCCAGGGACGGGCCAAGACCCGCCGCGGCAAGCCCACGGGCGCCAACACGTTCGTGAACAACCCCATCGCCCTGGCCGATTACATCACCGGCCTCAATTCCCGATCGAAGCAGCGGACGCTCACGTCCACGCTCCTTCCGACGGGCCCCGCGACGTCGACCGCGTCGGCCAGCCCGAGGCCGACGACCGGCAAGGCCCACCCGAAGGGCCCGAAGGCGCGACGCAAGGGGTGAGGCGTCCTCGCTACGGGGTCCGGGCGCCCGGCTGGACAACCGGGCGCCGTTCACCCATAGTGAAGGGGCGGCCGGGCCGGCCGCGGCCCGGGAGAATCGGCCGTGAGGGCTTGCCCGCCGGGGCGGATCCTTCGGCCCTCCGAATGACGCATCGGGAGCGCCCTGTTCATGACTGCGCCTGCGACGATCGACCTCCGCGAGTACATCCGCAACATCCCCGACTTCCCCAAGCCGGGGATCCAGTTCAAGGACATCACGCCGCTCCTGTCCAGCCCGCAAGCCTTCCGCTCCGCGATCGATCAGGTCGCGGACCACTTCAAGGGCCGGGACATCGACGTCATCGCCGCGGCCGAGGCCCGCGGCTTCATCTTCGGCGCGCCGCTCGCCATGGTGATGGGGGCCGGCTTCGTCCCGATCCGCAAGCCCGGCAAGCTCCCCTACGCGACGATCGCCCAGGAGTACCAGCTCGAGTACGGCAGCGACCGGCTCGAGGTCCACTCCGATGCGCTCGGCAAGGGGCACAAGGTCCTGCTCCTCGACGACGTGCTCGCCACCGGCGGCACGATGAAGGCCTGCATCGATCTCGTGGAGTCCACCGGCGCCCAGCTCGTCGCCTGCGCCTTCGTGATCGAGCTTTCGTTCCTGGGCGGCCGGGCGAAGCTGTCGCCCCCCGAGGTCTTCAGCCTGATCACGTATTGAGAGCGATCCCGTCATGAACGACGCCTGGCTGGCCGACCGGATGAAGCAGATCGACGCCTCGGGCATCCGCAAGGCGTTCGAGATGGCCCGGGCGATGAAGGACCCGATCGACCTCTCGATCGGCATCCCCTATTTCGACGTCGACGATCGGATCAAGGACGCGGCCTGCGCGGCGATCCGCGAGGGCCGCAACCAGTATTCCGTGACGCTCGGGATCCCGGAGCTGCGCGAGCAGATCCGAGGGTCGTTCGCCCACCTCGGCCATGCCGACCGCGACGTGATCGTCACGTCCGGGACCGCCGGCGCCATGCTGCTGGCCCTGATCGCGACCGTGAACCCGGGCGACGAGGTGATCGTCCTCGATCCCTACTTCGTGATGTATCAGCATCAGGCGACCATGGCCGGGGGCAGGACGGTGGTGGTGGACACCTACCCCGACTTCCGGCCCGACCCCGCCCGGGTCGCGGCGGCCATGACCCCGCGCACCAAGGCGGTGGTCGTCAACAGCCCGAACAACCCGACCGGCGTGGTCGCCTCGGCGGACGACCTGAAGGCCCTCGCCCTGCTCTGCAAGGAGCGCGACGTCCTCCTGATCAGCGACGAGGTCTACGGTTCGCTCTGCTTCGACGGCGAGTTCCGATCGCCGGCCGAGTGGAACGAGGACGTGCTCGTCGTCGACGGCTTCAGCAAGGCCCTCGGCATGACCGGCTGGCGGCTCGGCTTCGCGCACGGGCCCTCGCGGCTGATCCAGGAGATGGCCAAGCTCCAGCAATTCACGTTCGTCTGCGCCCCGACACCCCTGCAATACGGGGTCGCCCGCGCGATGGGCGGGGAGGCCACTCTCGACTTCTCGGGCCAGGTGGAAGCCTACGCCCGCAAGCGTGACATGGTCGTCGAGGCCCTGTCCGACTTCTACGAGCTCTCTCGCCCCGCGGGCGCCTTCTACGCCTTCCCCAGGGCCCCGTGGGGCACGGCCTCCGAGTTCTGCGCCGAGGCGATCCGGCGCGAGCTTCTCGTCATACCCGGCAATGTCTTCAGCCGCCGCGACACCCACTTCCGGATCTCGTACGCCACATCCGACGAAACGCTCCGGCGCGGGCTGGATGTGCTTCGCTCGATGGCAAGAAAGAGCTAGAGCTCTGCCAACACTCGGAATTCGGGATTCAGGACAGACAGGAATGTCTGTCCCCCGCGTTTAAAGCCAGGTGGGTCCGAGATTTCGGAGGACAGGCATTCCTGCCTGTCCTGCCGCCAATCCGAAAGGCAGGGCGCGACGGGACACTCGATCGACTCAGGCACTTTCTTTCTTGCGTTCGCCCTTGGGGGTGGTCAGCGGCACCGGGGTGCTGTCGAAGAGGTTCTTCTCCTTGCGGACGACCTCGGCGGTGACCAGGAACTTGCCCTTGTCCTTGGACGCCCGGTCGGGGAGCTCGAACATGATGTCGAGCATGATCTCCTCGACGATCGACCGCAGGCCGCGGGCGCCGGTGTCCTTGGCCTTGGCCATCTTGGCGACCTCGGCGAGGGCGTCCGGTGTGAACTCGATGTCGGCCCCTTCCATCTCGAAGAACCGCTTGTACTGCTTGACCAGGGCGTTCTTGGGCTCGGTCATGATCTGGATCAGGGCGCTGACGTCCAGCGGGGTGAGCGGGCAGATCACGGGGAGCCGGCCGATGAACTCGGGGATGAGGCCGAACTCGAGGAGGTCGTCGGAGGTCACCTTGCCGAGGAGCTCGCCGAGCTCGGTGTGCTGCTCGGCCTGGGACTGGCTGCCGAAGCCGATGGTCTTCTTGCCGACCCGGCGGGCGATGATGTTCTCGAGGCCGGTGAACGTGCCGCCGCAGATGAACAGCACGTTGCTGGTGTCCATCTGGATGTACTGCTGCTCCGGGTGCTTGCGGCCTCCCTGGGGCGGGACGTTGGCCACGGTCCCCTCGAGCATCTTCAGGAGCGCCTGCTGCACCCCCTCGCCGGAGACGTCCCGCGTGATGCTGACGTTGTGCGTGGTCTTGCCGATCTTGTCGATCTCGTCGATGTAGACGATCCCGCGCTGGGCGGCCTCCAGGTCGAAGTCGGCCGCGTGCAAGAGCTTCAGGAGGATGTTCTCGACATCCTCGCCAACGTAGCCGGCCTCGGTCAGCGTGGTGGCGTCGCCGATGGCGAAGGGGACGTTCAGGATCCGCGCCAGCGTCCGCGCCAGCAGGGTCTTGCCGCAGCCGGTCGGGCCGATCAGGAGGATGTTGGACTTGTCGAGCTCGACTTCCTGGTTCGGCTCCTCGCCGTGCACCAGCCGCTTGTAGTGGTTGTGGAGGGCGACCGCCAGGACCTTCTTGGCCCGGTCCTGGCCGATCACGTAGGCGTCGAGCTGGTCCTTGATCTCGCGCGGGGTGGGGATGTCCGTGAACAGGGTCTTGGGGACACCGCGACGGCGCCGCTCCTCGTCCAGGATCGACTGGCAGAGCTCGATGCAGTCGCCGCAGATGTAGACGTCGCCCGGGCCCTCGACCAGCGGGCCGACATCGCGGAAGCTCTTGCGGCAGAAGGAGCAATAGGCGTTCTTCTTGGTCCCGCCCGTCGTACCCGACGACACGGAGCCCCCCCCGCCCGTCCGCTTTCCTCCCCCGCCCGAGCCGCCCGAGATGTCCTTACCCGATGGCATGCATAACCCCTTCATCGCTGCCAGACTGACACGAAACCGACCGAAACCGGCGGAGCTGGAGCCTGGCACGGCCTTCCCTGCCTCGACTCTTCTCCGGTCCCGCCGCCGCCCGGCCGGTGGAGAGGACGCGGATCGCCGCGACAGGGCCCCGGGCTTTCTCGGACCCGGGCCCGCTCCGCCCCCTCCTCCGGATCTTGGCGAGAGGCCGCCCGCGCCGTTCTCGACGCGGAAACACGTCGTCAGCGCCAGAATCCCCGGGCGGCGATAACTTCCCGTGCCGAGCACGCTCTCCCATCTTGCATTCTAGAGCACCCTCCGATAACGAGCAAGTGCGCTCGGGCTGATCGCCGGCGGCGCCGACGGCAGAACCGGGAGGTCCACCTCCGGCGCGACCCGGCCCGGCGTCAGCCGGCCCTGGTTTGCGCCCCCGCGGCGTCGCAGAGCAACACGCGTGCACCCCGAGGCCCTACCATCCCAGCTTCTCCGGGTTCTCCAAGATCCACCGCGTCAGCTTCCGAGCCGGAGACCCGAGGGTGAGCGCCGTCAGGTCCGCCGGCGCGACCCAGCGGGCGTCGGTCATCCCCGACCCGGGTCGGGGCCGGTCGGCGCCGGAGACGGCCCGCGCGGGATGGACGCGCACGAGGACCCTGTGCTTCGTCACTCCATAGGTGAGCGTCCGCAGCTCCGGGCCCACCTGAACGTGCACACCCGTCAACTGCATTACGCCATCCGCCAGGTCCATCGGCCCGGCGACGGCCGGGCGTCCGGCGGGATTCGCCCCTTCCAGGTGCAGGGTCGGGAACTCCCAGAAGCCCGCCCATAGGCCCGATTCCTCGCGGCGGACGACCAGCAGCTCCCCCGATCGTTCCACCAGGATGGAGGCCTCGGCCACGGCCAGGGGGGCCGGCTTCGGGGCCACGACCGGAAGCCGATCCTGAATCCCCTGCCGCCGGGCCTCGCAGAGTGCCGCCAGAGGGCAGATCAGGCAGGCGGGGGCCTTCGGGGTGCAGACCGTCGCTCCCAGGTCCATGAGCGACTGGTTGAACCGACCGGCCCCGGTTTCGGGCACGAGCCGACCGGCGGCCTCCCAGAGCCGCTCACGAGACCTCGACGAGCGGACGTCCTCTGTCCACCCGAGCAATCTCGCCAGGACTCGCTGGGTGTTCGCCTCCACAATCGGCTCGGGCCGGTCGAAGGCGAATGAAAGGATCGCCCCGGCCATGTACCGCCCCACGCCCGGCAGCGCGCGGACGGTGTCCACGTCCGCCGGGATGGTCCCCGCGTGCCGCTCCACGATCACCTTCGCCGCCGCATGAAGCTGCCGGGCCCTCCGGTAATATCCCAACCCCTCCCAGGACTTCAGGACGTCAGCCTCGGGGGCGGAGGCCAGGCTTTGCACATCCGGGAATCGCTCCAGGAATCTTGCAAAATAGGGAATCACGGCCGCCACCGTCGTCTGCACGAGCATCATCTCGGAGAGCAAGACCCGATAGGGATCCCCCTCGCCCCGCCAGGGGAGATCCCGCCCGTGTTCGTCGTACCAGGCGGCTAGACACTCGCGAACCGAATCACGCCACCCCTCGGATCGATCCAGCCGTCCGGCTTTCTTGCTACTCAAATCGGGAGCCTCACCGATGGATTTCCTGGGTTCATCCGGCCGCTCGACGACACAGCGTCCGGAGGGCCAGAAGCCTTAAAAAAGCCTAGCTCGACGCAGACCCGAGAGTTTACGGGGAGAAAATGGGAGGAGAAGCTAGCACGTCCGCCTATTGATGTCTCCCAGCTTCTCTAAATTTTCCAATTGACTTTCATGCTACAGACCATACATTGCATTGTCGGGAGAAAGAAAGCATCGATATCCCTAATAAGAAAGTTGATCCCGAAGATGAGATCTACCGAACCGAATCGCAACCGTGTGGTCTATCCGAGATCGCCGTCGAGTCGACCGATCTTCGCCGTTGCCGAGCGGCTCGTCGAGATCTGGAGTCGCAATCGGCGGGCCCTGGCGACGCTGAAGACGCTGGAGCATCGGGCGGACCGGGTGAGGATCTACATGGAGGGCGCCGAGGCGAACCTCGAGCTCGCCCGGGCCTGTCTGGTGCGGATCCGCGAGCAGCGCCGCGAGCAGTTCGCGGTCCTGCGGACCGGACATCACGACGCCCTGAAGGTCTTCGAGTTCCTCAAGGGCCTGGAGTCGTCGGCCGCGGTGCGGTCGGAGGCGTCCCCCTCCTGCACATTGACCGCCCTCACCGAGACAGCGGCGGACATGCCCCGCCCCGCCGTCCCGATCCCGTTCCCGGCCGCATCCCCCTCCCCGACGCCCGCCGACACCACCCCCAAGCGCCGACGGTACGCCTGAATCCCCTCCCGCCGCCCCGCCGATGCGTCACGATGCCGCGACGTGTGATCGAAGGTCCAACGACATGCACCTTGAATGACCCAGTGACCGCAACTCCGTTCGCCGTCGTGGACGAACGAGAACAATTCGAAGATGCCTTGCTCCTCTCTCGCCGAGGAGGTGGACTCGTGGTTGACGTCGTTTCGCGTCCCCATCGATCGTGTCCGGACGATCGTCGAGGCTTCTCGCCTCGCACCAATCCCAATCGACAGGCGTCGAAGGCCTTGCCCGGGGCCGAGGACTCGGCCGCCCGCGCCGGAGCGGGTCAGCTTCAAGGGCCGGCCGCGGACTTCCCGGAGCGTTGCACCCCGCGACGCCCCCGCCAGCCCCTCAACGAGGACCAGAAGAGCCTCGCCGACCGCTACTTCCCCCTGGCGGTCAGGATGGCATGCGAGATGACCGAGAAGCTCCCCCGCCATGCCGACGACTGGCAAGAGTCGGCCTTCGTCGCGCTGGTCGAGGCGGCCCAGGTGTTCGACCCCGATCGGGGTGTCGACTTCGCGGCGTACGCCCGCATCCACATTCGCGGGGCCCTGGCGAACACGCGGAGCGAAATCCGGGGCGGCAAGCCGGGGGCCCGGCCGCAAGGGCGCGTCCCGCACACCTTCTATGACTCCGACCTCGAGGAGGATGCGACGCTCCAGTTTCGCCAGGCCGAGGGCTGCGTCGGGGCGGAGCTCGAGTTCGCCGAGCGGGTCGAGCGATTGTCTCGCGGGCTCCCCGACCACCAGGCACGCACCCTGCGCTACATCTACCTCGACGGGATGTCGCAGCAGGAGGCGGCGGCCCGGATCGGCTGTTCCGAGCCGACGCTGTCTCGAATCCATCAGAGGGTCCTGACGAGGCTTCGCCAGGACCATGCCCTCAACCTCTGCGCGTAGAGACGCGCCACCCGCTCCGCAGCGTGCGGATGCGGCGGCGGGATCGCGGCAGTCCCGGGGCCAGGCCCCTGACCGCCACGATCCCGCCGCCGTTTTCGGCGACGGCCAGCCGCTTGATCGATCAGGCGGCACGATCGGTCGACATCGACGGCGAGGCGTATCCGGCCAGGAACTGGCGGATCGAGCCGACGACGAACCGCTGCTCCGCATCGGTCAGCTCGGGATACATCGGCAAGGCGAGCGTCTCGCGGGCCGCGGCCTCCGCGTGCGGGAAGTCCCCCTGGCGATGGCCCAGGGCCGTGAAGCAGACCTGCAAGTGGAGCGGGATCGGGTAATAGACGTCGGTGCCAATCTTACGGGCCGCGAGATGCTCGCGGAGCGGGTCGCGGAGCACGGCCGGCACCCGGATCACGAACTGGTTGTAGACGTGGAAGTGCCCCGGGCGCTCGTGCGGGATCGCGACCGTTTCCTCCAGTCCGTGCGAGGCGAAGAGGCTGCGATACCGATCGGCCGCCTCGCGGCGAAGCGCCGTCCAGGCGTCCAGGTGCCGCAGCTTCACCCGCAGGACGGCCGCCTGGAGGGCGTCGAGGCGGGAGTTGAAGCCGACCTCGTGGTGATGGTAGCGAGGCTCCATCCCGTGGACCCGGAGCCGGGCCAGGCGGCGTGAGAGCGCCGGGTCCGCCGTGGTCATCATGCCGCCGTCGCCGAAACCGCCGAGGTTCTTCGACGGGTAGAAGCTGAACGCCGCGACGTCGCCGAGGGTCCCGGTCCGATCGCCGTGATAGGCCGCGCCGATCGCCTGGGCCGCGTCCTCGATCACCGCGAGCTTGTGCTTCGCGGCGACCTCCCGGATCGGATCCATGTCCGCGGTCTGGCCGTAGAGGTGGACCGGGATGATCGCCCGCGTCCGGTCGGTGACGGCCGCCTCAATCGCGTGGGGATCGATGTTGAACGTGTCCGGCTCGATGTCAACGAAGACCGGCTTGGCCCCGGTCCGCCAGATCGCGCCGCCGGTGGCGAAGAACGTGTACGGCGTGGTGATGACCTCGTCTCCCGGGCCGATGTCCAGCGCCATCAGGGGGAGCAGCAGGGCATCGGACCCGGACGCACAGCCGACGCCGTGCTCCACGCCGCAATACGCGGCGACCTCCGCCTCGAGGCCGCTGACCTCGGAGCCGAGGACGAACATCTGGGACTCCAGCACCCGCATGACGACCGGCTCGATCTCGTCGCGGATGGTCTGGTACTGGGCCTTCAGGTTGAGGGCCGGGACTCCGGCGGGCTCGTGAGATGCGCTCAAGGCGATCACTCCTTTGATGCCACAGGCGGTACGCGAATTGCGCACGCGTGCGAAATGCACTTCTGGGCAGGTCTGCGAGGTTCTCCCTCCGTGGAGAAGATCGGTCGGCGAACCCTATCTCTTCACAGGATTTGTGTCAATGCTGTGCTGCCGGCCCTCCGTCCCGG
>NZ_JAALJH010000289.1 GCF_011064615.1 Aquisphaera insulae | reverse complement strand
GAATACGAAGGTCGCGGCGTCCTCCCAGACCGTGGAGATACTCAAAGCGGAGTTATAGAGTACCGCCGTCCCCGCCAGAGAGCCGCCGTCGAAGCGGAGGCCACCGTTTTGGACCTGGAGGGCGCTGTCGTCGGATACGTCGATGGAGCCGGCTACCTGGGCCAGGGTCTTGCCGCCGCCGAGGTCGACGAGCAGCCCGGCGCCGTGAGCGAGGCCAATGGAGCCGAGGTTGGTGAGGTCGCCGGCGAAGGTCATCCCGGCGCCGTCTGCGAGGCTGAGGGAGCCGAGGTTGGTGAGGCTGCCGGTGAGGTAG
>NZ_JAALJH010000288.1 GCF_011064615.1 Aquisphaera insulae | reverse complement strand
TGCCCTGCCAGATCATCCGAGGGGGGCGACGGCTGATCTATCGGATCCTGTCGTGGAACCCGTGGCGTGGCGCGTTCCTGAGGCTGGTGGAGCGGCTCCGCGGCGCCTGGCTGACCTGAACGACGGCGACACGAAGCCGGGGTCCGGACGCCCCGGTCCATGTGGGCATCTTGATGCGAGAGCGAGGTGGGTTGTGAAGCGAGTGGGTGAATGGGCAGGCAGGCCGGCGCAACGCTCCGGCCCCGTCAGGGGTACGCGCTCGCCGCGGGCCCGCGACTGTAGGATTTCGACCCCCATATCACGCTTGTTTCAGG
>NZ_JAALJH010000287.1 GCF_011064615.1 Aquisphaera insulae | reverse complement strand
CTGGAGCCCAGGACGACTATGACCGAGCCGATCAGCATCACGGCGCTGGCCCTCCATCTGCCCCTCGGCCTGGAAGGGCTGCTCGGGCTCTCCCCGGCGGCCGTGCAGGCGGGCCCTCGGCTCGGCGCGATGCCCGCCGCGGACGCGACCCGGGCCCAGGCCGCCGCCAACGCGATCGAATCGAGGCACTCCGGCGCGTTCCTGGACCTGCCGATCGTCCCCAAGACGCAGCCCGCGAGCACGGCGAAATCAGCCCCGGCGACCTCCTCGGTCAAGGCGCCCGCTCCCGGGGACTGGCTCGGGCTCACCCCGATCTCGGGCCAG
>NZ_JAALJH010000286.1 GCF_011064615.1 Aquisphaera insulae | reverse complement strand
TTGGAGCCCAGGACGACGATGACCGAGCCGATCAGCATCACGGCGCTGGCCCTCCATCTGCCCCTTGGCCTGGAAGGGCTGCTCGGGCTCTCCCCGGCGGCCGTGCAGGCGGGCCCTCGGCTCGGCGCGATGCCCGCCGCGGACGCGACCCGGGCCCAGGCCGCGGCCAACGCGATCGAATCGAGGCACTCCGGCGCGTTCCTGGACCTGCCGATCGTCCCCAAGACGCAGCCCGCGAGTACGGCGAAATCAGCCTCTGCGACCTCCTCGGTCAAGGCGCCCGCTCCCGGGGACTGGCTCGGGCTCGCGCCCCTCTCGGGTAAC
>NZ_JAALJH010000285.1 GCF_011064615.1 Aquisphaera insulae | reverse complement strand
GGGCGTCGAAGAGGGATCGCATGAGGACAGGGGTGTGAGGTCCCTGGGTCGGCGGCGGTCGTGGCCCGTCCGAGGGAGGAGGGCGAGATGAGGAGTCGCTCAGGGGCCGGCCGCGAGGCTCCTCGAACCGGGTCCGGAGGGTGCGGGGCGGGGGGTCGTGAAGGCCGGCCGGCGAGGCGGGCGTGCGGGCTGCTCGCGACCCAGCCGGGCCGGTGGCCGCGACCGGCCGAGGGCCTCGAGCATCTCCTGCCAGTGCGATCCATGGAGGCCCAGGCGGACGAAGATCGAGGCCGCCTCGCGCGGCAAGGATGCCTTGCCGGCGCGATCGATCCG
>NZ_JAALJH010000284.1 GCF_011064615.1 Aquisphaera insulae | reverse complement strand
AATCGGCTAATGAATTAGGTTTGTCCCGGGGGAACGTTCTCACCCTGCGACGGTGGTGGTCCGATCGAAGGCCCGCTCGTATCGACAGGCGAGCGCCGCCGGGTCCCAACGGCGGGCCTCGGCGCGGGCGAGTGCGCGGTGCCGGGCCTCGAAGTCCGGGTCGTCCCAGAGGCGTTCGAGGATGGCCAGCCACGGGGCGACCTCGCGGGCGGTCGGGATCTCGATCGAGTCGGGGGTGTAGCGCTCGGGGACGGTGAACAGGAAGCCGGCGTCGCCGAGCGTCTCCGGCAGCGCCCCGCGGTCGCTGGCCAGCACGGGGATGCCGTTGGCCAGG
>NZ_JAALJH010000283.1 GCF_011064615.1 Aquisphaera insulae | reverse complement strand
GATCAGCTAATGAATTCGGTTTGTCCCGGGGGAACGTCCTCACCCTGCGACGGTGGTGGTCCGATCGAAGGCCCGCTCGTATCGACAGGCGAGCGCCGCCGGGTCCCAACGGCGGGCCTCGGCGCGGGCGAGTGCGCGGTGCCGGTCCTCGAAGTCCGGGTCGTCCCAGAGGCGTTCGAGGATGGCCAGCCATGGGGCGACCTCGCGGGCGGTCGGGATCTCGATCGAGTCGGGGGTGTAGCGCTCGGGGATGGTGAACAGGAACCCGGCGTCGCCGAGCGTCTCCGGCAGCGCCCCGCGGTCGCTGGCCAGCACGGGGAGGCCGTTGGCCAGT
>NZ_JAALJH010000282.1 GCF_011064615.1 Aquisphaera insulae | reverse complement strand
CAACGGGCTTCGCCTGGAGGCCACGGCGGTCCCGTGGTGTTCCACCACGGCCACCCGGAGACACTCCTTGCCTGCCAGGATGTTCACGTTCCGCCTTCGCGATGCGAGGCGAGACGAGCCTTCGTTGAACGGTATTGGCCCTTGCTGCCACGGGGGGCGTGTCCAGGGGACGCGTGATTCACGGTCCGGCAGGCTCGCCCTGGCGCGATGAAAAGTTGGTATTGACTGCCCCACACCCGGCATGCGGACGTGGCGGTTTCTGTTGCGCCTGACGCGGCCCGCGATGCCGTTGGGAACCAGGCCCCGGCGCGATCGACAGCCAGCGCCGGGCTCGGCAGGAGCCTCGCCCTGGGA
>NZ_JAALJH010000281.1 GCF_011064615.1 Aquisphaera insulae | reverse complement strand
CCTCGCCAAGACCGCCGGTACCGGCACCAGCACCGTCGGCAACATCGCCCTGACCGACTCCGGCACGGTGAGTGCCGCCTCCGGGACGCTCAGCCTGCAAGGGGCAACCAGCGTGGCAGCGACGGGCATCCTCTCCGCGACCGGGACGGCGATCCTCGCCTTCGAATACGGGACCGCCAACCTCGCAACCGGCTCGGTGATCTCGGGGACCGGCACCGTCTCCATCAACTCCGGCACCGTCTCCATCGATGGCGCCGTCGACGACTCGGCCGCGAGCACGGTGCTCTCCGGCGGCACGCTCACCGGCGACGGCACCCTCACCGTCACCGGCGGCCTGACCTGGTCCGGCGGCACCAT
>NZ_JAALJH010000280.1 GCF_011064615.1 Aquisphaera insulae | reverse complement strand
TCAACCGCCCTGCCGTAGGTGGCGGCCTGGTAGACCCCCGGCATGAGCGTCAGGCCGCTGTTCCAGTCCACCACGTAGACCGGGAAATACGCGAACGACATCATGCTGGCCGGCGTGCTGTTGGAGAGGAGGTCCCAGCCGATCGAGCTGGAATCGATCCCGCCGCCGGACCCGCTTCCGGTCGGGGTCGTGCTCGAGGAAGGTCCGGACGAGGTGAAGGAGGTCCTCGCCGGCTCGCCCGCGCCCACCGGGAGGCCCGGCGCCGATGTCCTGGTTCCAGCCGCACTCGCCGCGGACGCGGTCCCCGCCGCGCTCATGAGCGCGGAACTTGCCCCCGACGAGGATGGCGAGGCGAATCGCAA
>NZ_JAALJH010000028.1 GCF_011064615.1 Aquisphaera insulae | reverse complement strand
CTGGCGATCGCGCCGGGGCCTGGTTCCCAACGGCATCGCGGGCCGCGTCGGGCGGAACAGAAACCGTCACGACCACATCCCGGATGGGGGGTAGTCAATACCAACCTTTCATCGCGCCAGCCTCGCCCTCCCGGGCAACGGAGAGGCCTGACCTTGCGGGAGGACGGGGACCCTGCCGAGCCCCGGGCGAGCCATCGGATCGCCCGAAAGCCCTCGATCTCGAGCCTCGTATCCGGTCTGCAATGCCTGCGTCGTCCAGACGGACCGCCCATCTCGCCACGCTCAAGATCCCGGTTGTTGCCGCTTCCCCATCTGCTTCCGGACGGCGTGCAGCGTCTCGTCCAGCTTCGACAGGAATTTGGACCGGTCCGTCTTCGTGAACGGTTTCGGCCCGCCGCCGAACTCGCCCGATTGCCGCAGCATGTCGTGCAGCGCACGCGTGGCCATGGCGTCGCCGATGGCGTCCTCGGTGAAGACGCGGCCCGTGGGGCCGAGCACTCGGGCGCTCACCTTGAGGCAGCGTTCCGCCAGCGGGATGTCCGAGGTGATCACGACGTCGGTATCCCCCGCGCGATCCGCGATCCAGTCATCGGCCGCGTCGAAGCCCCCCCGGACCACGACGAGCTCGATCAGGTCCTCCTTGGGGACGAACATCGGTGCGTTGGACACCACGAAGACCCGCGCCGAATGCCGTCGCGCCACGCGGTAGATCTCCTCCTTCACGGGGCAAGCATCGGCATCGACGAGGATTCGCATCGGAGGGACCTCCCGGCGGCCTGGCGCGATTCGCGATCACGGTTCGCGGGCGTGCCGCGGATTCGAGGCACGCGGCTTCTCGCCCGCCATTTTCAGGTTGTATACTCGACGCGGGGCGATGGAGCTACATATCATGAAACTGCGCACAAGCCTCCCTGGCAAGGTAGGCTTTCGATCCCGCCGTCGACTTTGTCCCTCCTTGATGCCGCTCGAGCCGCGTGTCGTGCCCGCCCTGACGTTTCCGGGGATCGCGGGGATCGTCGCCGACTCGTCGGGCAACCTGTTCGTCAGCTACGACAGCTCGACCTATTATTCGGGCCAGAAGCAATCGGTCGCCGAGGTCTCGGCGAGCGGGTATCTGCTCAGCTCCAGCGTCTTCGGCACGACCGGCACGGCCGCGCATCCCGGGGCGCTCGAGGCGGTGGGGGCGTCGCCGGCCCTCCCCGGCATCACGAGCTCGCACGCGATCCTCGAGCTCTTGCCCGACGGCGAGCTCGACGTCTTCGATCCCGTCGCCGGGACGTCCTCGCGGTATGACAACCTGGCGACCGAGGCGGTGAACGCGTCGAGCGTGTACGACGTGCAGGCCGGTGCGACCGTCAATCTCGGCGGCCAGATCAACCTGTCGAACGCCACCTACGGCGATTTCGGCATCCGCGGGAACGACTTGATCGTCTCGGCCGAGTCGAACCACATCGACTTCCTGCTCCGCGTCGCGTACGGCCCGTCGGGGGGCACGGCGACGGTCCTGGTCGCTTCATCGGCGAACGACGGGCTCTCGGCCTCGCCCGGCGGGGTCGCGGTCGATCCCGAGGGGACGGTCCTGGCCACCTTGCCCTATCAACCGTCCGGCTCGTCGGTGATCCACGTCGCGGTCGGCTTCAACCTCCTCTTCGACACCGGGAGCGGCCTCACGCCGACGATCCCCAGGCTGGGGCTGGCCACCGTCTCCGACATCGACAGCAGCGGGATCACCGTGGACTCGCAGGACAATTTCCTCCTGGCCCTGAGCACCTCCTCGCTCTACGGCGGCGGCCCGGGGATCGCGCACGTCAACGCCGCTCTGACGGCGTTCCTGGCGGATCCGGTCGGCCAGTACGGCGAGAGCCCGGCGGCGATCACCTACGCGAACGTGGCAGGCGCGGATCATCTCGCGTTCACCAACTCGGACACGGACACCTACACCGAGGCCGGCGAGCTCGCCCTCTTCAGCGGGCAGATCAGCCCGTCTCAGCTTCGGCACGCTTACGGGATCGACCAGGTCCGTTTCACCGGGCCGGGCGGAACGACCGTGACCGGAGACGGGACGGGGCAGACGATCGCCATCGTGGAGATGGGCGTCGATCCGACCATCGAGGCCGACCTGACCACCTTCGACCAGTACTTCGGCATCGCGGCGCCGCCGAGCTTCCGGGTCGTCAACCAGAATGGCGTGACGACGCAGAACCTGGACATCGTCGGCGAGGCCTCGCTCGACGTGGAGTGGGCCCACCTGGTGGCGCCCGGCGCCTCGATCGTGGTGTACAACTCGGCCTATCTCCCGAACGACTCGACCACCTCGCTCCGGAACCTGATGACCGCGATGCAGGAGGCTTCGAGGCTGCCGGGAGTCTCGGTCGTGTCGCTCAGCTATGGGATCTCGGAGGCGGCGCTCGCCCAGTCGGGCCTGAGCCAGAAGACGATCGATTCGTACTTCACGACTCCCGGGGTCACCTTCGTCGTCGCCTCGGGGGACACGGGGATTTACGGCAGCGGCGGCTACCAGGTCACGGCCGACTATCCCGGATCCTCGGCCAACGTCCTCTCGGTCGGCGGGACCTCGATCGTCGTCGATGCGGCGGGGGACTACCCGGGCAACGGCAGCTCGGGCGAGGTGGCCTGGGGATATGGGAGCAGCAGCGGGTCCGAGGGGGGCAGCGGCGGCGGCCTGAGCGCCTACGAGGCCGAGCCCTCGTGGCAGCAGGGGGTGGTGCCCGCGAGCCTCGATTCCGTCAACGCCCGGGCGCTGCCGGATGTCTCGATCGATTCGGGCGTGGCCCAGGAGTACGACGTCTTCACCAGCACGCTGGGCTCCTCGTCCGTCTCGGCGTCAGCCGTCGGCTGGCTCGGCGACGCCGGCACGAGCGCCGCGGCCCCCATCTGGGCGGGACTGATCGCGATCGCCAACCAGGGCCGGGTGCTGGCCGGGGGGACCACTCTGACCGGCAACTCGCAGACCCTGCCGGCGCTCTACTCGCTCCCCTCGACCGATTACCACGACATCCTCTACGGCAACAATGGAGACGCCGCGGGCGCCGGCTATGACCTGGCCACCGGCCTGGGGACGCCGATCGCCAACCTGCTGGTCCCGGATCTGGCCGCCTACCAGATGGCGAGCCAGTTCCAGATCAAGACCGAGCCACCGTCGACCGTCGGCGCCAACGGACTCTTCGGCCTGAGCGTCCTGGTCACGGATCGGCAGGGCAATCCGGTCAGCAACGGATCCGTGACGGTCGCGCTGGGTGCCAACCCCGGCCATGCCACGCTCGGCGGCACGCTCACGCAGGCCGTCTACAACGGCGTCGCCACCTTCCCCGACCTTTCGCTGAGCGCAGCCGGGACGGGCTACACCCTGGTCGTCACCGTCGTCGGCGTCTCGGGATCCCTGGCCACGTCTCCCATCACCGTCTCGGAGGCGAGCACCCTGACCACCGTCGCCGTGACCTCGTCGCCCGCCTCGCCGGTGTACGGTCAATCGGTGACGCTCACGGCCACGGTCGGCGTGCCGAGTCCGCAGGCCGGCGTACCGACCGGGACCGTGACCTTCAGGGACGGCTCATCGTTCCTCGGGACGGCCACGCTCTCGGGGGGTGTCGCCACGCTTTCGTTCATTCCGTCGAGCGGCGGGACTCACGGGATCACCGTGGTGTACGGTGGCGATCTCGCTGACCAGCCCAGCCAGACGAGCCTGTCGCTCGCGGTCAGTCAGGCGATGCCCTCGGTCGCGTGGACGACCCCCGCGGACATCACCGCCGGGACGGCCCTGGGGGCGGCCCAGCTCGATGCGACCGCTTCGTTCAATGGTTCGCCAATCGCGGGGACCTGGGCGTACACCCCGGCGGCGGGCACGGTCCTCGCGGCGGGCGACGGCCAGGTCCTGACCGCCCGGTTCGTCCCCGACGACACCGTCGATTTCGCGAGCGTCACGACCACGGTCTCCATCAACGTGCTGCCCCGATCGATCCCGCTGACGACGGCGATCACTGCCGAGCTGCCCGTCTATCATCGCAAGGTGAAGAACGGCAAGCCGGTCGGACGGGCCGTCCTGGCGGGCTTCTCCCTGACCTTCGATGAGCCGCTGATCGCCTCGGCCGCCACGAACCTGGGCAACTTCGAGCTGGACGCCGTGGCGACCGTGACGGTGAAGCGGAAGGCCACCCACGTCCTCCGGAAGGTCACGGGGCTGACGGTCTCGTACAGCCCGGCCACTGAGACGGTCACGCTCACGCTCGCCGGCGCCGCGAAGTTCCCCCAGGGGGGCCGGCTGTCGGTGTTCTCCGGCGTCACCGAGGGGTCGGGCCGAATCCTGAGCGGGAGCACCGTGTTCACGATCGCGGCGGGGGGGAAGGCCCTCTCGCCCGCATGATCCGAGCGCCTGGCTTCACGGATCTCGCGGGGCCAGGCACCATTCGATCGCGTCCCGCGGCAGCAGGCCGTCGGGGATGGGTTCCGGGCCGGTCCAGGACCGGACGATTCGGTCGTGCATCGCGCCAATGAGCTCTCGTCGAACGGCCTCGAGCGACGGATCGCCGCTGAGGTCGACCTTCTCGTCGGGGTCTTTCTGGATGTCGAAGAGGCGGAGGTACGGGCCGGACGGAGGACGGTCCGATTCGAGATGGTCCCGGCGGGCTCGTCGCCCGGTCCCCAGGACGAGCTTGTGACGAGCCGTCCGGATCATGGCCTCCTCGTTCTCGTTGTACTCGCTGAAGACGAAATCGTGGCCCGCGGCGCCGGGCTTGCCGCGGGCGAGGTCGGAGAGGTCCTTGCCCTGGAGGTCGTCGGGCAGGGGGACATCGAGGAGCTTGCAGGCGGTCGGGAAGAGGTCAACGAGCTCCACGAGGTCCTCGACCCGGCACCCCTTCGGGAGTTTGCCGGGCCACCTCAGGATCAATGGCACGCGCACGGCCGGCTCGTAGAAGCAGTTCTTCTCGACGCGTCCGTGCTGGCCCAGCAGGTAGCCATTGTCGCCGAGGAAGACAACCAGGGTCTTCTCGCCGAGGCCGCTCTCGTCGAGTCCCCGGAGCAGCCGGCCGACCTGGTGATCCATGAACGACGTTGAGGTGTAATAGGCGGCCTGGATGCCCCGGATGTCGCCCTCGGTCAGGTCGCGGAAGGCCCTGGGGATCTCGCGACTCTCGGCCTCGGTAACCTTCGGGACCTGAAAGGCGTCCTCGCGGTAGCGCCCATTCCATTCCCTCGGGAACCGGAACGGGGCGTGCGGCTCGTAGAAGCTGACGACCATGGCGAAGGGCCGATCCTGCTCCCGCCGGATGACCTCGAGCGCCCGGTCCACGAAGTAGGCCGCCGAGGTCGATTCCGCCGGCAGGCCCTCGTCCTCGCAGCGGGCGTTGAGCCATGCCGCGGCGGGGTCCACGAATGGCCGCCATGGGCGCCGATGGTCGCCCCCGGCGGGGGGCGATTGCTCGAGATGCCGCCGCCAGTCGGCGACGTCCACGCGGGTTTCGAACCCGTGGTGAGACGGGCCGTTGAAGTGCATCTTGCCGATGGCGGCCGTGTGGTAGCCGTGCTCACCGAGCCAGGTCCCGAGTGTACGGACGCCCTCGGGCAGGCGCGTCTCCAGCCGGGTCACGCCCACGGCGTGCGGCAGCTTGCCCGTGAGGAACGACTGGCGGCTGGAAGTGCAGAGAGGCGAGTTGCAATAGGCCCGCGAGAAGAGGACCCCCTGGCTCGCGAGCGCGTCGAGCTGGGGAGTGGCCCCGCGAGCATCCCCGCCGGCGCCCGTCCAGAGCCCGGACAGGTCATCCGCGACGACGATCAGCAGGTTGGGCCGATCCTCGATCGGGTCGTACGCGACCCTGTGTTCTCTCACCGTCGGGCAGCCCGCCAGGGGCAACGCGGCCGCGACGCAGAACGGGGCCAGGAACGCGGCGAACCTCCCAGAACGCCCGGACCGATGACGGATCGGTTCCAAGATCGTCCCCCCGATCGGCGGAGCGGCCCCTGCCGGGAGCGCGTCGGGACGCGGGACGCCCTTGCCCCGAGTCAGGCACGATGATCCGGATCGTCCCGCCGTGAGTCTATCGCCTTCTTGCCCGGGTCGAGCCTCGAGCGGTTCCTCAGGAAAAAGCCGGTGTGACTCTCCTGGGACTCGGCGATGACCGGAGGCGGCCCGGTCGCCACCACATGCCCTCCCGCCGCGCCGGCATCCGGGCCCAGGTCGATCACCCAATCGGCGGCGGCGATGACGTCCAGGTTGTGCTCGATGACCACCAACGTGTTGCCGAGGTCGGCCAGCCTCTTCAGGATGCCGAGCAGCCGGTCGATGTCCGCGAAGTGGAGGCCCGTGGTCGGTTCGTCCAGGATGTAGAGATGTCGCCCGTGAGACGGCCGGCCGAGTTCGGCCGCGAGCTTGATCCGCTGGGCCTCGCCGCCGGAGAGCGTCGTGCTCGACTGGCCGAGAGTGAGGTAACCGAGCCCGACCTCATGGAGCGCGTCCAGCCCGGGCAGGACGCGAGGCTGTGCGGCGAAGAACTCGCGGGCCTCATCCACGCGGAGGTCCAGGGCCTCGCCGATCGACCGTCCCTTGAAACGGACCTCCAGGGTCTGGCGGTTGAAACGCATGCCCCGGCACTCCTCGCAGGTGACGTACAGGTCGGGCAGGAACTGCATGGGGATCCGGCGTCGACCCTGCCCCTCGCAGGCCTCGCACCGCCCGCCCGCGGCGTTGAAGCTGAACCGGGACGCCCGATACCCGCGCAGCTTGGCGAGTCGGGTCGCGGCGTAGACCCGGCGGATCTCGTCGAAGACCCCGGTGAACGTGGCCGGCGTCGATCGCGGGCTGCGGCCGATCGGCGCCTGGTCGACCACGACGAGCGACTCGATGGACTCAAGGCCATCGACCCGGAAGGTCGAGGCGACGGCTCCCGGCTTCGTCGCGAACTCACGCCGCCGCCAGGCGACGGCCAGGACGTCATGGACCAGGGTACTCTTCCCCGATCCGCTGACGCCGGTCACGCAGGTCAGCGTGCCGATCGGGATCCGCGCCGAAACGTCCCGGAGGTTGTGCTCCGAGGCGTGGGAGATCTCGATCCAGGCCGAATCGTCTCGAAGCCGGCCGGACGTGGCAGGTCCGGTCGAGACCTCGTCCCGCAGGTATCGGCCGGTGACCGAATCCGTCGATCGCGCGAGGTCCTCCGGCGTGCCCGTCGCCACCACGAGCCCGCCATCCGGCCCGGCCCCGGGGCCGAGGTCCACGACCCAGTCGGCGGCGCGGATCACGGCCTCGTCGTGCTCGACGACCAGGACGCTGTTGCCCGCCTCGCGGAGCCCCTGGAGGGCCTCGATGAGCCGGCCGGTGTCGCGAGGGTGCAGGCCCGCCGTCGGCTCGTCGAGGACGTAGCAGACGCCGACCAGCCCCGAGCCGAGCTGGGTGGCGAGCCGCGCCCGCTGGAGCTCGCCGCCGGACAGCGTGGGCGAGCCGCGATCAAGGCTGAGATAGCCGAGACCGACCTCCCGGAGGAACCGCAGTCGGCCGACGATCTCGCCGACCACCGGCGCGGCCACGGGCGCCTCCGCCGGGTCGAAGCTCAGCGCCTCGAAGAACCGGATCGAGTCCTCGACGGCCAGGGCGGATACGTCCGCGATCGACCGCCCGCCGATCCGCACCGCGAGCGCTTCCGGCCCGAGCCTGGCCCCGCGGCAGGCGGGGCAGGGGACCTTCTCGTCCGAGTTCGACTCGGCCGAATCGACGACCCCCAGCCCCTGGCACGTCGGGCACGCACCGAATGGGCTGTTGAAGCTGAATCCGCGCGGCTCCGGGGCTCGCAGGCCTGTTCCGCAGCTCGGGCAGGCGAGGTGGACGCTCCGGACGTGGTCCTCCCACTTGCCACCGGATTCGACGGCGAGCAGGACGATCCCCTCGGAGAGCTTGAGTGCCAGGTCGATGCTCTCGGCCAGCCGGGGCCGGATCCCGTCGCGGATCACCAGGCGATCGACGACGGCCTCGATGTCGTGTGACTTCGTCTTCGCCAGCTTCGGCGGCTGGTCGGTGACCTCGATCATCTCACCGTCGACCCTCGCTCGGATCAGCCCGGCGCGGCGGATCGCCGGGAAGACCTCCGCGTGCTGCCCCTTGCGGCCGCGGACGAGCGGGGCCAGCACCATGACCTTCGTGCCGGCCGGAAACGCGAGCGCCCCCTCGGTCATCTGCTCGGGAGTCTGGCGGTGGATCGGCTGCCCGCACTTCGGGCAATGGGGGATGCCGACGCGGGCGAACAGGAGCCGGAGATAGTCGTGGATCTCGGTGAGCGTCCCGACCGTGCTCCTCGGGCTCGCCTGCCCGGCCCTCTGGTCGATGGCCACGGTCGGCGGCAGGCCCTCGATCTCGTCCACGTCGGGCCGTTGGAGCTGGTCGAGGAACTGCCGGGCCTGCCCGGAGAGGCACTCGATGTAGCGCCGTTGCCCCTCGGCGAAGATCGTGTCGAACGCCAGCGAGCTCTTCCCCGACCCGCTCACCCCGGTCAAGACGACGAGTCGGTCCCGCGGCAGGTCCACGCCGATGCCTCGGAGGTTGTGCGTGCGAGCACCGCGGATCGAGATCGATGAGGATGGGGAAAGGAATTCCGTCGCGTGGCTCATCGCCGCATTCTCGCCCGATCGGCGGGGCGATGACAAGGCGGATGGGGATGGCGGGCGGAGAGTCGGATCAGGCGCCACGTCGAGACCCGAAGATTCACCGGAGGACCCGCGTTCGCTTACGCAGAGGCTGTCCACGGGTTAAGCAATCGTGCACCGGTCAGGGCGAAGTCGTCGACGTTTCGAGTCACGAGAGTCATACCATGAACGAGTGCGGTGGCGGCGATCAGAGCATCTGCAAAGGGGCGGGGATCCGGGACATGCATCGCCGCGCCATGCCGGGCGACGGCCGTATCCACGGGCAGTATGCGGTTGATGAAATAGTGCAGAACCTGGTCGTCGAGCCAGGCACGGAGGACCGCCCCCTGCGACGGGTCGCGTCGTTCCGCCAGGAGAACCCCGATCTCCAGTTCCTGGACGACGATGGCCGAAAGGAAGAGACTGCCGGCCGGCACCGCGTTCGCCCATGCCGTGACATGAGCATCGGCCTTTCCCGATCGAGCCTTGCGAAGCTCGGAGACGACATTCGTGTCGAGCAGATACATCACGAAAGATCCGGGGAACGGGGCAGATCCCGCGAGCGGGGGATCTCGAACTCGACATCCTCGACTCCGGCAGGCAGGCCGAGGGCATCGATGATGCTCTCCCTGACCCCGGTCAACCGCCGGTATTCCTCGATGCTAAGCAGGACGTGCGCGGGTTCCCCTCGATCCGTGATGAAGACAGGCCCTTGATTCGCGGCCTTCTTGGCCCGGCTCGTATCCTGGTTGAATTCCCGACTGGTTAGGGTCGTGATGGTCATGAGCGTTCCGCACTTCCAGAGAAACCGAGAGAAGCTGCTTTGTAGAAACGTTACTACATTTCCTTCCGCTGGTCAATGGCCGCTTGGTTTCTCGAGCCGTCCCAGAGCCTCCAGGATCCGGTCGAGCTTGCCATCCAGTTCCTCCACATGGGGTTCGGTGACGGCGATCCTGGAATCGATCGTGAGGTAGCCGTCCTTGACGAAGTACGAAAGGCCGAGGGGCCTGAGGGCCTGGTGCAACACAAGCTTCAGCGGGAGACCCGCGCGCTCGATCTGGACCGGCGATTGCAGGGTGTGCCCGGCTTCCTGAAGGCCGTAAGGCGAGGCGGTGATCGGGATTCCCGGGAAAGTAGGCGTGGCGGTCGCGCGCTTGATGGAAACGAGCACGACCTCGAGCGGTGTCGGCTCGGGGAATGCCAGCGCGATCGGCTCTTCCAGCTTCTGGAGGATCTCCTGGTTCTTCCTTCGGAGGAAGGCGGCGCTGGGCGGCTTCGCCGGGTTCGTCACCGGCGAGGGAAGGGCGGCCTCGCCTGTCGTCGCGGTCTTATCCTGGCGGGCGACGACGACCGTGGTCAGGGCACTCGCGCCCAGGAGGAGAGCGAGCCCAACGGCGGAGATCCTGATGGTCTGCATGGTCATGGCCTGAGTCACTCCTTGAACGAGCGCGGCGATGGGTTCGGGGATGGCTTCCACGCCAACGAGCAAGCCGGCGACCGAGGGCCATCTCGACGCCAGTTGCGTGGTCCCCTCGACGAGCGAACCGGACGGAAGCGAGAAATGAAGGCGGATCGCTCCCAAGGTCGGGGCGAGGAGACCCCGCCTCCGGAGCCTGGCGGCCAACTGCCTGCGGGCGCGGTGCAGGCGGCCCCGGAGTGTGGGCTCACGCACGCCGAGCGTGCTCGCCGCCTGATCGTAGCTCAGCCCTTGCAGGCCGCAGAGGACCAGCGGTGCTCGCAAGGACTCGGGGAGCTGGGCGATCTCCTCGAGGATGGTCGACTCGGCGGCCGACGATTCGGCATCCGCGTCCGGAGGACATGTCGGATCGACCAGGTTGGCGATCTCAAGATGTCTGTGGCGCCGCGACCTGACTCGAGCCTTGCGGGCCACTCGACCGGCCACGCCGCAGAGCCATGGGCCGATCGTCTGGCGATTGCGGATCGACGCGGCCCGCCGCGCGAGCACCAGGAACGTGGCCTGGAACGCGTCCTCGGCGTCGTGGGCATCCCGCACGATCCCGCGGCAAAGCCCCAGGACCATCGGTCCGTGCCGCTCGACCAGGAGTCGAAATGCCTCCTGTCCGGATGCATCGGGACGGGCCTGGAAACGGTCCAGGAGTTCTCCATCGTTCAGGCTCCCGAGCGCCCCGGCCGTCCAGAGAGTCTCCAGCGGCCCGCTCGGGGATTGGCTTCCTGACGGCACCCTCATCTCGACTCACTCCGTGTGCCATTCGGCGTCGCTCTCTCCCGCCTGCCCTGGTAGTGCCACCTTCGGTCGGATCCTCACGCGATTTCGGGTCGGACTTGCGGTACAATCTGAACAGGGGATGGAGGCGAACCGCAATGCAATGACCCGGATGGACTGAGATGACGTCGGGTCGAGATACACCGTGAGGACAGGCCATGACAACGATCAGTATCGAGGAAGCTCAGGCCAGACTCACGCAGCTCATTGATCAACTGATACCCGGGCAGGAATTGGTGATCACGCGTGATGCTCGGCCGATCGCCCATCTCGTTGGACTTCCCCTCGTCGCCGCGCCCGGTCCTGGGACGAGGGAGGGGTAAGCTCGTCATTCTCTCTGAAGATGATCAGCACCTGAAGGACGTTGCGGAATACATGCCGTGAGGATCTTCCTCGATACCTACGTGTTGCTTTGCTTCTACCTGGGAGATACGACTCGACGGAACTTCGTCCCCAGTGACTACCCCCTTCGATTCGCGACACCCGCAAATTTACCTGCCGGGGACGAATGACGGTCGCGTCGGTGGCGTCGCCGCGCGAAGGGAACGAGGCGAGAACGGGGGCAGAGGTTCGTTAGAATTCTCAGGTTTCTCCTCCTTGAAACACTGTGTTTCCATGAATGTGATCGATGCCGTATATGATCGTTTCTGCGAAAGCCGATTCAAGCTGCCATCGCCGCTCGAAGTCGCGGAGTTGGAGAGGAGCCTTGGTGCGGATTTCCCAAAGGACTATCGCGAGTTCCTGCTGGAATACAACGGCGGGACCTTTGCGGAGCCTGAAATCGTCCCCCCGGATGACGAGTGTCCCGTCGATTGCTTGACCTTCCTCTGCGGTGTCGGGGCGACTTTCGACGTGGCCGAGCTCGGTTCCACTATGGGACTAAATGTCTTCGAGGACAATGTCCCCTGTCAGGTCCTCCCGATCGGATACACCCTGATGGGCAACATGCTCCTCCTGATCCTGCGAGACGAGGACCACGGTTGCATTCTCCTCAAGGCCGCATGGTCATCTGAGTGCTTCTTTCTGGCCAACGGGATCGAGGAGTTCCTCACCCTGCTGCGAGAACCGCAAGAAGAGCAAGAAGCGGCTGAGTGACCGCGGCGCTCCGCTCTGGCCGATCGATCGTCCATGATGGCTCAAGCCGTAGTGGGGGGCTATCTCGGGTTCATCCGGGAGGAGCGGACGCCAGATCGGGGGCTCACGGCCGATGAGGCAAGACCACCTCCGAGATGGCCCGGACCATTCACGCCCTCTAACTCCCCCTTGGTTGAGGAGGAGAGCCGGATCCAGCCCTGTCCTGAAGCCCGCGCACGCTTCCGTCGGATCAGCCCTATTTCGGAGCCTCGAAACCCGCCGGCATCCACGCCGGCAGGCTCTGGACCGAGGCCCGTGCGCCCTCGCTCGTCGGCATGCCCCAGGCGCGGAAGAAGGGGCCGAGGTTCTTGCCGACGGCCTTCGAGAGCCGCACCAGCCACTGGTCGCGCTTCTCGTCGTCGGACCTGGGACGCTCCTGGTCCGGCAGCTTCGCGTACTCCGCGAAGGCGGCCTGGAAGGGGGCCGGGCCGAAGGCTTCGTAGAGCTGGATGTACATCATCAGGGCCAAGAATGGGTCCTCTTTCCACTTCTCAAACGACGATCCCTTCGCCATGAAGTCCTTGATTCGCCGGTCCCGCTTCGCGCGGTCGCGGATATCGGGGTGGCCGGAATCGAACCGGAGGCCGAGGACCTTATCGAAGACGTACAGGACCATCAGGTTGTTGGTCACCTCGCCGGTGCCCTCGAAGGTCCAGTCGCCGCGCTGGTGGTTGTGGCCGAGCTCGTGGAGGTGGCCCCAGGTGCCCTCCTTGCGGAGCCTCGCCTCGTCCAGCTCCAGCGGGACGCTGTCATCGACGGGGATCATGATCGGGTAGCCGGAATGCATGTAGCCCGCGGAGATCTGCACATCGGCGACGATCCGCTCCGGCCGGTCGCGGCGGGGGTGGCTCACGAATTCGTCCTGGGCGGCCACCATCCGGTCCCAGAGCGTCATCAGGCTCTGCGGGTCATTCAGGCCGCGAACCGCGATCGAGGGGACCGTGAAGATGACGTTCTTGCCCGCGATCTCCGCCCATGGGCCCGGACGCTTCCGCTGCTTCGTCAGCCATTCGTCGGGGGTCGTCTCGCCCAGGCGATAGAGGGGGGCCTCCACCGCGTGCCGGACCGTGACGGCGAGCTTCCGCGGCGGGGTGTGGTCCGGGACGTCGATGTAGAGGAGTCCCCCCAGCGCGTTCGCCACGGTGGTCGTCTCGGTCGTGATCGGGAACCGGCGGACGACCTGGGGGATGCGCTCCCAAGAATCGAGGTGCCAGAGCGAATCGGTGTGGGAGCCGATCTGCGCGGAGAGCTTCAATCCGACGGCATCTCCGGGGATGGTCACGGTGACCCTGTCGCCCGGCGCGGCGTAGAGGCCCAGGCTGTTCCAACCCGGCGTGAGGTCGATCGTGATCGCGTGCTCCCCGCGGTGTGCGGCTTTCGGGACCGTGCCGGGGAAGGCGGCGGCGGCGGGCGAAGCCGCGACCTCCTGGACGGGGGCACTCAGCGCCAGGCTCGTTTCGAGCCCCACGGCGAACCGCCGTGAGGGGTCGTCGGCGCGGACGGGATTCTCGCGGCTGGGCACGAGCGAGGCCCGGCCGCGGGCATCGAGCAGCTTGCGGACCTGGGCGCGGAAATGAGGCTCTCCGGCCGGGAGGACCTGGAACGCCTGGCGGACACTGCCGAGGGCACACGCGAGGTCCCTTGCCTCGGCCTTGCGGCTCCCCTTGAGGAGATCGAGGGCGGTCGCGGCATTGACGTAAGGGGAGATCGCGACGTCGCCGCCGGCCTTGAAGCCCTTCGGCCCCGTCTTCTCGGCCATGCCGTCGGTCCAGGCCAGGCCCGAGCCGTCGAGGAGCCGGTTGCCGGCGAACTCGGCCATCCGCTGTTCGCCGGCCAGCGGCGACGCCCAGCCCGTCGCGCCCAAGATCAGGCCGCCCCCCGCCTGGACGAAGGCGCGAAGCCGCTGCAACTGCGGGGCGGTCAGCTCGTAGGGGGTCAGGACCAGGACGTCCATCCCCGGGAAGCGATCATCGAGCGATGGCCGGCCGACGGTCGCGCCTTGTTGCTCGAACAGGGGTTGCAACGCGTGCCCGTGGATCAGCCCGACGCGCGGCCTGGACTTGCCGCCGGCGGACCAGTGCATGGCGTTGGTCAGGAGCCTGGCGGTGTCGGCGACTTGGAGTTGCTCGGCCGTGAAGAAGCCGTCGTGCGAGAAGGCCACGATGCGGCCCTTGCCGAGCCGCCCGGAGGCGACGACGACCGCCTGGCTGTTGCCTTCGCCGCCGCCGCCGACCGCGGCGCCGGCCGTGGGCGAAAAGACGGCGAGCGAGCCCGGCGCGCCGGGGGCCGCGATCTCGCGGACTTCTTCAATCAGTTGCGCCCGGTCGTTCTTCCCGAGGGCGGGCTTGCGGGTTTGGGCCTCGGAGCTAGAGACGCCGACGAACAGGAGCAGGGCACAGGCGCAGTGGATTCGCATCGAAGACTCCGGGCGGGGCCGCGGAGCCGACCGTCCGCGTCGAGGCTCAGTATACAGCGCCCGCCGGGCGCGACCCAGCGACGGGCCCGATGCGGGTCGCATCCGCCCCTTCCGACGAAGGTCGGAGGATGCTAGACTCGGTGCGGCCACGAGCCGGGGAGCGACCTCCGCGACCGGCTTCGAGCGTCCACGTCCGAAGGGTGCATCTCCAGGTGAAGAGGCCCGCTCGCATCGCCCCGGCCCTGTTCGCCGCAGTCCTCGCGGCCCTCGCCCTGGGCGACCGCGCGGCGATGGCGCAGCTCTCGGCCTCGGACGAGGAGCGGCTCCAGATCCTCTCCGATCCGGAAGCGGCGAAGGCGAAGGTCAAGGACGAGAAGGCGCGGCCCCCGTTCGAGTTCTTCCGCTCGCAGTTCGCCCCCTTCGACATCCTCCCGTTCATCAAGCCGAGGACGTGGAACACGGTCACGCTGGAGCTCCGGGCCAACGAGGCGGATTACGAGGGGTCTCTCCAGTTCCAGCCGGTCGCCCTGCCCGGGATGCCCCAGGCGGTCGTCTACGCTCGGGATGCGCGGCTGACCAAGGAGCAGCGGTCACGCCTGAGCCTTCAGGTCATGGTCCAGCGCCCTCCCGATATCAAGTCGCCGACGGAGATCGGCGTCGAGCTGATCCGCCCCGGGGCCATCCGGGCCGACGAGGCGTGGCCCGTGCCCCTGAAGCTCATCTCGCCGAACCAGATGCTCGTGGTCATCATGAGCAAGGAGTCGTCGAGCCAGTACGCGGCCTGGAACCGCTACCCGTGCTTCATGCCCTCGTCGATCGACCCGGGTGACGCGATCGCGCTGGACCTGAACCGGTATTACCGGCTGGTGATGCCGGAGCACGCCGACCGGCCGTTCCTCTCGCCGCATCCCCTGACCTGGGGATCGATCAGCCACGTCATCTGGGACGGCCTGGCGGCCGACTCGGTGCCCGTCTCCCACCAGCAGGCGATGCTCGACTGGCTGCACTGGGGCGGCCAGCTCGTGCTGGTCGGGGGCGCAGGCCCGTCGCTGACGATCTTCCGGGACAGCTTCCTCCAGCCCTATCTCCCGGCCGACCCGGACGGCCAGGACGTGCTGCTCGGCGAGGCGGACCTGAAGCCCCTGGCGGCGGCCTACCGCCCGGGGGCCATGCCGGTCGCCCCCCCCCAGGACGGCGAGGAGGCTGCGGCGGAGGCCCCGCCGCGGCCGGCGGGGAACGGCCGTGCCTATCAGCCGGTGGCGCCCCTCCGCCCGCCGCCGAAGCGGCCGGTCCTGCTGACGGGCCTGAAGCCGCGGGCCGGCGCCTCGAGGATCACGCTCGGCGAGGGATCCGACCGGCTGCTGGCCGTGGATGGCCGCGTCGGCCGCGGCCGGATCACCATGCTCGCGGTGAACCCGACCGAACCGACGCTGGCCGCCTGGCCGGGCATCGACACCCTGGTCCGCCGCGTGGTCCTGCGACGGCCCGAGGAGCCGCTTGGCGGCCTCCCCGGCGTGCCAACCGAGGCCCGGCTGTCCGCCCGGGGGATGCTCGAGGCGGTCGACCTGAGCTGGTATCGGATCACCAGCCGCGACCACGGGGCCGAGGCCCAGGCCGAGGCGGATCGGCTCCATTCGCAGGACCTGGCGCGGATCCCGGTCAAGGTCCAGATCAAGAGTCCGCGGGTGATCTCGCCCACCGGGGTCAACCAGCCGTCCGCGTCGAATCCTCCCAATTCCGAGGCCGAGGAGGCCGCCATGGCCCGCGCGGGGATCGCCGAGTGGCGGGACACGGCGCCGATCCCCAGGCTCTGCCGCGATGCGCTCGAGAAGGCCTCCGGGATCACCGTCCCGAGCTCGTGGTTCGTCCTCCGCGTGATCGCGGCCTACCTCCTGGCGATCGTGCCCCTCAACTGGCTGGTCTTCCGGATGCTCCTCAATCGCCGCGAGTGGGCCTGGGCGGTGGTCCCGCTCCTGTCCCTGGGCTTCGCCATGGCGGTCGAGCGGATGGCCGCGTACGACATGGGCTACGACTCGGCCTGCGATGAGGTCGACCTGCTGGAGGTGCACGGAGGATACCCGCGGGCCCACCTCAGCCGGTTCGGCTCGCTCTACACGACGGGCCGCGAGCGGTACACGGTCGCCTTCCCCGACAACCCCCTGGCGCTCGCCATGCCGTTCAACAGCGAGCGGTCGATCGGCGGCGAGGAGGCCTCCACGGCGGTCTGCCGCTCCTACCCCGTCCCCGCGCTCGAGGGCTATGCCGTCCAGCCGCGAAGCCTCGCCCTGTACCGGGCCGAGGAGTACATCGACCTGCCCGGCGCCATCTCCCTGAAGGCCGGGGCGGCGGGGCAGCGGACGCTGATCAACGCCAGCGAGATGGAGCTGCGAGACGCGATCCTGATCGAGCATGCCTCCGGCGGTCGCGTCCAGACCCGCGTGGGGACGATCGCCCCGGGGGCGTCGGCGGAGGTCGGCCCCGCGGGCTCGTCCGAGATCCCGGAGCAGGTCTCGGGCTTCGACGGGCCGGATCCCTCGCTCCTGCTGGGCGTGCTCCGGAGGTCGAGCGACCCGCTCCCCGAGGCCGCGCACGAGATCCGGCTGGTCGCCTGGACTCCCGGCCCGCGCGGCGGCCAGTCGTTCGAGCCGGCGCTGGATCGACATCGGGGGGTCACCCTGGTGCTCGTCCACCTCCGGCAGGGGGATGCGCCGGCGCCGGACGGGTTGCGGTATAACCTCCTGGCCGACGAGTCGCTCCGGAAGGCGCTGGACGCTCCCGCGCGCACCCCGGAGTCGCCGCCGCGTCGGCCCCGGAGGTAGGGGGCGGTCGTCGGCTCGCGGCGTCTTGGGTAGGCATGGAGCGTCAGGAAGAGGGCCGGCATGATCGAGGTGATCCACTTCACCAAGCGCTACGGGGATTTCGTGGCGGTCGACGACCTGAGCTTCTCCATCGGCAAGGGGGAGACCTTCGGGTTCATCGGCCCCAACGGCGCGGGCAAGAGCACCACCATCCGTTTCCTGGCCACGCTCCTGCGGCCGACGTCGGGGGAGGGGCGGATCGCCGGCCACTCCGTGACCGCGGACCCGATGGCCGTCCGCCGCGCGATCGGGTTCATGCCCGACGACTTCGGCGTGTACGACGGCATGAAGGTCTGGGAGTTCCTCGACTTCTTCGCCGTGGCGTACGAGATCCCGCGTGCCTCCCGGAGGAAGATCATCGGCGAGGTGCTCGAGCTGCTCGACCTGACGCACAAGAAGGAGGATTACGTCAACGGCCTCTCGAAGGGGATGAAGCAGCGCCTCTGCCTGGCCAAGACGCTGGTCCACGACCCCCCGGTGCTGATCCTGGACGAGCCGGCGTCGGGCCTCGATCCGCGGGCCCGGCTGGAGATGAAGGCGCTGCTGAATGAGCTCCGGCGGATGGGGAAGACGATCCTGATTTCCAGCCACATCCTCTCCGAGCTGGCGGATTTCTGCACCTCGATCGGGATCATCGAGCGGGGCCGGCTGCTCGCCGCGGGGAGCATCCAGACGATCCAGCAGCAGATCCGGTCGCACCGGGTGATCAAGGTGCAGCTCCTCGACGAGGCGACCGACCGCGCCGCGGCGATGCTCCGCGACGACCCGGCCATCCGCCAGGTGGAGTCGTACGACCACACGGTGACGGCCGAGTTCGAGGGCGAGGACCGCGACATGGCCCGGATCCTCGGCCGGCTGATCGGCTCCGGGATCGCCGTCCGGTCGTTCGCGGAGGAGCCGCTGAGCCTCGAAGAAGTCTTCATGATGATCACCAAGGGCATCGTGAGCTGAGCCGGCAGGTCGACATGCTGATCCGAGACAACCCCGTCCTCTCTCGAGAATTGCTGGTGACGCTGCGATCGTCCCGATCGTTCGCGCTCCTGTTCGTGTACGTGGCGGCCCTCGGGGCGCTCGTGTACTTCTACTGGCCGGCCGAGGACGGCGGCCCGCGGCAGGTCGGCCCCGGCGTGGCCCGGCGGCTCTTCGACATCTTCTTCCTGGGCCAGTTCTTCCTGGTGGCCGTGCTGGCCCCCACCTTCGCCGCCGGGAGCATCACCGGGGAGAAGGAGCGGAAGACCTACGAGATGCTCCTGGCCAGCCCGCTGCGGCCGGGGACGATCCTCGTCGGCAAGCTGCTCAGCTCGCTCACCTACCTGGTGATCCTGATCCTCTCCAGCGTCCCGCTGATGATCCTCTGCTACCTGCTGGGGGGGCTCCTGCTCTCGGAGATCGCCCGCAGCTACCTGGTGCTGATCCTGGCGGCCGGGACGTTCGGGCTGCTCAGCGTGGCCTGCTCCAGCTACTTCGGCCGGACGTCCTCGGCGCTGGTGGTCAGCTACCTGATCACGCTGCCGCTGGCCGTGATCTGCGTCTCCATGACGCGGACCGAGGACCCCGCGACGCGCGACTTCATCTCGATCGCCATCCTCCCGCCGTGGTGCCTGGCGACCTGGACGGTACTCCAGATCCTGATCAATCGCCGCCTCCTCCACCCGCCCGACGTGGGGAGCGAGGGGAAAGACGTGGTGGACGAGGAGGAGGAGATGAAGTACGCCATCGGCGTGGTCATCGACCGCGACCTCTTCCCGGACAAGCTCTTCGCGCCGGCCAAGCGGACGGACCTCATGCCCGACGGGACCAACCCCGTCCTGGACAAGGAGCTGCGGAGCGAGATCTTCAGCCAGGGGACGCTCATGCTCCGGGTGGTGATCCAGGTGAGCATGCTCCTGTCCATCCCCCTGATGGCGGCGCTGCTGTTCCTCCGCTCCGACAAGGCCCCCTGGTACGTGGCCTACGTCCTGACCTTCAACCTCCTGGTGGGCCCGGTCTTCTCCGCCGGGAGCGTCACCCAGGAGCGAGAGCGTCAGACCCTCTCGCTGCTCCTGACGACCCTGCTGACGCCGGGCCGGATCATCTTCGCCAAGCTCGTCGCGGCGCTCCGGGTCTCCACCGTGCTGACGTTCCTGCTCACCGAGCAACTGCTGCTGGCGTACGTCATGCTGCCGGAATTGCGTTACCGCTACTGGACGCTGATCGTCTTCCTGCTGATCATCGCCACGACCTGCCTGGCGACCTCCACCGTGGGCCTGATGTGCTCCGCGCTCGCTCGCAGGACGGCCACGGCCATGGTGCTGACCTACATGACCCTGCTGGTCCTGTTCGTCCTGCCCCTGGGCGTGAGCTGGTACCTGGAAGGCCTGACGCCGCAGCCGTTCTCGCCGGAGCGGCTGGCGTCGTTGACCGTCACGAGCCCGTTCTCCGCCGCCCTCGGCGTCCCCATGCACAGCTACCAGACGACCGGCTGGAACTCGCAGAACATCCCGGTCGAGCCGACTCTCGCCATACCCATCGGGGGCCCGTATCGGCTCGCCTTCTGGATGTTGTTCCTGCTGATCTCGCCGCCGACGAGCGCCCTCTGCTTCGGCGTCGCCTACCTGGCGTTCCGCTACCGATGGTGGCGGGCCAGCGAGTCCGGCTGAGGCGGACGGGCCCCGTCCATCGGGCGCGGGCCATCCCCGGCTCAATCCGGATCGTCGGACTCGAGGTCCCGGTGGGAGGACTCGAGACACCCGTCGTTCAGATACCACATCTTGTCCGGGCCGCGGACGAAGCCGCGCTTCAGGGGGATCAGGCCCAGCGATTTGAATCCGCCCGGGCCGGGGGCCTGCACCCGGACCTTGAATCTGGCCTCGATCTCGGTCTTGCCGGCGCTCTTGTCGTCGGCGCGGAACTCGGCGACGTGGAAGACGAGCGGAGCGAGGATCCCGGCCTTGCCGTCGGACAGCTCGCGGCGGCGTTCATTCCAGTAGCGGACGAATTCGCCGAAGGACGACCATCGGGACGAGTTCCTGGCGTCCTCGCTGAGCAGAAGCCACATCCGCCGGTAGTGGGGGAGGCGATGGGAGAGGGCGTTGAAGTAGTCGCGAGCCGCCTGCTCGGGAGTGATCCGGACCGGGCGCTCGAGGGTGATGAAGATCGGGTAGCAAAGCACGACCCCGGCCAGGCCGCCCAGCACGAGCAGGCCAAGGGCCGGCCAGAGGAATCCGGCGGACATCGCGAGATAGACGAGGGCCAGGACGATCGCCGCCCAGACGGCCAGGATGACCAGCGATGGGCCCCATTCGGCGCCCCGGGACCAGACCTGTTCCACCCTGGCGGGCCTGGCGGGTTCGGCGATCTTCGCCCGCTTCGTCCTCTCGATCCGGACGTCGCCCGCCTGGACGTGAGTTTTGGGCGCCGGGGGGGGGGCGTCCGGCTCGGCTTCGGGCTCGGATCCGGGAGGGATATCGACCAGCTTGAACTCGGCGGAGTCGCCGTCCGCGATCAGCGGTGATCCCGACCCGGCGCCGCGGCCATCGCCGAGGAGCCAGTCCGCGGCGGCGATCTCCAGTTCATGCTCGGACCGGGGGGGTGGCTCGGCCATGGGCGGGGCCCTGGTGTGATGGCGGGACGACTCGGTGTCCGTCGTTCGATCCGGGTGAAGAGGCCATCTTCCCCGCAGAGCCACAGGTAGAGCAAGTCCTTTTCCCGCCGCCCGTCCCCTGGCCCGCGCAGTCCGCCTATTTCACGACGGCAGGACACGGTCGCCGGGCTCTACCCCTGAACGGGGCGGTCTCGGGGCTTCAGAGACTCAACCAGGCCCCGGTAAACCGGATCTCCGTTTCAATCCGCTGAAGCCATATGCCCGAGAAAGCCGAATCATGCAGCAGGACCCGATCAATCGGGCTAACCAATACCAACGGCGAGGCCAGCCCCCCGCCTCGGCGGATGGTGGGCAACCGATTCACTGGCCGAGGTTTGTGCCGAAATGGAGCCAGCGGTGAGCAAGCAATACGGGATCGAGAGAGGCCGAGGCGGCCGGTCTCGACGGCGGCCCATCCTCCCGACTCTTGCGGCGGCGGGATGGCTCCTCGCGGGGTTGGCCGGGGCTCGAGCCCAGGCTCCCTCCCAGCCGCCCGGCGGCGTCCCGGCGGTGCCGCTCCCGCCCCTCCCCCAGCAAGGCGGGCTGATCCTTCCCCCGGAGGCCGACGAGATCACCGGATCCTCGCCCAAGGTCATCGTGCCCTCCCCGCGTCCGGCCCGTGAGGCGGTCCCCCCGCCCCCCTTGCCGGGTGCCGAGATGCCGCCGGCCGCGGCCCCCCAGCCGATCCCGGGGCAGGGGCCCGCGGCGGGGCTGGGCCGGCTCAGCGTCATCCCCTCGGCGCGGGACGCCACGGGGTTGATCCCGGGCCGGCCCCCCGGCACGCCGGCCGAGCGCGACACGAACGAAGTCCAGGAAGACGTCGAGAGGACGCTCAAGCTCATCAAGGTCCCGGAGGCCGAGATCGCGGTCGTCCTCAACGAGTCCCGGATCATCCAGACGAAGAAGGACCTGGTCCGGGTCGTCATGACCAACCCGACGGTCGCCGACGTCGAGGTCCTCACCGAGGACGACACGGGCAAGCGGGGGACGCTCCTGAATATCTCCGGGAAGGCGTTCGGCACCACGTCGTTGACGATCTGGGACGAGCCCGATCACGCGATCTCGTTCCTCGTCCGGGTGACCCTGGACGCGAAGGAGCTGGAAAATCGCGTCAACCAGGCGTTCCCGGGGGCGCAGGTCAAGGTCCGGCAGATCGGCATGCAGCTCATCCTGGAGGGGCAGGTTCCCGAGGCCAAGATGATGAGCGACATCCTCCAGGTCGTGCAGTCGTATGTCATGACCAGCCTCCGGGCCCGGGGCGGCACGTCGGGCGGCGGTGCCGCCATGATGGGCATGCAGGGGGGCGGTGCCGGCGGCGCGGGAGGTGCGGCCGGCGGTGCGGGAGGCGCGGCCGGCGGTGCGGGAGGGATGACGATCATCAACCGCGTGACCGTGCCCGGCCCCAGGCAGGTGATGCTGCACTGCAAGATCGCGGAGCTGAATCGCCAGGCGATCCGCCAGCTCGGGATTAGCTGGCTGAACACCAAGGGGAAGTCGATCATCGGCTCGAGCGTGGGGGGGGCCGGCAGTGTCGCCGCGACGACCACGGCCAGTCATGCGGTCTCGGCAGCCAACCCGATCGGGTTCCTCTCGCCGGTCAGCTCCGCCTTCAACGGGGCCGGGACCGCGAGCAGCGGCGGCCAGCTCTTCGGCGTGTTCGACGCCGGGCATTTCTCGCTCTTCATCAACGCCCTGCGAAACAACAGCCTGGCCAAGGTCCTGGCCGAGCCGAACCTGGTGGCGCTCGATGGCGAGCCCGCGCGGTTCCTGGTCGGGGGCCAGTTCCCGTTCCCGGTGCCCCAGAGCTCGTCGATCCCCGGCGGTACGGCGGTGGTCACGATCCAGTTCCAGAAGTTCGGTACGATCCTCAACTTCCTGCCCCAGATCCTGGCCAATGACGTGATCCGCCTGGACGTGGAGCCCGTCATCAGCAACCTGGACTTCGCCCAGGGGACCTTCGTCAACGGCGGCCCCGTGCCGGCCATCATCGAGCGGAGCGCCCGGACCGTGGTCGAGCTCCGCGAGGGCCAGACCCTGGCGATCGCGGGACTGATCCAGCTCCGCACGACCGGCGACTCATCACGGGTGCCGGGCCTGGGCGACCTGCCCCTGGTCGGACCCTGGTTCAGCAACAACCAGATCACCACGATCGAGACCGAGACGATCATCTTGGTCACCCCGGAGCTCGTCTCGCCGCTCGAGAAACATGAGGTGACCGAGGCCCCCGGCGACCGCGTTTTCCAGCCCAGCGACGCCGAATTCTACTTCCTGGGCCGGATCGAGGGGAAGCTCGGACGCGAGTTCCGGGCGACGGTCGCGGACAAGGATCCGCTCAATCTCATGAAGCATTTCCAGAGCGAGCAGCAGTGGGTTACCGGACCGCACGGCTATGCCGACTGAGCATCCGTGGCCGGCTGCCCTGGCAACCGGTGAGGCCGTGTCGGGGATAATCACGAGGGAGACGAGGATGCGTATCGATCGAAACCGTTTCGCCTGGTGGGCCGGCGCGGCGATGCTCTCCGGGCTCATCGCCGGCGGCGTGGCCGCGGCCCAGCCGCCGGAGGCCTCGACCGGGGGCGAGGCCCCTTGCCGCTGCAATCGGCCGTTGCACCGAATGTTCCACCATACGGCCTATACCCTGCACGACCGATTCATCGGCTATCCGGAAACCTTCATCGAGCCCCCGCTGGGCACCTACGTCCGCGAGCAGATGTCGATCCAGGTGGCCAAGGCCGATCCCCACCGGTACACGCTCTATCGCACCGACTTCCTGCCGGGGACGGACAAGTTCTCGCCCACCGGGGCCGCCCGCTTCAACCTCATGTTCGCCCGGACGGACAGCTCGCCCTGCCCGATCCTGCTCGAGTGGACCCCCGACCGTCCGGGCCTCACCGAGGCCCGCAAGCAGGCTGTCCTGGCGGCCTATCAGCGCGGCGGCCGGCCCATCGATCCCGATCGCGTGCGGATCGGCCCCTCCCCGTACCCGGGCGGCATGGGCACCGAGGCCGGCAACACGTTCAACAGCCTCATCTACCGGTCGCAGCAGGCCCAGAACACCTATCCACTCCCCCCCGCGCAGAACGCGATGGCCGGCACGACGGGAGGGACGAACTGACATGAGTCCCCCGATGGGCAAGGATCGACGGACCATCCCCGTTACGAGCGGTCGCGGCCGGCCGCGGGGCGGGATGGCGGTCGCGATGGCGGCCGCCCTGCTGGCGGGCGCCCCCACGGCGAGCCCGGCCCGGTCCCCGGGGAATGAGACCCCCGGGGCGACCGTCCCGGCGACGCCCGAGATGAACGAGCCGAAGACCGTGTCGGTGGATGTCGGCAAGCTCCGCGACCCCAACGACTTCAAGAAGGATGTGACGCCCGGCCAGAGGCTCCACACCCACCTCGACCTCGGCCGGGCGCTCGAGGTGAGCGGCGAGTTCGAGGCGGCCCTCGCGGAGTACCAGCAGGCCCTCGCCTCCTGCGAGCGGAAAGGACTGGGGCGATCGCGGTCGGCCGACGAGGCCCTGGCCCACCGGCGGATCGCCGGGGCGCTGGACCGGATGGGGCGGTTCGCCCAGTCCGAGGTCCATTTCAAGCGATCCCTCGCGCTCAACCCGCGGGATCCGAAGACCTGGAACGACCTCGGCTACAGCGACTACCTCCAGGGCCGCTGGGCGGACTCCGAACGGGCGCTTCGGACGGCCCTGAAGCTCGCCCCGGAGGACGAACGGGCGACGACCAATCTCGGCCTGACCCTGGCCGCGGCCGGCCGAACCGATGAGGCCATGCCGCTGCTCAGCCGGTACAGCGGGGACGCCATCGGTCATGCCAACCTCGGCTACCTCCTGGCCGCCACCGGCCAGGTCGAGCTCGCCCGCCAGCAATATCTCCAGGCCCTCGCCCTGCGGCCGTCGCTGGCCGTGGCCCACAAGGCGCTCGCCCAGCTCGATCGCGGTGCGCCGGCGGGCACGATCGCCGCTGCGCCCAGGGGCGTGGGCGGACCGGCCCAGGATCCGGCCGTCGCCAGGACCGCGGCGACGTCCGCGAAGATCCCGCCCCCGACCCGGTTCGCTCCCCCCGCCTCGGCGAAGATCCCACCCCCGCGCCCGTTCCGCCCGGGAACGGGGACTCCGAGGTGAGTCGATCGCGGCCCGGCGCCCGGGCACTTGGTTCCGGGCGACCGGGTTCGTAACATGAGTTCGCGCTCGAGACCCGGGCGTTCGCATCACTCGAGAGGACAGCATGGACAGGATGCTCATCTCATCGGCCGCCCGACGCGCGCGGCGGGTTACGCGGCGGTTGGTCTGGCGAATCGCGCTCGCGGGGCTCGTCACGGCCGTTTGGCATCAGGACTCTCGGGTCATCGGCGCCGACGCATCACCCTCGATCGACCTGACGCGCGCGATCGTGGTGACGCCCGGGAGCCTTACGGCGAGGGAGCGGAAGGCGGTCGAGCTCCTCGTGGACGACGTCGCGCGTCGCTCCGGCATCCGCTGGAAGGTGGCCGACGGGCGGGCAGCGGAGGATCGCCGGGGGCCGGTCGTCGTCGTCGGACCGATCTCGTCCGGCTTCCCGCCGCTCGCCTCACTCAAAGGCGAGGCGTCGACGCCGCTGCCGCCGGAGGGCTTCCACCTTCGGACCATCCCCGAGGGCACCGGCGTCCTCGTCGGCGGCAATGACGAACGCGGCGTCCTCTTCGGCGTGGGCTGCCTGCTCCAGGAGCTGAGGACGTCCCCGGGACGCGTCTCGATCGACTCGCCGCGGGAGATCCGCACGAGCCCCGCCTACCGGCTGAGAGGCCATCAGCTCGGCTATCGGCCCAAGACGAATTCGTACGACGCCTGGGACCTTCCCCAGTGGGAACGCTACATCCGCGACCTGGCCATCTTCGGGACCAACGCCGTCGAGCTGCTCCCGCCCCGCTCGGACGACTCGGACGAGAGCCCGCACTTCCCCCGCCCGCAGATGGAGATGATGGTGGGGATGTCCCGCCTCCTCGACGAGTACGGCCTGGACGTCTGGGCCTGGTATCCGGCGCTCGAGAAGGACTACACCGAGGGCCCAATCGCATCGCGCGAGCTCGTCGAATGGGAAGAAGTCTTCCGCAAGCTGCCGCGCCTCGACGCCATCTACGTCCCCGGCGGCGACCCCGGCCACACGTCCCCCGCCATCCTGATCCCGTTCCTGGCCCGGGTGGCGGAGGTCCTCCATCGCCATCACCCGAAGGCGACGCTCTGGGTCTCTCCCCAGGGCTTCACACAGGAGTGGCTCGACGAGTTCCTCGGCATCCTCCGGTCACAGCCGCTCCCCTGGCTGGCCGGCGTCGTCCACGGGCCCCAGATCCGGATCTCGTCCGCGGACCTGCGCAAAGCTCTGCCCGGTCGGTATGCACTGCGGACCTATCCCGACATCACCCATTCCCAGCAATGCCAGTTCCCGGTCCCCGACTGGGACGTGGCGTTCTCCATGACCGAGGCCCGCGAGACGATCAATCCCAGGCCGATCGACGAGGCCGCCATCTTCCGCTACTACCAGCCGGGCTCGATCGGATTCATCAGCTACTCCGAGGGATGCAATGATGACGTGAACAAGTTCATCTGGAGCGCCCTGGGCTGGGAACCGGGGGCGGACGTCGAGGCGATCCTCCGACGCTACGCCCGGGCCTTCATCGCGGATGGCCTCGCCGATCGGTTCGCCCGCGGGCTGATGGATCTGGAACGGAACTGGCAGGGTCCGCTGCGGACCAACTCGCAGGTGGAGCAGACCCTGCGGCTCTTCCAGGAGCTCGAGAAGGAGGCCGGCCCGGACGTCCGCGGCAACTGGCGGTTCCAGCAGGCCAGCTATCGGGCCCACTACGACGCCTTCCTCCAGCGCCGGCTATCCGTCGAGACGAAGATCCAGGACGAGGCCCTGTCCGCCCTGGCGACGGCCCGCGAGAAGGGGGCCATGACGGCGATCGCGGACGCGGAGCGGATCCTCGATCGCCTCTACCGGGTCGGTCCTCTCGACGAGATCCGCGGCCGGGTCCGGTCGCTCGGCGACGACCTGTTCGCCAGCATACGGATGCAGCTCAGCGAGCCGCTCCACGACGCGATCGCCGTGGACCGGGGCGCGAACCTCGACACCCTGGACATGCCCCTGACGGACCGGCTCTGGCTCCGCGACCGGCTGGCCGCTGCGCGTCGGATCGGCGACGAGTCGGGGCGGCTCGCGGCCATCGAGGCGATCCTCCATCGCACCGATCCCGGCCCGGGCGGATTCTATGACGACCTCGGGAACCTCGAGCGCCAGCCCCATCTCGTCCGCGAGGCGGAGTATGCCTCGGATCCCGACTTCCGCCGCTCGTCGCTGGTCGGATTCGGCTCTCAGGCGGGCTGGCCGATCGCCTGGTGCCAGAACGCCCAGACGCTCCACGACGCCCCGCTGCGGATGCGCTACGACGGCCTGGACGGCTCCGCCCGATACCGCATCCGGATCGTCTACGCCGGCGACAGCTTTCGGAACAAGATCCGCCTCGACGCCGAGGATCGGCCGGTCCACGACTGGCTTCAGAAGCCGTACCAACCGGTCCCCGTCGAGTTCGACGTCCCCGCCGAAGCCACGGCGGACGGACGTCTCGAGCTGACCTGGCGGCAGGAGCCCGGTAAGGGGCGGAACGGCCGCGGCTGCCAGGTCGCGGAGGTCTGGCTGATGAGGAAATAATCCGCGACCAAGACGGAGGACCCCGCGCGATGAGCCGCGACGAGATGCCCCGGGCGAGCCTCCCGGCCGATGCCCTCAGCCTGCCGGGCCGGTATTACACCGATCCGGACCACTATCGCCGCGAGATGGAACGGTTCTTCCTGGGCGGCTGGGCCCACGTCGGCCGCCAGGAGGAGATCCCGTCGCCCGGGGATTACATGCTCCGCGAGGTCGCGGGCGAGAGCCTGATCCTGGTCCGGGGCGATGACGGCGACCCCCACGCCTTCTTCAACGTCTGCCGCCATCGGGGCACTCGCCTCTGCGAGGCGGCCTCGGGCAACTTCGCCGGCTACATCCGCTGCCCGTATCATGCCTGGGCCTTCGACCTCTCCGGCCGGCTCGTCGCCGCGCCCCAGATGGACGACCTGCCCCATTTCCGTCGCGAAGATTACCCGCTGGTCTCCGCGGCCGTGGCGGCCTGGGATGGTCACGTCTTCGTCAATCCGTCGGGCAACTCGCGGCCGCTGCCGGAACATCTCGGCTGTCTCCCCGAGCGGTTCCGGCCCTGGGGAATGGACCAGCTCCGGCTGGGGAAGCGGACAACCTACGACGTGGCCGCGAACTGGAAGCTCCTGATCCAGAATTACTCCGAGTGCCTCCATTGTCCGGGAGTCCACCCGGCGCTCCAGCGACTCACCCACTTCCTCAGCGGCGAGAACGAGCCCGCCAACGACGGCTACCTCGGCGGCCGGATGTCGCTCCGCGAGGGGATCGAGACCCTGACGATGGACGGCACCCTGCGCCGTCCCTGCCTCCCCGGCCTCTCCGAGGCCGATCGGCGGATGGTCCTCTACTACGCGATCCTGCCCAACCTGCTGCTGAGCCTGCATCCGGACTACGTGATGACCCACACGCTCTATCCCCGCGCCGTGAATCGGACGGAAATCGTCTGCGAGTGGCACTTCCACCCCGAAGCGATGTCCGCGCCCGATTTCAGCCCGGAGGACGCCGCGAGCTTCTGGGACCTGACCAACCGCCAGGACTGGCACGTCTGCGAGCAGATGCAGCTCGGCGTCGGCTCGGTGGCCTATCGCCCCGGCCCGTACTCCAGCCGGGAGGACTTGCTCCACGGGTTCGACCGATTGGTCCGGGTGGACGGCTAGAAACGTGAGGTCGATTAACACCATGTGTAAAGAAACATAAAAAACTCGCACTAATACATTAAGAGAGTTTGATTAATAAACAGATCGATTATCATTTGCATGCTTGAAGCGAGACGCCTTTTCGAACGGACTCTGCGAGCCTCTCGGTTCCGGCCCGGACAACCCCGGCCGCGTGCGGGGCGTCCCGTTTCCGACGGTCTGGGGAAAAACAGTGAATGCAGAGAATTTTCACTGGCTTTTCAAAACTCCTTCGGTAAAACAGTCCCTGAACTGGATAAGCATGTCAATCAAACCCGCGATTTCCATGGTGTGGTGAGCACGTCAGGATTCGACGATCGCCGGGTGTAGTCCAGCAGGCTTGCTCTTCCGCAGGGTTGGAGGCCGAATCGACGCCGGGCCTTGGGGGCGATTTGCCCGCTACGGCGGCGCAACCAGCCCTTGGGGGGTTCCGCGCGCACCCCGTCAGGCCAATCCCCATGACATTCGCCGACAAGGTCCTGATCCGCCTGGCAGACCCCGCGACTCGCGACGCCGTGTTCGACGCCGTGGCCCTGGAGCAGTTCGCGTCCGCGGCTTACGACACGTCGCGAGTGGCGATCCAGGGGCCCTACTCGGCGGTGTTCGAGGAGCTTCGGCTCGGGGTGGCGGTCGGTCGGCGGGGGGTGGCCGAGGGCCAGTGGGGCCGACTCGGTTCGAGCGAGAAGTCGGCGGCCGAGTTCCAGGTGTCGGGGCTCGGCGGGACCGGGGTCTTGGTCGACGCGATCTGGCGGGGGTTCATCGTGGCGAGGGCGAACGCGCCGGTCGGCCGGATCACCTCGGTCACGACCAGTCACGCCGACCTTGCGGCCATCGACCGCGAGATCGTCGCCGCGCTCGGGGCCTTGCCGTCCGACCCGGTTGCGCTCGGGCAGGAACGGCGTCAGCGGCTGGTGGCGCGGCTCAAGGCCGCCGTCTCGGAACCGCCGATCGTGACCGACGAGCTGGTCGACCGCCTGCTCTCAACCGCCGGCGCGGCGGGGGTCAACGAGTTCTTCGACGTGGCGTCGCGCGGGGCGGCGTTCGAGCCGGTGCGGGTGACGTTCAGCGAGGGCCCGCCGCCCCCGCCCCCGTCGCCCCGGCCCTTGCCGGTGGCCGCGGCCGTGCTGGTGCGCGACGCCGGGTTCGGGCTCGCCCAGCTCCTGGCCGACAGCCGGGCGGTCCGCGACCAGCTCGAGGCCGACGCACTCGGCCGCGCCGACGACCCGGCCCTGCGCTCGAGGCAGGGGGTGCTCGTGGTCTGGATCGTGCCTGCGGCCCTCTTCCTGGACGCCGACTGGCCGGGCGCCAACCCCGACGCGCGCCGCAAGGCGGCCGGCGACTGGCTCGCCCGGGAAGGGATCGGGCTGGCGACCGCAAACTGAACGGAACCCGGCCGGCCGCCACGAGCCGGCTGGCGACGAGGACCAGAAAGGAGCGACCCGACCCATGGCCACCGTGCCCGCAGCTTACCCGTTCATCGAGGTCAAGATCGACACCTCGGCGCTGCAGCCCGTTGCTCAACGCGCGCCGGGAGTCATCGCCGTGGTCGGCATCACCCCCGACGGCGCCGACGGCGGCACCGCCGCCCTGAACACGCCTTTCGCCGTCGACACCCTCGCCCAGGCCGCGGCCCTGTTCGCCAAGGTCGCGGACGACAAGACGGTGACCGAGACGCGTCTCTACACCTCGCTCAAGGGCGCCATGCTCCAGGACCCCAAGCCGTCGAAGATCTACGGCGTCCGGGTCAAGGACGACTACGCCGCCGGCCTCGCGGCGCTCGAGGCGCTCGACGACGTCACGTTCGTGTCGCTGGCCAACGAGACCAGCGTGAACATGCTGAAGGAGCTCAAGAGCCACGTCGAGAACATGTCGTCGCAGGGGTACAAGCGGATCGGGGTGGCGATGGTCGACCCGACCACCGCGAGATCGAACACCTACGCCAAGGACGTCACGACCGCGGTCTCCGCCCTGCAGAGCTCGGCCAGCCGCATGGTCGTGATCGCGGCGCGCGGGGCCGTCTCCGACCCCAAGGCCGGGGCCGTCGGCGACGTGGCGACCGCCGCGATGGCGGCCATCGCCGGCTACGAGCCGCAGGTCTCCACGGTGCTCAAGCGAGTCCGGGGGGTGAGCATCCCGAAGGGGGCTCAGTACGGGCCGACCGAGATCAAGGACCTTTCCGAGGCCGGGATCATCCCCCTGATCCAGCCCGCCCTGATCGTGGGCGGCGGCTTCTACTTCGCCGAGGGCCGGACGTTCACGACCGACGCCAGCCTGCTCTACATCGACATCGTCCGCACCCTGGACGACATCGACTTTCGGCTCAAGGCCGGCCTGATCGGCCTGATCGGCGACGCCCGGATCACCAAGCCGGGGTTGATCCTGCTCAAGTCGCAGACCGAGGGCATCCTGGGCCCGCTCCAGCGCCGGGCCGTGATCGATGGATTCTCGATCGACATCCCCGTGCTGAACGTCCTGTCGATCCCCGAGGCCGCACGGACTCCGACCGACACGACGATCGTGACCGAGGCCCGGGCCAACCGGACGGTCGACATGTTCGTGTCCGTCACCTACGGGCCGGCCGTCCACCAGCTCCGGGTTACCCTCGCGCCGAAGTTCTGACCGAACCGGGTATCGAAGGAGTCCGACCATGGCCGACTGGAAGACCCGCCTGGCGGTGAGCTACACCGAGGGCGCAACAACCACCGAGATCTCGCCCATCGACTCGTTCACTCCGTCGTTCACGATGAACGCCGAGGTGCTCCACTCGCTCGAGCGGACCCACATGGGGATCATCTACTCGCCCGAGTCGATCAGCTTCTCGATGACCGTCAAGGCGATCGGCGACGTCGCCGCGCAGCTCACCGCGCTGGCGATCCAGCGGAAGCGGTTCAACCTGACCTTGCAGGAGAAGGTGGGCGACGACTGGTCGTTCGCCAAGGTGCTGCTGACCGATTGCGTCATCACGAGCGCCACGCCCACGTCCGCCACGGTCTCCGGGGCGCCCTCGGCCACGTTCTCCGGGGTGAGCCTGGCGGCCAGCAGCGAGGACAACCAGAACGTGGTCAGCAAGCTGCCGGCGGCGAGCAATGCGTGACTTACCGAGGAGCGATCCGTTCGGGGCCGCCCCGGAAGGTCAGCCGGCCCGCGTGGTCCGGACCGGGATCGCTCTGGTCCACGAGGGCGAGCTGGTCTTCCCGGCGGCCGGCAGCGAGGCCGAGGCCGAGCTGGCCGGGTCGGACGACCGCGTCGTCATCAACTATTACTTCCCGGTCGAGATCGAGGTCCGGGGCGGGCCCGAGCCGGCCGCCTCTCATCACGACGACATTCGCGCCGCCCTCCGGCGCCTGGCCGATGCCTTCGGCAACATGGCCTGAGCGGGCGCGCCGCGCCCGGCCTGCTGCCGTCCCCCAACTCGCGTCACCCGCACCATGCCGGTATCGGTCCACATCCCGGTGAGCATCCGGATCGACCGCTCCGCCCTGGCCGACGGCGGGGGCGACGCGGCCGATGCCCTGCGTGCCGCCGCCGCCCGCGCCCTGGCGGCCTCGCGCCGCGAGGTGCTCTCGCCTCGGGGCGAATGCCGCGGCGTGCGGGTCAACGAGCCGGATTTCTGCTGGAGCGGCGATCCCGTCCCCGGCCTCGAACGTGCCGCGTTCGAGGACCGCCTCCGCCGCGCCCTGGCCGACGCCGTCGGGCGCTCCGGCCTGCTCGACCGCGCCCGCCGCGACGCCGCGACGCCGCTGCAGGACCCGCCGGTCGAGCGTTTCGACCCGTCTCGCGGCAGCGACGCGCTGGGCGTCTATGTCATCCCGAGCTACAAGGGGCCGGGCCAGAACGCCAACGCCCCCCTCAAGGGCAAGCCGGGCTCGCCGCCCCCGCGGATGGTCCCCGAGGCACGGTGGATCCAGAACCCGAAGTGGTACGTCGGCAAGTCCGATGCGTTCCTCGAGAAGATCACCCGGCTGGCGTACGCGCAGATGGGGATGGTCTATCCCGAGGGGGAGCGGAACGCGCTCATCTCCTACAACGGGCCGCAGAAGTATCCCTGGACGATCTTCATCTTCGGGCTACCCGGGGGCACGGTCGGCCAGGAATTCGGGTCGTTCAGCACGCGCGCCGTCGCGCAGTCGGGCGGTGCGACGTTCCAGTTCGAGTCGCAGGACGTCGGCCCGCCTCCGGGCCCCGGCTTCCTCGAATGGGTATCCCTCGACGCGTTCCTGGAGAACCACCGGCAGGAGTCGATGGAGGCCGTCCGGACGATCAAGAAGCCGGAATCGATGGAGGCGGCCACCTACGAACAAATGCTGAAGACGATGGTGAATGACGAGGTCGCCGCCAAGGAGGCGGAGGCGAAACAGAACGGCGTCGCGGAGCTGCTCTGGGTTTCGGTCAGCGGGTACGGCACCTATTTCCATTCCCCGAACTTCGTCAAGTTTGCCGGCCGGATCCCGCTCGCGCCCCTGGCCGTGATCGTCGAGGTCGAGGAGAAGGTCAAGCCGGAGGACGAGAAGGAGAAGAAAGGGAGTGCGGTCCTCACCGAGGATCAAGACGATGAGGCCGGCGAAGGTTCCGGGCAGGGCGCGGGACCTGGGGGCCCCGGTGCCGGCAAGAAGGTCGGGGGCGAATCGGGTGCCGCGGCCGGCGGTCGGAAGGGCGAGGGCAAGGGGGACGGGGGCAAGGATGGCGGCTTCGCCTCCTTCGGCGATGACCAGGAGAAGGGCGAGTCCGGCGGCCGGAAATTCCTCGACGAGGGAGGTGGCGAGGCGCCCGTCTGCGAGGCGTTCATCGGCGAGCCATCGCTCGACGAGCTCGGTGAGGACGGCAAGGTCCTGCGGGCGCTCATCGACGAGATCGCCTACAAGCTCGAGATGCCGTTCTGCGAGTACCCGGCCAACTTCTGCCTCGATGCGGCCGGGCTGATCAGCGGCCGCTCCATCAGGGTGTCCGAGTACGGCGTCAAGGAGGGGTTCGAGATCATGATCTCGAACCCGAAGTACGATCCGGTCGGGCCGGGGAGGTATGACTTCCGGCCGACGGCGTCGCCGTCGCTCCAGCTCATCCGGCACCTGGCGACGGTCGTCCCCCGGATCGCCTTGCTCGGCCAGCTCGTCTTCGAGGTGCTGAAGCGGCCCGCGAATTCCGCGAAGATCTCCGGCTACCGCAAGGGTGACCCGATCGGCTGGGCGGTCAGCTTCTTCTACAAGCTGAACACCCGGATCTCCCGGTCCGTGGCCCACATGTTCATCGCCACCAACCGCATCCTTCTCGCCCAACTGCTCCTGTCCTCGAAGAAGGGCATCGAACAGCGAATCGGCAACGAGGAATACGCTCGAGTCTTCGAGTTCCTGGTGAAGGCGCAAATGACCAAGGTGGACGAGCTGATCGAGTTGCGCGAGCAGCTCCGCCTGTATGCCCTGGAGCACGGCGACGTGAAGGAGGCTCCAGGAGTCGTCATTCATAACTGGCGGCGGGCCCGTGGCTCGCTGTTCGACGCCTTCTCGCTCCGCGACCCGTTCGCCAATTCGTCGTACGAGCCGGGCGTCCCCTTCACCGAGAACGGGCGGCGCGGGATCCGCGACAGCAACGGCCGCGCCTGGACTGGCGAGCAGCTCGACCACGCCATCGCCCTCCGCCGCGACACCGTCAGCCAGCTCGACCCGATCGCGCACCAGGTCGTCATCGACGAGCGGCTGCGGGCCCGGTTCAGCCGCGGCACGCTTCGGATCCGGGAGGAGCTCGCCCTGCTCCTGGAGGAGATGCAGGAGAAGAACAAGGACGTCATGGGGAAGACGCGGAACCGCGTCGACTTCGCATTCAAGCTCTGCTCCTCGCCGTGGGACCCCGCGCACGGCGTCTCCGGGACCGGCTACGCGCTGAACGGGATCCACCGCATGGCGAACGATGCGATCCAGGAGTTCTTCGCGGGCGACCCGACATACTATCGCGGCCTGTCCGAGGCGCTCGACATGCTCGAGGGCTACCGGACCGCCATGACGGTGCTGGAGGTGGGCACGGTGGTCGGCCTGTCGATCCTCTGCCCGCCGCTCGGCACGCTCGTCGGGGCCGGTTTCGCGGCCTATCACGAGTATGAGGCCCAGGAGAAGCTCAAGGTCTACCAGAGCCTGCTCGACCCCGAGCTCGTCCTCAGCCGCGCCGAGGTCGAGGCCGAGCTGTTCGCGGCCGACCTCGGCGCGGCGCTCGCGTTCATCCCGGCCGGGAAGCTGCTCGGGAAGTTCGCCGCCGGCGGCATCGCGGGCAAGGTCGCCCAGGGCGAGATCCGCCAGGCCGGGCGGGCCCTGGCCACCCGGGTCGTCCGGGTGATCACGGTCGAGACGGTCAAGGCCCTGAGGCAGGATCTCATCCTGGTCCTCGCCCGCGACCTCCTGGTCATGGAAGTCTTCCAGTACCTGATGGGCCGGATGGTCCAGCCCCTGATGATGCAGATCCAGCACGACCTGGCGACATTCGAGCAGCTCGATGAGATGGCCCGCGAGGTGACCCCGTGAGCGGATCAATTTTCAAGTATGTGTTCCACGGCGAGACGGTCCACATCGACGTCGACGCGCTGGCGGCCAAGCACCCCGACATCGGGCGATTGCTGGCCCACTGCGAGCAGGTCGCCGGCGACGGCCGCAAGGCCACCGCGCGGCAGGCGGTCGCGGGCTTCATCGCGAGGGTGACGCGGCTGTACGGCGAACACTACCTCGAGCGGGTGACCTCGGCCCTGGAACGGATCAGCCGGGCACGTGGCGTCCTCGCCGACGAGATCGAGGCGACCCTTCGCGGCACCCTGCCGGATCTGACCAAGGTGAAGAACGCGTTCGACGAGATGGACCTGGCGTTCCCCGAGGTGCTCAGCCCGGAGGAGGCCGCGAAGGAAGCCCCCAAGCTGCCGGTAGAGGCCCTGATCGGCACGCGGAAGCCGCCGCCCGCGCCCGACAAGGTCATGGGGCGGGTCCGCGCGGCCGTGTCTCGCCTCCCCGCGCGGGCCGCCGCCCTGGTCGAGCGCGTCCGCCAGCTCGACCCCGAGGCCCTGTCCAGGGCCATCACCGCGGAGGCCGAGGAGACCCTAAACGCCCTCGCCAAGCGACTCCGCACCACCCAGGGCTGGAACCCGTCCGAGGCTGACGAGTTGCTCGAGGCGCTCAAGGACCTGAACAAGGAATGGAGGCGTCTGAACGACCCCAAGGTGGCCGCCGACCTCACGGCCGAGCTCGCCGCCGAGATCAAGAAACTTCCCGATCGGCTTCGCGGGGCCGTCCAGCGCAGCCGCGCCCTCCGCGACCTGTTCCACACCAACCGAGAGCAGCTCCTGGAATACTGGTCGAAGTACTCCGAGAAGCCGCGCCGCTACGGGTTCGGCCTGTACGTGTGGTTCAACATGTTCCACGTCAAGGGCCAGATCGGCGAGTATGGCGCCGCCTTCGACCTCGGCAACGTCGTGATCTTCCTCAAGGGGCCCGAGGGGAGGGTCACCCAGCGCGGCACGGACCTCGTCGGCATCGACCGATTCACCGGCGAGCTGCTCCTGATCGACAACAAGGCGCTCCGCGCCCGGATCGTCGACAAGGTCTCGGCCCTGATCAAGAACATCGCCCGCAACATGGGCGACGACCTCGCCGATTTCCGCCAGCGGCTGGTCGGCCGGGAGGTCCCGCCGCGGGTCCAGGAGGTGCTCAACAACCTGGCCCGCGCCAACGAGAAGATCGAGCGGCTGCTCTCCGAGCCCGGCCGCGACCCCGACGGCGAGCAGACCAGGCAAGAGATCGCCAACATCCTCGAGGACAACCACATCCGCCGCATGGTCACCCCAGCCGGGGGCCAGTCCGTGGACGTCGCCGCGGCCCTCGACAAGCTGGGGCTGGATTTCGAGGATCTCAACGCGCCCGTGGGGGACTAGCCGATGGCCGACCGCGAGCAGAGCTTCCACTTCTACGAAGGCATGCCCTCGGCCATCCTGACCGACGGCCTGATCCCGGTGCCGATGTACGCCGTCACCGCGATGACCCTGAACGAAACCTACATGCTCCCCCCGATCGGCTCGACCGCCGCCCGGTCGCTGGTGGACACGCACAACGACACCATTACGCTCACCGGCCTGCTGCTGGGCAAGGAGCGGTTCGCCTGGAAGCTCGCCCTGGAGACGATCGCGGAGTCGAGCAAGCGGGGCGGGGCCGGGCTTACGGCGGGGCTCTCTGCCCTGGGGGTCGACATCTCCGGGGTGATCCTGATCACCGCCATGACGATCCGCACCGATCTCCAGGTGCAGAGCCTGTCGTTCACCGCGACGGCCGCCAAGCGCGACGCGCTGGACGTGGCCATCCAGCTCGCCCACATGCCGCCGCCCGGCGCTCGCTCCAATCTGCTCGACATGGCGAGCGTCGCCGTGTCGACCCTGGCCGGATGGTAGCCCCCGGCGAAAGACCGAAGGAGCCCCCGCACGTGCTCGTGACCATCGCCGCCCGGTATCTCGTCCCCGACCCGCCGGCCTCGCCGCCCGAGGGGTTCGACCGCCTCGACGCGCCGCTGCGGCGGGGGCTGCCGCACCCGGTCCAGTTGACGCCCGGGCTGCGGCTCCTGCTGATCGTGCCCAGCGGCGTGGCCCGCACCTGGCGCGAGGCCGACCCGACGCTGGTCGTCTCCTCGTCGTCGCCCGACCGGGCGCCGGCCTTGCCGGACGACCCGGCGGCCCCGGTCTTCGGCGACCTCGCCCGCCCGCCCGCCCGGCTCTTGCTCCAGCGGTCCGGCACGACGGTCGCCGTCGTGCCGCTCGTCGCCGGCGCGGTCCGCCGCATGCCCGACGGAGACGACGCGCAGGGGGTGGCCGTCGAGGTCGTGGTGCTCGACTGGCTGCTCCACGCGGGCACGCTCGTCGGGCCCGGCGACTTCGGGTCGCGGCTGTCGCTGGCCTGGCGCACCGCCGACACCGCCGTCTCGGCGTTCTCCGAGCCGCCGCTCAGCGAGATCGTGCTGGCCCGGCTGAGGCCGGCGGACCGGCTGGCCTCGGTCGTCGGCGTCGACCGGTCCATCGTCAACCGCCGGTTCCAGACGAGGAGGTTCACCGCCCGATGAACGTCGTGCCGAGCCTGCCGAGTTCGAGCGAATCCGACGTCAAGATCGGCCGCGACGCCGGCTGGATCCTGACCTTCCATCAGGAGGATCGGGGCGGGGTCGCGCACGACCCCTTGCTCGAGTTGTCGCGAGACGATTACTACGCCGACATCCAGGCCACGCTGCCGTCGGGCCTCGAAGGGGGCCTCTACACCTTCGTGCTCGAAGGTGTGACCGACAAGCACTACGGGATCATCGCCCAGAACTCGGACACGTCCCCGAGCGTCGTCCGCCTGTTCCTCTATTACCGCGACCTGGAGGCCCCGGACCTCGGGATCCTCACCAACGTGCTGGGGGCCGACTTCCTCTCGAGCGGCTCCTCGAAGTGGGAGAAGCACTTCCCCAAGGACCTGGTCGCCGAGCTGAGCATCGTGTCGGTGACCCGCCGCGTCGGCGCGCGGAATTATGAGGCGGTCGTGACGGCTCGGGAGCGGGTGTTCGAAGCGGTGTCCGGCCGGCGCCCGTGCGGCGACCAGCCGGTTGACGCGACGCGGCTCGAGCCGGCGATCAAGGAGCTGATGCGCCGGGCCTGGCGGTTCCCGAACGACGGGGTCATCCCCCACGTGTTCCACCGCCCGTCCTCTCCCACCTTCCAGGACGACAGTGCGACGCGGCCGGTCCCGGCGCGCCAGCCGATCCTGACCGCTCTCATCGACCTGGCGGCGCGGATGGAGCGCGAGACGGGCCTCTACGGCCGCGGCATGCTCCTGATCCGCGACGGGACGCTGCATTTCGGCCCACGCCTGATCCCGCTGGAAGGCGAACGGAAGGCGAAGCCGCTGACCATCTCCAGCGGCCTGATCGAGCCGGTGGCCCTGCCCCCGGAGCCGGTCGACCCGAACTGGGACCCCTGCGCCAAGGGGGCCAAGCCCCGCCAGGAGATGCGCCGGGTCTTCCGGCTGACCCTCCGCGGCCGCCCCGACCTCAAGCCGGGCGACCTCGTGGTGTTCGACCCCCCGCCGGAGGACGACGTCAACACCAAGCCGCCGCTCGGCGGCGCGCTCGGCGCGCTGGGCGACCTGGGGGCCGCGATCGGGGCGGCGTTCGGCTCGTCCGACATGAAGTCCCCACTGCAGCTCTACGTGCGGTCGGTCGAGCACCGGCTCGCCCGCACGGCCGGGTTCCAGACGACCCTGGTCGGGGTGGAAGTTCAGGGCGACCCGCAGGGGCTCCAGTTCAGCTTCTGGGACAAGCGGGTGGCCGCCGATGTCCCGGGGACCACACCGGAGCGGGCGCCCCAGGAGGCGTCGGCCGAGGTGCAGACGGCCAAGGCGATCACCTCGTTCCTCGACCGCGCCGTCCGCGCCCTGGGGAGCACCGAGGTCGGCGAGGTTCGCGCCTTCCTCCCCCGGGACGACGGGACCAAGCCGGGGCAGACCGAGACCGTCTGGCGCGGCCTGGAGGGGACCGCGACGGCCAACCCAAGCCGCGTCGTCGACATCAAGAGGCCGACCGAGGCGAAGGCCGACGGCGTCCCGTATCTCACCCCGTTCGCCTGGGGCAAGTGTGGCCTGATCCTGCCCCGTTACCCGGGCATGCGGGTCGCCCTGGCGCACCGCCACTTCGACCTCAACGACCCGATCGAGGTCGGCGCGCTCTGGCAGACCGGCCACGCGCCGGCCGAGGCCAAGCCCGGCGACTGGTGGCTCATCCTGCCGGCCGACAACCCCTCCACGGGCAACGCCCCGGGAGACAAGCAGTCGGGTGCACCCCAGGACTATTCGGGGGCCGTCACCCAGGACCTGACCGACGCCAGCGGCAACCGCCTGGTGGAAGCGGGCACGATGGCGGTCCGGGTCGGAGTCGATTCGCTCAAGTCGCTCGGAGGCGGCCAGGTGCGCCCCGCCCTCGCGGACGCGAATGACGCGGCGGGCAAGAGCCCGACCGTGTTCGTGATCGAGAACACCCGCACCAGCACTCGCATCCTGATCAGGGACGACGGCAGCATCGCCATCGAGGGCCCGAACATCGAGATCACGGCCAGGACGAAGCTCACGATCACGGCCCCGACGGTCGAGGTCAACTGCGATTCGATGGAGGTCAAGTAACCGTGGACCCCGTGATGACCACCGACGGCTCAGCCTCCTGCCCCGACAAGGGGACCGTCACGCTCACGACCAAGAACACGAAGCTCAAGGCGGGCGGCGGCCTCGTGCTGCTCGATGGCGACGTGTCGTCCTGGAAGATCGCCGGCTGCAAACAGACCGGCTCGAACCAGACTCCCTGCGTCTCGATCCAGACCCACGGCGGGGCCTCGACGAAGTTGAAGGTGGGCGGATCGCCCGTCATCCTCGGCAGCTTCTCGGGCACGAGCGAGGGGAAACCCAAGAACACGATCTCGATCGGCGAACCCGGGCAGACGAAGCTCAAGTCGGTCTGAGACCGAAGGGGGGCGGTGATGAACAACGGCGACGGCAAGGACCGGGACCTGGTCCGCTTGCAGGCCCTGGGGTGGACGTTCGCGATGCCCGAGGTCGTGCCGGGCCTGGACGTCGGTCGCGACCTGGTGCTGGCACCCGGCCCGAACGGGCTCGACCTGGCCACGGTTGAGGGGATCGACGCCCTTTCCCAGTCTCTCGCCGTGGCCCTGACGACCCGGCTGGGCGACGACGTCTTCAACACGGCCTTCGGCTTCGACGGGCTGAATGCGCTGGCCGAGGAGCCCAACCCGGCCCTGATGCGAGAGCGAGTGCGGATCGGGGTCATCAAGGTGCTCAGGAAGGAGAACCGGGTCCGTCGGATCGTGGACGTGGGATTCGCGGGCGACGACCGGCTATCGCCGCCGGTGGTGGTTGACGCGGGCGGGGCCGACGCGGCGTCGGCCGGCTTCCGGGCGCTGGACGTCCGCGTGGTGTTCGAGGCCGTCGGCGGCGACACGGCCGCGGTGGACCTGGGAAAGGTGGTGTTCAGTGGCTGACGCGACCCAGGACCAGGCGGTCGCCGACGTCCTGGCGGTCGACGCCTCGGTCCAGACGGCCACCGGTGCGGCCGGCTACGGCCTGACTCCCACCGGGTTCGTGCCCAAGCCGTTCGCTCGACTGCTCGCCGAGAAGCTCGCGCTGGCCCGGCTGCTGTTCGGCGACGGGGTCGACCTGACGAGCGGCTCGGCGGTCCGCAAGCTGATGGAGGTCACCGCGCTGGAGGACGCCCGGACGTGGTCGGCCCTGGCGGCCACGTACGACAACTGCTTCCTCAGCTCGGCCACCGGCGCGGCCCTCTCTCAGCTCGGCCGCGAATTGGGGCTGGAGCGGCCCTTCCTGGAGGCTCGCGGGGCAATCACGCTGAAACTCACCGGCGCGCTGCCGGCCGGGCTGCTCCAGGTCCGCATCCCCCGGGGCGCGAGGCTGTCGTCGGCCGGCGGGCATCACGTCTCGCTCGACGAGACGGTGGTGCTCTCGGCCACGGCCAAGCAGCGGGACGTGGGCGTCACGGCGTTCTTCCCGGGGGCCTCGCACAACCTCAACCCGGCGGTCCCCGGGCAGGCGCTCGATCGTTTCAATCGGCTCGACCCGGCGCTCGAGGAGCTGAACGCGGCCGAGCGGCTCGCCGGCGCCCCGCTCGTCGCGATCGAGCACACCCTGCCGTTGACCGGCGGCGACCTCCAGTGGCCCGACGCCCGCTACCGCGATCTCCTGCTGCGAGCACCCCGCTCCGTCTGGACGACCGGGTCGATCCAGACGGCCGTCTCGCTGGTGCCGGGGGTCCGCCAGTGCGTCGTCCGCGACCCGATGGGCGGCCTCGACATCAACCAGTCGATCTTCGGGAATTTCAGCTTCCTCGAGCGAGTCTTCGGCACCGAGCGCGACCTGGGGAGCCCTTACTACTTCGGCGTGCTCGTGGCGCCGACCCCGGCGGCCATCTGGGACGGCCCCGGCGGCCTCCGCGCTTCGGTCGATCAGGCCATCCAGGACCTGCGGCCGATCGGGATCTTCCCTCAGATCCAGGAGGCCGAGCAGGTGGCCGTCGGCGTCCGGGCCCGGCTGGTGGTCGAGGGGCTGCCCCTGCCGACGGGCGGTAAGGCGGCGGTCAACGCCTCGGCCGCCGCGGTCGCCCTGAAGGAACGGCTCCTGATCCGGGTCGGCCGCTACATCGACGGCCTCCGGTTCGGCGAGCCGGTGCGCGCGGCCGAGGTCGTCTGGTCGATCATGAACGAGCCGGGGGTGGCCGACGTGCTCGACCTCCACCTGGTACGTTTCCCCGCCACCTTCGAATCACTGGCACTCGGCGCCGCCTCGCCCGATGGCGTGCTGGTCATGGGCGTGGGCCAGAACGTCACACTCCAGGCGGCCCAGATCGCCGTGTTCGTCGATGACCCGAGCGGCCTTGAGATCATCTGAGCCGCGCCCAGACCGGAGCCGAGCCGTCATGGCCTTCGACCTGCACCCCGATCCGTGGCTGTCCGCCTCGCACCGAAACGTGGCCGAGCACCTCTGCGGCCCGTTCGCCGCCGGGGCGGTCGACACGGGGGTCGAGGTGGCGGCCGACGGCACCGCCCGCGTCGGGGTCGAGACACGCGAGCCGCTGCTGCTGGTGGCGCCCGCCAGGCCGCTCGACGACCTGGTGATGAGGGTGGGCGCGACCCTCGATCCCGACGGTGCCGCCACCGCCTTGCCCACCCTGGAGTACGCCCCGTACACCGAGCCCGGTGCATTCTTGCCGCTGCTCGTCCCGGCCGTCGACCCCGCGACGCGGCTCACGCCGCCGTTCGTGGTGCGTCTCGCCGTGAGCTTCCTCGACCGGGACGGCGACCCCGTGGCCGTCGCCGTGCCCGACGTCTCGGCCTGGGTGGAGGCGCGGGTGTTCGAGGGCGTGATGGGCAAGACGCTCTATCTCCTCATCGCCGAAACGGCGAGGGTCCGACGCCAGGCGCGTGAGATCGCGGCCGTCCGCAACCTCTCGCACGCCCGCTGGGACGCGCTCGACCGATTCGGCGCCGACCTCTCGGTGCCGCGGTTCGCCGACCGGATCGAGTTCGACCCGGTGAAGCGGGAGATCGTCACCCGCGTGCGGACCCAGGGCGGGGACCCCGTCGCCGAGCCCGACGACGAGTACCGTCGACGGCTGGGGCTCTACTTCCCCTGGGTCGCCTCCACGCCCCGATCGCTGCTGGAGACGCTCAACGGCCCCGGCGCCCCGGACGACCCCAATCGCGGGGCGCTCGGCGCGATGGGACTGGACGCGCGGTTCCGGCTCGACGAGACGGCCAACGAGTTCGCCGTCGCCGTCCACCTGGTGTCGCCCGGGGCGCCGGCCCTGCGGGCGAACTTCCTGGCATTCCTGGCGGAGAACATCCTGGTGCGGCCGATCGACTCCCCGGCCGACAACGGGGCCCATGCCCAGCGGTTCCTGCCGACGGCCCGCAAGACGGCCGTGGAGGAGCTCCGGGCGCGGCTCCGGACCGCGTACACCCTGCCGGCGGCCTCGGCGCTGGCGCCGGTCCTCGCCGACGCGCTCGACCGAGTCGGTCGCCTCCGCGCCGCGCTCGGCGCCGCAGGCCCGCTGACGATCAAGCGGACGTACGATCCCGCGGCCGGCAGCCGTTATGAGCTGGGACTGGGGGCCGACCTCGAGCCGCCCGCAACGGCGGAGCTCGATGCCATGAACGCGGCGCTCCGCGCGGCCCCGCCGCCGACGTCCAATGACCCGGAGATCGCCGGGCTGATCGGCAAGCTCGCCGCCGCGGCAGCCGCCCCGGCCGACGACCCGGTCGCCGCGACCGCCCCCCGGCCCGGGGCCGAGGACCCGGACGGGAAGTGGCTGCTCGCGGCCTGCGGCCTGCGGACCGTTCACCGGCTCGACCCGGCCGTCGTCTACGTTTCCCACCTCCCGACCGCCGGCCTGGTCATCCAGGAGGGTCCGCCGATCGCTGGCTCGCCCGCGGTCGCGTTGGAGGCTCGATACCACGCGCCCGGCGACCCGGGCTCGAACGCCATGCTCATCGCCGCTCTGTCCGACGTGAAGGCCAAGTGGGCCGACGCCGGACGCGAGGCGTGGGTTGAGGTGGCCGACGCCGACGCCCGTGCGCTCTGGGCTCGCGACATGCCGCAGCCGCCGGCCGCACGCAACCTCTTCCTCGCCGCCGGGCTGCCGGCCGTCGGCAACGTGACCGAGGTCGGTAAGGCCCTGGCCGCGATCCCCGACGAGCTCTTCGAGGCGATCCAGCTTGGGCCCGTCCTGGCGCAGGAGGTCGTCGCGGGCACGCCCGCGGCGGTCGATCTGCTCCGGGAGCTGACGGGGCTGTTCCGCGCCGCCCACGTCAGCGCCATGCTCCCGCTGGTGACCGGGCCGAACGAGGTCACCCTGGTCCTGGCGGTGGTGGGCCTCCCAGGGGCAGGGATCAACCTGTCCGACCGGCTCTCATCCGGCTTCCGCTGGTACGCGGCGCCCGTGCAGGGGCCGGGGGGGACGATCCGGCCGACCGGGAGCCGCTCGTTGTTCGTCGCCGACAAGCCGGGACTGACCGCCGTCGTCGCCCTGGGTTACCTCCGCACCGGCGGGGTCGACCCGTACGAGTACGGCGTCGGCCTGCCCGCCGGCGTCGCCCTGACCCTCGACCAGTACGAGTTCCTGATGAATCTCCTGGACCGGACCTATCCGCTCGGCGTGATGGTCAACACGTTCGACCTGCGGCGGTCGCACGTCGACCTCGACGGCGACGGTCTGGCCGAGCCGCTGCCCGAATCGGTTTTCCGGACGTTCCGCAAGTTCCAGCGCCGCCGCCAGCGCGGCGAGTCGGGGGCCGCGCCCGTGGCGTCGCCCGGATCCTGAGCCCCACGACCGAGTTCGACCCGACAGGAGGCCCGCGATGGCCGTGAAGACCCTGAACGTCGGCGACCTATCGCCCGATCTGGTGTTCCAGACCCTGACCAAGCAGGGGCTCGACGCCAGCCAGGCGGCGAGCTTCGTGGGCGAGTGGCTGGTGGCGACCTACGGCACCGCCGAGCGGCGCTTCGACTTCATCGTCGCCCTCTCCGAGACCGACCCCGCGGCCGTCGCGACGTTCCAGCGGTCGTTCGTGCACAAGGACTGGGAGGACGGGGTGAGCATGGTTCAGGCCTCGGAGACGCCCGGGGAGCTTGGGTTCAACGCCCGGTTCCACCTCATCGAGGCCGACCTGGACGCCCTGGCTCGCGACACCGCCAATGGCCTCGTCTCCCTGGCCGCCCTCCGCAAGCAGGTCCACGACGCCCTGGCCGAGGTCCGTGCCGAGCTGAACCGGCTGAACGCCGACGTCGGCCGTCTCGGCGGCGGCCAGAAGGCCCCGTTCGGGGGGCCGAGCGGCCCGATCTTCCAGGGGGGCACGCTCGTCGGCAAGACCGTGTTCAACGGCAAGGCCATGCAGATCTGGCAGACCAACCAGGGCGCCATGCTGCTGCCCGACCTGGTGACGGTCGACCCCAGCCTCGCCACCAACCCGCGGTCGCAGCGGGTCGGGGCGCTCTACCAGTATCTGATGGAGAACCCTTCGGTGCGCCAGGCATTCCCGGCCGCCGTGTCGAAGACCGATGTGGTCAAGAAGTTCGGCGGCGAGAGGACGGGCGACGGGACGCTGGTCCGCGACCTGCTCGGGACGCTGCCGGACGACGGCCAGTACGCGAACCTCGACGCCCTCGCCCAGGACGTCGCCGACCGCGAGGCCGCCGCCCTGAGGACCACCTCGGGGGCCGTCGACGCGATCTCGGAGGCATTGGGCGCCGACGCGGTCGGGGGCGATGCGTCCAAGGTGTCGGTCGACACGCTCGACATCCTCGCGCCGGCCGCCCGCCAGGTGCTGCGTCAGGCCGGGGTCGACACCCTGGCACAGCTCGCGCAGCTTTCGCCCGGCCGGATCAGCGAGTTGGCCGCGAAGGATCGCACCGGCCAGTTCACCGCCGGCGACATCGCCCGCGCCTCGGGTCAAGCTCGGCTGGTGGTCAAATTCCGCTGATCGGAGCGGCGGCTCGAGCAGCCGGTCCCATGCATTGGATCCCCACCGATCCCGGGCCGCGTGGATCCCACCGCGGCTCACCCGTCGTCGCCGATGGCCTCGACGGGGCATTCCTCCAGGGCGCTTCGGCAAGCGGCCTCCTCGGCCGGACCTTCGGGCTGGCGGTGGACGAAGCTGCGGCCCTCTCGGTCGTTGCGGCGGAAGTTCTCCGGCGCGGTCTCGCGGCAGAGGTCGCAGTCGATGCACGTGGCATCGACGTAGAACCCGCCGCGGACGTTCTCCGGGACCTTCTGGCTGAGATCGGCCATGGGTGACGACTCGAGGAGGCCGTTGTCAGGGCTTGGACTTCGGGCTGGCTGAGGGACAGGCGGGAATGCCTGCCCCCGGATTCTACCCTCTGCCTCCGGACCCGAGGGCAGGCATTCCTGCCTGCCCGTCTATCCGAACCCTCAATGACGCGATCAAACGTCCTTGGCGTTGATCCAGGGCATCAGGGCGCGGAGCTTCTTGCCGACGATCTCCACCGGGTGCTGGCGCTCGAGCCGCCGCGTGGCCTTGAAGCCGGGCTGGTTGGCCTTGTTCTCGAGGATCCACTCGCGGGCGAACTGGCCGCTGCGGATCTCGCCGAGGATCTTCTTCATCTCGGCGCGGGTCTGCTCGTTGACCACCCGGGGGCCGCGGGTGTAATCGCCGTACTCGGCCGTGTTCGAGATGCTGTAGCGCATGTAGTTGAGGCCGCCCTGGTACATCAGGTCGACGATCAGCTTGAGCTCGTGGAGGCACTCGAAGTAGGCGCTCTCGGGCTGGTAGCCGGCCTCGACGAGCGTCTCGAAGCCCATCTTCACCAGGGCGGAAACGCCGCCGCAGAGGACGACCTGCTCGCCGAAGAGGTCGGTCTCGGTCTCCTCCGCGAAGGTGGTCTGGAGCACCCCCGCGCGGGTGCCGCCGATCCCCTTGGCGTAGGCCAGGGCGAGCGCCTTGCCGTTCGGCGAGCAATTGTCGGCGGTGGCGATGAGGCAGGGGACGCCGCCTCCCTTGACGTACTCGCTGCGGACCAGGTGGCCCGGGCCCTTGGGGGCCACCAGGGCGCTGTCCACGCCTTCGGGCGGGACGACCTGGCCGAAGTGGATGTTGAAGCCGTGCGAGCAGAGGAGGAGGTTACCCGGCTTGAGGTGGGGCTTGATATCCTTCGCGTAGATGTCGGCCGTGACCTCGTCGGGGAGGAGGATGTTGACGAGGTCGCCCGCCTCGGCGGCCTCGGCCGCGGAGACCGGCTTGAAGCCGTCGCGGACGGCGAGGTCGTAATTGGCCGAGCCCGGGCGCTGGCCGACGACGACCTTGAGGCCGGAGTCTCGGAGGTTCTGGGCCTGGGCGTGGCCCTGGCTGCCGTAGCCGATGATCGCCACGGTCTTTCCCTTGAGCAATCCGAGGTCGGCGTCCTGGTCGTAGTACATCAGCGCGGGCATCGTGGATCTCCTGGTGCGGGCCGCTCTCGGCCCCGTGGACGAAGACAAAAAGACCCGGGGCCGCATGCGGTGGCCCCGGGCGTGGATTCGGCGTTGAGAATATCGGGTCCGACTCGCCCGCGGCGGGGCGGACTAGAGCTCGGAATGCCCCTGCACGGAGGCCTCGTCCTCCTCCTCCTCGGCCGGCGCGACGGCGGCGCCTTCCTCCGCCTCTTCGAGGTGCTTCAGGCCCCGGACCAGCGCGATGCCGCCGGTGCGGGCCAGCTCGAGGATCCCGTAGCCGCGGACCGCCTCGATGAACGCCTCGATCTTCCGCTCCTGGCCGGAGATCTCGATCATCAGGTGGTCGGGGCTGACGTCGACGATCCGGCCCCGGAAGATCTGGGCCAGCGTCTGGACCTCCGGCCGGTCGCCGGCCGTCGCCTTGAGCTTGATCAGCATCAGGTCGCGCTCGACGTAGTCCTCGCGCGAGATGTCCTGGACCTTGACCACCGGGATCATCTTCTCGAGCTGCTTGCGGACCTGCTCGAGGTGGCGCTCGTCCCCCTTGACCACGACGGTGATCCGGGAGAGGTCCTGGTTCTCGGTCTCGCCGACGGCCAGGCTGTCGATATTGAACCCGCGCGAGGCGAACATGCCGGAGACCTGGGCCAGGACCCCCGGCCGGTTCTGGACCAGGACCGAGAGGACGTGGCGACTCCGGCTCCCCGCCCCCGAAGGGCGGGCCTGAGAGGCGGCCGGGGCCGCATTCGCGTTCGATCCCGAGCCCGCTGCTGACGCTGACGCCATCGACGATTCCCCACGCCGGCCTGCCCGGGTCGCGCGAGCCGCGGCCTGGCATTCACGTTCGAGCACAACCAGCCAAAGAATTTACATCTTTCCTGCCAATTCACGCAAGGGCCTCGCCGCCCGCCGCGGCGCCCGCTAGACACCGCGGGCCGGCGGCGGGTTCAACTCCGTCACGCCGGCCCGAAATTCGGGGCATCGTCGCGGGGCTCGCCGCGACGCTCAGGGCTGGATCGGCGGCAGGCCGCCGGGGAGTCCGCCCCCCGAGGGGAAGCCGGGGGGGAGGCCGCCGGCGCCGGGGCCCCCGGGGGTCTCCGCCTTCTTGGGGCGGACGAGCGCGACCGGGTCCACCTTGATCGACCGGAAACTGTCGCCGGGGGTCACGTAGTACCAGGGCCCGAACCGGTCGGTCAGGTCCTCGGCCTTCTTCTTGCCGTCGGCCAGCTTCTTCTCGTAGTCCTTCTGATCGCGCTCCGCCTTCTCCTTCTTCGCCTTCTCCCTGGCCACGACGGCCGGGTCGTTCGGGTTGTCCGCGAACGGGCGGGCGGGGATCGTGCCCGGGGTCGTCACCGGCTTGGGCGCGTCGTCCTCGGCCTTGGGCTTGCTGATCAGCGACGGGTCATACCAGGCGGTGACCATGACGTAGCGGTTCTCCGCCGATCCCGCCGGCTTCTTCGGGTCGTCCTTCTTCGCCTCGGCGGCCTTCTCGGCGTCGTCGGACTGGCCGGCGGACAGGTCCTCGCCCGAGCCGAGGGCGAGCTCGCCGAACCGCAGGGCGTAGACGATCCCCTCGTCCGTGAAGACGCGGACGTCACCCTGGTTGGACAACATCTGGCCGTCCCGGGTGGGGAAGAAGCCGCGGGAGGCGAGCGAGGTCAGCACGTTCTTGGGGAAGTTGAAGTCCTTGTCGCCGCTCCGCTTCAGCTCGCGGGTGACGCCGGCCGGCTTGGGCCGGACGCCGACGATCTTGAGATCGGCCAGGGCGTCGGCCATGGCCCGGAGCTTGTCCGGGTCGAGCTCCTTGTCCTCGGAGACGCCCTCCATCGTCCAGGGGGAGCTCGCGTCCTTCCGCTCGATGGTCAGGATCGGGCCCTGCTCGATCCCCTGGTCCAGGCTCACCTTGTGGTTGTCGAAGACGACCTTGCGGACGTGGCTGGCGTCCAGCTTCAGGAGATTGGTCTCGATCCAGTCGGCGAACCGGACCGAGGGCTCGGCCTTGATCTTCACGCCATAGACCCGCTTCTGGTCGGGCAGGCGGACGTAATGCTGGACGGCCCGGTCCTTGGGCTCGGCCCCCTTCGAATCCCCGCCCTTGATCTCGGCTCCGATGATGAAGTCGGCCAGGACCTTCTCCGAGGCGTCCCGCAGGGTGATCCGCTTGCCCCGGCCCTTGAGGGTGGTGTTCTTGGTGTCGAGCGGGTCGATCACCCCCATCGCCTCGTAGTTCTCCGGGCTGTCGGTCCGGATCGTGTCCTTGGCCAGGTCCATGAGCGCGGCGGCCGTCTTCGAGAGGCGGTCGCGGGCGTCGGCCGGATAGTCGTAGTGCGACGGGATCACCCAGCGGTTGTTCTTGAACATCACCCGGAACCGCAAGGGCTCGGCCGTCGCGGCGTTGAAGTCGACGACCTCCAGGTCGGTGCAGGCGAGCGGGTCCTTGAAGTCGGGATAGAACGCCTGGCCCTGGTCGTTGAACGCCTCGGACTGGACCACGCGGTCGCGCGTGGAGAGGAGCGCCACCACGGAGAGGACCAGGGCCACGGCGGCGAAGGTCAGCGTCTTGGAAAGCTCGGTCATCATGGATCCTCGGGGAGGAGCCCGGCGGCGACGGGGGCCGGCCGGGCTTGCATCGGCGCGATGGTCCTGGAACCTCGGTGTCGGTGTCGGTGCGGCGAAGAGGTCGTCTCGCCGGGTCTCGCCTCGCCTCGCCTCGTCAGGCGAGGCGGGTGGGGACGGCCCCCGTGTTCTCGCGGTTGAGCCGGATGAAGAAGACGACCAGGCCCAGCAGGAGCGGGGGCAGGGGGGGCAGGGCCGCGGCCATGAACCGGACCCGGTTCTCGATCGCGCGGGTCTTCTGCTCCGACTCGGCCTTCGCGTCGCGGACCTTGTCCAGCCGCTCGTCCTCGACCTTGGTCTTCTCCACGTCGAGCCGCCGCTGGGCCACGTCCTGGAGGTTGGCCAGCATGATCTCCTTGGTGCGCTCGTCGTAGTCGGTGCGGGCCTTCACCTCGTCGACCTGCTTGTTGAACCGCTTCTGGGCGTCGTCCAGCTTCTCCTTGGCGGCGTCCTCGGCGAGCTTGGACTGCTTCTCGTACTCGGCGACGAACGTCTTGGTCTCGCGCTCGATCCTCTCCAGCGTGCGGTGCTTGAGCCGCTTCTTGCGGAGCTCGACGAAGGAGTCGTCGCCGGCCAGCACGTCCACGCAGTTGAGGATGAAGGTGACGTTGTCGAAGTCGAGATTGGCGACCTTCTGGCGGCGGAGCTCGAAGAACTGCTCGCCGATGAGGTCCATGTCGGCGATGGCGATGACCTTGATCGTCGCCGGCTTCTCGTCCTTCTTCGGCTCGTCCTTCTTGGAGTCCGCCGCCGGGGGCGTGGCCTGGGCGGCCGGGCCGGAGATCCGCGCGGCCAGCGTGTAGCTGGAGCCGGTGGAGACGTGCCGCCGCCGCGGGTTGATGCCGCCGATCCCCATGAAGCTCTGCTGCACCGCGTCATCCCAGTTGAGGATGCCCCCGGAGTCGTCCGTCCGGAGCAGGGGGGTGAACTCGGGGCCGGCACCGCCGGCCTTGGGACGCAGCAGGCCGGGGAAGAGGGTCACGACTTCCTGGAGGCCTGAGGTGGCCGGCTCCTTGGGATTGAACGCCTCGGCGTTGCCGCTGCCGTCGCCGACGAACACGATCTCGGGCTCGAGCATGGCGAGCTGGGGGTGCGGGTTGTACCGGTTCCAGACGATCTCGGTGCTCGGCCAGTCCAGGCCCAGCAGGTCCAGCAGCGGCTTCAGGTCACCCTTCGGCTCCGGCGGCTGGCCGCCGCCGAACATCCCGCCGGGCGGCATCCGCGGGACCGACGGCGAGAGCTGCGGGTTGAAGATCGGCAGCGGGTCGAGCAGCAGGATCGTCGGGCCGCCCCCCTTCACGTAGGTCGTCAGGTTGTCGATCTGCTTCTGCGTGAGCGACGACGGCAGGCCGACGATGAGCGCGTCCAGGTCCGACGGCACGGTCGAATCGGGCGAGACCATGCTCACCTCGTACTGCTTCTTGAGCTCGCCGACGACCGACCACTCGGGGGACTGGTTCATCGACCGCATGTCGAAGCCGCCCATCATCTTGGCGTCGGTGTTGAGGATGCCCACCTTCTTCCGGGCGGTCCGCGAGACGACGCGGATCGACCGCGTCAGCTCGTACTCGACCGGCAGCCCGCGGTCGAAGAAGGGGACGACGACCTCCTCGAGCCCGGAGGTGAACGCCACGCCCAGGATCACCTCGGAGACCGACCGCTTGGCCTGGTCCTCCGAGAGGACCTGCTTGGGCTCGATCCCGAACCGCTTCTCCGCCTCGTGGGCCGCCTCGGAGTAGAGGTCCGCCGGGACCAGGTTGAGCTTGATCCGGCCGCCGCTGGACGCCTCGAACTCGCGGAGCAGGCCCAGCAGGTCGGATTTCGTCTGGATGAACTCGCGGGGGACCTCCGGGCTGTAATACGCCTGGACGAGCACCGGGCGGTCGGCGGGGATCTGACTCACCAGCGCCAGCGAATCCGCCGAGAGGGTGTGCATCCGCTCCGCGCTCAGGTCCTTCCGGATGCCGGACTTCTCGAACATCAGGCTGAGGGAGAAGAGGCTCACGAGCACCGCCACGAACCGGATCGCCGAGTGCACCCAGCGTCCCTGGCTGGCCTCGCCCCCCGCCCAGTGGCGGCGGCCCAGGAGCATCATGTTCAGGTAGAGCATCGCCGCGGCCAGCGAGGCGAAGTAGAAGACGCCCGAGAGCGACACCACCCCGGTCCCGAAGTCGCGGAACTGGGTCGGCACGGACCAGCTCTCGATGTTCCGGCGGAGCGAGCCCGCCGTCGGCGAGCCCAGCCATTCCAGGAAGATCGGCACGGCGCAGAAGAGGGCGCCCATGATGAAGGCCACGGTCACGTTCGACGACAGGAGCGAGGCCACCATGCCGACGGCGATCAGCATCGCGCCCATCAGCCAGTAGCCCAGGAAGGTCGCGAACATCACGCCGTAGTCCGGTGAGCCCAGGTAGGCGAGCACCACCAGGTGGCTCAGCGAGAAGCCCAGCGCGACCGTGTAGATCCCCAGGGCCGCCAGGTACTTGCCCAGGACGACGTCCAGGTCGTGGGCCGGCAGCGTCAGGAGGAGCTCGTCGGTCCCCTGCCTCCGCTCGTCGGCCCACGAGGTCATCGTGATGGCCGGGATGAAGAAGAGCAGGACGTAGGGCATGTACCGATTGAGCTGATCCAGGTTGGCCAGGTTGCTCGCGAAGAACTCCGGCTGCCAGAAGGCGACGCAGGAGCAGATGATCACGAACAGGGTGATGAAGACGTAGCCGGCCGGGTTGCTGAAGTAGCTCTGGAGGTTCCGCTTGAAGATCGCCCAGATCACATGCGGGCGGAACGGCCCGGCGCCGGCGGACGGTCGCCTGGCCGCCGGAGGCTTGCTCGTCGGTTGGGTCTCGAGGGTGGTCACCGCGGGGATCCTCTGGGAAAGTTGGCCGTCGGACGTCGCCTCCGGCCTGTCCTGACTGACAATGTGCCTGGTGGGGGTGGCCCGGTCGTGCGCGTCGCGTCAGACCGGCTGGGCGGTCAGCTTGTAGAAAGCCTGTTCGAGGTTGCCGGCCTCGTGGGCGAGCTCGGCGGGCTTGCCGTCGAAGACGATCTTGCCGTCGTGGATGAACAGGACGCGGTCGGCGACCGGCTCGACCTCCTGGAGGATGTGGGTCGAGACGAGGATCGTCTTGGACCGGCCGAGGTCGCGGATCAGGGACCGGACGCCGCGGATCTGGTTGGGATCCAGGCCGCTGGTCGGCTCGTCCATGATCAGGACCTCCGGGTCGTGGAGCAGGGCCTGGGCCATGGAGACGCGCTGGCGGTATCCCTTCGAGAGCTTGCCGATGGGCTTGTGCGCCACGGTCCGGAGCGAGCACTGGTCGATGACGGCGTCCAGCCGGCTCTCGAGCCTCGCCGCCGAGAGCCCCCGCGCCGTGCCGAAGAAGCGGATCAGGCTGGTCGGGGTCATGTCGGGGTAGAGGGGGCCGTTCTCCGGCAGGTAGCCGAGGTGCTCCGCGGCCCCGATGCGATCCTCCTGGACGTCGATCCCGGCGATCCTGGCCGAGCCGTGGGTGGGGGCCACGAATCCGGTGAGGAGCCGCATCGTGGTGGTCTTGCCGGCGCCGTTGGGGCCGAGGAACGCGACGACCTGACCCTTGGGGATGGTGAAGGTCACGTTTCGGACGGCCAGGAACGACCCGAACTGCTTGCAGAGACCGTCGGCCTCGATCATCACGGGTGTGGACATGCCGACAACTTCCTCCCAGGCCACGAATCCACTCGCCGGCCGTCGCGGGCCGGATCCCAATCTCTCGCCGGGCGAGCCGATCTTGCCTCGGGCGCGGTCAAGGGGGAGCCCGCCCACGGATCGGCTGCATCACCGGTACATCGAACGCGGCGGCCGGCCGCTCTCCGTTGATTACTACGAGCGGCGTCCGAAGGGGTTCATTATGCGCGCCCGGCAAACCCGATGCAACCGTTACCGAGCCCGCGTCGGAGTCCATGCTAGCCGCGGCGAACCCCGCCTCCGCGCCGCGTGTCCGAACGAATGCACGGGCATCGGCCCCTTGCCAGCACGAGGTCGGATCGCTACGATGATCTCACGTCGAGCAGCACGACGCACCCGTAGCTCAATTGGATAGAGCATCGGTCTACGGAACCGAAGGTTATAGGTTCGAATCCTATCGGGTGTACTTGGATTGAACAGCCACGAAGCATGGTCCAGGCCCGCGGGCTCTCTGTAGCTCTTCGTATTGATTGAACCGAATCCAGACAGCTCTCCTCGCCTGCTACAACACTTCCCGCCAGGCCTCACGTGCCGACTGCTTGCGTTTCTGCGTGCCGTGTTCCCACCCGGTATGGCGGCCACGGTCGAAGGGATTCTCTCCTTCACGCCCACTCCAAAGGTGGTGCCAGATGTCCACAGTATCGACGACCGGCCAGGCCGAGGCGACTGCGACGGCGCGATCGGCCCCGCCTGGGCGCATCAGCCTGGCGGAGTACGAAGGGTGGATCGACTCGGGGGCGATCGAGGAGGGGGCGCCGATTGAGCTCTTCGAGGGGAGGTTGGTCCGGAAGATGACCAAGGGGCGGAGGCACTGCGCGTCGTCGGTCAAGGGCCTGCAGGCGATCGAGCGGATGTTGCCCCCCGGCTGGTTCGTCGGGACCGAGTTGCCGATCCGGATGCCGTCTTCCGCGGGCATGCCGGAGCCGGATCTGTCGGTGACGCGGGGCGAGGCGGACGACTACCTGGAGCGGGCACCCGGCCCGGCGGACGTCGCCCTTGTCGTCGAGATCGGCGATAGCTCGTTGTTCGAAGATCGCCGCCGGGCGGCCGTCTTCCTGGCCGAGGGTTATCCAGCTTATTGGGTCGTGAACATCCCCGATCGCCGGCTTGAGGTCTACACGCCAGCCGGCGTCGAGATCCTTCCCGAGGGCGCCTCGGTCGAGCTGATACTCGACGGCGCGGCCATCGCCCGGATCGCCGTCGCCGACTTGCTACCGCGGCGCACGGCCGACTGATCACATCGCCGGGGCCGATCCTCAGAACCGCGTCGTCGCCGTCTTCCGCTGGAGCTGCAGGACCATCGCGTCGGGATCGACGACGATCTCCTCCGGCTCGAAGGGGCAATCGATCGTCACCTCCTTCGATTCGCCGGCCCCCGGCGAGGCCGTGGCGCGAGCCTCGAGGTAGTCGGCAGAGGGCTGGCCCTTCGTGTCGAAACGCTTGCCGCGGGTGGCGGCGACCTCGACGGGCATGATCCCGGTGCCGGCGTTCTCCAGGCGGACGGTCACCTTCCAGCGGTCCCCCTCGGCCACCTTCTTCGGGTCGTGGAGGCGGTACTCGGGGAGGACCACCTCGCGGAACCACTGGCGGGCGAAGGCGTCGAAGTCCGCCGGATCGGCGGCGAACGGACGCATCGCGGCCAGGAAGTCCTGGATCACGGGGTGATCCGGGTTGTTGTGGTATGCCTTGAAGAAGGCGTGCAGCCCCTGCATGGCCCGGTCGCGGCCCATCCGGTTCATCAGCATCCAGAAGGCCCAGCCCCCCTTGTCGTACGTGACGGTCGTGTCGCCGTCGCGCGAGCCGTCGAGCTTGACGAGCGGACGCTCCGAGTCCGCCTTTCGGCTCTTCGCGTAGCTCGATTCCAGGCGCTTGCACAGGTCAATCCGGGCGTTCAGGCCCTTCGCCCGCTCGACCAGGAGGATCGTCGAGAAGTGCGACGTCCCCTCGGAGAGGACGTTGCCGCCGGGCCCCTTGCCCGGGCTGACGATGCTCCCCCACCACTGGTGGGCGGCCTCGTGCGCCGTGATCTCGAAGGGGGCGTGGATCTCCGCGCTGTCCTCGGTCAGGAAGCCGATCCCCTCGGAGAACGTGATGTTGGTGGGGAAGCCCTGGGCGTAGGTCGCCAGGTTGGGGAACTCGCTGAGCTTCAGCTCCTTCCAGGGGAACGGATAGAACCACTCGGAATAGTACTTCCGCGCGGCGTCGAGCGAGGCGAGCATCTCGGCCACGTTGTAGGCGTGGGGCGGGTGGTGGAAGACCGCGGTCCCCTCGCCCCGATCGACGTCCCAGCGGCCGGCGACGACGTTGAAGAAGCTGACCGGCTGGTCGCTCTCCCAGGTCGTCGTGCGGCGGCCGTCCCGGACCTCGTCGGCGACCTGCGTCCCGACCGAATTGAGCGTGAAGTCCGCCGGGCCCGTGATCCGGATCCGGGTGGTGAACGGGCTCCTCGGGCCGAGGCCGGAATCGGTCTGCCCCTCGAAGAAGTCGTCGGGATACTCCTTCGAGTCGAACTTGTTGTCGTCGTCCACCCCGAGCTGCTCGACGAACCCGACCACCGGCACGAACGTCGGCGTGAAGCTCGTGAGCACGACCGACGACGGGAGGATGAACTCCATCAGCGAGCCCCCCTTCTTGCTGATCCCGCGGGGGACGGCCCCCTCGTGATGGAAGCCGATCTTGACCGACCCGTGCCGGGGCAGGGGGGCTTCGGGGGTGAAGACATAGAGCTTCGAGCGGTCGGCCGGCTCGTAGGGCCGGCCGTCGAGGGTCCAGGTGAGCTTTTCCCAGTTCATCCCCCCGGTGAGGGTGACCTGCCGCAGCGGGGCTTCATTCGGGTTCGTCAGGTCGTAGGTCCCCGAGGCCCGGAAACGGCCGGTCTCCGGGAAGAGCTCCAGGTCGAGGTCGACGTGGGTGATGTCCGGGACCTTCGCGTCGTGGAAGGTCGCCAGGTTCTTCCGCCAGTAATCCTTCTGCTGCTTCTTCGCGGCCTCGCCCCCGTAGCCCCACGAGACCTCGAGGGCCAGCCAGAGGCCGGCGACCAGCGCCAGCGAGCCCCAGCCTGCCAGTCGAAGGCCCGTGCCGAGGATGGAGCGGGGCCGCAATCGCTGGATGATCCGCACCGGATCGGCCTCGCGCCGGCCGAAATAGCGGGCCGTCGCCGCCACGAGCCCGACCGCCAGGCCGACGGCCAGCAGCCGGCTGAGGACCAGGGCCCGGCGGTCGAGCTCGAGGACGCTGATGTCGCTCCAGCTCGTCGCGCTCCAGAGCGGCCAGTTGCCCACCCAGTTGATCTCGCCCGTGAACAGTCGATAGGCGGTGAAGGTGATCGTCGCCAGGCCGATCGCGTAGGTCGCGTAGCGGTTTTTCGTCAGGGACTGGACGGCCATGACGAAGCACGCCCAGGCCGCCAGCGAGGGGAGCGCCAGGAGGCCCCAGACGATGACGAAGGGGCGGACGGAGAATGGCACCTTCCCCTGAACGAGGATCGCGATGTATCCCGCCAGCGCGGTGGCCGCGACGATCACCATCGCGACGGCCGCCTGGGCCACGGCCTTCCCCAGGATCATCGAGCCGGTCCGGACCGGCGTGGCGAAGGCGATGGCCGCCAGCCGGGTGGCCCGCTCGCGCTCGAACGAATCCACCGAGTAGAAGAGCAGGAGCAGGCACGTGCACGTCACCAGCGGGTTCATCGAGCTCATGGCGAAGTTGCCGGGGGTCACCAGGAACGACGTGTCCAGGAACCCGACCCGCGAGACGGCCACCTCGTAGGTCTGAAGCAGGATGAGCGCCGCGAACAGGTAGATCCCCGGGCTGGTCAACAGCGCGGCGAGCTCCACCTGCGCGACGGAGATCGCCCCGGCGAGGAAGCCCGGCCGGCGACACGTCATCTCGAGGGCGGCGAGCGGCGAGGCGGCCTGCGTCGCACCGACTCCGAGCTCATCCCCGACGGCTCCCTCCGACTGGATCACGGCGTCGGCGAGCGCCGCACGCTTGCGCCGGCCGACGAGTCCGCGCACCATGGCCGCGAAATGCGAACGGGTCCAGGCCACGGCGGCCAGCCCGGCGACCACGAGCACGATTCGGCTGATGAGGAATCCCGGGTCGGGCGGGATGGGCGAATTGTTGTAGAAGGCCGCGCCCCGGTCCACTTTCAGCCACGTCTCCTGGAGCCAGCGGAAGCCGCCGATGTCGAGCCACATCAGGAGGCGGTTGAGCCGCGGATCGAGCCAGCCGGGGGACCAGCTCCAGAGGAAGAAGATGTCGAACATGAACATCGCCAGCGGCAGCAGGAAGACCAGGACAGGCCGCCGGGATCGCTCGCCGACGAACATCGACACGCCCGACAGGAAGACCAGGAGCGGGACCGAGATCGACAGCGCCGGCCGGATGTAGTTGATCGCGTGGAGCGGCCCGCGGAGGTCCTTGGCCGCGGCGTTCGGGACGACGTGGTTGAAGAAGACCATGGCCGCCAGTTGGAGCGCCAGGACGAGGAGGCCGATCGAGAGGACGGCCAGGTATTTCCCCCAGATGTACTCACCCGGCCGCAACGACGTGGCGTGGAGGACGTCGCCGAGCCGCCATTCCTCGTCGTGGAGGATGGTCATGCCCGAGAGGATGGCGAGGAAGAAGCTGGAGACCAGCGGCGTGAGCATGGCCAGTTGCATCGCCACGGCGAACTCGGACGTCAGCCAGGCCTTGGTCCCGCCCACGCCGGAGTCCCCGCTCTGGATCCGGACGGATCCCGAGGACATCCCCCACGCGAGCAGGACGAGGAGTCCGCACCAGACCAGGACCGTCGGCTTGCGCACCTGCTGGCCGAATTCGCCGGCGAACACGGTCAGGAAGCGGCGGAGGCTGAGGCGCGTGGCGGCGGCCGCGGGCCGCGAGGGGGTGAGATCGGTCACGAGAGGCCTCCCGCGACCGGGGCGGCGGCGTCAGTGGCGGTGGCCGGTTCCGGCGTACCCCCCGGCGGCCGTTGATTCCCCTGAATCATGAGCATGTAGGCGTCTTCCAGCGTCGGCGAGACGGGCGAGAAGCCCGGGGGCGGGTCTCCCTCCGGCTGATGGATGCGGACGCGGTCCTGGCCCTCAACGAGATACGACTGGGTGACGCAGCGGCCAGGTCCGCGGAGGATCTCGGGGAGCGTCCCCGCGGGCAGGGTCCCCTCGAAGAGCGTGCCGGAGAGCCAGCGGCGGGCCTCGGCGGGCGTCGTGTTCGCCACGAGCCGGCCGCGGCGGACGATGGCGAATCGCGGGCAGAGGACGGCCACGTCCTCGACGATGTGGGTGGAGAGGAGGACGATCCGGTCCTCCGCCAGCTCGGAGAGGAGCCGGTAGAACCGCAGCCGCTCCTCGGGGTCGAGCCCGGCGGTCGGCTCGTCGACGATGATCAGCCGCGGATTGCCGGCGATCGCCTGCGCGATGCCCAGCCGCTGCCTCATGCCGCCGGAGTAGGTCTTCACCTTGCGCCCGGCGGCATACGAGAGGTTCACCTTCTCGAGCAGCTCGTCGCAGAGAGGATTCAGGCCGCGAGGACCGGTGACCCCCTTGAGCCGCAGCAGGTACCTGAGCATCTTCGTCCCCGTGAGGTGGGGGAAGAAGCCGAAATCCTGCGGCAGGTAGCCGAGCTGTCCCCAGACGCCGGCCGGGTCGTCGAGGATCGACGTGCCGTCGAGCGTCGCCGAGCCGGACGTGGCCTCGAGCAGCCCGGCGAGGATCCGCATCAGGGTCGTCTTCCCCGCCCCATTGGGCCCGAGCAGCCCGAACATGCCCTGGCCCACATCCAGATCGATCCCCTGGAGCGCGGCGACGGGCCCGGGATAGACCTTCACCAGGTCGCGGATACTCAGCATGCCAGCTCCACTCCTCGTCGAGAAACCTCGGTCCATGGGAGCGTGTTCGCCGCCCAGCGACGATTGTTGCCGAGGCCGGCGGAATTCGGCAACGGCGGCGGCCGGTTTTGCCCGCGGTCGCGGTATCGTGGTAGGCTGAAGGGAGATGACAAGGCCTCGGCTCAATGGCCCTCGACCACGAGTGCACAACGATGCCATCACCGTTCCCGGGCATGAATCCGTATCTCGAGCGCGACGATGTCTGGCCCGACTTCCACCATCGGTTCCTCGATCGGATTGCCGAGGCGATCGCCGACCAGATCGATCCTCGGTATCTCGTGAAGATCGAGGAACATCTCTACGTGCAGGATTCGCCCGGGCTTCCCCATCGTGCCGGCCCGCGTGCCGACATCGGTGTCGAACGAGCCGAGAGGGGCGAAGGCCCGGCAGCCGGCCTTGCCGTCCTCGAAGCACCCACGCGAATCACGATCCCGTGGCCGGACGTCGAAACTCAGGCATACCTCGAGATCCGCGACCGCTCGTCCCGAGGACTGGTCACGGTCCTGGAGTTGCTGAGCCCGACGAACAAGGGCCGGCACCGCGATCAGCACGTCCGCAAGCGAGACCAGGTTCTTGTGAGCACGGCGAGTCTCGTCGAGATCGACCTGCTCCGGGGCGGCGAGCCGATGCCCTCACCGGATCGGCCGGATTGTGACTACTCGGTCGTCGTCAGCCGGGCGGAGAAACGTCCGGAAGCCGACTTCTGGCCGATCGGCCTCCGAGATTCGCTGCCAATCATCCCGATCCCCTTGCGTGCCCCGGACCGAGACGCGATCCTTCGCCTCCAGGATTTGTTCCACCGCGTCCACGACGCCGGCCGTTACGCACGGTACGTCTACGACACGCCGCCAGGACCGCCGCTCTGCGCGAATGACGCCAGATGGGCGACCGAGATCGCCTTAGCCTCTCCGGGGGCCTGAGCCGACTTCGCTTGCCACCGCCGCCGAGTCCTCGCCAGAAGGAAAAAGGACATGCCGACGACCCTCGAGACCGAACCGGTCCGCTCGCTCCTGGAGCGGCTCTTCCGCGAGGCGGACGAACGCGACCCGGGCATCTTCGCCGTCGTCGGCCAGCTCGAGAAAGGTGGCGCGTCGCGCGAGGATCCGAAGGTCGCCGCGTTGCTGTCGGAGGCGTACATGCCGGTCTCGCCCGCCTCGGGCCGGCTCCTCTACCAGCTCATCCGGGCCAGGCCGGCGCGGCTCGTGGTCGAATTCGGGCTCTCGTTCGGGCTGTCGACGATCTACCTGGCCGCCGCCGTCAAGGACTCGGGCGTGGGCCGCGTGATCACGACCGAGCTCGACCCGTCCAAGATCCGCCGCGCCTCCGAGAACCTCCGGATCGCCGGCCTCCTCGATCACGTCGAGATCCGCGAGGGGGACGCACGGCAGACCCTCGCGCCGATCGACGAGGACATTGACGTCCTCCTGCTCGACGGCTGGAAATACCTGTATCTTCCGGTCCTGAAACTGCTGGAGCCGAAGCTGCCGCCCTCCTCGTTCGTGGTGGCCGACGACATCGACCTCCAGGTCGAGGCGCTCCGGCCCTACATCGACTACATCCGCGACCCGGCCAACGGTTACACGACCGTGCACATCCCGATCGATGACGGGCTCGAGGTCTCTCAACGAGGCTGAGCGTCGGCCGCCCAGATGGCGCGGATGGCCCGCTCGTCGCCGAAGCCCTCGGGGACCGCGGCGCTCGGCCTGTTGGCGTAGTACCAGTGCGGAGCCCGGCCGCGACCGGGGCTCAGCGTGCGGCTGCCGGGCATCTGCAGGTGGGCGGCCGGATCGGCGTGTCTGAGCCAATCCCAGGCGTATTGCAGCCAGAGCGAGCGGTACTCGGCCGGCTGGAGGGCGAACCAGGTGATCTCGTCGTAGCCCCAGACCCAGACGCCCCCCTGGCCCGGCTCGCCGGGATGATTGCTGACGCCCCAGTTGTCGATCTCGCCCAGGTACGGCAGGTGCTCGCATTCCCAGCCGCTGGGCGTGATCCCTCCCTTGCTCCGGCCGTACAGGCTGTCGATGAAGCCGACCTCGAGGACGCCATCGCGGGGCTTGGCGGGGACCTCCTTGATCCGGAGCGGGAACGCGTGCGAATCCAGGAGCAGGCGGCCGTCGCGGACGAGCCCGCCGCTCGGGACGTGGGCGTCGCAGAGCACCAGGTGGCGCCTGGAATGGGCGGCCGCATAGGCCCTGATCTTGCCGAGCAGCTCCGCGTAATGGTCGTGTTTGCTGTCGTTCCGGTCCATCAGCTCGACCTGTCCCAGGTGGAGCGCCTCGAGGCCGGCGTCGAGGAAGGACCGGGCCAGGAAGTAGAAATAGAGCTTCGTCTCCGGGCGGCTGACGTCCGGCACCGACTCCCCGCGTCGCCAGTGGTCCGCGAACCGTCCGTCGGCAAAGAGCATGTCGGCGTAGCGGAAATTCCGGGCCTCCGCGGCCCGGCCGAAGGCGGCGAACGCCCAGTCGGGCACGGGGACGCGATCAACCTGCGTGGTGACGATCTCGAAGATGCAGCCCTGGAGGACCATCTCCGGATCCGCCGCCAGGACCTTCGGGACCTGAGACCTCGCGCGCTCGAGGTTGCCCATCAGGTTGGCCTCGTTCCCCCAGAGGCAGAGCGCCCGGCCGATGAACTTCGCGCCGGTCTCCCGGAGCATCCGTATGTTGTCATCGAGGTCCCCGCGGCCGTTCAGGAGCCCCTCCATCGTGATCGATCGCGACAGGTAGTTCTCCAGGACCGGGCGGGAGATCGTCCGGTCGAAGCGATAGTCACGAGTCGCCTTCGCGGAGGGGAGCGAACCGTCGTCGGCGATGACAGACGGGAGAAACGGGACGAGCGCGAGCAGGGACGCGAGGCGGAGCGGGAGGGGCTGTCTCATGGGAGGGACCATCCTGTGGCGGTGTCGGCGAGGACGCAGACGGTTTCCGCATTGGAAGGGCTCTCGGCGCCTCGGTCAAGCGGGTGGCGAGGCCGGCGCCCGGTAGCCGCCGTTAGTTGGTGCCGTTTCCCTTCATGTGGTCGGATGTTAAGATGGGAACTTCCTGAGCGACCCGAGCCCAAAGACACGGGGCTCACCCAAAAAATCCCCGCAAGGGCGCGAGCACGAGGTCCGACACTTGAATCGATTCCTCCTCTCCCTGAAAACCTTCTGGCGGACGTTGACGGATGCGGCCTTTGCCGAGCGGGTGGAGCCGCTCTTTTCCCCGGCGCCGACGGGGCCGGACCTGAGGATCCTGGCGGTCCTCCAGCGCGACGGGCGGCTCGTGGACTTCCTCCAGGAGGACATCGATGCCTATGGAGACGCGCAGATCGGCGCGGCGGTGCGGGACATCCACCGGGGCTGCCGCAAGTCGCTCCGCGATTACCTGACCATCGAGCCGATCCTGCATGGGCCCGAGGAATCGCCCGTGAACGTGCCGGCGGACTTCGACCCCGCCGCGATCCGCCTGATCGGCAACGTGGACGGCAAGCCGCCGTTCCGCGGTGTCCTCAAGCACCACGGCTGGCGCGTGAGCGCGGTGCACCTGCCCTCGCTACCGGCCACTCGCGACGAGACCTCGGTCCTCTCCCCGGCCGAGGTCGAGATCCACTGACCTTCCCCGAGACGTCCGACCACGAGAGAGCCCACCGCATGTCCCGCTACGTCGTCGGCATCGACCTGGGAACGACGAACTCCGCGCTGGCCTACGCCGCGTCCGAGGTCGAGGGGCCGGGCTCCGCCCTGGCCGCCGCCGCGGGGACCGTCGCGAACCCGATCGAGTCGCTCCCGATCCCCCAGCTCGTCGCCGCGGGGGACGTCTCCGAGCGGCCGCTCCTCCCCTCGTTCCTCTACCTGGCCTCGTCGCGCGAGTTCCCGGCCGGCGCGCTCGACCTGCCGTGGAAGTCGCCCCCGGACCGGGCCGTCGGCAGCTTCGCCCGCGACCACGGGGCCAAGGTCCCGGGCCGCCTGGTCAGCTCCGCCAAGAGCTGGCTCTCGCACGCGGGCGTCGATCGCCGGGCCGCCGTCCTGCCGTGGACGGCGTCGGAGGACGTGCCGAGGATCTCCCCCGTGGCCGCCTCGGCCGCCTACCTCGAGCACCTCCGCGAGGCGTGGAATGCTCGGGTCGCCGGCAAGAAGGCCGAGGAACGGCTCGAGAACCAGGACGTCCTGCTGACGGTGCCGGCCTCGTTCGACGCCGTCGCGCGCGAGCTGACCGTGGAGGCGGCCGGCCTCGCCGGGCTCAAGCACGTCACCCTCCTGGAGGAGCCGCAGGCCGCCTTCTATGCGTGGCTGGCCGCCCAGGGGGAGCGGTGGCGGAAGCATGTCAAGGTCGGCGACATCCTCCTGGTCTGCGACGTCGGCGGCGGCACGACCGACCTCACGCTGATCGCCGTCACGGAGGAGGCCGGCGACCTGGTCCTCTCGCGGCTGGCGGTCGGCGAGCACATCCTCCTGGGCGGCGACAACATGGACCTGGCGCTGGCCTACGCCGTCGCCGCCACGCTCCCCCAGGGGATGGACGGGCTGGACCCGGTCCAGCGCGTCGCCCTGGGGCATGCCTGCCGGTCCGCCAAGGAGGCCCTGTTCGCGGAGCCGAAGAAGGCCGCGGCACCGGTCACCGTGCTCGGCCGCGGTTCGAAGGTCATCGGCGGATCGATCAAGACCGAGCTGACGCGGGAGCTGCTGGACCGAACCCTGCTGGACGGCTTCTTCCCCGCGTGCAAGCCGACGGACCTCCCCACCCGGGGCCGCCGCGTGGGGCTCGCCGAGATCGGCCTCCCGTATGCCGCGGACCCGGCCATCACCCGCCACCTGGCCCGATTCCTGGGTCAGCAGGCCGGCTCGCTGCACACCGGCGGATCGATGGTCCTCCCCTCGGCCGTCCTCTTCAACGGCGGCGTCTTCAAGGCGACCGAGCTCCGCAAGCGTGTCCTCGAGGTCATCTCGACGTGGGCCGGAAAGCCCGTGCCCGAGCTCGAATCGACCGACCTGGACCTGGCCGTGGCCCGGGGCGCCGCGTATTACGGGCAGGTCCGCAAGGGGAAGGGGGTCCGAATCCGGGGCGGCGTGGCGCGATCCTACTACGTGGGCCTGGAGACCTCGGCGCCGGCGGTCCCCGGGGTGGCGCCCCCCATCAAGGCGCTCTGCGTCGTCCCCATGGGGATGGAAGAAGGGACGAAGGCGGACGTGCCGAGCCCGGACCTCGGCCTGGTGATCGGCGAGCCAGCCGTCTTCCGGTTCCTCAGCTCCACCACCCGTCGGGATGACCCGGTGGGGACGATCCTGGACCGTTGGAACGCCGAGGAGATCCAGGAGCTGGCCCCCCTCGAGACGACCCTCCCCGCCGAGGACGGCGACGCGGGCGAGGCCGTGCCGGTCCGCCTCCACTCGGACGTGAACGAGGTGGGGACGCTCGAGCTCTGGTGCCAGAGCACCCGCGACGATCGCCGCTGGAAGCTCGAGTTCAACGTCCGCGAACCCTCCGAGGATTGATCGGAGCCGGGAGACCCGACCGATGAACGAGCCCGCCCTGGTCGTCGATGGCCTGGTGGAGAATCCCCGGGAATTCGCCCTCGCGGATCTCGCCGGACTGCCGGCGGACGCACAGATCGAGGACGTCTCCCGCTTCCATTCGAAGCGGAAGGGGGACGGCGTGGCCCTGGAGGCCGTCCTGGATCGGGTCCGGCCGCTCCCGGAGGCGAATTACCTGACCCTCCACGCCGATCGCGACGACTTCCACGTCTCGATCCCGCTCCAGGCCGTCCGGGCCGAGGGCATCGTCGTCTACCGATTGGGGGATCGGCCCCTGGGCGTCGAGCAGTGCGGCCCGTTCCGCTTCCTGATCCGAGATCCCGCGGCCTGCCACACCAGCGAGCTCGACGACTGCGCCAACGTGAAGTACCTCAGCCGGATCGAGCTGAGTCACCGCCGCGGCCGCGATACTCGGCCGCGGACGGATGACGAGCACGCGAAGCTTCACGAGGAGTCTCGGTAAGCGGCGCGAGCTTCAGACGATCCATCCCATGTTCTGGGCGAGCTTCCAGGAGAGGACGATCGCGGTCACGGCGCCGGAGCCGAAGGCGGCGACGAGGACGGCGGCGGCGGCGATCTCGCGGGCCATGCAGAGCCTCGGCTCCTCGGGGTCGCCGATGGCCCGCGCCAGGGTGTCCACGGCGCTGTGGACGAGCTCCGCGATCAGGACCAGGCAGGCGCCCAGGATGAGCAGGCACCATCCCCACTGGTTCACGCCGAGCACCGAGGCGGTGATGACGATGAGCGTCCCGCGGTAGCCATGGGCGAAGAAGCTGGAATCGCCGCGGATGGCGTGCTTGAGCCCGCGAATCCCGGCGAGCATCTTGCCGCGGGTATTCCGCCGGTCCGCCTGCGCGGTCAGCTCGCCGGCCTGGTCGAGCTCGAACTGGAGCCGGTCCTCGTCGAACTCGGGGACCGGCAACAGGCCGCGCGGGCTTTCGACCGCGGTCGCCCCGGCGGCCTCTCCGGCCGCGAAGGCGTCATCGGGCTTGCGGCGTTCCGTCATGGGCTCCCCCTGCCGGCTCCCTCCGGGCGGGCCGTCATCCGCTCGCCACGTGGTCGCCATCGTTGCCGCCTCGCCCCTTCCCGTCAAGTCGGGTCGCCCCGGAGGCTCCCCCGTTTGCACTCGGCCCGTGCCGTCGTCGCGAGGCCGCGTCGAATCACTGGGTCGCGGCGTATCGCGAATCGAACTGATTCAGGCCCACGCCGGAGCCGAGCCTGATGTTCGGCGAGAGCCGCGGCGACACCTGGATGGCGAACATGTAACTCTGACGCTGCGGGTCGACGTTCAGGCCGACCGACGTGAGGTAGTCTGCCCCGATCCTCGTGAGCGAGAACATCGATCCCAGCAGGATCTTGTTGCCGAAGTCGTACGAGGTCGAGAACGACCCGTACCACTTCGGGCTCAGCCAGTAGGAGATCGACGTGTTCAGGGCCGACGTGTTGATCACGCCCGAGTTGATCACCGTGTAGCCGATGAAGACGCTGGCCCGCGGCGGCCGGCTCAGCGAGATCCCCGTGGTGATCACGTTCAACCCCTGCGGGTTGTAGGTGTTGACGTTGTAGTTGTCCAGCGGCTTGCTCCCGGAGATGTCCCAGTAGTCGAACCATCCGGAGGAGATGAAGCTGGTCCGATCGCCGAGGAACCACTGGTAGTTGTAGGTCGTCTGGCCCCAGGGGGTGTTGAAGTTGTCCCGCTGGGCGTTCGGGAAGTACGTTCCGTTGACGTCCAGCGTCATCCAGTCGACGATCCGCCGCTTCCCCTCGGGGCCCCGCTTGGTCTGGAGCCGCTGATGCCAGCCGAGCTGGAGCGTCGTCATCGACGCCTGCACGTCGGTCGTGCCGGTGATCGGGGAGATGTTCCTCCGGAGGATGAGGTGACGCGGGTCGTACATGCCGGGGAGGATGCCGCCGGTCCAGCTCGTCATGGCGGAGTAGCGGCGGACGAACTCATACGTGTTGTCGTCCAGGTCGTCCTGGACGGCGATCTGGTCCAGGTTCCGGTTGGCGTACGAGGTCCGGAAGTCGCCGGAGATGCTGATCTTGTTGTTCAGCCCGTGGATGTTGAGGATCTCGTTCTCCGCGCCGGGGTAGACCTTCCAGGCCGACATCTCGGTGTGCACGCCGGCGGCCCCCCAGATGCGGCCGAGCGCGCCGGTATCCTGCTGGTTGAACGGGCCGCCGCCGATCTGGTTGCTCCAGCCGACCGCCTGCCCCTGGAGGTATGGCTTGACCCGGACCACGTCGTAGATGTTCAGGGGCATGTCGATCTCGTGATTCGTGTACGCGCGGAAGGCCTCGAAGACCCCGCTCGTGTTCGAGATCGGATCGTACGGTATGAAGGCGAACAGGTTCGGGTTGTTCACCATGATGTCGGTGTGGGTGTTGGCGTAATCCGCCCCGGAGTGCTGGGAGTAGTTGATCCAGTTCCCCAGCAGCGAGTCGCCCAGCCGGTAGTAGTCGAGCCGGGGGAGCCACTGCGTATCGGTGTTGAAGTCCTGGAGGTTGGCCTCGGCCCACAGGTCCCAGGACGTGCTGTTCTTCTGATACTGGAGATAGCCGACCGTCTCCTGGTCCATCCCGACCTCGTTGAGCCGCTTGTAGTACTCTTCCATGAAGTGCCGGTCGGAGACGTAGGCGAGCTCCAACTGGAGCCGCAGGTCCTCGAACTTGTGCTCGTCGTCGTCGGGGAGGAAGTGCTGCATGTGGCGGATGTTGAACCGCCCGCGGAAGTCCTGGAAAGGCGGGACGTTGTCTCGCTGGTATCCCTTCGTCCCGGCCCCGGGCGGGCCGTTGGTGACGACCGCCGGGCCGGAGCCCAGCACGTCGTTGCCCGAGTCCTTCAGGCCCCAGATGTCGAAGTAGCCGAAATAGTCCTTGGTGATGTTCTCACCGGGCGAGCGATCCCGGTGATACGGGTCGGTCAGGTCCTTGATCAGGTCGGAGCCGAACCAGCCCATCTCGCTGCCGAGCGCGGGGAAGTCCTTCGTCCGGGCGCTCAGGTAGTCCAGGTCGAGGTTCCAGTTGTCGATCCACTGGGGTCGTCGCAGGCCGAAGACCTTGAACCCGTTCCAGTCCGTCAGGACCTGCTGGCCCAGGTAGTTGTTGGACCGGAAGGCGATCTGCCGCAACGGCGTCTCCAGGTCGTCGATGTCCCCCTTCAGCCGCGGCCAGTAGAAGATGGGGACCCAGCCCATCCAGAAGACGTTCTGACGCGCGTCATAGTGCCAGAGGAGGTCCACGGGGGGATTCGGGTCGTCCGGATCTCCGACCTTCCGGCCGGAGTTCGGGTCGCGCAGCGGCCCGGTCGTGCGGGACAGGTCCACCGTCCGGTTGTTGAACTGGTAGGCCGGGTTCGGAAACCGGCTGCCGGTCATCATCGACCGCTCGGCGCGGATCTCCGGGTTGGGATCTTGGATGAAGGTCCCGTCGGGCCGCTGCATGATCTTGTGGAACTGGTCGATGCGGGGCGACTTGATCTTCAGCGGCGAGATCAGGCCCGGCGCGAAGAGGTTGGCCTCGCCGTCGAGCACGACGACGCGATTGGTGAGGAAGTTGTAATAGGCTCGCTTGGCCAGGTAGGTTCGCTGGTCCCCCTTGCCGGCGATCTTGTTCTCGTCCTGGCGGATCACCACGTTCCCCTCGAGGTAGATCTCCATGGGATCGCTGGCGTTCTCGATGATCTCGCCGTTGGGGCCGAGCGCCTGCTCTCCCTTCTTGCGGGGATCGGGATGCCGCCAGATCACCAGGCTGTCGGCCTCGCCGTCGATGGTGCCGTGCTGGGGCGTCTTGCCGACGATGTTGACGCCCCCTCGCCAGGTATAGACCTCGGTCCCGTCCGGCAGGACCTGCTTGGTCGAGATCGGGTTCACGCTGCTTCGCTGGTTGATCGAGACGACCCGCTGCGTCCCGGGAAGGAATGGGGTCGTCGGCGCGGCGGAAGCGCCCGGGCGGGCGGCGGGTTCACCTCGCAGGGGGGGCGCGGGCTCGTCGTCGGTCGCCCCGGGCAGGGGTTGCGACCGGGGCACGTTCGCGGGCGCCTGCTTCAGATCCGGGACCTCGAACTGCTCGGCGCCGTCGATCGGCGGCAGGTCCACGTCCGGCTCGGTGAGGGGAGGCGGCTGCGCGGGCTCCGCCGCGGCGGGCTTCAGGTCGTCCGCGAGCGGCTCGCCGCGGGCCTGTGTCTCCACGACGGCCTCTGGCGGAGCCGGCAGCGGCTCCGCCACGGGGGGCTGCGTCACCTCCGCGCCGGCTCGTCTCACCTGCGGATCGCTGAGCCGGGCCGGTGCGGCGGCCACCAGCCCGCTCCGGGCCAGGATCGGCAGGTTGCGCGGGGCGGCCCTGAGCGACTGGAGCCCTTCCGCTCGATAGGCGCCCAGGCGGACGTCGCGAGCGGTCCGGATCGTGGTCCGGAGCCTGGGCTTCGGATCTCCGCCCTGGCCCGTGAACCGGATCTCGCCCTCGGCGTAGACGTCGGCCTGGTAGCCCTTCCCCTGTCCCATCTGGATCTCAACGATGCGGACGACCGCATCGCTGCAACGAAGCCCCTCGGTCCCCTGGAGCAGGGACGTCTCGCCCGAGAGGACGACCCACTGCTCGCCGGGCGTCCGCCAGGTGAGCACGCGGTGAGCGGCCAGCTCGATCGGCTCGGCGGATTCTCTCCGGCCGGCGGCCGCGTCCCGGGCCGCGCCGGTCCTCGCGTCCACCACCGCCGCATCCGGCTCCTGGGCCGACGCCGCGGCGGGCGCCGCCAGGGATCCGACGGACACGGAGAGGCAAACGGAGACGATAAGGCCTGGCCATGCCCCGAGGGGCGCGTGGCCTCTGGGTTGGTCGTGCTCTCGCACGGTTCCTCCCACGGTACGACCCGCCATTGCGCTGCGGACAGCCTTCCCTGGCCGTCCCGCGACCGTCCCTGGCTCGAAATATCAGGCTTCCGAATCAGCCCGGCACACGCCGATACGAGACGGCCCGAAAGCCCCCGCGAGCGATGCCCGACCCATTCGACTCCCCGCCCCGTCTAGCCCTGGAATCGGGCCCGGATCGCGCGGGGTTTCTGACAGAGATGCGAGTGACAGGACAATCGCCCGGGAAGTTAGCCGTTTCGCCCGGGGGGGTCAAGGGAGAGAACGTCGATTCCCAAATCCAGGAGATTCCCGAGGGGGGCGATTCCTGGACGAAGACCATCGTTTGAGGGGTCGTCGGGGATGCCTGGCCTCGTGAGGACCAGGAGGGACAGGCATCCCGCCTGTCCCTCAGCCAGTCCGGAGCCCGGGCCCCGGCGAGACGCCCCGGCTCAGTCCCCATCCTCGAGCGGCACGTTCCAGTAGGCGTCGCTGAGGAACCGCGACCAACTGGCGATCCGGACCGTGGAGGCGTCATAGAGGGGCTTCCAGGCCGGCCGCACCGGCACCTTGCGGAGCTTCATGTTGGCCTGCTCCGGGGTGCGATTGGCCTTCCTGGCGTTGCAGGAGACGCACGCCAGGGCGCAGTTCTCCCAGGTCGTCTGGCCGCCCTGGGAACGGGGGATGACGTGGTCGATGGTCAGCTCCTCCGTCCCCGGCCGGCAGCCGCAATACTGGCAAGTGGTGTGGTCCCGCTTGAACAGGTTGCGGCGGCTGAAGGTGACGGCATTGTGCCGCGGCCGATCGTGGCGGGTGAGCGTGAGCACCTCCGGCACCCGGAGCCGGAACCGCACGGTCCGGATGAACAACTCGTCCTCCCGGGGGGTGAGCTTCGCCCAGTCGGCCCAGGAATAGAGCTGGAAGTTGTCGGGATCGACGACGAAGGCGGCCTCGTTCCAGAGCAGCACCAGGGAACGCGCCACCGTGGCCACATGCACGGGCTGCCAGTGGCGATTCAGGACGAGGGTCGGCCGTTGCAGGACGCTAGCTCCCATGGCGAACGCTCTCCGACTTGTCGTGACCGATGATACCTGGCTTCTTCGGCGTCTCTCCCGCGGGCAAGTTGACGACGGACCTGCTCGCAAGATCATAACCTATATACACAACCACAGCACAGGACCTTCCCCGTGAAATCCCCGGCGGCGGCCGGGAAGGCAGGCCGCCGGCCTTTGCTATCCTGGATGGACCGGGATACCTTCGCAGGCGGCCCGGCCAGTCGGACCTCAACGGAGCACGCAACCGTGTTGAAAGCGGAAACCCTCGCCATCGGCACCGAGCTCGTCAGCGGCCAGTCCCTGGACACGAACAGCCAGTGGCTGGCCCGGGAGCTCGGCGCGATCGGCATCCCGGTCCTGTTCCACCAGACGGTCTGCGACCAGCTCGAGGAGAACGTCTCCGCGCTGCGGATCGCGGCCGGCCGGGCGGGGCTGGTCGTCCTGACCGGCGGCCTCGGCCCCACTCAGGACGACCTGACGCGCGACGCCCTGGCCGCGTATGCAGGCGTCCCGCTCCGCGAGGACCCCGCGTCCCTGGAGGCGATCCGGGCGATGTTCGCGCGCCGGAACCGGCCGATGGCCGATCGCAACCGGGTGCAGGCCCTCTTCCCGGAGGGAGCCGAGCCGCTCCCCAACCGGGTGGGAACGGCTCCGGGAATATGGATGGAGCACGGCACCGCCACGTTCGCGTGCCTCCCCGGAATTCCGTCCGAGATGCGCGTGATGTTCCACGAGCAGGTCCTCCCGCGTCTCAGGGCGAGGGGCCTGGGGACCCGCAGCATCGTCTATCGCAAGATCAACACGTTCGGTCGCGGCGAGTCCGACGTCGAGGCCATGGCCCCGGACCTGATCGCCCGGGACCGAGTCCCGGAGGTCGGCATCACCGCCCACGAGGCCACCATCAGCTTCCGGATCCGCGGCGAGGGGGAGACGCCGGAAGAAGCCTTCGCCCAGACCGAGCCGACCGCCGCGATCATCCGCGAGCGATTCGGCGACCTGATCCTGGGCGAAGGCTCCGACGACCTCCCGGAAGCCGTCTTCGCCGAGCTGCGCCGCACCGGCGCCACGCTCGCCTCCGCGGAGTCGTGCACCGGCGGCCTGGTCGCCCAGATGATCACCTCCATGGCCGGGGTGAGCCCCTATTTCCTCGGCGGCGTCATCAGCTATGCGAACTCGGCCAAGACGAGCCTCCTCGGCGTGCCCGCGGAGCTGCTCGCGACCCACGGGGCCGTCAGTCCGGAGGTCGCCGAGGCGATGGCCGCCGGGGCCCGAGTGCGGTTCGGTGCCGACATCGCGGTCAGCACGACGGGCGTCGCCGGGCCCGCCGGCGGCACGCCCGAGAAGCCGGTGGGCCTGGTCTACCTGGGACTTTCCACGGCGGACGGGACCTGGTCCAAACGCCTGGATATCGGCCCGGAGCAGCCCCGCGACATCATCCAGCGCCGGGCGGCGAAGAACGCGCTCAACTGGATCCGGCTGACACTCCGGGGACGGCCTCCGGGCTAACCCGGACGCCCTCTGGCCCTAAGGCGTCCGACGTGGGCTATTTCGACTTTCGGCGAGTCGATGCGGGACCGAGCTCGTCGCGGAAATCCTTCAGGCTGGCGCACGTGGCCGCGAATTTTCGCAATTCGCGGAGACGAGCCTCGTCCTCGATTGCGGCGAGTCGCTTTTCCATGGCCGAGGAGCGTGAACCGAATCGCGCGTCCAGGTTGTCCAGGATCGATTCGACTTTCTCCTTGTGCGTGGCTTCGCGAGTGGCTGTGATCTTGGCCTCGCGAGCGGCCTCGCGAGTCCACTCTTCCTTCAGTTCCTGAAGCAGCGGCGACTCGATCATGTTGGTTTTCCTTCCCAGCAGGTTCAGAAGCCAACGATCATTATAGCGGAGGCTGGCGAGGACCATCGAGACCGAGATCAGGTTCTCCTTCTCGCCGGGCTCTGCCTCGCGGTCGATCCGTTCGCGGCAGCGTCGGAAGACGGCTTCGGGGGGGCCGTCGATGTGGGCGACGGTGGCCCAGGGGACGACGCCGACGTCGTCGGCTTCGAGGAGGAGCTGCGCCGGGATCTCGGCCAGCTCGACGGTCCGCCACTGGAGATTCAAAATGGTGGTGCCACGGGGCCCCCGCAGTTCGATGGAACGGGGGAGATTCCGGCCGCCGCGGGGGCGGAGGACCAGGACGACGACCTCGGGCATGACGCCGCGATCGAGGTAGACGAGGGCGGCATCGCGGAGGGCCTGCTCGGCGATCCGGGGCTCGGCGTTGGTGGCGATCTCGAGGATGAAGAGCTCGGGCTCAGACCGACCGGCTCGCCAGACCATGATCAGGCCATCGGGGAGGCTGCGGGGCTGGACGACCTCGGCCTGGAGCGGCTTCCACTTGACGACGTCGGTGATGCCCGCGAGCCAGAGGATGGCGAGGCCGTGGTGCTGGATGAGCCACTTGCTGCTCTTGTCGTAGTCATGCATCGCAAGAACCGGACGGAAGAGGCCGCATCGCCGAGGTCGTTCCGATCCTCCGTTCTTTCCATGTCGCGATCCGTTCTCAACGTCCCGGCCCCGGCGTGCCATGAGGGGACGCCGGGCCCTCCAGGAAACTCCGCAGCGACCCGAGGAAGTCCGCGAGACGGGCCTCGATCTGCGGTGTGGAACGGAGGCTCCCGAACGGGACCGAGGCGATCGACCGGACCTGGGCTCCTCCCTCGGTGAGGAGGTCCGCGGATAGTCTCGCGACGCGCTGGTCCCAGGAGATGGAGAGCATCGCACCCGGCGCGGCGTAATCGAGGAACAGCATCGGGCGAGCATCCTTGCGATTGCGGCCCACGAGGCGGTAACCGGCCGTCAGGAGTTCCGGCTCGATCTGGGTGCGAACTCGAGCGAGGAGCAGGCCCGCGTCCTTGTACGGGTTCGGGTCTCCGCCGGAGACCTGCGCCTCACGTCGCCGCGCCCTCTCTCGCTGCCGGCACGGGCGACACAGGCTGGCCGTCGAGAACACGTCCCCCCGGGCGACCTCGTACCACCATTTCTGCTGGGCCGCGGTCCAGACCTGAGGTTCGCCGCACGAGCGGCAGACAAACGGCGTATCGACGTAGAAGCCACGCTTGACGAACCCGGGCTCGTCGTAGCTATTGCTCGGGGCGAGGGCCTCTCGGTTGACGGGGAGACCTTCCGCCCCGGCCGGTCGCCGTTCCTGCTCCGCCCGAGCGGCCAGGCGTGCTTGCCGTTCGTGAAAGCGGCGCTTTCCGCTCATGGTCGTTCCGCCTCTGCCCTGGGTGATCGATCTCGCGTCAGGCCGTCCTCCTGGACCCTTCCCGATCTGCGGACCTCACGAGCCGTTCGACGAGCTTCCCGTATTCTCCCTTCATCGGCAACTCGCGATCGACCTTCATTCGCCTCCGCACGGTTTTCACGGCGAGGCCCCGCATGGGGTCGAATCCTTCCTTCTCGAACCGCTCCCAGTAGATCCCGGTCCCGCGTCGCTGCCAGCAGGGGAGCTCGTTGAAGTTGATGCCGTGGTTGCGAAGCAGATCGTTCTTGAAGGCGACCGACTTGCCATGGAGGGCGGCTGTCGCCTCGGCCACGCTCCGGCCGGCCTTCCGAAGCGTCCAGTAGGACCATCCGTTGAGGGCGCAGCGGGTGGCATCGGCCTGCCGCCAGCGGAAGTAGTCGACCACGTCCTCGTCGCGGGCACCGAGCCAGGCCCGGCTGTCGAACTGGACGGGTTCGCCGCAGGCGATCGAGAAGACAGCGCCGGCGAGTGATGCGGACAGGCTCGCGGCCTTCTCGAGCTCGCGGTCGAAGAGGTCCCAGTCCCGGGGGAGGAGGATGGAGATCTCGTCGCTCTCCGTGTAGGCATAGAGCCCCTGGAAGCGTTCGAGGAGCCGCTCCGCGGTCGCGATCATCTGGGCGTGGAAGCTCGCGTCGAACGGCTTCTGAAAGCGCCGGGCGGTGAATCGGGTGAAGCCGTGTCCGTCCAGCCGCAGGACGGCCCAGGTGGCCGGCAGCATCCGCAGGTCGTGGAAGAACTCGCCCGACCTCATCCGGGCCTCGAAGTCGGAGGGTTTCACGGCACGGACTCCTCAAGGTACTCGAAGATGCCTTCTCCCGTTCGCACCAGCCGGACGACCGTGATCCGATCGAACCCCTCGTCCCTGGTCGGCGGTTTCAGCCGCCCAATCGTCGCCAGGATCGCCACCTTCGGGACGTTCGCCCGGCCGGTCCGCCGACCGTTCCTCTCGAGGCAATCCGCGAGCGGCGAATCGAAGTGATACGCGGTCACTGTCGCGCCGTGGGCTTTCGCCATGGCGATGATCGGGGCGCGATCCTCGACCGTCGGATCGGTGTTGTCCACGACGACCGAAAGGCCCTGCAACAGCGATTCCTCGATCAGGGTCATCTGCTTCAGCCGCGGGCGACGAGCGTTCCGGAAGTTGTCCATGCTCACGTGGACGTGCGTCCCCGCGAAACGGTCCCGATAGAACGTGCTCTTCCCCGATCCCTGGATTCCGACGAACACCATGACTTCCATGGACCGGACTCCGGGGGCGACTCCGCGAATTGGACACCGGTCATCGCACCAGGTTCGACGATCCGAGCGGGGAGGTCGAGGCGGATGGAGAGTTTTCGGGTTATGACGATCCTGTGGGTTTCGGTCTGAATTCCTTTTGGGAAACATGGCTCGGAGGGAACAAAAAAACTCGATCATGGCGCACTCTCTCTATAGGCGCAGCCATGCAGGAGGTTGAAGGTGCGCGCCGGCGGGCGCATGCATGCGGCTCGCCGCGGCCGACGAGGTTCTTCACGCGGGACCCTCGGGCGACCGGCGAGACAGTAACACGGATGCTCTTTGGCGGTTCTGAAGTGGCGAGGCCGAGCCACGCACCGGCCCGCACGGACGACGAGGATCGGCAGCCGAGACGGGACCCTTGCGGGTGCAAAGCCAATCGAAAAAACGACGCCAATGGATTCTGTATTAAGGACTTACGGCGAACGTGCGAAACACGCCGCGCGACGAACGGAGCCAATTTTCCGCGATCCGGCTCCGAGACTTCGAGCCGCGCTAGAGGGGGCCGGCGACCGGCCTGGAACCACCCGCCCAGGAGAGGACCCGGGAGACCAGCCGATCGGCGAGGTCCGGTCCCGGTCCGAGGGTCTCAACCGGCCGGTCCTGGCGGACGAGGTGGACGGTGTGGCGGCCGGCGGTCAGGATCTGGAGGTCGTTGGCGACGGTCAGGTCGGCGCGGTTGGTCCGGCCGGCGGTCCTCGCGGCGGCGATGAGGTCGTCGGTCGAGGCACGCGAGAGGAGCTTGAAGCCGACGAGGTAGACGCCCGGCGACCAGTCGCGGACGGACCGGATCACCTTGGTCGTCCGACGGCAGCGGATCGTCAGCGCATCGGGGCTCGACGAGAGCTTGCCGGCGTGCGGGTCGGGCTCGAAGTCGGAGACGGCCATGGCCAGGAATGCAACGTCGATGGGATGAGTGCGGAGGAGGTGCTCGAGGGTCGAGGCGTACTCGGCGACCGTGCCAACCTGGAGCGGCTGGAGGTGGAGACGATCCTTCGAGGCATTCCAGGTCCGCCGCAGCGCCTCGAGACGCCCCATCTCCGCGGCCGGTTCCGGCGACTCCGGATCGAACCGGGCGTGGCGGAGCAGGGGGAGGGCCGCGGAAGGGGCATGGACGTGCCAGACCTCGGCGCCTCTCGCGAGGGCGCTCTCGGAGATGGACGCGGCGAAGCGACCGGTGGAGACGTTGGTGATGGTCCGGACGTCGTCGATGGGGGCCACGGTCCCGCCCCCGGTCACCAGCACCTTCATGGCTGGCCCGCCGCGATCAAGAGGCTTGCACGCGGCGCCCGGGCCGGGCTAGGTTGAGCGGTAGGCATGCCGCGGAGACCCGCCCGAATCGGGGCCGGTCGCGGGCCGAGAATCCCCTCCACGACCGAGTTCAACACGATGACGCTGGCTCGCAAGACGATGCTCCCCACCAACCCGCAGGCGCGTGCCCTCTTCGAGGAGATCGCGACCTGGCCGATCGTGGATCCCCACTCGCACATCGATCCGCACCGGCCCGCGGCGCGGAACCTCGACGAGGTGCTCGGCTACCACTACTATACCGAGCTCGCCCACTCCGCGGGCATGCCCGCCTCCCAGGTCGCGGCGGAGCTGGACCCGCGGACCCGCGCGGGCAACCTGGCCGAACACCTGGAGCGGATCGACAATACGGTCCAGCATTCATGGCTGATGGAGATCGCGCGCACCTTCCACGACTTCCCGGACGAGCGGATCGACATCGGGAACCTCGACATCCTCTACGACCGCGCGAATCACGAGCTCGATGGCGAGGATTGGGACCGGCGGGTCTGGACGACGACGAACCTGGAGTCGGTCTGCCTGACGAACGACTTCGACGACCCGCTGGAAGGCTGGGACACCACCAGGTACATCCCCTGCCTCCGCACCGACGACCTGGTGCTGAAGCTGCATGAGCCGGCCGTCATCGAGCGGTTGCGGCGATGCACCGGTGAGGACGTCCAGGACCTGGCGAGCCTGCGCGAGGCGCTCGGGAAGCTCTTCAGCCGGTTCACGAGCAAGGGGGCCTGCGCCTGTGCGATCAGCCTGCCGCCGGATTTCGTCCCCCGCCGGGGGGCCCCGAGGCGGGCCGTCACCCCGATCCGGCGGGCGATCCAGGGGCTGGACCTGCGGCCGGACGAGCACGCGGAGATCCGCGCGACGGTCTTCTGGATGCTCGCGGAGTTCGCGGCCGAGTTCCGGCTGCCGTTCGACCTCATGATCGGCCCGGTGCGGAACGTCTACCCCGCGGGGGTCGCGGGGGGGCGGGACCTCTTCGATCGGCGGGTCAGCCTGCACGACTATCGCGAGCTGTTCAACCACTTCGCCGGGGTGACGTTCCCGGTCTCCACGCTCTCCCCGGACGCCGCCGCGGAGCTGGTCGCCTATTCGTGGATCTTCCCCAACGTCCTGCCGCACGGTCACTGGTGGTACTCGAACGTCCCGGCCTTCATCCGGGCCGACCTGACGGCGCGGATCCAGGCCCTGCCGAAGGTGAAGCTGCTGGGCTATTACTCGGACGCCTACAAGCTCGAATTCGTCCTCCCCAAGTTCAACACGTATCGGAGGGTCCTGGCGGAGACGCTGGCCGAGGCGTGCGTGCAGGCGCAGGGGTGGAGCGAGGGGCGGGCCCTCCAGCTTGCCCGCGCGATCCTGCTGGACAATCCGCGGCGGGTCTTCGGGCGAAACCCCCTCGGATCGCCCGGCTCGATTTGACGGCGGTGGGATCGAAGGGCATGTTTTGGGGTAAGACGCGATCTCCGTGCGTCCGGGACCCCTCGCCCCCGACGCCCGAGCGGGCGCGCCGTCGAGCCTCCACGGTTCTGACCGTACGAGTTCAAGGATCTACGCCATGCGCCCACGACATCGGCAACGGCATCCGCGTTCGCTCCGCCCCCGGCGCCTTCCCGTCATCCTGTCGGCGGGCCTCGCCCTGGCCGTCCCGGGCCTGGCGTGGGGCCAGGTTCCGCGACCACCGGCGGGGATCCCTCAGCCGGATCCGATCGAGCGGATCCCGCTGCCGGGCCCGGGGATCGACGTCCGCTTCCCGGACGACCCCTCGCTGGCCCCGTTCCTGAATCAGTCGATCGGCGAGGAAGGCACGAACGCCCGGGCCCAGGTGACGCGGCCCTTCCTGGAGTCGATCAAGCTGATCAATTCCAGCTACGACCGCTGCCGGGCGCTTCTCCAGACCACCCGGGAGGCGATCCTCAGCAACCAGCTCGTGCTCGCCCACAAGACCCTGGAAGAGGCGTCGCAGGCGGCGATTGCGGAGTCGTCGGGGCTGCACCACGATCAGTTGCTCATCGAGTCGATCACGGTGACGGGGCTCCTCACCGACGCGCTGGTCCGCGAGGGGCGGCTGCAATCGGTCGCCGCCGAGACCGGCGATCGGACGGCCCCGCTGCCGAACGCTCACTCCCCCAAGCAGTTGGTCCGCCTCGTCAGCCTCGAGTGGCGGCGGGCCGGCGCCCTGGCCGGGAAGCTCGACAATCCGACCTATCGGAACGAGTACGAGGCGAGGGTCGCCGAGGGGATGAGCCGCGACAGCTCCAAGATCATCGGGGAAGTCGTCCGCCGGACCCAGTCCGCCGAGGCCCTCGGCGAGGCCGACAAGATTGACCCCGCCAGCGTGAAATACTACGAGGACCAGGCCGGTAGCCTCCTGGAAGAGGCGGCGAAGATCGCGACGTCGATCGAGCGGCCGATCTGGAAGTTCGCGGCGCTGGAACGCGTGGCCATCTCGGCCGGCGAGTCGCGCCAGTTCGCGCTCGGGATGAACATCGCGGGGCGGATCACCAACGCCGAGGCCCGCGCCCAGGCGTTCGTGCTGCTGGCCGAATCGGAGACCCGCGCCAACCGGACGGAGGAGGCCTCGGAGTCGTATTCTCACGCGGCCGAGGCGATCGCCCGGGTGGAGCAGGGGGGCCTGCGGGGCGTCCTGGCGGGCTACCTGGTGGACAGCCTGATCACCTCCGGGCGATTCACGGATGCCCGCGCCAGCCTGGTCCTTTACCCGACCGAGGGCCAACGGTTCGTGGCACTCGGGGCCATCGCCGAGTCCCAGGGCCGTCGAGGCGGCGCGGACAGGGCCCGCGAGTGGATCGCCCGCGAGGCCCCGCCGGCCTACCGGTCGGCCCTCTATCGCCGGGTGAACGACGGCGTCCTCGCCTCGGTCGGCAACGAGCGGCAGAACCTCTACTACACCGGACCGGCCTCGCGCTGAGGCCGGTCGCATCGCGTGGCGCTCCGCGGTATCGGGCGAAATCCGCTTCCGATCGCCGCGGCCGGCGGGCATACTGGCCGGGGGGCACCCTCCGTCGGGCCCCGCCGGATGTCCACGCGAGGCCCGATCATGGCACGGATTCTCGTCGTCGAAGACAGCCCGACGCAGGCCTCGGAGGCCCAGTTCCTGCTGGAGGACGCCGGGTTCGAAGTGGACGTGGCCGGCGACGGGCTGGCGGCCCTGGAGTCGCTCCGGGAGCGGTTGCCGGACGTCATCGTGACCGACCTGCAGATGCCCAGGATGGACGGCCTGGCCCTGGTGGAGGCCGTCCGCCGCGATCACCCGACGGTCCCCGTGGTGCTCGTCACGGCGCATGGGAGCGAGGACATCGCGGCCCGCGCCCTGGTCGCCGGCGCGGCGAGCTACGTCCCCAAGAAGAACCTCGCCAATGACCTCGCCCGGGTCCTCCGGCCGATCATCGCCATGGCTGCCCCCGACCCGGCGCAGGAGCGGGTCCTCAAGAGCCTGGAGGAGGTCCGGCTGCGGTACTGCCTGGCGAACGACGAGTCCCTGGTCGCCCCACTGATCCGCCGCCTCGAGGGCCTCGTCTACGAGATGGGCGTCTGCGAGCGGCCCGACCTGATCCGCCTGGGGGTGGCGCTCCAGGAGGCCATCGTCAACGCCATGGATCACGGCAACCTCGAGCTCGACTCCGAACTCCGCCAGGACGATGAGCGGGTCTATCACGAGCTCGGCGAGCGGAGGAAGGCCCAGCCCCCTTATTGCGACCGCCGGGTCCGGCTCGACGCGGGCGTGACCCGCGCCGAGGCGTCGTTCACGATCCGCGACGAAGGGCCGGGCTTCGACCCCTCCACGCTGCCCGACCCGACCGACCCGGCCAACCTCTGGCGGATCGGCGGCCGCGGGCTGCTGCTGATCCGCACGCTCATGGATGAGGTCCGATTCAACGAGACGGGCAACGAGATCGTCCTCATCAAGCGGAGGTAGGGGCCGGATCCGGCGGATGTCCGTCGGAGGCTCCTCATCCCCCGGCCAGCGGCTCGAGGGCGGCGGCGAGGCGGCCCATCGCGGCCTCGAGCGGCGAGAAGGCCGCGTCGGCCCCGGCGAGCTCCCCTGCCTGGCCCATCGATTCCAGCGAGACGACCATGTCGGCGAGGCCGGGGACCTCGAAGAGCCCGCACGCCCCCTTGAGCGAGTGTGCCGCACGCTTCAGGGCCGCACCGTCGGCCGCGGTGATCGCCGCGTGCATCTCCGCCAGCAGGACCGAGGACTCCTTGAGGAATGTCCGCACGATCGTCCGCAGCCGGTCCTCGCGGCCCCCCACCCGGGCCAGGAGGGCCTGGCGGTCGATCCGAATCTCGACCGGCCTCTCGGGCCGGTCCCCCGATGGTCCCCCGTCGCCCGGGAGTTGAGCATGGCCCGTCGAAGCACCGCCGGCGACCCCCTCGATCGCCTGGCGAAGGTCGGAGAAGCGGATCGGCTTGGCGACGTAGGCGTCCATGCCGGCCTCCAGGCAGCGTTCGCGGTCCCCTTTCATCGCGTGGGCGGTCATGGCGATGATCGGCAGATGGCCGCCGCCCTGGCGCTCGCGGTCCCGGATCCGGGCGGTCGCCTCGAAGCCGTCCATGACGGGCATCTGCACGTCCATCAGCACCAGGTCGAACGACCGCGACCCGAGGACGTCCAGGGCCTCCTGGCCGTTGGTCGCGAGCTCGACCTCGTGGCCGTCCTTCTCGAGGAGGGAGAGGGCCAGCACCTGATTGGTGGCGTTGTCCTCGACGAGGAGGATCCGCAGCGGGGCCGGGCCGCCGGCCTCGCGCCGGGGAATGGTCCGCTCGGCCCGCGGAGGGGCCGGCCCCGGCTTCCGGGACTTTCGGCTCATCGCCGTCATGATGGCGTCGAGCAGCTCGGATTGCTTGACCGGCTTGGTGAGGAAGGCAGCCACGTGGGGGCCGTCGACGCGGCCGCGATCGCCGTCGCCCCGGGCGCCGGCGGACGACAGGAGGATGACCGCCGCCTCCGCGAGATCGGGCCGGGTGCCGATCCGCTCGGCCAGCTCGAAGCCGTCCATGCCGGGCATCATCACGTCCGAGACGACGATGGCGAAGGGGGAGCCCGCCGCGGCCGTGATCTCCATCATGCGGAGCGCGGCGGAGGCGTCGGGGGCCAGCCTCGGGGACATGCCCCACTGCGAGAGGACCTCGCGGAGGATGAGACGGTTGGTCTCGTTGTCGTCGACCGCCAGCACGCGGAGGCCGCGGAGGCTGAGCGGCTCGACGGCGCCGGCCGCCCCCGGCTCTTGCTGGAGCAATCCGGCGGTGAAGCGGAACGTGCTGCCGAGGCCCGGCTCGCTCTCCAGTTCGATCCGGCCGTCCATCATCTCCACCAGCCTGCGGGCGATGGTCAGGCCCAGGCCGGTGCCGCCGTACTGGCGGGTGGTCGACGAATCGGCCTGGGTGAACGGCTGGAACAGCCGCGACTGCGCCTCCCGCGGGATGCCGGGCCCGGTGTCCCGGATCTCGAAGGCGAGCCGGATGGGGCCCCCGGCCGGTGCCGCCGGGGCGCCGCCCCGATGCCGATCGTCGCGGCGGACGGAGAGGACGACCTCGCCCTGGTCGGTGAACTTGATCGCGTTGCCGACGAGGTTGATGACCACCTGGCCGAGCCGCCCGGGATCGCCGAGGAGGGCGTCGGGGACGTCCGCGGAGAAGTCGCAGGCCACCTCCAGCCCCTTGCGGTGGGCCCGCATCGCCAGGGCCTTCATCGTGTCCCCCAGGCGGTCTCGGAGGGAGAAGGGGATCTCCTCGAGCTCGAGCTTGCCGGCCTCGATCTTGGAGAAGTCGAGGATGTCGTTGACCACGGAGAGGAGCGAATCCGCCGAGTTCTTCGCCAGCTCCAGGTAGCGCCTCTGCTGCGGCGTGAGGTCGGTGTCGAGGGCCAGCTCGGTCATGCCGAGGACGCCGTTCATGGGGGTCCGGATCTCGTGCGACATGTTGGCGAGGAAGTCGCTCTTGGCCCGGCTGGCGGCCTCGGCCATCGCCTTGGCCTCGCGGAGGGCCGCCTCGGCCTCCTTGTCGGCGGTGACGTCGGTGTGGACGCCGACCCATTCGCGGATCTTGCGGTCGTCGTCGAGGATCGGCACGGCCCGGACGACCATGTGGCGGTAGACGCCGTCGCGGCGGCGGAGGCGGTGCTCGACGTGGTAGAGCAGCCGCCCGGCGACGGCCGTGCACCAGACGCTCGCGGTGTCCGCCCGGTCGTCGGGATGGACCGCATTGAGCCAGCCCCAGCCCCGGAGCTGCTCGAACGACTGCCCCGTGAACTCGCTCCAGCGCGGCTGAGGGACCTCGAATTCGCCGGAGGCCGGCGTGTTCCAGACGATGGCGGTGGTGGCCTCGACGAGCGACCGGAACCGGAGCTCGCCGAAGCGGAGCTCCGCGGCCTGCCTGCGAAGCTGGTCGACCTGCCTCCTCAGGTTCTCGTTGGCCGCCTCGAGCACGACGAGCCGCTCGCGGATCGAAACCTCCTCGTCGGGGACCATCGGTCATCCTCCCGCCAGGTCGGTTCACGATGCGGGGAAGAAGCCCGGGTGCCGCTCCTTGGCGGCGCGGATGCCGAGATGGACCATCTGGATGTCGGCCGCCAGGACGAAGAGCCGGCAACCCATGGCCCGCATCCGCTCGGCATACTCGGGCCCGCGCGACCAGACGCCCCAGGCCTTGCCGGCGGCCTCGCAGGCGCGGGCGATCCCGGCGATGGCGTCGATGCACCGCGGGTTCTCGAAGTCCCCGGGGATCCCCAGGACCTGGCTCAGGTCCGACGGGCCGACGAAGAGCATGTCCACGTCCGGGATCGCGGCGATCGCGGCCACCTCCGCGAGCGCCCCGGCGGTCTCGATCTGCACGCCCAGGAACGTGGAGGCGTTGGCCGTGGCGATGTACTCCGGGATGGGCGTGAGGCCGAACCGGCCGTCGCGGTTCCCCCCGTTCAGCCCGCGCTCGCCGCGGGGGAAGAACTTGGCCCAGCGGACGGCCTGCTCGGCCTGGGCCGCGGACTGGACCATGCTGAACATCAGCCCCCCCGCGCCGGCCTCGAGGGGCCGCATCACCGAGGCGTAATCCGTGGGGGGCAGGCGTACGAAGTGGTCCATGCCGTAGGCCCGGGCGGCCAGCGTCGCCAGCTCGACGTCGCGGATCGTGATCCCGGCGTGCTCCGCGTCCAGCCAGAATGCGTCGAAGCCGCCGTGCTCGCCGACGACCTGGATCAGCTTGGGGCTGATGAGCTGGCCGGCGGCGAAGACCCGGACGGCCCGGCCCTCGGCCAGAATGGTCTTGATCTGGGGCATCCGCGTCTTCCTCACGCCGGGCCGGTCGGGCAGAATCATGGGGTCCGGTCCGTCGAACGCGGCGAGGCGATGCGAGGCGGCCCGGGTGCGTTACACCACACTACACGCGGGGCCGCGCTCAGGGTAGCGTCATTCGCGGGGCGGCCCCACGTCGGGGCAAGGAGCATGGCATGGCGGATCCTGGCCGCTATAGGGTCCTCTTCGCGGACTTCCTCGACGAGAACTCCGTGGAATCGCCCGTCCTGTCGGACATCGCCGACCTGGTCCTGGTCGGCGCCTTCGACGAGAAGGACCTGGCGGCCCACCTCCCCGAGGCCGATGCGATCGTGCTCTATCACGACGTCCCGCTCCTGGGCGAATCGAGCTTCGCCGCCGCGAGCCGGTGCCGCTGCGTCATCCGCGCGGGGGTCGGCTACAACAACATCGACCTCGAGGCCGCATCGAGGCACGGGGTCGTCGTCTGCAACGTCCCGGACTACGGGACGGAGGAGGTGGCCGACCACACGATCCTCTTCCTGCTGGCGCTGGCGCGGCGGCTCGTCGAGTGCCACGGGGACATCCGGGCCGGCACCTGGCATTACCGATCGGCCGAGGGGACGCCCCGGCTCCGGGGCAAGACGCTGGGGCTGATCGGCTGCGGCCGGATCGGCACCGCGGTGGCGATCCGGGCGAAGGCCCTGGGGCTGGACGTCGTCTTCTACGACCCGGACCTCCGCCAGGGGATGGACAAGGCGATCGGGATCCGCCGCGTCTTCCGGGTCGAAGACCTGCTCGCTCAGAGCCACTTCGTCAGTCTGCATTGCTACCTCGACGAGTCCACCCGGCACATCATCGACCGCAAGGCCGTCGCGGCGATGCGCCCGGGGACCTACGTCCTCAACACGGCGAGGGGGCCGTGCATCGACGCCGAGGCCCTGCTGGAGGGCCTCGATTCCGGCAAGATCGCGGCCGCCGCCCTCGACGTCGTCGAACGCGAGCCGCTCGACGACGCCAGGCTCCGGGAACACCCGCGCATCCTGTTCACGCCGCACTCGGCCTTCTACAGCGTGGAAGGGTTCGTGGAGCTTCGAACCAAGGCCGCGGAGGAGGTGCGCCGGGTCCTCCTCGGCGAGCCGCCGCGGAACCCGGTCCGGCATCCTCCGGGCGGGCCGGCGTAGCCGATCCAGACGTCGCGAGCACGTGGGCGTTCGAAATTCGGAATATTCTCCGAATTCGCGCGAACATCTCGGGGCGATAGAATGTCTCTAGGGCAGACTCGCGTTCGCACCGCGCTTCCCGGCCCGCCGGATGGACGTGTGGATGCGGTTTGCCCGATGACGTGTCGGTGAGAACCGGGAGGAGTTCCCGTTCCGCCGCTTATTCTCGGAGTTGGCCTCTAACCCATGAATCCCTGATCGATCTCCAGGGCGTCCAGGAGACGTCCTTCCCCCGTGAGGTCTCGCCCCGCCATCCCGCCGGTCCGCCGTCTCATCCACCGCGGACGCAAGAGGATGCGTCAAGGGCGAATCACCAGCCTCACTCATGTGCCCGCCTCTACGGCGGATGCGAGGGTCTCGCCATGTTGAACCGCAAGAACCTGACTCTGTCGGCTCTTTCTCTCGGGAACCTTCTCGGGACGCGGTCGCTCGTCCTCAACGCGAGCGTCAATCATGGCGGTCTGACCCTGCGCACCTCCCATCTCGATTCGATTTGGATGCGCGAAGTCATGCGCGAGGACGTCGTTACCTATTTTGAGGTAGGGGAATACGACGTCCCGAGCGTGCCAGGTCCGATCGTCCCCGGCGTCCCGCAGCAACCCATTCGGGGCGGATTCCAGGGACCGGGCCAGTCTGCCCTCAGGTCCTGCCACGGTCACGATACCAGTTCCACGACGTGTGGGACGTCCGCGAAATCGGCCACGACGGCGCGAAAGCGCCGGCCCGGTCGAGCTACGCGGGCGGCCGGCACCGGGAGCTGGCGGACCGTCGCGAGACGAGGGGCGGAGGGGTCACCGGCCGGCACCTTACGGGTGCTCGCCGGATCCTGAGCCGAGCCGGCGAAGGCCGGGAGTCGTCGTGACGCAGCTCGCTAGCTCGACCGGGCAGACCCGCCCGACGTGGAGTCGGGGTCGGGGACCGCGCCCGGGGATGGACCTGCCAGCCGCGGCTTGCATCGACTCCAGACCGAGTTCGGCCCGACGCGGAAGCCTCGAAGACCGGGCGTGATCCGGGAAACGGGCCGCCGCAGACGCGCATCAACACCGTCGCCGCGCCGGGGTGATGGCCCAGGCTCGCCGCGATCCACGGCGGAACCGTGATCGCCCGAGCGGCCTCCCCTGACCGCCGCGCAGGACGTTCGACGATCGAGATCCATCCCGATGGCCCCCAGGTTGAGACGCCGCAGGAGCGGTGCGAGGGGAGGCAATCGGGCGAATCCCCGTGGTCGGGGAAGGTGGGGCACGTGGTTACCCTGGAGATGGATGAGGTGCGGACTCGGGGCTGGTCGGCCGTCGCGGAGCTGGTCCGGCTGGCCCAGGATGGGGATCGGGAGGCCTTCGGGCGGCTCGTCGAGCAGTTCCAGCCGACGGTGCAGGCGATCGCCGTCCGCCGGCTCGGGAACGTGAGCGAGGCCCTGGAGCTGACCCAGGAGGTCTTCCTCCACGTCCTCCGGAGGATCCACCAGCTCCGCGAGCCCGAGCGGTTCGCCGGCTGGCTCCGGCAGGTGGCCGTCCGGATGGCCATCAACCGTGCGACCCGGCGGGTGGCCCTCCCCACCGTGGAGGACTCGGTCCTGGAGGGGGCCCACGAGGCCGCCGACCAGCCGATCGACGAGCTGATCACCCGCGAGCGGGCCGAGCGGCTCTGGGAGGCCATGGGCCGGCTCAAGGAGCTCGACCGCGAGACCCTGATCGCCTTCTACATCCGCGGCCTCTCCCTGGTGGAGATGGCCGACGAGCTGTCCGTCCCCATCGGGACCATCAAGCGCCGGCTCCACACCGCCCGCAAGCGGCTGCGGGAGGAGCTGGAGTCCTCCGTGGCCGACGCGGACGAATGGACCGAGGGTCCCGGGCGGGATGACGACGAGGACGACGACGAGCCCGAGCTCCTGACCGTCCTCAGCGACTCCGCCCGGTGGTGAGAGGACAGGACAACCGGGAACTGAAGCCCACGGCCTCGTGGCGGGTGCATCGTCGTCCGCTCACGGGGTCGTGGCGTTTTCCCGATCCGCTCCGAGTCGTCGCCGCTCCTCCTGGAATGCGGCCAGTTCCTTCAGGTACGCCCGGGCTCGTCGGTTGAGCCGCAGGTCGCCGAGCCAGGCTCCCGCGACGATTGGGAGGAAGAGCAGGGCGACCACGATCAGCCCGATGTCCGGGCGGCCGAATGCCGTGAAGAGCACCAGGAAGAACCCGGCAAGGACCGACGGGATGAGCGTCAGCGCCCAGGTCACGCCCCGGTAGCGAGCGAGCTGCTCCGCCAGCGGCTCGACTCCCAGGCGGAGTCGGCCGAGCTTCCGCGCCCAGGCGATCTCACGGAGCCGCCAGCGGTGCGTCAGGACTTCGATCGGGTCCATGCTCCCGGGAGCCATTTGCGTGATCCTCCGGCCGGAGGTCTCGACCCAAAACGATCGGCCACGGCTCGCCCGAGATTCTATGCGGAAGGATCGCACCGAGGTAGTGGCGACCATCCGCAACGCCTGCCCGTGGGTCATGTTGCGAGAAACTTGTATGATTGAGGCCGGCGGCGGGCATTATCCTCGACGGTTTGCGACGGAGCGGCTCCCCGGAGATCCTCACGCAATGGACCTGGCAGCGAACGGAGCGGCGACGGCGGACCTCGGCCGGCTCTTGGGAGTGGGCACCGTATCCGGGTTGTCCGATCGTCAGCTCGTGGATCGTCTCGTCCGAGAGGGTCTCGATCGGGGCGATGCCGACCTCGCGTTCCGGGCGCTCATCGATCGTCACGGCTCGCTCGTCTGGGGCACCTGCCGCCAGATCCTGGGCAACGTCCCGGATGCCGAGGACGCGTTCCAGGCGACATTCCTGGTGCTGCTCCGCCGGGCGAGCTCGCTCCATGTGGGCGAGTCGCTCGCGCCGTGGCTCTTCCAGGTCGCCTCCCGGGTCGCGCGGCGGGCCAGATCGGACCGGTCGAGGGATCGGGCCAGGGGCGGGCCCCTCTTCGAGGATCTGGAATCGCCCGAGGGCGTGCCGCTGCCCGCTCCCGAGGAGCTCCGCCTCCTGCATGCGGAGCTGGAACGACTGCCGGCCCGCTATCGCAACCCCATCGTGCTCTGCCACCTCCAGGGCAAGACCCATGAGGAGGCGGCACGCGCCCTCCGATGCCCGATCGGCACGCTCAGTGGCCGGCTCTCGCGAGCCCGCGCCATGCTCCGTTCCCGGTTGGAGCGGAAAGGCTGGCGGTCCGCCCAGGACCTTTCCGGACTGCTCCTGCCGGCGTGTTCGCGGTTCGTCGTCCCGCCGGGCCTGGTCTCGGTGAGCGTCGAGATGGCCTCTGGCGGGGCATCGCTCGTACCTACCCCGGTTCATCGACTCACGAGAGGAGTGCTCAGAACCATGTTTCTGGATCGTTGCAAGAGACTCGCGGTCGCCCTCGTCGCCTTCGCGACGATCGGCGGAACGAGCGTCCTCCTGGCCCAGTCGCAGGCGCCGAAGGCGGCCCGGAGAGTCACCCAGACGGCGGCAAAACAGACAGAGCCCAGGCCGTCGCCAGAGTCGAACGACCCGCTGCTGGTCGAATCGCCTCCCGTCGTCGTCAGGACGGTGCCGGAGGCCGGGTCGTCGGTCGTCGATCCGAGCCTGAAGGAGATCCGCGTCACCTTCTCGAAGGCCATGGCGGACGGGAGCTGGTCCTGGTCGACCGTTTCCAAGGACTCATACCCCGCAGCCACCGGGAAGCCGCACTACCTGGAAGATGGCAAGACCTGCGTCCTCCCGGTCAAGCTCGAGCCGGGCCGGGCCTATGGCATCTGGGTCAATTCCGCCAAGTTCAGGAACTTCAAGGACCGCGACGGTCGGCCGGCGGTCCCCTACCTGCTCGTCTTCAAGACCAAGGGCTGATCGCCGAGCTGTCGACTCTCGGGGGGCGTGATTCGCTGAGTTCTGCGTTAGACTGGATCGCTCGGTCAGACGAATCACACCCTCCGACGCAGGCCCACCGAATGAAAGTCCAGCCTTCGCGCGTTCGTGTCCTACCGGGACTCGTCTTCCTCCTCACCATCCTCCAGGCCGCGCTGACCGATTCTCCAGGCTTCGCCCAGGGCACGAAGGCCGATTACGAGCGAGCCGCGAACTTCGGACAGAGGACGACCGGGAAGGTCTTCAAGGCCCGGGTCCAGCCCCACTGGCTGCCCGGCGGGCGGCACTTCTGGTATCGCAACGACCTGGCCGACGGCCGTCGCGAGTTCGTGTTCGTGGACGCGGAGAAGGCCGAGCGGAAGCCCCTCTTCGATCAGGCCAAGCTCGCCGAGGCCCTAAAGAAGGCGTCCGGCAAGCCGCAGGACGGGACGAAGCTGGCGATGGATCGCCTGGTCGTCGTCCCCGAGGGGTTCCTCCACTTCGAGGCCGCGGGCAAGACCTGGCGGTTCGACCCCAAGACGGGGACGCTGACCGAGGCCCCGATCCCCGCGGCACCCGCATCGGCCGCGAACGACGGGCCGGGCCGTCGCGGCCGCCGCGGAGGAGCCCGCCAGCCGGGCAGCCCGCGCGGTGAGGATTCGCCGGACGGCAAGTTCCGCACCTTCATCCGCGACTTCGACGTGAACCTCGAGGAGAAGGGGACCGGCAAGAAGTCGCCGGTCAGCTTCGAGGGGGCGGAGACCGACGGCTACGAGTCGGGCGTCTTCTGGTCGCCCGACTCGAAGAAGTTCGTCGCCCTGCGGACGGCGAAGGGGGACACCCACATCGTCAACATGGTGGCGTCGTCGCCCACCGACCAGCTCCAGCCCAAGCTCGTCTCGCACGACTATCTCAAGCCCGGGGACAAGCTCCCGATCAGCCGGCCTCACCTGTTCGACGTCGCCAGCCGTCGGGAGATCCCGATCGAGGACGACCACGCCCCCAACCCGTTCGGCATCGAGGACGTCCGCTGGTCGCCCGATTCGAAGCGGTTCACGTTCGTCTACAACCAGCGCGGGCACCAGGTACTCCGGGTCGTCGCCGTGGATGCCGCCGACGGCCGCGCATCGGTGCTCGTAGACGAGGCCAGCAAGACCTTCGTGGACTACGCCCACAAGCAGTTCCTCCACTTCCTGGACGCGAAGAACGAGCTGATCTGGATGTCGGAGCGGAGCGGGTGGAATCACCTCTACCTGATGGACGCGACCACCGGGGCGATCAAGAACCCGATCACCCGCGGCGACTGGCTTGTCCGCGAGGTGGAGCGGGTTGACGAGGACACCCGCCAGGTCTGGCTGCGGGTCCGCGGCATCCATCCCGGGCAGGATCCCTATTTCGAGCACTTCGCCCGGGTGGGCCTCGACGGCAACGGCCTGGTCGTGCTGACCGAGGGAGACGGCACCCACGACGTCGAATACTCGCCCGACCGGAAGTACCTGATCGACAGCTACTCGCGGGTCGACATGCCTCCCGTGACCGAACTCCGCAGGGCGAGCGACGGCAAGCTCGTCGTGGAGCTCGAGCGGGCCGACGCCTCGGCCCTGATCGCGGCCGGCTGGAAGGCTCCGGAGCGGTTCGTGGCGAAGGGGCGGGATGGCAAGACGGACATCTACGGGGTGATCATCCGGCCCACCACGTTCCGGGCCGATCGCAAGTATCCGGTGCTGGAGGACATCTACGCCGGGCCGCAGGACGCCTTCGTGCCCAAGCGGTTCGCGCCCAGCCAGCCGGGGCAGGGGATGGCGGAGCTTGGGTTCATCGTCGTCAAGATCGACGGCATGGGGACGAACTGGCGGTCCAAGGCGTTCCACGACGTCTGCTGGAAGAACCTCGCCGACGCGGGTTTCCCGGACCGAATCGCCTGGATCAAGGCGGCGGCCGCGAAGGAGCCGGCGATGGACCTCACCCGGGTGGGCCTCTACGGCGGCTCCGCGGGGGGGCAGAATGCGCTCGGCGGGCTCCTGACGCACGGAGACTTCTACAAGGCGGGGGCCGCGGATTGCGGCTGCCACGACAACCGGATGGACAAGGTCTGGTGGAACGAGCTCTGGATGGGCTGGCCCCTCGGGCCGCATTACGAGGAGCAATCCAACGTCACGATGGCGCACCAGCTCCAGGGCAAGCTCCTGCTCACGGTGGGCGAGCTCGACCGCAACGTCGACCCGGCCTCGACGATGCAGGTGGTCAACGCCCTGATCAAGGCCGACAAGGATTTCGAGCTGATCGTCTTCCCCGGCGCCAACCATGGCGCGGGGAGTTCGCCATATGGACGTCGCCGCCTCCAGGACTTCTTCGTAAGGAATCTCATGGGCGTGGAGCCGAGGAGCCGTTGAGCCGTCGCTTCCGCGCGAGGAAGCCGCCGTGGTACGCTCGAACGGGGCGGGCCGCCCTGGCCCGCCCGGGTCGACCGAGGGGAGGTCCGGAATGAGCCGAGCGTCGTCGAGGAATCGACACTTGATGCTGTTTCTGATCCTGGCCGGCTCGACCGGGGTTGCGGCATCCGCGCGGGAGGAGACCATGAAAGCCGTCGTCGAGGGGAGTAACGGGTTCGCCCTGGACCTCTACGCCCGGCTCCGGGAGAAGCCGGGGAACCTGTTCTTCTCTCCCAGCAGCATCTCGACCGCGCTGGCGATGACCTACGGCGGCGCCCGGGGGGAAACGGCGGCGCAGATGGCCCGCGTCCTCCACTTCCCCGCCGATCGAGCCGCGCTCAACGAGGGCTACCGGGCGCTCCTGGAGGCGACCCGCCCCCCCCGCGAGGACGCGGGTTACCGGCTCTCGGTGGCCAATCGACTCTGGGGCCAGCAGGGCTTTGGATTTCTCCCGGACTACCTGGCCCTGACCCGCGATGTCTACGGGGCGGAACTTGCCCAGGTTGACTTCGGGGGGGCCGCCGAGCCCTCCCGCAAGCAGATCAACGCCTGGGTCGAGGAGCAGACCCGGGCGAAGATCAAGGACCTGCTGCCGGTCGGCGTGATCACCCCGCTGACCCGGCTCGTCCTCACCAATGCGATCTACTTCAAGGGGGACTGGACCTCGCCCTTCGACCGCAACCTGACGAGGGACGAGGAGTTTCACGTGACCTCGGACAAGACCACCAAGGTCCCGATGATGCACAAGGTCCACGACTTCCGCGTCGCCGCCGTCGCGGCCGACGGGCTGAAGCTGGTGGAGCTGCCCTACGGGAAGGGGGATCTCTCCACGGTCGTCCTCCTCCCGGATGCGATCGACGGCCTCCCCGCCCTGGAGACGAAGCTCTCGGTCGCCGCGGTGGACGGCTGGCTGGCCTCGGGGGCGAGGCGGAAGGTCGAGCTGTCGCTGCCGCGGTTCAAGGTGGAATCCCAGTTCTCCCTGGCGGAGACCCTGGCGGCCATGGGCATGCCGCTGGCGTTCAACCCCAAGGATGCGGACTTCTCCGGGATGAGCACCGAGGGTGAGCTGCACATCTCGGCCGTCATCCACAAGGCGTATGTGGACCTGAACGAGGAAGGGACCGAGGCCGCCGCCGCGACGGGAGTCGCGATGGCCCTGCGGGCCGCGGCGCGGCCGACCCCCCCCGTGATCTTCCGGGCGGATCACCCCTTCCTCTTCGTCATCCGGGACAATCGGACCGGCGCGCTCCTCTTCGTGGGCCGGATCGTCAATCCGGCCGGTTGATCCGGGCCGACGACCCTCGCCGGCCGTTCGAGAGGCCGCCGCGGTCCGGGATTCGAATCCAGGTCGGCGGCGGCCGAGAATTGCACGTGGCCACGGGAGCACGATAAGATAAGGCAGGTAGGGCGCGATCATCTCGGCCCGATCGGGCCTTCTCGACGGATAGGATACCGAGGCCAACGGCATGTCGACGACCTTCACGGCCCGAGAGGCGGGGGATGCCCTGGTCCTCCACTTCGATAGCTCCGCCGGCCTCAACGACTTCCGCAGCAGCTCCCTGCGCGACTCGATCTACGCGGTCGTCCAGCAACGAGAGACACCCCTGATCGTCCTCGACCTCGACCAGATCGACTACCTCTCGAGCTCCGGCGTCGCCATCCTGGTCGGCCTGAAGCGCCGGATCGATACCCGGGGCGGAAAGCTCGCCCTCTTCAATGTCCAGCCAGTCGTCAGCGACCTCCTCAAGGTCATGAAGCTCGACCGCTATTTCCCGATCACGGAGGACGAGGCCTCCGCGATTGCCGCCCTCCGTCCGGTCCCCACGAACTAATCGGCTCCTTCGCTTTCCTCGATACCCGGCCTTCCCCATCCTTCCTTGTCCCATGAAGTCCTGTCGGGAAGTCGGCCGAATTCTAAAGTTGTCAATGACCAGCCGCGTCGGGGTCGGGGAGTGGCGGGAGGTCCTTCACGGGATGCCTCCGGGGCCGCATGCGTCCGCCCGGGGTGTGCGGTCGCGTCACCATTCTGGGCCGGCTGGGCATTCGTAAACAGGGAGGGCGGCCAGGCAGGCGGGCTCCGCGGCTTGATGCGCGGGTGGGCCTGATACGTCGCCGGGGGAGGGAGTCTTCCATGGGATTCATGCAGCATCGGTCGGACCGGCCCTATTCGGCCCGGCGCAGGCAATTCCACGCCCCCGAGGCGCTGGAGAATCGGCAGGTCCTCTCCTACGGGGGGATGTTCCAGGCGCTCTACACGCCGACGGATGTCGCCGTCACGAACCCGATCACGCATCAGAAGATCCCGACGTCGTATCGGAGCCTGATGCAGCACAACAATCCCAACAGCCCCCTGCTGAGCAACGAGGGCAAGATCGTCACCGGCACCGACCGCGAGGGGAATCAGTGGACGATCACGGTCCACGGCCCCGGCAAGGTGATCGTCACCGATACCTCGCCCAATGACGGCAGCCTCGACGACGACATCGACACGATCCAGATCGTGGGCTCGAGCCTGAAGTCGACCTACGTGACGGGCTACGTCACCACATCCAATCGCGTCCTCTCCTCCGGGACCGTCGCGTTCAACCGGCTGATCGCGATGAACGGCGTGAAGTCGATCGAGCTCAACGGGTTCGACCTGAGCAACAACGTCAGCCCGACGGTCTCGGACAGCCCCGGCGTCTTCCTGTACGGCGGCGTCAAGACGCTCAGCTTCCACGACATCCTCGCCCTCGTCGACACCTCGGTGGACGACACGGTCTACCAGATCGTCATCGGCAGCCCGACCGTCCCGCTCACGGTCAAGCCGTCGATCTACCTCGACTCGATCTACAACTCGGTCTTCGACAGCACGTCGGAGACGACCCCGTCGACCCCCTTGACCACGCCGAGCGTCCAATTCAGCATCAACGGCGTGATCCAGACCTTCAGCGTCGTCTCGATCACCCAATCCCCGATCAGCCCGAACATCGTGGCGGCGTCCCAGGGGGGGACCGTCCAGAACTGGACCGGGGTGCCGCAGTCCGGGCCGCTGACCGATGCCTACCAGTTCTTCTACAACGTCGTGGGCACGACCGGCCGGACCTCGCTCCAGACCCAGGCGATCAACAACCTGAAGGTCCGGGGCAAGGCCACCAACTTCACCGCCCAGAAGGACACCACGCCCTTCACCAGCGGCCTGAGCGGCATGAAGTATCTCCGCAAGGCGAGCTTCGGCGCCAATGCGGATGCCGTGGCGCTCGACGTCAACGGCTCGATCGGCTCGCTCAAGTTCAAGAAGGGCCTGGGCAACCCGACGGGCGTCTTCACCGGCTCCAAGACGGTGACGAACTCGCTCAGCGGGCAGACCAGCACGGTCCTCCTGCCGGCCTCCGAGTACGGCGTCCCCGCCGGGACCGAAGGCTATCCGGCTCACGGGCTCCTCGGCGGCGTGGTCCGGGCCACTCGCATCAAGTCGCTCAAGGCCGGAGCGGCGAACACCGTCATCCAGACGTCGCAGAATCCCAATTTCGTCCAGACCTGGAGGCCCGGCACCGCCCGGATCTACCTGGCGAATCCCGGCACCGCGATGACCAATGTCGCGGTCACCACGGACGGGTCCATCAACCAGGTGGACGTCACCGGAAACCAGCTCAATACCGAGATCAAGACCGGCTTCAACTACGCGTCCTATCTTGCCGGCCTGCAAGGGACGCGAGCGGCCAGCCGGATCGCTCGCCTCCGCCAGCGCGGGGACCTCGTCAACAGCGTCGACTCCGCGACCGTCCGCGCGACCGCCGATTCCTCGGGCAACAACACCTACACGACCTCGACGGCCGTGGAGGGCAACGGGGCGATCAGCGGCACCACCACGATCGCCGTCGGCCACGGTATCGCCGCCAAGACGTACGCGAAGCGCCTGGCCGCGGGCTCCGCCTATGCCACGGGCGGCCGGACCGCCCTGGGCAATTACGGTGCGGGCTACTTCGCTCGCCGGCTCCGGGGCAACATCGCGAACAAGCAGTCCTGACCGGATCGATCCCCCCGACCGGCCGTCGGGTGGGCCCGCGAAAGGAACACTGCCGTCCCCGGGTTGAGCCGTCGTCGGCCGAGGTCTCCTCGGTCGTCGTCGGCTCCGCCCGTTTGGGGCCGCGTCCTCACCAGTTCCAGAGCACGGTGCCCCAGTTCAGTCCCGAGCCGAAGCCGGAGAAGAGGACCTGATCGCCGCGACTGATCGCACCCGAGGCGTGGACCTCGTCGAGTGCGATCGGGACCGAGCCGGCGGAGGTGTTGCCGTACCGCTCCAGGTTCTTGAACACGGCGTCCCGCGGGAATCCGAGGACGTCGCTGGCGGCATGGATGATCCGGACGTTCGCCTGGTGGGGGATGAACCAGCGGACGTCCTGGACCGTGGATCCGGCGTGGCCCAGGACCGCGAGCGTCGAGTCGGCGAGGATCCGGACGGCCCACTTGAAGATCGCCCGCCCGTCCATCGTCAGGTAATGCAGGCCCTGCTCGACGGTCTCGCAGGTGGGCGGGATCCGGCTGCCGCCGGCGGGGCGCGTGAGCAGGTCGCTGCCCGATCCGTCGGAGCCGAGCTGGTAGGCCAGCATCCCCTGCTCGGCCGTGCCCGGGCCGAGGAGGACCGCCCCGGCACCGTCCCCGAAGAGCGGGAAGCTCTTCTGGTCGCCCGGATTGATCACCCGGCTGTTGCAGTCGCCGCCGACCACCAGGACCCGCTTGCAGTTCCCCGTCCCGATGAACTGGGAGCCGATGACCAGGGCGAAGACGAACCCCGCGCAGGCCGCCTGGATGTCGAAACCCGGACAGTTCAGCTTGAGCCGATCCTGCACCAGGTTGGCCGTGGAGGGGAAGGCCATGTCGGGCGTGAACGTCGCCAGCACCAGCATGTCGACGTCCGCCGGGCGGCAGTCCGCCGCCTTCAGGCAGCGGCTGGCGGCCTGGATGCAGAGGTCGCTCGTGGCCTGGTGCGGCAGGGCGAATCGCCGCTCGTGAATCCCCGTCCGGTTGACGATCCACTCCGGATCGAACCCCAGGGAGTCCTGAAGGTCGAGATTGCTGACGACCTTTTCGGGGACATAGCTCCCCGTGCCCAGCACCTGTACGCCCGTCAGTGTTCGTGTCCGGGGTATGATGTGCGCCTGGCCATTGCTGATGGGCAGGACGCGACGATCTTCGTGCGTGGCAGGAGAGACCGCTGTGTTGACGAACGGTTCCGACATTCCGCCGTGACTTCCCCATGCACGAGGGATTCTGGCGATTTCGGCAATGATTCGCCAGGAGATGGATGGAGGATCCCGCGCCCGACGGACGGGCATCAAGCGCCGCCCGAGACTCGCGACCCACGTTTACGAGACGGACGCACGCGGAGCAGGCTGCTTCGGGAGGAACCCGACTATAATGCGCGCCGTCACTGAAGGCCAGACCAAAGCCCCGATTCCGAGGTCGAGCG
>NZ_JAALJH010000279.1 GCF_011064615.1 Aquisphaera insulae | reverse complement strand
ATGGCCCTCCTTCGGCGGCTTCGTCGCCGCGGGCGGCTCGGGCTTCGGCTCGACCTTCGACGCGGCGTCGGGCCCCATCGCCGCCAGGATCTCGTTGGCGAAGAGGAGGAGCTGATCGGGGTCGATCTTCTCCGAGCTGCGGCCGAACCGGGCCCGCAGGAGCTTGGCCAATTGATGCTGGAGGTTGTCGATGAACCGCCCCTGCTCGCGCACGGTGTCGACGAGCTCGCGGATCATCGCGTGCGAGGCGGGGAGGTCGTCGGGGAGCGTGTCGGGGACGTCCTTCATGCCCGTATTACGGGCGGGGCCGACGATCGTGACAGAGAATGTTCAGGATCTCATACGAATGCGGATCCCTCCTGGA
>NZ_JAALJH010000278.1 GCF_011064615.1 Aquisphaera insulae | reverse complement strand
GTGGCCCTCCTTCGGCGGCTTCGTCGCCGCGGGCGGCTCGGGCTTCGGCTCGACCTTCGACGCGGCGTCGGGCCCCATCGCCGCCAGGATCTCGTTCGCGAAGAGGAGGAGCTGATCGGGGTCGATCTTCTCCGAGCTGCGGCCGAACCGGGCCCGCAGGAGCTTGGCCAATTGATGCTGGAGGCCGTCGATGAGCCGCCCTTGCTCGCGCACGGTGTCGACGAGCTCGCGGATCATCGCGTGCGAGGCGGGGAGGTCGTCGGGGAGCGTGCCGGGGACGTCCTTCATGCCCGTATTACGGGCGGGGCCGACGATCGTGACAGAGAATGTTCAGGATCTCATACGAATGCGGATCCCTCCTGGG
>NZ_JAALJH010000277.1 GCF_011064615.1 Aquisphaera insulae | reverse complement strand
CTGCGGTTCGCCACGCCATCCTCGTCGGGGGCAAGTTCCGCACTCATGAGCGCGGCGGGGACCGCGTCCGCGGCGAGTGCGGCTGGAACCAAGCAATCGGCGCCGGGCCTCCCGGTGGGCGCGGGCGATCCAGGGAGGACCTCCTTCACCTCGTCCGGGCCTTCCTCGAGCACGACCCCGACCGGAAGCGGGTCCGGCGGCGGGATCGATTCCAGCTCGATCGGCTGGGACCTCCTCTCCAACAGCACGCCGGCCAGCATGATGTCGTTCGCGTATTTCCCTGTCTACGTAGTGGACTGGAACAGCGGCCTGACGCTCATGCCGGGGGTCTACCAGGCCGCCACCTACGGCAGGGCGGTTGACCTCCGCG
>NZ_JAALJH010000276.1 GCF_011064615.1 Aquisphaera insulae | reverse complement strand
CTCATCGCCCGCGACTTCAAGGAATTCATCAGGGTTTGCGGGATGACTCATGTGAGGACTTCCCCATACTATCCTCAGAGCAACGGGAAGATCGAGAGGTGGCACAAGACGCTCAAGGGCGAGTGCATCCGGATCAAGGTGCCGCTGAGCCTGGAGGACGCGCGGCGACTGGTCGCGGAGTTCGTGGCGCATTACAACGAGGTCCGCTTGCACAGTGCGATCGGCTACGTGGCCCCCGCGGCCAAGCTGGCCGGCCGCGACCGGGCGATCCTCGCGGATCGCGATCGCAAGCTGGCAGCCGCGAGGGAGAGGAGGAAGGCCGCACGAGAAGCGAGCCGTGCCGCGATGCGATCCCCGACGGTGCTCGCCCCT
>NZ_JAALJH010000275.1 GCF_011064615.1 Aquisphaera insulae | reverse complement strand
TTCATCGCCCGCGACTTCGAGGAGTTCATCAGGATTTGCGGGATGACTCATGTGAGGACTTCACCATACTATCCCCAGAGCAACGGGAAGATCGAGAGGTGGCACAAGACGCTCAAGGGCGAGTGCATCCGGATCAAGGTGCCGCTGAGCCTAGAGGACGCGCGGCGGCTGGTCGCGGAGTTCGTGGCGCATTACAACGAGGTCCGCTTGCACAGTGCGATCGGCTACGTGGCCCCCGAGGTCAAGCTGGCCGGCCGCGACCGGGCGATCCTCGCGGATCGCGATCGCAAGCTGGCAGCCGCGAGGGAGAGGAGGAAGGCCGCACGAGAAGCGAGCCGTGCCGCGATGCGATCCCCGACGATGCTTGCCCCG
>NZ_JAALJH010000274.1 GCF_011064615.1 Aquisphaera insulae | reverse complement strand
ACCGGTGCCGACGGTGCGTTGGTAAGCGTGCCAGCGTTGGGTGTGAGTCATCGTCAGCCACCTCATGAAGTCGGATAGATCGCCCGCTTCGCGGGGCCAGACCAGGAGGTGGAAGTGGTTGGGCATCAGGCAGTACGCCAGGAGCCGCATCTGATATCGTGCGAGGGCCTGGACGAGGACGCGCTCGAACGCGGCATAATCGTCGTCGCCTTCAAAGATGCCCATCCGCGCGTTGGCGCGATTCAGCTCGTGGTAGATCAGCCCGCCTTCAGCCGCGCGAGGTGGTCTTGGCATGGCTTCATGGTAGGACGACGCGACGCGGATGTCAATAAGGCTCCTGACCCCTTATCCGCCTCCCGTCGCCGCCAGGTCC
>NZ_JAALJH010000273.1 GCF_011064615.1 Aquisphaera insulae | reverse complement strand
CTTCCAGTGCAGCGGCCCGATCACCCGGAGGTTCGTCGGCCGGCCCCGCAGCACGGATTCGTTGATGTAGGCACTGTCGCCGACCAGCCAGAAGGTCCGCTCCGGATTCGCCTCGGCCAGCTTCCGCGCCAGCTCGGCGGCCGACGCCGGCCGGGGCCGATGCCCCGGCTGCCCCTTCTTGCGGTAGAGCCGCCAGAGGACCGGCAGGCAATAGTAGCGGTCGGTGCGGAACGGGATCGGCACGGCGATGCCCAGGACGACCCAGTTGAGGCCGAACCGGAAGGTCTTGTGCTTCTTGGAGGAGAGCACCGCGTCGAGGAAGATGCCGCCGAAGGCGACCCTGGCGCCCCGCTTGTGGCAGAGGGTGTCGTCGAC
>NZ_JAALJH010000272.1 GCF_011064615.1 Aquisphaera insulae | reverse complement strand
TTAGCCACAGATGAAGAGAAAGACAAATTTAGCCACTGATGAACACTGATTCACACGGATAAGACGACACCTTGAAAGGCAAAATCGCCCGAGTCGATGGCGCGGGGTCTTGCCGCCGATCCTTCACTTTTCGACGAGATTGCTCGAATTCTCCCCCCGCGTGTCCGGTCAACATTCTCGGATCTTCTATCATGTTCTCCTGTTCTTATCAGTGTTAATCTGTGTTCATCTGTGGCTAAATTCGTCTCCCTCTTCATCTGTGGCTAAAATTCGTCTCCCTCTTCATCTGTGGCTAAATTCGTCTCCCTCTTCATCTGTGGCTAAATTCGTCTCCCTCTTCATCTGTGGCTAAATTCGTCTCCCTCTTCATCTGTGGCTAAA
>NZ_JAALJH010000271.1 GCF_011064615.1 Aquisphaera insulae | reverse complement strand
AATCCGGCTGACCGACGGTGTCGCGCCGCGGGTGGCGGGGACCGACCTGCCGGCGGCCGGGTCGGCATCGACGGCGCTGGTTGCGGGCCTGACGATCAGCTTCAGCGAGCCGGTCGATGCCGCGACGGTGGCGCCGGTGCTGCGGTCGGCGGGTCCGGACGGGGTGCTGGGCAGTGGTGACGACGTGACGTTTTCCCTGACGCGGCGAGTCGGAGCGGGAGGGACGACGGTCGGGTTCGACGTCGACGCGGGTGCGTTGCCGCCGGGTCGCTACCGGCTGACGCTGCCCGCGGCGGCGGCGGCGGACCGGGTGGGCAACCGCATGGCGGAGCCGTACGTGCGCGACTTCGAGCTGATCGCCCTGCCGGGCTTCGTCTCCGAG
>NZ_JAALJH010000270.1 GCF_011064615.1 Aquisphaera insulae | reverse complement strand
ACGGGCTCGTCGGGACTGTATTGAGTAGGGAGGGATTCTTGCGCGCCGGGCGCGCGGAATCCCCGGAAGGATATTTGGCAATTCGGGTGACGGTGAATCAGGAAGTCGGACCGGCCCGCGGGGAGCACGCGGGCCGGAGGGATCCATGGCGGATCCGGGGAGGCGAAGCGGGACCGTCCCGGGCGACGGGAGCCGATGTCTGGGAAGCTTGACAGTTGGCACACAGGTACCGAGGGGGCCGTGGTGGAAGCGAAGCGACACCATGGGGGGCGGGCCGGCGAGCCGGTCGAGCGTCGCTCGGGGGCCGAGGCGATCCCGTGGTGTTCCACCACGGCCACCCGACGCGCGGAGGACGCGGACCGGCGGGATTCGCGACGGATCCGGGGGGGCAAAGC
>NZ_JAALJH010000027.1 GCF_011064615.1 Aquisphaera insulae | reverse complement strand
TTTGCGAGGGAGTGCGAGGAGCCGGAGGGTGCGGGCCTCGGCTCGCCGGACGGAGCCGGCTCCTGTCTCGTGCGTTTTCTGGTCCTGGGAACAAGCCGAGCGGGGATGAGCGAGTCCAACGGGTTGAAGGCTGCGAATTCCTCACGAATCCCGCCATCAAAGCCAATCGAAAATTGCCGGCAGAACTTTTATTGCGAAAGGGCTTACGACGATCCACGGCGGACGGCGATCGGACGATCAAAGCCAATTTCGTCGCGGCTGTCGTGGCCTGTTTCTCAGGCCGGGATGCGGTCCTGGATCTTGCGGACGAGGTCGGTGGTGCTGAGGCCCTCGAGGCGGGGGCAGATGACGACCTTGCCGCCGCGGGACTCGACGACGTCGCGGCCGACGACGGTGTCCGGGGTGTAGTCGCCCCCCTTCACGAGGACGTCGGGGCGGATGGCCTCGATCAGGTTCATGGGGGTGTCGTCGTCGAAGAGGACGATCAGGTCCACGAACGGGTAGAGCGAGAGCATGTAGGCCCGCTGGTCCTCGGAGACATAGGGGCGGGTCGGGCCCTTGAAGCGGCGGACCGAGGCGTCCGTGTTCAGGCCCAGGATCAGGAAGTCACCCTGGCTGCGGGCGAACTGCAAGAGGTGGGCGTGGCCGTAGTGGAGGATGTCGAAGCAGCCGTTGGTGAAGACCACCTTGCCGCCGGCCTGCTGGATCTCGCGGGACCGCTGGCGGGCCGCGGCGACGTTGGCGGTCTTGACCATCCAGTCGGCCTGCTCGCGGTTGGCCTCCGCCAGGAGGTGGCCCGGCGAGATCGTGCCGACGCCGAACTGGCGGACGACGGCCCGGCCGGCGAGGTTGGCCAGCGCGCAGGCGTCGGCCATCTCGATCCCGGACGCCAGCGCGATGGCCAGGCTCGCGGCCACGGCGTCGCCGGCACCCGTGACGTCGAAGACGGCGACGGGCATGGTCGGGACGTGGGTGTGCGTGATCGGGCCCCGCGGCACGTCGCGGCGGAAGAGGGATATCCCCTCGGCCTCGCGAGTGATCGCCAGCGCCGAGCCGGTCTGCTCGACGAGCGTGTGGGCCACGGCCTCCAGGCTCTCGGCATCCGTGATCGGCCGCTCGGCGGCGACCGACGCTTCCTTCAGGTTCGGGGTCAGCACGGTCGAGCCGGCGTACCGGCTGTAGTTGCGGCCGGTCGGATCGACGACCACGGGCGCCCCGTTCTTGCGGGCCCCTCGGATCGCGGCGGCGATGACCTCGGGGCTGAGGACCCCCTTGCCGTAGTCCTCGAGGATCACGGCGTCGGCCTCGGAGGCGGCGGTGAATGCCTCGCGGACGAGCTTCTCGCGGACCCACCCGGAGGGCGCCGCGCGGTGCTCGCGGTCGACGCGGAGGAGCTGCTGGTTGTGGGCGATGAACCGGGTCTTCATGGTGGTCGAGCGTGCGGGGTCGCGGACCAGGCTGTCGGTGACCGCGGCATCGGCGGCGAGCAGCTCCTGGAGCTCGCCGGCGGTGGCGTCGTCGCCGACGAGGCCGACCATGCGGACCTTCGACTCGAGGCCGACGACCTTCATCGCGACGTTGGCCGCGCCGCCGGGCATCCGGAACTCGTCGGTGACGTCGAGGACCTGGATGGGGGCCTCGGGGCTGAGCCGGTCGGCGTTCCCCTTGCAGTAATGGTCGAGCATCACGTCGCCGATCACGGCGACCTTGCAGGGACGCAGGCCCCGGATCAGGGCCTCCAGCTTGTGGGACTGGGTGCTCATGCGGCCTCCTGCTCCTGGGAATTGACGTTGACCTTGGCCGGGCCGGTCCGCTCCGCGAGCCGGCGAATCCCCTCTTCGAGCGACGTCATCGGCCGCCTGTACGCCTCGCGGAGCCGCGTGACGTCGGCCTCCGTGAAGCTCTGGTACTTGCCCCGGAGCGAGTCCGGGAACGGGACATACCGGATCTCGCCCCGGCCGAGCAGACCGATGACGATCCGGGCGATCTCGTTGAAGCTCCGGCTCTTGCCGGTCCCCACGTTGAAGATCCCCCGGCGAACGGGCCCGGTCGCGAAATGGACGTTGATGTCGGCGACGTCCCCGACGTAGACGAAATCCCGCCGCTGGTCGCCCGGACCGTAGCCGTCGGTGCCGTCGAAGAGCTTCGCGACGCCGGCCTCCTTGACCTGGTGGTAGAGCTGCCAGACCATCGAGGCCATCCGTCCCTTGTGGGCCTCGCCGGGGCCGTACACGTTGAAGTACCGCAGGCCGACGACCGTGCTGGAAAGGGTCGGCATCAGCCGGCGGACGTAGTTGTCGAACTGGAGCTTGGAGTAGGCGTAGACGTTGAGCGGGCCCTCGTGGTCGGGCGTCTCCGCGCAGCGGCGGCTCATCCCGTAGACCGAGGCGCTCGACGCGTAGACGAACGGGACGCCCGCATCGAGGGCCCAGTGGAGCAGCTCCTTCGAATAGGTGTAGTTGTTGTCCATCATGTACCGGCCGTCGGACTCGGTGGTATCCGCGCAGGCCCCCTGATGGAGCACCGCCGCCGGCTTCCAGCCGTGCGAGCCGCCGCGGCGGAGCCACTCGCGGAACTCGGCCCGGTCCATGTAGTCGGCGATCTCGCAGTCAGCAAGGCTGCGGAACTTGTCGCCGATCGTCAGGTCGTCCACGGCCAGGATGTCGCGGATGCCCTTCTGATTGAGGGCGCGGATGAGATTGCCGCCGACGAAGCCCGCCGCCCCGGTCACGATGTGCATGATCGGATCTTCCCGCCTGGATCCATCCGTCGCCGGGTCGAGGGCCGCGATGCCCTCGAGATCCCTCCCTGGCCGGGGCCCAGGAACCCCGCGAGTCGTTCGTCCATGAGCCGCCCGGATCTCGATTCGCCCGTCCATGGCGTCGAGATCGAGCGGGCGCGGATTATCACCCCGATCCGCACCCCCGTCCAGCACAGTATCGCCCCGGGGGTTGAGCTTTCTTCAACCCGAGTCCCGATGGGAGAGACCGTGAACGCCCCGGGATTCGCAGGTTGCCCAGATCCTCTGTTTTATGGCCAGGATGTCAGGCTCGACCGATGCTCAGGCACGCCAGGGGCGGGCGCGCTTCTGGTTGTGGCGGATGGCCCGTTCGGCGATCTCGGCGTTGGTCTTGACCTGGAAGTCGAACATGCCGACGGCGATGAAGTCGGCGCCGTGCTTGAAGGCGTGGGGGAAGGCCTGGGCCGGGGCGATGGCGCCGGCGGCCAGGACCTTGAAGGCGATCCAGGGCTTGGCGACGGACTGCATGAAGGCGACGGTCTCTTCGGGGTTGATGCACCACATGTTGTCGTACCAGCCCTTGCCGCCGTCGAGCCAGATGAACTCCTTGCGGAGCTCCTTCGGGGTGGCGGAGGGATAGTCGTCGCTGTGGAAGGTCTTGACGTAGAAGTCGCAGGGGACGCCGCGCTTCTCGCACTCCATGGGGACCATCAGCGAGTGGCTGCCGACGCCGATGGGGAGGTCGTGCTTCTTGGCCGTCTCGACGGCGCGGTGCAGCAGGTCGAACTGGCCGTCGCGGAGCAAGGTGTCGGACGAGACGCCCCAGACGTAGAGGGCGACGGCCCCGGTGTCGACCTGCTGCTTGATGTGGTCCTCCTGCTCCTGCCGGCTCCAGGTGGTCTTGATCTCGATGTGGGGGATGAACTGGAGGTGGCCGTTGTATCGGCGGTTGTAGGTATGAATGAAGTTGTCGCCGGTTTCGAAGACGGTGTTGATGCCGTGCTTCTCGGCCAGGGCGAGGGTCTCGATGATCTTCTCCTCGGTCGCATAGGCGCGGAAGAGGCTGTTGACGTACTTGAGGTCGCGGCAGTGCATGTAGCCGCTGATGAGGTTGCCGCCCATCAGGACCCGGCTGATCCGGGCGCGGCCGAGGGTGCCGCAGGGGACCTTCGCGGCCTCGGCGGCCTGGGGCGGCTTCGCGGCCGGCGCCCCGTCCGGCGGGGCGGCCGCCGCCGAGCCGGCGAGGATCCCGGCGGTCCCGGCCGCGGCCAGCGTCTGGTTCAGGAAATCGCGACGACGAACCTGGTCTGAACTCGCCATGGTCCTTCTCTCCTTCGAGCGGACGCGTGCGTGAATCTGGCTCGAGCCCAATCAGGCCATTATAACCCCCCCGGGGGCCGAGATCAGGAGGGCCCCGGGATCCCCGGTCGCGGGGCGAGCCCGCGGCCGAGGATCGGGGGCGCGGTCGACCGTCGTTACTTGTTCGTGTTCTTCAAGACGAACATGAGCTGCTTCTCGCCGGTCTTGAACTCGGTCGGTTCGGCGCCGCCGGGGATGGCGTAGATGAGCTTGATGGTGTCCCCTTCCTTCTTGATGAGTCCCCTGGCGACCTGCTCCTCCTTGTCGGCGAGCTTGCTCGTGAGGGTGATCTTGCAGGTGTGATCCCCCTTGCAGGCGTCGAGCGTGTAGGTCGCGCCGTAGATCTCCTTCTTCTCCTTGTCGACGACGACCACGCGGTCGTCGCTGAAGCGGACGGTGGAGCCCTGGATGCGCTCCTCGGGCTCCTTCAGGCCGAATTTCTCCCCCCCGACGATGGTGTAGCCGCCGACGAGGTCGGACGGCTTGAGCGCGGGCTCGGTCTGGGCGTTGGCGGCCGGCGCAATCGCGAGCGTCAGCAGGCCGAGCACGAACGTGCCGGCGAGGCCGCGGGGCCGTGTCGTGGTGATCATGCGTCTGTGTCCTCCCGTTGAATCGACTGAAACCGGGTAGAAAGCCGGCACGCCGGCGACGCAGGGTTTTGCAACTCCAGTGCCGGTCGTGAAGTCAACGGGGCGGGGCCGGGGCCGGTCGTCGCTCAGCGACGTCCCCGAGGTGGCGCGGGGACGGTTCGGCGGAAGGTCGTCTCCACGAGGGCCTCGCGGGGGCTGCCGACGGCCAGCAGGATCGAGTCGGCGAGGGCCTTCTGGAGGCGGGCCTTGGCCCGGGGGCGGGCGGACAGGAACCGGCGGGTCAGGTCGGTATGGCCGGCGTCGAGCACGGCGAGGACGGTGCCGAGGCCGGGGATGTCCTGGTCCTCGAGGGCGACGAGGCCGTCGTTGGGGCCGTAGTAGGCATGCAGATAGGAGGCGGTGACCCGTTGCAGGGCGGGGTGCTTCGCGGTGGTCGTCCGGCTGGTGATGTAGAAGGTGCGGGGCGAGACGACCGCCAGCGCGTCGCCGTGCCCGGCGATCAGCTCGGCCCAGAGCTGGCTGCACGATTCGTGCGAGAGTTCGGCAATGGCCCGATGCCGGCCGGGATCGGCGAGGGTCGCCTCGATCTTCCTCCCCGCGCGGACGGCGATCCGCGGCAGGAGGGGCATCTGCCCATCGGCCTCGGGGCCGTCGCCGGCCGCGTAGTCGGCCACGCCGGAACCGCCGAATGGCCCCTGGACGAGGAACATCGCGTCGACGCGATCGTTCACGAACGCGGCGTCCTGGAGTGCGAACGCGAGGACGTCGCAGGCGCCCCGGCTGTGGGCGATGAGGACGAGCTTCTCCGGACCCTTGGCGGCGATCGCGTGGATCCGCGCCCGGAGGTCGTCGGCGTTCTCGCGGATGGTCCGCGTCGAGTCGGGGTGGATCACCTCGACGGCGCCGGCCGGGACCCCTCGAGCCCGGAGCTGGCGGGCGTTGTGGGTCAGGTAACCCTGAGTGCCGCCGAAGTTCAGGCCGCCGACGAGGACGTAGCGGAACCGGGCCGCCCGTGCCAGGACATCGTCCGGGATGGCCAGGCGTTCCTCGGCGGCGAGCTCGAACGAGGCCTGGAAGGCCGCCGGCCGGATCGCCGGGGGGAGATCGAGGGGAGCCGGATCGGCGGGCCCGAAGGCCGCGGTGGCGAGGAGAGCGAACAGGCCGAGCATGACGGGCACGTCCCTTCGGGCCGTCGCGGTGGGCCGGACGCCTCGACCGTGGCGAGCCCCGGGGGCCTCCTGCCCTTCCTCTACGAACCTACTCCTGCTGGTCCGATCGTGCAAGGCGATCGACTCGCCCGGCGAGGGGCGAGCCGATCGCGGGCGCGGGACTCATCGGCCCGGGAACCGCCGGTCGGAGGGCTTCCTGCGGATCCGCTCGCCGCGGGCGAGAAGGATCCGATAGGTGCCCGCGGTCACGGCCGCCACGCCCGCGAGTGCCGGCGCGGCCCAACCGGAATCGCCGCCGAGGTCCGCGGCGGCCGGGACGTCGGCCCGGGCGAGGCCGCCGGGCTGCTGATGGCGGGCGACCTGCATCGGATGATGGACGCGAATGACGTCGGTGAGGCTCGCGGTCGGGTCCTCCGTCTCCGGCTCGTCGGGCACGATGGGCAGCGGGTTGGACGGCAGCTCGTCCCGGGGCACGGGGGTGGGGGACGCCGGGACATCCTCGAGCGCGGGGGCTGCGGCCGGATCGGCCTGGTCGACGGCGGGCGCCGGCGCGGGGGCCTGATCCGGGGGGGCCGGCTGCGGGTCGGGCGGCGTCGAGTCGAGGACCAGGCTCCGCGATCCGTCGGACGACGAGCCGGTCAGGAGCGACTGCGTGGGAAGCGTCGCGCCGATGGCCTGGCCCTGCCCGACCATCGACGAGGTCGTCGTGGACGAGGAAGAAACGGCCTGCGCGATGGTCGTCGTGGTTGACGGCGTGCTCAGCGCCTCGACCGCCGTGGTGGTCGTGGCCGACGCGGCGGTCGTCGTGGTGGCGGTGGCGGTCACGTCCGTGCCGGTCGTGCTCGTGGAGCCGTCCGAGGTCTCGGCGAACCGGCCGCCCGGCCCTCGGCGCGGCGGGGGATTGTTGTGGCCGGAGGATCCGGTGCCGGTCGAGCCGCTGCCGGAGGAGCCGGTGCCGGAGGAGCCGGTGCCGGAGCTGGAGGTCGTTCCCATGGAGACGATGCCGGCGATCAGGAGATCGGCCCTGGGCGTGCCCAGGCCGGTGACCAGGTCATAGCCGGTCTTCGCGCCGTACCCGTTGCTGCCCGAGGTGATGTCGGTGAAATCCGATGAGGGGAGCGCGTAGAGATCGGCCATCGCCTGGGTGTTCGAGAGGGTGGACTTGCCGGCGAGGGCCAGACCCTGGTCGGCGATGGCGATCAGGCCGGCCCAGGCGGGGGCCGCGGCGCTGGTGCCGCCGAGCTCGAACCAGCCGGACTGGCCCGCGTAGGTGATCGACGAGTAGACCGAGACGCCGGTGTTCGGATCGGCGTTGAACGAGACGTCCGGCACGGTCCTCACGCCGATGTTCAGGCCGGCCGAGGTGAGCGTGGAGGACTGGTATGAGGGGACCGATTCATAGGTCCGGAACCGGGTGGCGGCGCCGCTGTAACCGCCGGTGCTGTCCGACCAGCCCGTCTGGGAGGTGATCGTGCCCGAGCTCGTGATCGTCGTCGACGTGCCGCCGACGGCCAGGACGTTGGACGAGCTGGCGGGGTACATCGCCCCGTACCAGGCGCCGGAGTCGCCCGAGGCGGCGACGAAGGTCACGCCGGTATGGCCCGAGGGGGTCGTGAACAGGGAATCGTAGCCCGTCTCGCCCTGGAACTCGGTCGCCCCCCAGCTCATGGAGACCACGCTGACGCCCGAGACGTTCCGCGCGTAGTTGACGGCGCTGAACATGTCGCTGAGGCTATCCGACGCCGCCTCGACCAGGACGATGTTCGCCTGCGGGGCGATGGCGTGGACCCACTCCACGTCCAGGGCCGTCTCGAGGGCCCAGCCGGCGTCGGTCTTGCTGCTGGAGCCGCCGAGGTTGACCACCGTGAACGTCGGCGAGGTCGAGGACGCGGTGGTGGACATGGCCGTCAGGCCGTAGGTGCTGCTGAACGTCGCCAGGTCGGAGGCGATCGAGGTGTCGTTGTAGGCCACCACGATGGCGATCGTCTGCCCGGCGCCGGTGCCGGAGACGGTCCCGCTCGAGAACGCGATCGAGTTCACGCCGTAGGCCGAGCGGATCTGGGCGGGGGAATACCCGGTGGGGGTGGTGGTCTTGCCGGCCAGCGAGATCACGTCCAGGCTCGGCGTGACTGTCAGGGCACTGAGGTCCGCGGAGGCGGCCGAGAGGAGCTGCCGGCCTTCGAGGGCCTCCCAGCTCGACCGGAAGTGGAATCGCTGGCGGAGCCGGACCTCGGCGAGGCGGCGCGCGCCGGCCCGGGCGCGCGGTCTTGTGTCGTACATGCTCAACCTCTACAAGGATGGCAGACCCGTGCTGTTGGAGGCGGAATACGTCGAGGCCGGGGGGCGATCCTTCGTGCTTCAGAGAAGCCCGGCCCATCGACGAGGTCACGATTTCCTGTTGTTCCGTCCACAAGCCCAAGCGCCAGTCCTGGGCGAAAGCGCGCGCGGTCGGGGCGGCCCCGGCGGCGGGGCCCGACGAGGGGATCGATCGGGCCGCCGGGATCGAGGGCGCGGGGGGCCTCGGCGTTCAGTCGAGCTCGCCGACGGGGATCTCGCCGACGTGCTCGAAGATGAGGGTGGGGCGATACGGGTAGGTCTCGATCAGCTCGCGGGAGGTGACGCCGGAGAGGACCAGGATCGTCCGCATGCCGGCCTCGGTGCCGGCGATGATGTCGGTGTCCATCCGATCGCCGACCATGAAGGCCTCTGCCGGGGTGGCGTCCAGCTTCTCCAGGGCCGTCCACATCATGATGGGGTTGGGCTTGCCCACGAAGTACGGCTTCTTGCCGGTCGCCAGCTCGATGGGGGCGACCAGGGCGCCGCAGGCCGGCTGGATCCCCTGCTCGCTGGGGCCGGTCAGGTCCGGGTTGGTGGCGATGAACCGGGCCCCCTTGAGGATCAGGCGGACGGCGTGCTCGATCTTCTCGAAGTCGTAGCTGCGGGTCTCGCCCACGACGACGTAGTCCGGGTCCTTCTCCGTGAGGGTGAAGCCGTGGCTGTAGAGGGCGTTGGTCAGCCCGGCGCCGCCGATGACGTAGGCGGTGCCGCCGGGCATCTGCCGGCGGAGGAAGTCGGCCGTGGCGATGGCGGAGGTGTGGAAGGCGGACTCGTCCACGGAGATGCCCATCTGGTCGAGCTTGTGCTTCAGGTCGCGCGGGGTCCACTGGCTGTTGTTCGTGAGGAAGACGAACCGGTGACCCCCGTCCTGGAGCCGCTTGACGAACTCGAGCGCACCGGGGATGAGGCGGCTGCCGTGGTAGATCACGCCGTCCATGTCGCACACGAAACTCGCCGGCATCGCCGCGGACTCCCGGGGGCACGAGGGGCCGGTGTCGGCGTCAGGGGCGTCGTCGCCGCGACCGCCGTCCGGCTGGTGCGTGAGATCGGCCCCCATGATAAGATCCGTGCCACGCGATCTCAACCCGGGCCGATGCCGGTCGGTCAGGAGCCACACCATGGACGAGCCGCGGCGCCCACGGGTCCAGTTCTCCTTGGGGATGCTCATGGTCGCGACCGCCGTCGTCGCGGCGCTGCTCGCGCCGCTGGCATGGGTCGCCCGCGAGCGGCGGCAGATGCTCAGGGCGCAGGTCGCGATCCTCGACGCCCGGGAGGCGGCCATCCGGTCCGTCGCCCGGGAACGGCAGGCTCGCATGACCGAACCGGAACGGCTCCGCCAGGATAACGAGGCCCTGCGACGCCAGGTGGAGCAGCTTCGCCTCGAGAACGACGAACTCCGCCGCGCCGCGAATCGCCCGGCTCCCCGGTAGGCGGGGGATCCGCTTTTCGAGATTCGAGAGGTCACGATCCTTCGGTCATGGACTAGACTTCTTGATAGATGGCTGAGCGCAGTGATGCAGCGGCCCCTGCTCTTCACCCCACTTCAGGATGACTCACCATGGATGCTCGAAGAAGTCGCAGGACGAGGGATCGGGCCCGCCAGTCCTGGTACGCCTACTATCGCCAGGTCCGGTTCGCCCGATTCCTCGGCTTTCCCACGGGAGACGATGACCCGGGCCGGGCGTACCGGGCCGCCGGCCTCGCGTTCGCGATCGGCGCGAAGTAGAGGCCGGGCCGGGTTAATCGCGGCGGGTGATCTCGACGGATTCGACCCCCTCGATCGCGTTGAGCTCCGCGACGAGGGCCGCCAGCGAACAGCCGGGACGGAGCCGGACGCGATAGGTGAAGTCGAACGACGCCCCCTGCCGCGCGGTGCCCGCGGTGATCAGCTCCGCGTTCTCGGCCGAGGCCGCGACCGTCGATTCGGCGGCCATGCGGGCGGACTCCCCCAGGACGGTGCGGAGCGAGAGCGTGACGGGCTGGATCTGCCAGCCCCGGGGCCGGCCCGGCGGCCAGAGCACGAGCCCGGCGGCGCCGATCACCGCCAGGCCGATTAACGCGATCACCATCCGGTCCACCCCCACGGCCATGCCGACGACGACCGCGAGGATGACGAACGCCGTGTCCTGCGTGTCCTTGACGACGGTCCGGAAGCGGACCACCGAGAGCGCCCCGACCATGCTGAAGGCCCGGGCGACGCTGTCGTCGATGACCTTCGTCGCCATGGCGATCAGGATGGCGAGCAGGACGAGGGTGGCCTGGAAGGTGGGCGGGACCTCCTCGCCCCGCCTCGCCCAGCGATAGAATCCGGCCACCACCGCACCCAGCAGGAGGGCGGCGACGAACCGCTCGCCCAGCTCCAGCGGCGAGGCGGTGGACCCGCCGGACATGGACTTCGACAGCCAGTCAGGCATCGGAGCACCCCCGGCCGGAGCTGACGGGGGCGGGGATGGTCGCCGTCATTTCGCCTCCTTCCGCGCCTCGATGGAATTCAGCAGATAGGCGCGGCGGCTGTCCGCGAAGGTCCGCAGGCTCATCGACGGCGGACCCCACCGCGGCTGGTCCCGGCGGCCGGACTCGGCCGCGTCGCCGGTCATCTTGCGGAACTCCTCCGTCGAGGAGAGCTTGCGGGTGTCCTCCTCGAGGGCCTTGTCGAGCAGGCCGCGATGGCCGGCCACGATCGGGCCGAGCTTCTTCCAGTCGAGCCACTCATCGGCGATCTGCCGGACGTATCCCAGGTATCGAGCCCTCAGCGACGGGACCGCCAGCAGCTTGCTCCGCAACGGCGTCCTTTCATCGTCCAGGCCGACCAGCGGATCCAGATCAGCCGCCGGCGGCTTGCCGCGACCGCCGGGACCGCCGGGGCCGCCGCCCGGAGGGCCGCCGAAACCGCCGGGGCCGCCGCCCGGCGGGCCGAACATCATCGCCGGGCCGAAGGACTCGTTCATGTCGTGGGGGATGAGGTGGAACTTGCCCGTACCGTCGCGGTACAGGCTGTAGTCGCTGGCGCGCGACCAGTAGCCGTCGCCATTGATCAGGGCGTTGTCCAGGGCCAGGAACCGGAGCGTGCCGTCGATGTCGAGCATCGGCGCCAGCGCGGCTTCGAGCTCCTCGGACGGGGCCTCGTTGAGGGTCTTGCAGAGCTTGACCAGGGCCTCCCAGTCCTTCTTGCCGCCGGATTTCATCTCGAACCGCTGCTTGTAGGGATCGAGATCCTCGCCCAGATAGCGAAGCCCGCCATCGGCGCCCGGATTGCCGGAGACCTTCCAGCGCGCCCCCTGGTTCCCCTTGAAGTTCTCGGCCAGGAAGGTCCGGTCGAATTGCTGGGCATTGACGTAGACGCCCCAGCTCTCTCCGTTGATGACCACGCGGACGAAGTTCGCCTTCGGGGCCGGGATGAACGCCCGCGCGATCGTCGAGTAGAGGACGGTGTGGAGGAAGGTCGGATCCTCGTGCGAGTTGAGCAGATTCAGCGTCTTGTAGCCCAGGAGCTTCTGGCCGTCGCGGGTGAAGTCGATCGAGACGTTCAGCGAGCGCTTCTGGCCGGCCTGGACCATCATGTACGAGGACATGCCGCGGAAACGGATGCCGACGCCTGGATAGGTCTTGCCGTCGACGACGAGGTCCGCGGGGACCTCCACGTCGGTGCCGTGGAAGTCCTCGATCTCCTTCTCCCAGTCGTTCGAATCGAAGGTCAGGAAAAGGGTGCGGAGGATGCTCGGGTCGTAGAGGTCGCGGCCCGCGAACGTCTCGACCTCGGCCGGCTGGACGCGCGGGCCGGGCTTGGGCGGGGTGCTGGCCATGCCCGGCGGCCCGAAGCCGCCCGGCCCGCCGGGACCGCGGCCGGGCCCGCCGCGGCGGCCGAAGCCCGGCGGCCCGAACCCCCTCGGATTCCTGTCCCGGTCCTTCTTGAGGGATTCGCGGGCCGCGAGCCGCTCCTCCCGGTTCAGCCGGCCGTCGCCGTCCTTGTCGAAGGCCTTGGCGATCTTCCGCTCCTCGTTCATCGGTCCGCCGGGGCCGAAGCCGGGGGGAGGCCCCATCCTGCTGTTCATGGCCTCGGCCAGGGCTTCGGCGTCGAGCGATCCCCGCTTCTTCCTGTCGGCATCGCGGACGAACTTCTCCGCGGAGCTCGCCGCCTCGTCGGCCGAGATCGCGCCGTCCTTGTTCGCGTCGGCCAGCTCCATGATCTGCGGGGCCAGGAACATCCCCGGGCCAAATCCGCCGGGCCCGCCTCCGGGAGGCCCGCCGGGGCCGAAGCCGGGAGGCCCACCCTCGGGAGGGCCGTCGCCGGGAGGCCCGCCTTCAGGACCTCCGTCGGGAGGCCCGCCGGGCCCGCCTCCGGGAGGCCCGCCGGGGCCGAAGCCCTGGGGCATGCGGATGTTCCGATTGATGGCCCGGCCGAGGGCCTCCTCGTCGATCGAGCCCTTCTTGCCGGTGTCGGCGAGTGCGACGAACCGTCGCGCGGCGGCGGCGGCTTCGGCCGGGGTGAGCTTGCCGTCCCCGTCCGCGTCGGCCGCCGAGAAAATCTGCGGCCCCAGGAAAGTGCCCGGACCGAAGCCGCCCGGCCGGCCCGGTCCTCCCGGCCTGCCCGGCCCTCCCGGGCCCTGAGGGCTCGAGCTTTCGGCCGACGACCCCGGTGAGCCGGCCGCCGGGCTGCAACCTGAAGCTGTGGTCGCGATGATCGCGGCGAATGTCGTGATCGCGGCGACGGACCTGATCGGCGTCGCTCTCGATGGCTCCTTCATCCGGGCCCTCGTTCCTGTGACTTGAGCGTGAGGTGGTGTACGAATGACTGAACGGCGGCCCCAGTGGCCGACATTCTATCACGGAATCTTGGTGATATCTTCATCTTGGCCGGCCGGGACCAACATTCTGCCCCGGATGATGGGGCGGCTATGATGGGGGCGGCCAGGCTTCCCGCGACCATGGTTCTACCTCGGGGACTCGTCCATGAATCTGACGGAATACCTCTTCGCCCGGCTCCGCGAGTTGGGCGTCGGTCATACGTTCGGCATCCCCGGCGACTTCATCCTCTCGATCTACGCCGTGCAGGAGGCGCTCGAATTCCCGACGGTCGTTTGCAGCCATGAGCCGGGGGTCGGATTCGCGGCGGATGCCTATGCGCGGATGAGGGGGCTGGGCGTGGCGCTGGTGACTTACGGGCCGGGCGCGTTGAACACCCTCAACCCGGTCGCGTGCGCCTATGCGGAGCAGTCGCCGTTGCTGGTCGTCAGCGGCGGGCCGGAGATGTCGCTGCGGGGCGATCATGACGTCCACCTGCATCACGTCGTCCGGAACTACGAGAGCCAGTTGCGGATCTATCGCGAGGTCACGACCGACGCGGCGATCCTCGGAGATCCGGCCACGGCGCCGGAGCTGATCGATCGAGTGCTCCGCAACGTCTACCTGCGAAAGCGGCCCGGGTATCTGGAGATCCCCCGCGACCGCGTCCGTGCGGAGGTCGTGCCGGCCGCCGGCCCGCTGGTCCTGGAGCCTTCCGATGCGGATCGCCAGGCGAGCGCAGGCGCCCTCGACGAGGTCGTCGGCGAGATCGCCGCGATGCTCTCGAAGGCGGAGCGGCCGGTGCTGTACGTGGGGGTCGGCGTCCGGCGGCACGGCCTGACCGACGCGGTGATCCGCCTGGCCGAGCGGCTGAGGGTGCCGGTCGCCACCGACGTGCTGGGCAAGGCCTCGTTCCCGGAGAGCCATCCTCAGTTCGCCGGCGTCTACGTCGGGGCCCTCGGCGACCCGGCCGTTCGCACGCTCCTCGATGGTTCGGATTGCGTGCTCGGGATCGGCGTGGTCCGCACCGACCTGGGGACGGGCTACTGGACCGAGCGGATCGACCGGCGGGCGCGAATCCTCATCGATCCCGACGGCGTCCGGATCCGATACCACCGCTACGACGGCCTGCCGATCCGTCGCGTGGCGGAGGCCCTGCTCGAACTCCTGCCGGCGAGCGACCGGGACACCCCGTCGTTCCCGCATCCGGCGGCGGTTGCCGAGTCCGGAGCCGAGGCCGTGGCGGGGGGACGCCTCCGCGTGGCGGACGTCATCCGGGCGCTCGGGAGGCTCGATGCCGGCAAGTACAGCTTCGTGGCGGACGTCGGCGATTCCTGGTTCATCGGCCTGGAGCTGAGGACCGAGGTCTTCCTGGCCGCGGGATACTACGCCTCCATGGGCTTCGCCGTCCCGGGAGCACTCGGGGCGGGGATCGCCGATCCGTCTCGCCGGCCGCTGGCGATCGTGGGCGACGGCGCCTTCCAGATGACCGGGACCGAGCTGGCGACGCTCGTCGACCAGGGCCTCCGGCCCATCATCGTGCTGCTGAACAACAGCGGCTATGGGATGCTCGAGGCGCTCGACGGGCCCAGTCGCAACTATCTCCGCAGGGACTGGGACTATCCGGCCATGGCCGTGGCGATGGGGGCGAAGGCGATCCGCGCGACGACCCCCGCCGAGCTCGCGGTCGCGCTGGCGAGGGCCGAAGCCGATCCGGCCCCCTGGCTCATCGAGGCGATCACCGCGCGCGACGACCTCTCGCCGACCATGGCGCGGTTCCGCAACCACGTCCGCTCCGGCGCGACGCCGCCGCCCGCGGTGATCTGACAGGCCCCCGACGTCCGTTCCATCCCGTACGAGGCATCACCACTTACCTCCGAGGAGTCCGCCCATGCCCGCGACCCGTCAACGGCCCGTGAAGCTCGCCCGCCTCCTGATCCTGGCCGCCGCGGCCTGCCTGGCAAGGCCCGCGGGGAATCTCGCCTCGGAGCCCCCCCCGGCTCAGGACCGCGACAAGGAGCTCGGCTCCATCGACGGGATCGCGGATCGGCTCTACGGGGTCATCTCGGGACCGGCCGGCCCGCGCGACTGGGACGCCTTCCGCAAGCTCTTCGTACCGGGTGCCCGGCTCATCCCCACGGTCCGGCGGAATGGAGAGGCCCCCTCGGCGCGGGTGCTCACCGTGGATGAGTTCGCCGATCGGGCCGGGGCGAACAGCTTGAAGGAGGGGTTCTTCGAACGCGAGATCGCCCGCCGCGTCGATCGCTTCGGCGCGATCGCGCACGTCTTCAGCACCTATGAATCGCGGCACGCGAAGGAGGACGCGAAGCCCTTCTCCCGCGGGATCAACAGCATCCAGCTCCTGGACGACGGCCATCGCTGGTGGGTCGTCACCATCTTCTGGGACGCCGAGCGCCCCGGCACGCCACTCCCCTCGGAGTACCTGCCGAGGCAGGAGTAGGAGCCCGCTGGGGGGAGTCATGGAAGCGAAGAGCGAGATGCGGAAGGCATGCCGCCCGGCGCGGGAGGTCCCGGCGCCGGGCGGCCTCGGACGTTCGGATCACGGCTTCTTGAAGTCGCCGGCGGTGATCACGGAGAGCTTCGAAGGGTCGAGGTACTTCCGCAGGGCGGCGTTGACCTCGTCGATCGTGAGGGCCTTGATCTTCGCCTCGAGGTCGGCCTGGAACTGGAAGGTCCGGCCGAGGTAGAGGTTCTCCGCGAGGGCGGAGGCGAGCGTGGGATCGTTGGTCCGTTGGACCTCCTGCTGCTTCAGGTAGCCGTCGACCGCACGCTTGAGCTCGGCCGTGTTGACGCCATCCTTGAGGAGCCGGGCCACCTCCTCATCCACGCCGGTGACGACCTTGTCGCGGTTGGCGGGGTTGTAGATCGCCATGACCATGAGGGTGCCGCGGGCATCCAGCGGGCTGGCCGAGAACATCGAGGCGGCCGAATAGGACAGGCCCCCCTTCTGCCGCAGGCGGTCGGCGATCCGCGAGGAGAGGGCGCCGCCGCCCAGGATGGAGTTGCCGATCACCATCGCGGGGTAATCCGGATCCGTCTCCTGGAGCTTCAGGTTCGTGCCGGCGAGGTACATGGCGTTGGCCTTGTCCGGCGTCTCGATGGACTCTCGCTTCACCTCGAGGCCCGGCTGGTAGGGCCGATCGATCCGCTCGAATCGCCGGGGGCTCTTCCACGCGTCCAGGGTCTTGCCCAGGATGGGGAGGACCTCGGAGGCGTCGAAGTCGCCGACGATCGTGAGCTCGCCGTGGCTCGATCCGAGGAAGCTCTTGTAGACGTCACGGACCTGGTCGACGGTGACGGCCTTGAGCCGCTGGACCTCTTCATCCAGGGTCGGGACATAGCGGACGTCATCCTTGGGGTAGGACGCGAGGAGCCGCTGGAGATGGTTGCTCGCCAGCCGCATGGGTTCGGTCCGGCCCTGCTCGAGGGCGGTCAGACGCTCATTCTTCATGACCTCGAACTCGTCCTCCGGCAGGGTCGGCTCGCGGAGGACCTGGCGGAGGATGTCGAGGACGACGGGCAGGTTGGCGCGCTTCGTCTGGATCGAGTAAGAGAGGACGCCGGCACCTCCTCCGCCCATCCGGCCGCCGCCGCCCAGGCGGGCGAAGTTCTTATCCAGCAGATCCTGGATCTGCTGGCGGCTGAGGCTCTTGGTCCCGCGGAGCATGAGGCTGGAGAGGAAGCCCGCGGCGTCGGTCTTCCCCTTGAGGCTCTCGGCCGTGCCGTAGTGGAGGTTGAGCGCGACGTGGACCATGTCCCCGCGGGTCTTCTTGGGGAGCAGGGCGACCTTCACACCCTCGATCGGCTGCGGGTGCTGGACGCGGGCCTCGATGGCCAGCGGCGAGACGTCGAACGACTCGCCCAGCGACTTGACCTCGCGGCCCTTGTAGCCGTCGAGCATCCGTGCCAGGTCGGGCGTGGCGGGGACGGGGGTCCGCTCCGGCTTCGCGGAGGGGATGAAGAAGCCGACCGTCCGGTTGCTGGGGGTCAGGTACTTCGCCGCGGCCTCCTGCACCTGCGCCGGGGTGACCTTCTCGATCCGGTCGCGGTTCAGGAAGTAGAGCCGCCAGTCCCCCTGCGAGGCCCAGTTCGAAAGCGCGACGGCGATCCGGTTGGGATCCGACGCGGCCTGCTCGTGGCCGTTGAGGTAGCTCTGGCGGGCGCGGTCCACCTCCTCCTGCGTGACGCCGGACTTGATGACCTCGTCGATCACCTTGTACATCGCGTCGCGGGCCTTCTCCAGCGGCCCCAGCTCCTTGGTGTTGACCTCGGCCGTCATCTCGATGACGGTCGGGTCGTGGCGGCCGAAGCTGCCGGCGCTGACGCTCGAGGCCAGCTTGGTCGCGACGAGCGCCTTGTAGAGCCGCCCGGAGGGCTCGTCGCCGAGGACGTGGGCGAGGGCCTGCACCGCCGGGAACTCCGGGTTCGGCCCGGACGGGACGTGGTAGAGGATCCCGACGATCCCGACGTCGCCCACGCGGCGGAGGGTCACGACGCGCTCGCCGTCCTGGGGCGGCTCCTCGGTGTAGGTCGCCGGCAGCTTGCGGTCGGGCCTGGGGAGCGAGCCGAAATACTTGTTCACCAGCTCCAGGGCCTTCGACTCGTCGAACTTGCCGGCGACGACGACCATGGCGTTATCCGGCTGGTAGAACTTCTGATAGAAGGCGCGGAGGCTGTCCACCGGCACGCGCTCGATGTCCGTCCGGTTGCCGATCGTGGACTTCCCGTAGTTGTGCCACTCGAAGGCGACGGCCGACATCCGCTGGGAGAGGACGCTCTCCGGGGAGTTCTCGCCGCGCTCGAACTCGTTGCGGACGACCGAGAACTCGGTGGCGAGGTCCTCGCCCCGGATCCGGCTGTTGACCATGCGGTCGGCCTCGAGCTTGATGGCGAACTCGAGGTTGTCGTCGCTGGCCGTGAGCGTCTCGAAGTAGTTGGTGCGGTCCTCGGAGGTGGTCCCGTTGAACTGGGCCCCGCGCTCCTTCATGGCGCCGGGGATGTCCGGGTGATCGGGCGTCCCCTTGAAGACCATGTGCTCGAGCAGGTGGGCCATCCCGGTCTCGCCGTAGCCCTCGTGACGGGAGCCGACGAAGATCGTGAGGTTGACCGTCACCTTGGGCCGCGACGCGTCGGGGAAGAGGAGCACCTTCATGCCGTTGGCGAGCTGGTACTCCGTGATCCCCTCGACCGAGGTGATCTTCCTGGGTTGGGGGGAATCGCCGCGGGACGCGGCGATCGGGCCGGCGAGGGTCAGGGCCGCCGCGAGGGCGGCGATCAGTGCGGGGAGGCGATCGCGAGGGGACGGGGCACTCTGCATGAACAACTCCTAAAGCTGGGCCGGATCGTGGAGCCGCCCCGCGGCCGCGGGGCGGGGGCGAAATCCCTCCTTCCCTGGAGGGGCGATCAGGGCCGGCCCCCTGGCGGGGCCGTGCCGGCATCCTGAGCGTCTTTCCTGGGTCCGGCGGGGGCGCCGGAAGGATCGGATTCCTCGGCGGAGTCGGACTCCGCCTCGACCGTCGGAGCCATCTTCCCGGGAGGGCGAGGTTCGAGGTAGACCTTCCCGTCCCGGATGTCCAGCCGCTCGAAGCGGCGGATCAGCTCCGCGTTCTTCGGGTCCCTGTACGCGTCCTTGAGCAGGTTCTGCTCGCGCAGGCCCTGGGTGAGCCAGGGCGGCGGGCTCTTGCCGTTGATCATGAGCGAATCCAGGGTGGCGATCAGCACGCCGTCGCGGAGCGACGCCTTCACCTCCCCCTCGCCGTTGAGATAGCGCCCGCTCATCTGGGGGATCTTCTCCAGGACACCGAACGGGATGCTGATCCGGGCCTTGATCCGGTCGCCGACGATTTCCGCGTGGATGGTGCCGCGGAGCTCCTCGTGCTGCTCGATCAGGATGTTCAGGTCGTCGCTGTCGAGCACCAGCGTCTCGGCCGCCTTCCCCTCCTTGACCGCCGCGATGAACCGATCGATCCGATCCTTGACATCCTTCCGCCGCTCCTCGGAGGCCTCGATGCGGGGCAGCTCGACGGGGGTCGGCGAGGTCCACTCCTGCACCATGCCGTTGAATAAGCGGAGGGCCAGGAAGGCGAGCACGGCCAGCGCGATGATCAGGAGCACGGCCAGCACGCTGGCGATGACGCAACCGTAGAAGAAGCACCCGCGCTGCCGGGGTCGCGTCGCGTCGTATTCCGGCGACGACTTGGGGGCTTCGTAGAACTCCGGGTCGTAGCTGGCCATGATCTCTCGGGCTCGAACGGGGCGATGACCGACCGAGCCTCGATCTTCGTCGAAGCTTCTTCGAAAGGGAAGTCCCAAGGCCGCCGGCCGGCTCGCCGCGGCCCATGCAAGCGACCGGCGCGCCGGGGCCCCCGGCAAGGCCTGACGGCCCGGCCGGGGGCCCGGTGCCCCCCTCGCGACGGCCTCGGGCGTGGGGCGGGCCCGGGCCGCGCGGCCGAGAGTCTCATCAATAGGAGTCGGAGCTGATCACCTCGCCGTTGGCGCGGGTGCCGAGTGCCCAGTAGGTCGGATACGCGATCGAGCTCTTGATGAACTTCACGCTGCCGTCGCCCATCAGGAAATTCGCCCCGCCGCTGTGATTGCTGTTGGCGTTCGAGAACGTGGACTCGTCCGGGCCGCAGCCGCTGCAGTCGTAACGGCAGGAGCCGAAGTTGTACTGCTGGCTGTTGGGCGGGACGATGGTGTTGAACATCGTCATGCCCGGCGCGCCCCAGCCCCAGCGATTCCCCCGGTTGCTGAGCGTGGTCCCGAAGTTGCCCGTCGTGACCGCCGTCGCACACGCCTGGAGCGCGGCCGTGACCGTCGGCCCGGGGGGGATCACGCCGACGGGCACCAGGGAGTAGGCGTCGTCCACGCTCGCCGCCTGGGCGGCGGTCAGGTTGACCGCGTAGCTGTTGCCCCGACCGATCTGGAGTAGCGAGCCCCCCATCAGGCCTTCGCCGAAGGCGATCGTGTTCGACGACCCGTCCGTGCAATCGCCCAGGCCATAGGCCCGCCCCGTGTTCCACCACGTCCCGTTGCTCCAGCCCCCTCTCAGCTCGGTGAACAGGCCGGTGGCTCCGTTGCCCTGGTACTGCGTGGTGGTCGTCCCCTGGCTGGCGTAGTAGCTATTGTTGTTGGCCTGCGAATTGCCGTTGGAATCCGACGGGCAGATGAAGGCGTTGAGCCTCGAGTTCCAGACCGTCGAGTTGACCGAATAGCCGAGGTTGGTGCCTCCCAGGAAGTTGAAGTTGATGGCGTTGTACATCGACGCCTGCTCGAGCTGGGGCAGCATCAGGGCCAGGCTGCTCCAGTCCGACCAGTCCGCGTAGCTGCCCAGCGAGTCCATGCCGAGCGTCTTGCCCGGCGGGAAGGAGCCCATCGCCGAATGATAGTTATGCAGGGCCAGTCCGATCTGCTTGAGGTTGTTCGTGCACTGGATCCTCCTGGCCGCCTCGCGAGCCGACTGCACCGCCGGCAGGAGCAGGGCGATCAGCACGGCGATGATCGCGATCACCACGAGCAGTTCGATCAGCGTGAATCCCCGACGTCCCGACGATCTCATGACGACTCCTCCCACCGGGTGGTGTTCCTCGATCCCAGAACGGTGCCGGAGAATCGGCCGCGGCGTGGCAAGCCGCGGCGCGCACGGCGGACGGTCGCCGGCATCACCGGCCGTCGCCCCACTGTTGGAACCGATGTCGCCTCGCCCGCCCTCAGCGGCGGGCCGGTCGCCCCGTCTTGACGGGCTTCACGTGCCCCCCCCTCGCGGCGTGGCCGGCCCTGGAATCGGCCGCCTTCACGGCCGCCGCGTTGTTCTCCATCGCCGCGATCATCTCCGGGCTTCGCCCCGGCGGGGCCATCTGCGTCACCTCCTCGGATGAGCCGCATCCGCTCGCCAGGAGGCAGGCGCCCAGCGGCAGGAGCATCAGCCGGCGCAAACCAAGTCGCATCGAGGTCGACATTCTCATCACCTCCGGCCGTGAGATGGCCCTAGATCGCGCGCGAAACCACGCACGATCGGCCGATCACGCCTCCGCACTTCGCGGGACGGACCACCGACGTTCGGGCCCCGTGGACGATTACTGGACGTGCAATCACATGTAAGGGGAAAGGACGGCCTCGCGCGGCGATCCATCCCCGACTGGCAAGGGGCGATCCGAACCTCTCACGACTTCGAGCTTGCGCGCGACCCGGCCCCACACGTTGTCAGGCCCCTGGCCACGGTCGAACCTTCTCGGATCGCTAACTATGCCCATATTTATTCTACGAATTCTTTAGGAGTTGGCAATCGTTGCATCCCCCGAAACCGACGATTTTCCAGGGGATTTTACGGAAATGTCGCGATCAGGGCGATCAGCGGAGGGGAATTGGAGGCCGGCTGCGGAAGCGTGTGAGGGCGCATGACGAGGCCCCCGGGGCGGCGTCGGGCCGTGCCGGGGGCCTCGCGAGTTGGTCTGAGCCTCGGCCGTGGAGGCCGAGGCCCGATCGGGGGCACGATCAAAAGGCGTCGGAGCTGATGGTCTCGCCGCCGTCGCGGGTGCCGAGCGACCAGTAGGTCCGCCAGGAGACCGAGCTCTTGATGAACTTGACGCTGCCATCTCCCATCAGGAAGTTGGCCCCACCGCTGTGGTTGCTGGTGGCGTTGGAGAACATGCCCTGGTCGGGGCTGCAGCCGCCGCAGTCATTCCGGCAGGCGCCGAAGACGTACTGCTGGCTGTTGGGCGGGACGATGGTGTTGAACATCGACATGCCGGGTGCACCCCAGCCCCAGCGCTGGCCCTTGGTGCTGCCGCCACCGCCGAGGTTGCCGGTCATCGAGGCCGAGGAGCACGCCTGGAGGGCGGCCTGGATCGTGGGGCCGGGAGGCTCGGTGCCCGTAGGGACCAGCGAAAAGGCGTCATCGACGGAGCCGGGCTGGGCGGCGGTGACGCCCGTGATACTATTCCAGTTCCTGGCCTTCAGGTTCGACGTTCCGCCCATGAGGGCCTCACCGAAGGCGATGGTGTTCGAGGACCCGTCGACGCAGTCGGCGATGCCGTAGCAGCGTGCCAGGTTCTTCCACATCGTGCCGTCGCTGTTGTAGCCGCCGCGCAGCTCATCGAAGAGGCCCGTGCAGGGGTTCCAGGGATACTGGTTGGTGTTGGTCCCCTTGCTGGCGTAGTAGCTGTTGGTGTTCTGCTTGCCGTTGCCGTTGGAGTCGGACGGGCAGATGAACATGTTCACCTTGGCGTCGTAGACCGTCGAATTGACGGCGTACCCCATGTCGTAACCGCCCAGGAAGTTGAAGTTGATCGAGTTGTAGAGCGGCGCCTGCTCCAGGTACGGGAGCATGAGCGCGTGGGCGCTCCAGTCGGTCCAGCCGCCGTAGCTGCCCACAACGTTCATGCCCAGCGACTTGCCGGGCGGGAACGCGCCGATGGCGGAGTGATAGTTGTGCAACCCGAGGCCGATCTGCTTCAGGTTGTTGAGGCATTGCGCCCGGCGGGCGGCCTCGCGGGCCGACTGCACCGCCGGCAGCAGGAGGGCGATCAGCACGGCGATGATCGCGATCACCACCAGCAATTCGATCAGTGTGAATCCGCGACGCTTGGGAGAGATCATTTTGCACGCACCTCAAGAAAATATGGAGAAAAGCGAGAGACCGCGCCTCGATCGAGGCGCAGGGACACAACAAGACGCGTCCGGCCTTGCTCTTGCCGGCCGCGAGAGTTGTCTTGCGTCAGGTGATCGCTCCGAACGGTGCGGGACGGATCCGTCCCGTCCTTGGAGCGATCTCCGGGGGCGTGTCGACGCCTCCGGCGATGATCAATGCCCCTTCTTCTGGGGCTGGGCGGCCTTGTTATTGGCCATGTTCTTCTCGATGGCCGCTTTCAGCGCGGCGTTGTTGGCCGTCGTATTCTCCGACGGGCCTGACGTGGAGCTGCCGGAATCGCACCCCACAAGGAGGAGGCATGCGACGAGCGAACATACGGTCATAAGGCGGGAGCGGTTCTTCAACAAGGAGATCATGGATGGCACCTTCTCGTCATCTCGATGGAATTGGAATATGCAGGGTCCAAATTGTGTGAGCGATCTAATGGACAATGGAGTCTCACAATGGAACCAAGCGAGGGGGACGGTTTCTCTCCGCGGTCGGACGGAGCCCGAGCTTCGGACGCAACGGTTCCGGGCGCCCAGGCTTGGGCGCAATCGGCCCGTCTGATTTCCGTACTTGCCTACCGTTTGACCCTTCGACCGACCCGGATTCGGGCCGCCATCGCACATGGCCGGCTCGAACTTCCCGCCATCGGATCCATCACCAACGGATGGGATGGAGATTGGCGGATCGACCTAGCTTGAATTCTACTCCTTTCGGAGTCGAATACAACCAGCTACCCCCCCTCAATCCCCTCCTTTTTTCCGCGGCGGACCGGATCGATGCCGGATTCTCAATTGGGGTCCGTTCGGGCGCCTGCGTGGGGGCAAAGTCGAGGCGAGCTTCCCGCGAAGGCGAGTCCATCGTCGCGTGCCGGATTCTCGCTCCTGTCGTGAGGGACCCGATGCGGCTCGCTTTTTCATTGACAACGTGCGAGCGGACGTGGATTATCTGGGGCGTCGTGCCGCTCTCGCGATTCACGTGTCTTGATCTCGTCTCCGTGGTCGACCGCCGAGGTCGTGACAGGATCCCCGTTGATCCTCGGGTGGGATCGGGCGGTCTTCGTCCGGACTGGCCGCGCCGCGGGACGTGGTGGCGTCTCCGATGAGCAATCCGTCCCCCGTCCGCATGTGGGTCTCCCAGCTCAGGGACGGCGATCCCGGCGCGGCCCAGCAGCTCTGGAACACCTATTTCCTCCGGATGGTGGGCGTGGCGAGGGGGAAGCTGAGCGGGGTCTCCGGCCGGATGGCGGACGAGGAGGACGTGGCGCTGAGCGCGTTCAAGAGCTTCTGCCGGGGGACGCGGGACGGCCGGTTCGCTCAGCTCCTGGAAGTCGAGGACCCGTGGCCGCTGCTGATGGCCCTGACCAAGCACAAGGCCGTGGACCTGGTCCGGCACGAGCGCCGCGTCAAGCGCGGGGGAGTGGGGCAGGTCCCGACGGCCGAAGACGGGGACGCGGCCGTCGAGGAGGCTCGCCTCTCCCAGATCGCCGGCCATGAGCCGGACCCGCACGAGCTGCTCCAGGTGACCGAGGCGTGCCAGTCCCTGCTGGATCGACTCAGCGACACGATCCTCCGCGCGATTGCCCTCTGGAGGCTGGAGGGGTTCACGACCGAGGAGATCGCCGGCAAGCTCGGCTTCACACCCCGGACCATCGAGCGCAAGCTCCAGATCATCCGCCGGCTCTGGAATGACGGGGGCGTGCGCGGGGAGCCGTGACGGGCGGCGGTCGTCTTTGACGAGCGGTCATGGGGGCCTCCCCGATCGCGCCTCGCAACGGCCTTCGCGGCCCTCGGCATCACGGGCGGGTCGACGGGCCCGGCTTGCGAGGAGACCTCTGATGAGTCGATCCATCCTGGCGGGGCGCGGCGAGGCTGACGAGGCGAGGGATTCGGCGGGGCCGACCGATCGAGGCACGGCCTGGCTGCCGGGGGCCGCGGCGGGGGCCGGGCTCCTGGCGGGGGGCGTGGCCTGGTCGATCGGCGAGGGCGTGCTCGCGGCCTTGCCTCCCCCGTTGACGAAGACCGTCGTGATGGGGATGGAGATCTTCCGGCCCTCGTTCGAGGACCAGTCGGCCGCCGATTACCGCAACGGCACGCTGGCCTTCGCGGCGCTCGGGGGGCTGCTCGGCCTGGCGCTGGGGATCGCGGGGGGGCTGGCCAGGCGAAACGTCCGCGCCGGGCTCCGCGCCGGGGCGATCGGCCTGGTGGTCGGGGCGGTGTTCGCAGGGGCGGCCTCGCTCGCCTTGATCGCCGTCTACCTGCGGGCGCTCGATCGGGCGCCCGAGAATCTCTCCCGGGACCTGTACCTGCCCCTGCTCATCCACGGCGGGATCTGGGCCGCCTGCGGCCTCGCCGGGGGAATCGCCTTCGGGCTGGGCCTGGGGGGAGGCAGGGACCGACTGATCAATGCCGCGCTCGGGGGCATGATCGGGGCATTGGCCGGCGCGGTGGCGTACGAGCTCGTCGGCCTGGCGGTATTCCCCGCCGACCGGACGACGAGCCCGGTCTCGGCCACCTGGACGACCCGGCTGCTGGCCCGGCTCCTGGTCGCCGGCCTGGCCGGCCTGGTCGCGGCCCTGGTGGCGGATCTGCCGACGGGCCGGCCGCGGGCCGCCGCCGATCCGGCCTGATCGCGGGGCGGATCGATCCATCCGGGGCGCGGCGGGTGCCGCGCCCCGGCGAACTCCGCATCAGTACGAATCGGCGCTGACGACCTCGCCGCCGTTGCGGGTGCCCAGCGACATCCAGATGTTGCGGGCGACGCTGTCCTTGATGAAGCGGGTGCTGCCGTCGGCGAAGAGGACGTTGCAGCCGCCGGGGTGGGCACTCGCGGCTCCGATCGTCCAGCCGCCGTCCGCCCAGGCCTGGTTGCCCGACTGGTCGCGGCAGCCGCCGACGTTGTACTGCCTGTCGTTGGGGAGCTGGATCGTGTTGAACGACCCGAACCCGTAGGCCCCCAACGCCCATCGCCAGCCCTTGAAGTCCGAGATGTTCGAGGCATTGCTGGCGGGCTCGTTCTGGAACTTGGCGATGCAGCCCTGGAGCGCCGTCGTGATCGCCGGCATGTTGGTCATGGCATTCGTCATCGAGGGGGTGCCGGATGCGTCGTTCATCTCCATGTTGCCGCGGTAGCGGCTGCCGGAGGATCCCCGGCCGTCGCCGACGAGCCACTCGGCGAACGCGATGGTGTTCGACGACCCGTCGGTGGCCGACTCGAGGCCGTAGGACATCGCGAAGGTGAACATCCCCGAACTGCCGATCGCGGTCTGGTGGTTATAGGGGCCGAGGTTGTTGTCCCAGCCCGACGCGTTGCCGGCGGTGGCGCCGAAGGAGGCCGCGTAGTCGTTGATGTTGCCGCCCCCGCCGGAGACGTTCCCCTGGGCGCCGGCGAAGGGGTCGGACGGGCAGAGGAACGACGAGATGATCGAGTTGCTGGCCGTCCCGTTGGTGTTCGAGAATGTGCCCACTGGGTAAGGCCCGAAGGTGAAGTTGATCGCGTTGTAGATCGGCGTCTGTTCCATGTAGCCGAGCATCAGGGCCTGGGCCCCCCAGGAATTCCAGAGCGCCAGGTCCGTGTTGAGCGGCCCCTGGAGGTTCAGCGAGTTCCCCAGCGGGAACTTCGAGTGGGTCGAGTGGTAGTTGTGCAGGGCGATGCCGATCTGCTTCAGGTTGTTGATGCACTGGGCGCGGCGGGCGGCCTCGCGGGCCGACTGCACGGCCGGCAGCAGGAGGGCGATCAGCACGGCGATGATCGCGATCACCACCAGCAATTCGATCAGCGTGAAGGCACGGCGTGACCTCGTGGTCATGGAGGACTCCTTTCGGACGGTTGAGGAGGGACGGATCAAGGCGACGGGGACGAGACATGGCCAGGGGCTGACGGAGCGACCGGGCAGAGCCTGGAAGGCGAGGTCGTCTTCGGGGAGGCCCCGGCAGGGACCTCGCCCCGCCGAATCCACGCGGGCCGCACCCCTCGGCGGACCCGAAATCCAGGCCCATGACGATTCCTCGTGCTCTGTCAACACTCAGAATTCGCGTTGCAGGACAGACAGGAATGTCTGTCCCCCGGGTTTAGATCCATGTGTGTTGGAGATTTCGGAAGACAGGCATTCCTGCCTGTCCTGCTGCCAACCCGAAAATCAAGCTGTGACAAAGCACTAGTGCCCCTTGGACTTGCCCTTGGTTTGGTGCTGATCCTTCATCTTCTGCTGATAGCTGTTGAGGTAGTCCTCGGTCTTCTTCTGGAACTCCGGGGTGACCTGGACGGCCTTGCCCGTGGAGGAGTCGCCGCATCCCGAGGCCGCGAGGGCGACGGACGCGACGAGCCCCGCGGAGAGGGCCGGGGCGAGGGTTCGGGCGATCGGACGCATGGGGGGGACTCCCTGACGGAATGAGGACAACGACGCGGTTCCTTGTTCACGGGCGTTGCGGCGACCGGGCTTCGAAGCCGGCGAGGGCCTCGGCCTCGCCCCGGCCCTCGCGGAGCCGATAGCCGCGATCGGCGGCCAGGGGCCCGTGCCGGTCGACGCGGCCGGACGGCCAGGTCACCTCGACCAGGTCCACCCGGTCGACGGGCCCGAGGCCGAAGTGGAGCCTCGGATCGGAGGACGACTGGTAGCTGCCGCCGCCGATCCTCCAGGAGGTCAGGCGGCGGCCCCCGGACGTGACGACCACGCGGGCGCCAATGGCGTCGCGGCAGCCCTCCCCCTCCAGGCCCAGGGTCAGCCAGTGGCCGCCCGGCGTGCGGTTGTGGTAATAGGCCAGCGGGGTGTCGTGGGAGACGATCACCAGGTCGACCCGCCCGTCGTTGTCCAGGTCGCCGACGGCGAGGCTGCGGGCGACGCGGGGGACCGTCCACGGGGCGCCGGCCGCCTCGGTCGCATCCACGAATCGGCCCTTCCCGGTCCCCATCAGGAGCTGGCTGGGCATCTGGAACGGGACCTCCGGCCGGAAGTCGTCGACGTGGCCGTTGGCGCTGGCCAGGTCGAGGTGGCCGTCGTTGTCGACGTCCAGGAAGGAGAGGCCGAACCCCAGCCGATGCCGCGTCGCCACGGCGAGGCCCGCCTCGTCGCTGGCGTCCGCGAAGACGCCGCCGCCGCGGTTCAGGTAGAGGGTCGTGTACTCGTTGAAGAAGTTGGTGACGGCCAGGTCGGGGAGGCCGTCGCCGTCGGCGTCGCCGCAGGTCAGGCCCATGCTCGCCTGATAGGTCCCCTCGCCGTTGCTGGCCGCCGCCGAGGACTGGGCCACGTCCTCGAACTTCATGCCGCTCTTGTTGTGGAAGAGGAAGTTGGCCGTCTGGTCGTTGGTGACGTAGAGGTCCAACCGGCCGTCGTCGTCGAGATCGGCCGCGACGACCCCCATGCCGCGGCCGTCGCGGTCGACGATCCCCGCCTCCACCGTCACGTCCACGAACCGGCCGCGGTCGTTGCGGAAGAGGTGGTCCGTCAGGGGGGCGAAGTACTGGGGCGAGCAGTAGCTGTAGCGATGCTTGCGGTCGTCCCAGCAGGGGTTGGGCTGGTCGGCGTCCCAGGCCAGGTAATGGCACACGTAGAGGTCCAGGTCGCCGTCGCCGTCGAGGTCGGCGAAGGCCGCGGAGGTCGGCCAGTCGCGGGGGCCGCCCAGCCCGGCCTTCTCGGTGGCGTCCTCGAACGTGCCGTCGCCCCGGTTGCGATAGAGGGCGTATCGCCGCCAGCGGGTGATGAAGAGGTCGGGGTGGCCGTCGTTGTCGTAGTCGCCCACGGTCACGCCGTGGCCGTATCCGCGGGCGAAGGCCGCCAGGCCGGTGCTCCGGGTGGCGTCCTCGAAGCGGCCGTCGCGGCGGTTCCGGAAGAGCCGGTCGCCGGTCGTCGTCGGCGCGGCCGGATCCTGCGGGAATGGCCCGCCCTGGGTCACGTAGACGTCCATCCAGCCGTCGCCGTCGTAGTCGAGCAGGCCGACGCCGCCGGACATCGTCTCCGGCATGTGGTGGAGCGGGTTGGCGCCGTTGTCGAACGCGAAGACGAGCCCCGCCTCCCGGGCGTCGTCCGCGAAGACGGGCGTCGCGCCGATCGTCCCGGCCGGAGCGGGGCCGCGCGTGCCCGGGCGGCGGCGGCGGAGTCTCGCCAGGAAATCGGAGAGGAGAGGCCCGCGGGGCCGGCCGGCATCTTCCTTGCGGAGCCGCCCCATGGCGTCGCGGGCTTCCGCGTCGCCGGGCTCCTTGCGGGCGATCACGGACCAGAGCGAATGGGCCTCGAAGGTCCGGCCCAGCCGCCCCGCCAGGCGGGCGGACTGGCGGATCGAGGCCGGGTCGTTCTTCTGGAGCAGCGACTGGTAATCGTACAGGTCCCGATTCAGCTCGGCACGCCTGCCCCGGAGGGTGGCCGCCTTCCCGGCCTCGCCCGCGGCCAGGTAGAGGTCCGCCAGGCGGGCCATCGCCAGCAGGTTGCCGGGCTCCCGCTGGAGGATCCCCTCGTAGGCCCGCCGTTCCTCCTCGCGGTCGCCGGCGAGGGAGGCGAACCAGGCCTGGAGCGTGAGCACCTCGAAGGGCGCGACCGCCTCGTCGGGCAGGTGCCGCAACGCCCGCTCGACCTCGTCCGCGTCCTGGATCGCGAGCGCGCGATCGAATCGCGCCCGCCAGACCGCCGGGTCGTCGCCCCGCCTGGCGAGGCAGGCGTCGAGCCACTTGCGGGCGTCGTCGAACCGCCCCGTGCGGGTCGCCAGGTTGGCCTGGCCCAGCCAGACTCGATCGTCGTCCGGGGCCGTCCTCGCCGCCTTCTCGAGCGCCGCGTTGGCCGTCACCACGGACATCGGGTTGTTCGACCCGAGGTTCTCCAGCTCCTTGAGCAGCCCGACGGGGTCCGGATAGGAACCCCAGGCCGCGGAGACCAGCGCGCGGGCCTCGACGAACCTCCCCTGGATCTTGTAGATGTTGACGAGGGTCTCCCTCGCCTCGACCGCGAGCTTCCCCTTCCCGCCGAGGGCGACCAGGAGGAGGGGCTCGGCGGCGGCGAAGCGATGGCGACCCAGGGCGATCCGCGCCCGGAGCATCGCCAGGTCGGCGGCCCGGGGCGAGTCCGAGGCGACCCGAGACCAGGCCGCTTCCGCCGCCGCTTCATTCCCCTGCGACTGCTCGAAGGCGCCGAGCAGGATGATCGAATCCTCGTCCCGTGGCCGACGCCGGAGCGCGTCGGCCAGCAGCGCACGGGCCCGGTCGAAGGACCGCGCGACCATCGCCTTCTTGGCCTCGTCGATGTCCGACCTGGCCCTCCATTCGTTGTAAGCACGGGCCGCGCCGACGCCGACGGCCAGGAGGCATGCGACAGCCCCGGCGGCGAGGCAGAGCCGGCTCCGACGGCCTCCGAGCTTCGGTCGCACGCGCAGGTCCTGTTCGGGTTAGGGTTGCTACCGTATCCGTCATCGCGGATTCGAACCGGATCGGGGCGGACCCTCTCCTCGTCCCGCGCACGAAGTTGCGGCGGATCGGGCGCGAAAATACACGGATGCACACGGATCAGAGATGCTTTGACAAGCCTCGCCCTGAGAACGGTAATATCTACTCGCCAACGGCGCCGGATTTCCCGACATCGCCCCCGGCAGATTTCGACAAGTCTTTACCCTGCCGGGTCGTGCGGCCCGGGGAGCCGGGCCGGGGGGCATCCCGGGGGCGGGCGCGACCCGAGCGGGTCGCGGTGCGCGATACCTCCAGCATCGAGGGAGGCTCGTGGTGATGGCCGGACAGACGAGCGCCGCCGGTGGCCTGGAATCGCTGTCCGATTCCCGGCTCCGGCTGGTCGACCAGATCTGCGACGGATTCGAGGCGGCGTGGCTCTCGGGGCGGCCCGCGCCGATCGAGGGCTTCCTGGAAGGCATGGCGGACGGCTCGGCGGAGCGGGCCGTGCTGGTCCAGGAGCTGGTCTCGCTGGAGCTGGAATATCGCCGTCGTGGCGGGGAGTCCTCGCGGGCGGAGGACTACCTGGCCCGATTCCCGGAGATCGATCCGGCCTGGTTCGTCGCCGAGCTGGGGGGGACGGGGCCTTCGGCCGCCCCCCTGCCCGCCGCCCGAGGTCCTTCGGAGCCGGCCGGAGAGCCGCCCCGGCAGATCGGCAAGTTCCGGCTGGTGGAGCGGGTCGGGACCGGGGGGTTCGGGACCGTCTGGCGGGCGGTCGACGTGCCGCTCGGCCGGGAGGTCGCGCTCAAGATCCCCCACTCGCACCTGATGGACGGCGAGGAGGACGTGGCGCGGTTCTACAGGGAGGCGCGGGCCATCGCCCAGCTTCGCCATCCGGGGATCGTCCCGGTCCATGAGGTTATGGTCCGCGACGGGCTGCCGATACTGGTCTGCGACTACGTGACGGGGACGTCGCTCCGCGACCTGCTGGGCCGGGGGCGGCCCTCCGCCCGGGGCGCCGCCCAGCTCGTGGCGAGGGTCGCCGACACGCTGGCCTATGCCCACGCCATGGGGGCCATCCATCGGGATATCAAGCCCGCGAACATCATGACCGAGCGGGCGTCATCGCGCCCCGGCCTCCCGGCCGACGACCTCTCCGCCACCTGGGCCGGCGAGCCCAAGATCGTCGACTTCGGCCTGGCCTTCCTCGATGACGAGGCCATCCAGCTCACCCACGACGGCGCCGTGATCGGAACGCCTGCGTACATGAGCCCGGAGCAGGCGGCCGGCCGCGTCGCCGGCCGGCCGATCGACCACCGGACCGACATCTACAGCCTGGGCGTGGTCCTCTACGAGCTGCTCACGGGGACGATCCCCTTCTCCGGGGGCCGCGTGGAGGTTCTGGCCCGGGTCCTCGACGCCGAGCCGATCCCCCCGCGCCGGCTCGATCGCTCGACCCCTCGCGACCTCGAGAGCATCTGCCTCAAGGCGATGGCCAAGGAGCCCAGGCACCGCTACGCCACGGCGTCCGCCATGGCCGACGACCTCCGCCGATTCCTGGTCGGCGAGCCGGTCGCGGCCCGGCCGATCAGCCCCTGGAGGCGGATCCTCCGCCGCGCCCATCGCCGGCCGGCGGAGGCCGCCATGGCCCTCATGGCGGTCGTCACCGCCCTGGCGGTCTGCGGCCTGGTGCTGGGCTACCTCTATCACCAGCGCCTCGAGGTCGAGTTCCATGCCACCGACCTGGCCCGTCGCGGCGAGGCCCACCAGCGCGAGCTCGCCGAGAGCCTCCTCTATTTCCACCGCATGGCCCTGGCCGAGCGCGAATGGACGGCCAACAACATCGATCGCGTCGAGCGCCTGCTGGAGGAATGCCCGCCCAACTCCCGCGGCTGGGAGTGGCGCTACCTGAAGCAGCAGTGCCGCCACGAGCGGCTGACGCTCCGGCATGCCCAGCCCTCCGACCCGTCATGGACCGTGAGCGGCGTCCGCTTCCTCGACGACGGCCGGCTCGCCAGCGCCAGCAAGGACGGCGTCCTCCGGATCTGGGACGCGGCCGACGGCCGTTGTCTGCACCGGCTCAGCGAGTCCACGCGGCCGCTCTACGCGCTGGCCGTTCAGCCAGGCACGGGGCTCGTCGCCGCCGGCGGCGACGACGGCGTCCTGCGGATCTGGGATCCCGACGGCGGCCGGCTCATGCGGCGGATCGACACCGGGCCCGACACGATCTATGCCCTGGCCTACAGTCTCGACGGTCGACACCTCGCCTCCGGCCATGGTTACCCGGCGCTGGAAGAGGTCGACCATATGCGCGGCAAGGGGGTCGTCCGCCTCTGGGACGCGGCCGACGGCCGCCTCGAACGGGCGCTCCGGGGCCACACCCAGAACGTGATGGGTTTGGCCTACAGCCCCGACGGCAAGCACCTCGCCTCCGTGAGCGGGTCCTGGCTGATCGTCCCCCAGGCGGCCAGCCGGCCCGGCGAGCTGATCCTCTGGGAGGCCGCCACGGGGGCCGAGGTCCGCCGCATGGCGGGCCATGAGGGACCGCTCACCGGCCTGGGCTACAGCCCCGACGGCACCCTGATCGCGACCTCGAGCTGGGACGGCACGGTCAAGCTCTGGGATGCCTGTCGGGGCACGCTGCGACGGACCCTGGTGGGTCACAAGGACTGGGTGTTGGCGGTCGCCTTCAGCCCCGGCGGCTCGCAGCTCGCCTCCGCGGGCGCGGACGGGGCCATCAAGCTCTGGGACCTGAATCCCGGCCGCGACGGCGAGACCCTCCGCGGCCACACCAAGAACGTGACCTCCGTCGCCTACAGTCCCGACGGGCGGCACCTCGCCTCCGGATCCTCCGATCAGACCGTGAAGCTCTGGGACGTCGACGGCCGCCGCGAGACCCGCGTCTGGCGCGAGGCCGCCGGTCCGGTCGCACGCGTCGCCTTCTTCGCCGACGGCCGGCGGCTGCTCGTCTCCACCAACCGCGAGGACGCCGCCGGCAACGTCGCGCCCCGCCTCATGGTCCTGGATACCCTCGAGGGGCCGCGAGTGCTCGACGACATCGGCAACCAGGAGGGCGTGCGGGGGCGTCCGGTCGATGGCATCGCCGCGCGGCCCGACGGCGGCCTGATCGCCTCCGCCTACCTGGGCGGACGCATCGAGGCCCGCTCGGCCCCCGACTGGCGCGTGGTCTTCCGTCGCGACGAGCCGGCGAATCGCTTCCAGTCCGTCGCCCTCAGCCCCGACGGCAGGACCCTCGTCGTGGTCGGGCAGTTCAACGCCTACCTGCCGGACGGCCGGGCCGCCCCCAACGTCACCGGCGACAACGCCCTGGCCATCGCCTTCCATCTCGAGACCGGCGCCGAGATCTGGCGGATCGCCGGGACCGAGACCGGGCTCATCCGCGACGTGGCCTTCAGCCCCGACGGGGTGACCGTCGCCACGGCGGACAACATCGGATCCGTCACCCTCCTGGACGCCGCCACCGGCCGCGTCCGCGCCCTCCTGCGGGGGCACAACCGGGTCGCCTCGCACGTCGCCTTCAGCCCCGATGGCAAGTATCTCGCCTCGGCGAGCTGGGACTCGACGGTGGTCGTCTGGGACCTCGCGAACGGCCGGATCGCCGCGCGGCTCCAGGGCCACATGCGGTCGGTCCTCTGCGTCGCCTTCAGCCCCGACGGCCGTCGCCTCGCCAGCACCAGCGAGGACCGCACCGTCCGCCTCTGGGACGTCCCTTCCGGCCAGGAGCTGATCACCCTCCGCGGCCACTCCGACATCGTCACCAGCGTCGCCTTCAGCCCCGACGGCAACCGCCTGGTCACCGCCGGTGCCGACGGCACCGTCCAGTTCCACGAGGCCGCGCCGGCGCCGTGAACGGCGGCCGCGGCGCGGGCGCGACCCGGGGATCCTCGAACGCGGAGCCGAACGAAGCCGGGACGTCGCTCAGGCGAACTTCGTCACCCCCGGCACCGGCACCGGCGGGACGGGGTTGGGGCCGAACTCGTACTTCGCCGGGCTCAGGTCGGTCTTCGAATTGAGGACCTGGTCGGGCGTGAGGACCTGGCCGGTGTAGGCGGCGTCGCGGCCCATGATCGCCAGCAGCGTGCTGGTGGCGGCCTGCTCGCCGTTGTTGGTCGGCTTGCCGGCGCGGATCGCCGCGAACATCTCGTCGTGCTCCACCTGGTACATGTCGCTGTGCGCGCCGCCGTTACCGCTGGCCCGCTCACGAGCGGCGCGATACCGCCACTTGTTCTCCCCGGTGATCGCGTTGCCGAAGACGTCTGCCGTCCCGGTCGTCCCCAGGATGTAGTCTTTCACCTGGTTCGGCGTGTTCACCCAGTGCCGGCAGTGGTGGTAGCCGCGGACCCCTTCGGGATACTCGTAGACGACCGAGAAGTGGTCCCAGATGTTGCCGTACTTGGGATCGGTCCGAACCTGCCGGCCGCCGACGCCCCAGCATCGCACCGGCAGCTTGTCCTGCATGACCCAGTTCATGGTGTCGATGCCGTGCACCGCCTGCTCGACGATGTGGTCGCCGGAGAGCCAACTGTAGTAGTACCAGTTCCTCAACTGGTATTCCATGTCGGATCCGCACTGTTCGCGGGTCTTCCGCGGGTCCCAGACGCCCTGCGAGTTGTACGTCGTCTCGATGGCCTTGATCTTGCCGATCTTGCCGTCGAAGACCTGCTTCATGGTCTCTCGCCGCGGCCCGTCGTACCGCCAGCAGAAGCCGTTGACCAGCGACAGGTTCTTGGCCTTGGCGTCTTTGCAGGCCTGGATGAACGTCCGGAGCCCGGGACCGTCCACGGCCATCGGCTTCTCCACGAAGGTGTTCACCCCCTTGGAGACGGCGTAAGTCAGTTGAATCGGCCGGAAGTGCGGCGGCGTGGTCAGGAGGACGAGGTCCACCTGGTCGATGACGTGCTTGAAGCCCTCGAAGCCGTCGTACTGGCGATCCTTCGGCACGTCCACCTTGGCGCCCACGTCCGAGCTCTTCAGGGCCGACAGGGCGTCGGTCAGCCGATCCGTGAAGACGTCGGCCATGGCGACGAGCCGGGCGCCGCTGTCGGCGGTGAGGGCCTGCTCCGCCGCCCCGCTGCCGCGGCCGCCGCAGCCCACGAGGCCCACCTTGATCACGTCGCTGCCGGCGGCATGCACCATCGGGGCGACCAGCGGGCTCGCCGCGGCGATCGCACCGGCGCCGGCCGTCCCTTTAAGGAAGCCGCGACGCGACGTGCCGGCGGGGCGGTCGAAGGACGGTTCGGACGATTGCGGTGCGGGTCGCTCGATCACGGCTAGCTCCTCTGGTGGCAACACATACCGGGTTCAAGGGGACCGAGTCGAACCGTGCCGGTCTCCCTCATGGCCCGCCATCTTAACTTGTTAAACACCCGGACGCCAGCGAACGAGCCGCCGCGGCGGTCACGTGGGAGCATGAACTCATGAGCGAGCGGACCATCGTCGAGATCTGTGCCGGCAGCCTGGAATCCGCCCTCGACGCCGGCCGGGGCGGGGCGGATCGGATCGAGCTCTGCGACGACCTCGCCGCGGGCGGCGTCACGCCCTCGGCCGGGGCGATCGCCGTGGCCTGCGGGACGCTCCGGGTCCCGGTGCACGTCCTGGTCCGCCCTCGCGCCGGCGACTTCCTCCCGTCCGAGGACGAGTTCCAGGCGATGCGTCACGACGTCGCCGCCGCCGGGGCTCTGGGGGCCTCCGGGGTCGTCCTGGGACTCCTCCGGCCCGACGGCACCATCGACCGCGAGCGGACCGCCCGGCTGATCGAGCTCGCCAGGCCGATGAGCGTGACCTTTCACAAGGCCTTCGACGAGGTCCCCGACCCGTTCGAAGCCCTGGAGACGCTCATCGAACTCGGCGTCAACCGCGTCCTCACCTCCGGCGGCCGGCCGACCGCACGGGAAGGCGCCGGGGCCCTCCGCCGCCTCGTCGAATCGGCCCGGGGGCGGATCGCCATCCTGGCCGGAGGCCGGATCGCCGAGGCCGACGTCGAGACGCTCCTCGAGACCGCCGGAGTCCGCGAGATCCACCTGGGATCGGCCGTCGCCCGGACGGTCGAAACGGCCATGCGGCACGTGCCCCCGAATGGCCTCGACCCTTGCCGGGCCGGGATCGATCCGGAAAAGGTCCGCGCCATCCTGGGCCGGGTCGCTCGGTGGGACCGACGCCGATCGGGTTCCGATGCGTGATGGACCTCGTCAATTCGCCAGCGGCGACGAGTCGTAATGGGCCAGCAGGTCGGCCGCGTCGTCGTAGATGGCGATCGCACCCGCCAGCCCGTCCGGTCCCCAGCCTCCGGATCGCAGCGCGATCGTGCGGACCCCCGCGTCCTCCGCGGCCTCGACGTCGAACGGTGTGTCACCGAGCATGATGACCTCGTCCGCGGGGAGGCCGATCCGCTCGAGCGCGGCATGGACGATGTCGGGATCGGGCTTCGATCGCTCCGCGTCGTCCGACGAGGTCTTCTCCTCGATATACCGGTCGGCCCCGCAGCGGAGCAGGAGCGGCTGCATCTCCACGTCTTTCGCGGACGTGGCGACGACCAGCTTGAGCCCCGCGTCGTGCATCCGCGCCAGCAGCTCGGAGGCTTTTGGGAAGGCCTGGATCGTCGGCAGATATTCCTTGAGGAAGATCTCCTGCCGTCGCTCGCTCAGCTTCCTGCCTTCGGGCGACTCGTCGCTCCAGCCGGCGAGCTCGCCGATCATCTTGTCGCCCCCCTTGCCGATCCGCTCGCGGATCTCGTCGTAGGAGGCGTCCACGCCGAACTCGGCGAGCGCCTTCTCCCAGGCCCGGGCGTGGGCATCATTGCTGTCCACGAGCGTTCCGTCCACGTCGAGAAGGACCCCACGAATCGAGCCCATGGCGCATCTCCCGGATCGGGTCACCTTGAGGTGGCAGACTCCGGCGGAGCGTTGAAATCTCCGCCGGCCGATCACCCGAGATGGCAATTCGCGTGCCCACTCGGGGCGACTCTCAGTCGCCGACGAGGTATGAATCGAACACGCGGGCGGTCTCGAATTCTCCCTTCACGGCCTCCAAGAACTTGTCATGCCCCTCGCTCTTGAGGTACTTCAGCTTCCCTTCCTTGCTCTCGAAGACGACGTGGAGGGCGACGTCGAAGTCCTTGACGCTAACCGGCTCGTCCACGTCCGCCGCGCGGGTGCCGACCGAGAAGTAGGTGCAGCCGTCGTGCCCCTTGAGGTACTTCTCGCACGTCATGACGAACTTGAGCTGACCTTCCTTCGACCCATCCTTGAGCTTGAAGAAGACCATGTGCGCCAGCTTCGGCTCCGCCGCCGCGCGGCCCCGAGCCAAGGCGCCCACGGCCAGCACCGACCCGAGCGCGACCACCAACCCCGCGATGACCAGGTTCTTCATCGTCAATCTCCGGCGAGCCGTTGTTGTCCGTCGAAACGACCGCCATCATGGCCGGCGCCGCGGGCGGCGGCAAGACCTGGGACCTTACCCCTGCCTACCTCCCTGGCAACAAGGCGAAATCGATAGCGGGGTCGAACCGGGGGGCCGGACTACTCCATAGGCCATATCCCGCGTTCACGCAGGTCGGCCAGGCGGTGGATGGTCATTCGCGGTAGCGAGTGCCGCTTCGCCAGCTCGACTTGCCGCCGGCCCGACTGGCAGGCGGCTGCGAACTCGTGCTGACCGACCATCGTCGTCTCCAGGTAGTCCCACTCGTCGGAACGCCGCCACGTCTCCCAGCCCACGAACGCGTGTCCCGGTACCAGCACCAGCGCCGGATTCAGTGATGCCCCCTCCAGGAGGCTGGCAAACAGAACCGCTCCGTCGATGCAGTTGGCCGACCTTTGCATCAGGCTCTCCCGCGGCAGTCGGGTTCGCTGGATGCCCATCCCTTTGGGCACCCCGTAGTCGATGATCGAGTTGACGTAGGTGAGCCCGGCTTCCTTCACCGCGTTGAAGAGGGCTTCGACCTGGGGTGGCACGGCGCCCTTGTCTCCCTGGTAGCCCCACATCTGGCCTTCGGGCCGCAACGTCGCGGCGCGGCGAATCATCTGTTTACCTCCTCGTCATACGGGGTCGCCCACGCCCCGTAATAGTGCGACAGGTCGACGGGCGGTCCAAGAAGGTCCGCGCCGGCAGCCGGTCGGCGGACGGAGTTGAAGCTGGATGTCCGCGACAGGCAGACGATCGGCAACGTGTCGTGGCGCTCCGGCTCGCCGTCAAGATCCCCGGCGATCACGTGGAGCGTGGCACGCTGGATGTCGGTGATCGCCCGGACTCGCCCGGGGAGCAGTGTCTGCAGGAGCTTCTTCGCAACTTCCTGCTTGTAATCCAGCTCGACGGTGTGGACGGCCTGGGCAGAGAAGCCCTCGATAACCGGAGCGACGCAGGACAAGAGACCGGGGCAGCTCCCATTTACCAGGACATTCGGCAACTCTGTCGCCAAGGCACTTGACTCCGAAAGCTCTGGTCGAGAGGTTACTGTCCGCGCTTACCGCAATCTCTTGACAGTCGTATTACGTCGGATCATTATTGCACCAGTCGATCGTCCACGGCTCGAGTGGAAGCTTCACCGCTCCGCCGCGACGGCCTCCATGCCTGGACGGGGTGGTCTTGACCCATCGTCCACGGAGTGCTTGGCCCCTTCTCCGGGCTGCGAGCTCGCTTGGACCTCGAAGGATTGACCGCGGCCCGAGCGAGCTGGCTGGGGCTGCATCGAGACCGTCCCCACGGCCACGCCGGCCCGAATACCCAGGAACGGAGGATCGTTCATGTCTGAGCCCTGGTACGATCCCGAGACCGGGTTCCTGAACCTCGACCCGTACGTGGTCAAGCGGCCGTCCTTCCGGAAGGTCATGGAGGACGGCCATGTGACCGAGGAGGAGGTCGCGGAGCAGGCCGACCGCGTCATCAGTCGCCTGAAGAGCGTCGAGGCGATCGCCGATCCGGTCGCGCGCAAGGTCGCCATCGACGCCCTCTGCGAGATGGCCGTCCTGTACACGCTGGAGCGGCACAGGCACTCCAAGGTCATGTGAAGTGCAGTGGGCCGGCTTGATCGCCGCGGACGCGCGACCCGATCGTGGATCCCCGAGGAGGACGTGATGGCCAGGAGCAACGCGACCACCGTCGCCGACTATCTCGCCGAGCTGCCCGAGGATCGCCGGGGGGTCGTCGCGGCGGTCCGCGAGCTGATTCTGGCCCATCTCCCGGACGGGTATCGCGAGACGATGAACTGGGGAATGATCTGCTACGAGGTGCCGCTCGAACGCTACCCCAAGACCTACAACAAGCAGCCGCTGAGCTATGCCGCCCTGGCTGCGCAGAAGGGTTACTACTCCGTCTACCTGAACGGCATCTACCCCGGCACGCCCGGGGAGGGCCTCCTCCGCAAGGAGTTCGATGAGGCCGGCAAGCGACTGAACATGGGGAAGTGCTGCGTCCGTTTCAGGTCGCTCGACGACCTGGTGCTCGACGCGATCGGTCGAGCCGTCGCCAGCACACCCGTCGACACCTTCATCGCCGACTACGAGGCATCCCGGAAAGGCCGTTAGGGACAGGTGGTTCCGCCTCCTGGGCCGACCGGGAATGGATCGTCGCCGGGGCCTCGCCGCGGGGGTTAGAGTCCGCCGAGGGGATCGTCCGAGTTGAGGTCGACCTTCTTGATGGGCTTGGCGTAGAGCCATCCGTCGAGCCATTGCGGGGCCATCCGCGAGAGCGCCCGGGCCAGGTCCCTGTCGTCGGCCTTCCGATGCTTCACGGTGTCGAAGTTCATGTGCTCGGCGTCGGCGGCCATGCCGCCCCGGCGGTGCAGCTCGTCCCCTTCCTGGAGGATGTTGTGCATCGCCTCGTGGAAGATGACGATGGCGAGCTCGCGGGGCTTCAGCCGCACCTCCTCCCCCACCGGGTGCATGTAGGCTTCCGACGCGGTGAGGTGCGAGCCGCTGCGCTGGAAGGCGGTGTAGCCGCCGGGACCGCCGCCCGGCCCGAACCCGTCGTCCACGACGGAGTGGAGCTTTGCCGCGAGGACGTAGACGAGCAGTTCGTTGGCATGGAGGACCGGCTTCGTCATGGTCGAACGGACGATCACCGAGTCGTAGTCATCCGTCTCGCGGGTGACATGGACGAAGTGGCCCGCAACCTCCTTGCAGAGTTCACTCCAGTTGTACTTCAGCTCCTGGGGATTCGCGAGCCAGACGTGGAATGGGCGCTTGTTCGCCATCGGAAATCTCAAGTTCCCTGAGCTCCGCCGCGTGGGAGAGGAGGAGATGAGCGGGCCGGGGCGGAGTCGATCGGCCGTCGCCAGGATGAAATACAGGCGGCGCCGCATTAATGTGACAACGTATTCGGAGACGGGTGTGCCAACGGCACCGCCCGATCCGGCTCGGGGAGGCGGATCGGGCGGCTGGGGGAGGTAACTGGAGCGCGATGGGTCCTCACGGCAACTCGGCCCGCACGGTGACAAGCCCATGGCCCGGCACGGGGATCTCGCCGTTGATGACCTCGCCAACACGCTCGGTGGTGTCGCTGAGCCGGACCGCCAGGGGCTGGCCCTTGCCGTCTCGCACGCGGGCGGCCTTCGCCTCCGGGCCCGCGCCGAACAGGCGGATGACGAGGCCCTTGCCGTCGTCGGCCGGCTTGAGACCCGCGATGATCACGTCCGCAGGCTCGACGCGCAGCAGCGGCTCGCCGCTGGGTGCCTCACCGCGGCCGGGCAAGGCCACGAGCGGTTGGCTCAGGGACGTGGCGAATCGCGTGGCCTCGGCGTCGTTGGTCGGCCCGCGGTGCGGACGCAGGGCGAAGCGGAAGACGACGGGCCCCTCCTGATAGGCCCGATAGTTCGTGTGCCAGTGGTTGTTCATGGCCCACGAATAGAGGGCCTGCGTGGGCTCGATCGTCTTCCGCCACGTCGCCGGGTCGCCCTGCGAGTTGAGGAACCGCGCCGTGATGCCGCCAAGCTGCACCAACGGTGCGTCGAGCGTGACCCACGTCACGCCGTGATCGGCGTTCGATAGATCGGCCCACCGGCTTACGGTCAGCCAGTTCTTGCAGGCGCTGGGGATCTGCTCGGCCTCGGGCCGGAACACGCCGAGTGGCACGTCGAGCCGGAACTCGCCCCCGGGCACGAGGAACGGGAACGCGAAGTTGACCGATTCCTTGCCCGTCTTGTCGATGTAATTGGCCGCCGCCAGCCGCGCCTTGTCGACCGTGTTCAGGATCTCGACGTGATCGGCGTGGGCGCTGAGCCGGATCACCCGCTTCAGCTTGTGACAGCCCGGCGCGTCGGACTCGACCAGCAGCGAGACCATGAGCGGCCCCTTCTCGAACACCGAGATCCTGGGCGTCTCGTTGCGCCTCAGGCCGGCCAGGTCGTCGCCGGGGAGGTAAAGGTACTCGTTGAGCGCATGGCCGGACTTGGTGTCGACGAGGTTGTCGGCGATGCCCGGGGCCTGAAGCTCGGCAATGCCGCCCGTGCTCTCGTCGACACGAACCTTGATGGACCGATTCGAGATTGTATGGCCCTCGACCGACAAGGGAGGCAACGGCGGGGTGGTGCCCTGGTTGTGGATGACGAGCCTGCGACCGCTGAGGGGCGCCAGGTCCTGGACCCAGACGGCCAGTTCGCCCGTGCCCATGCGCTGGGCGGCCACGGGCTGGTTCGATTCCGTCGTCACGAAGTCGCCCACGTCGGAGATCTCGTGCGGCAGGGTCGCGATCCCGGTCCGCGGCCACGACGACGTGTTGTAAACATCGACGAACGTCGTGCGTTGGGGCCCGTCGTACGGCACCTCACGCGCCTTGAATCCCCCGCCCACCTGCTGGGCCGCGGTCAGGAGCCGCCGCGATTGCAGGTTCGCGGCCGTCGCGTACGACTGCTTGATCGTCCACTGATCGATCGTGAACGGGATCTCCGGCTGCGTGACGCTGCAATGCGCGCCCCACGTGTGCTCGGAGTAGAGGAGCGTGTTGACCCACGCCTTCTCGAACTGATCGGCGGGGAAGCTCCCGGGGCTCTTCATCGCCCAGAGCGTCTCGGCCTGCGCCAGGCGGTCGGAGCTGGCGCGATTGAGCACCGTTTCGGCGGCCGATGAGCCCGCCCCGTCTTCCCAGTAGGGCGACCAGTCGCCGGCAACCCGTGGAAGCTTGTCGCCGTACTGTCTCTCGAACGCCCGGAAGGCGTCGCTCGTGGTGGAGATCACGAATCGAGGCGAGGCGTGCGCCGCGTTCCAGTCGCGGACGAACTCGCTGAGCGAGCCGTCGGGCTCGGCGTTGTCGGGGAAGCCGGCCCAACGGATGTAGGCGATATCATACGGGTAATGGTGCTTCTCGAGGCCGTCGCAATATTGCTGCACGAAGTCCGGCGAGGGGTGGCGGTAGATCATCGACATGGCGTAGCCCTTGTAGGGAATCCACACCAGGACCTTGCTCTTGCCGTCCGGGCCCACCCACCAGAAAGGCTTGTTCTCCCACTGCGTCAGGATGGTGCCGATGCGATCGAAGAAGTTGGGCGCGACGGAGAAGTAGCGAATCCCCGCCTGATTCATCGCCGTCACGGTGCCCCAGGTGTAGCCCGGCACGTCGCTGATCATCGCCGAATCGACCGGCACCCCCGCCTGGGCCCCGATCCGCGTCGAGTCGCGGAACAGATGCAGGAGCTCCTCGGGCCGGCACAGGCCGGTCAGGGTGTTCAGGAACATGCCGTTCAGGCCGATCTGCCCTTTCTTGATGCCCTCCAGGAGCTCGTTGCGCCGTGCTTCGGGCATGCGGTCGAGGAAGAGCCGGGCGGCCCACGTTTGCTCGATGTTCCAGACGAACCGCGCGCCCTCCGGGTAATTCGCCGTGCGCTTCGCCTCGGCCAGGCCCAGCAGCACGTTGTTGATCTGCTTCTCCTCGATGTCCGTCTGGATCGCCGTGTAACCGATGTCCGTGTGCGAATGCGGCAGAATATAGACCGTGAGCCGGCGCGAGGGCGGCAGGTCGAACGTCCTGCCGGCAACGTCCCTGTTCGCGATCCTCACCCTCGCGTCGAGCTTCCGCGCGACCTCCGATGCCGGCCATTCGAAAGTCGCCACCTGCCGGCCGTAATGGAGCTTCTGAGCCCTGGGCTCGACGCCGTTGATCTGGACCGTTGCCGGGATCGCCTCGGCATAGGGACTCTCGATACTCACCTCGATCGGCTGAGTCGGCACCCCGCTGGGCTGGTTCGTCAGGATCAGCCCAGCATGGACTTCCAGCTTCAACGCCGAGGGTTCGGCATCGCTGCCATCGACGGCGAAGAACTCGATGCGCTTGCCCCCGACATTCGGCGAGCTGCCAGGGATCAGCGTCCTCACCTGCCAGCGCACATACCGAGACTCCACCGGCTCGAACGACGCCACCGTCGTCGCCGCCTGCGTGGCCTCGTGCGTCACCGGCACGGTCTTGAGCACCTTGGAAAAGTCGGGGGTGTTGCTGAAGATCAACTCGGATGTCGCGATCACGTCCGGCGTGGCGCGCTGGACGTGGCGAAAGACGGCGACCTTCGCCGCAGCGCCGAGGTCGAAGTCGACGTACGTCGCCGCCGCCTTGCCTCGCGACGCGTATTCGGCATGCCCCACGTCCGCGGTCAAGGGGACGAGCAGGCTCTCCGCCAAATAGCTGTTCGAAAACGGCTCGGCCGAGCCCGTGATGGTCACGTTCAGCGGCTTCACCTTCGTAAACGTACCAGCACGTGCCTCCCGGCCGCCCCACGCGGCACAGGCCGCCATCGCAGCGAAGATCGCAAGCGATCGAGTGTACCGACTCATCGTTGTTCTCCCTGTAATCAGCCCGTTGAGCGTCGCACCGCAAAGACCGTCTTCCCGATCCGGCGGCTGTGCAACAACTCAACGCGAGCGGGCTTCTGCGCCCTCGACCTGACTCCGAGTCTCGATGCCAGGTTAGTTCGACGTATACACCGGCCCACCCGCGGCCGCAAGGAGCTCACTGGATCTCGGGCATGGGCACGTTCTCGCCCCGGAGCTGCCGTGCCTGGTCCCCGGGCGAATTGACGCCGTAGAAGATCGCGTTCAGGTCGATCCAGGCCGCGATACGTTGCCGCTCCGCGGGGCTGAGTCGGACGTTCTCGTGACCCGCCTGGAGGAGCTTCATCAGTCGGCTCCCCCGCGCGCCGGTCTGACCGCCTGGAGGGGTGACCTGGACCTGATTGCGCATCGCGAAACGGGGGACGAGCGGACCGGCCGGCCGATCGTCGCAGAGCGCCCGGTAGGATTCGGTGAAGCCATCGCGGGGCGTGCCGCGGAGGTCGAGGCCGCCGGCCTTTCGTTCGCCGCCGTGACAGCTCACGCAGTGGGCGTCCCAGATCGGCTGCACGGTCTGCACGTAGGAGAAGGGCGAGCCTTCGAGCTCGCCGGGCTGGATCATCGACGGCCCGCGGGTCAGCGCCGAGACGGTTCGGGGCAGAGGCGCCGACTGACGGTTCTCATGGCAGCCGACGCACGACGTCCGCTCGCCCGACTGCACGTAGGTCAACGAGCGCATCGTCTGGTAGGCGAATCCGTCGCGGTCAAGGGCCTGGAAGAGCAGCCCCTTCCCGGCCGGGACCGTGAAGTAGGCGGACCCGTCGGGCTCGACCGGCACCGTCCCGAGGATCGCCCGGCCGTTCTCCTCGCCCGCGACCCCGATCGGCGGCGTATTCCCGACCGGTGTCGACTTGGGGAAGACCTGGACGATCCGGAGTTGCGTGATGGTCCCCCGTTGGACCTGATTCAGCCCCTGGTAGACGTCCGCCAGGATGAATTCGCCGGTTGATGTCGCCTCGGCAGGGAGCAGGCTGGGCAGGACGGGAGGCACCGGTCGGGCGACCAGCGGGCACGGATTCGTGCTGCCGATCTGAGGATCGCGGTAGATCAGCTCGCGGTTGCCGAAGACGTCCAGCAGGTAGAGGCCCAGCGCGTTGGCCGGATTGGCCCCCGGCTCCCAGACGAGCGGCACGGGGCTGTACGACACCAGGTAGTACTTCTCCGAGAGCGGCCAGGGTGAGGCGTAGTATTCGCCGATCTGGCTCCCCTCGGCCTCGGGGAACGGGATGTCGGGAGTGACGCGCGTGATCGCCGAAAGGCTATTGTCGCTGACTCTCGGGTCGACGATCGCGATCGAGCCGCCGGTGATCGAGTGATGCGCCGAGGCCGTGAAGAGGAACTTCGGACTGCCGGGGATCGGCTGCGCCTGGAAGCTGCAATGCGGAGTCGGGCTGGCGTTCCCCCAGACGGCCAGCGGATTCGTGCCGTCGGGGCGGGTGGCCCAGAGGTTCTGGTGGGTCACGGCGTCGCGATCGATGTAGTCCCACCGGGCATAGACGATGCGACCGTCGTGCGTCACGGTGGGGAACCACTCGTTCGTGTCGTGGTAGGAGAGGGGGCGGATGTTCCGGCCGTCGGCGTCCATCCGGTGGAGCGTGTAGACGTGCCACCGCGGGCTGAACTGGCCGCCGAAGCATCGCGCGTAACCCTTGCGCCGGGTCGAGGTGAACGCGATGCCGCCGTCGGGCAGGTAGGTTGGCATCAGGTCGTCGAACGGCCCGGACGTGAGCTGTCGCAGGCCGGTGCCGTCGGTGTTGACTTCCCAGACGTGGTAGAAGTCCTCGTCGACGTTGTTGGCGAGGCTTTCCGGCTCGAACGACTTCCCCGAACAGCGGACGAACGAGAAGACGATCCGCTTGCCGTCGTACGACAGTCGCGGTTCGAGCACGCTGCCGTCGCGGAGCTTGCCCTCGAGGATGTCGTGGCAGGCCGGGCTGCGGCCCGGTTCGTCGAGCACGAACAGCCCGCCGCCCGGCCTTGCACGCCAACCGAAGTACTGCATCACGAGGTGGCTGTACGAGGTCGGCACCCGCTTGCAGAAGATCAGCTTCTCGAACCGTAGCAGGGGATTCGCGAGCGCGATCCGGCGCTTCAGTTGCCGGACCTCCCGATAACGCTGCCGGGCGCCTTCCAGCGAACCATCCGGGGTCGTGGTCGCGAGTCGTTCGAGCTGGCGGCTCTCCTCGATCAGCGGCAGGACGGGCCCCTGAAGGTCGTCTCGGAGTTGCCGGGCCAGGGTGAGCTGCCGGCCGGTCGCGGCCGCGTACGACGCCGCGGTCTCCTCGATCCGATCCTCGCGTCGCCAGTCGGCCTCGATCATCTCCGCGAACGTCATGCCCCTGCGATAGGGCCAGCCGGGGTCGCCGTCGCGGACCATGGGGCTCGCCTTATCCATCTGGTAGCACCAGCCGGAGCCGCCTTGATGCGTCGAGAAGCCCTCCGCGGCGTCGAATCGCGGGCCGTTGAGGTAGGTGATCACGGGGGCCCAGTGGGTCGTGTCGCAGGCGATGTCGCCGCGTCGGTCGACGACGAACCGGATCGTGTCGCCCCGACGTACGTCGAGCGTCAGGGCCGGCTCGACGCCCTTGCCGTCCTTCCCCTCGATCTCGGCGTGCCAGACGGTCCGGTCGCCGTGGCGAACCGCCAGACGCACGCCATCGCCGTCGAGATGCGCCTTGTACGCTCGGCCGGAGATTCTCACTCGTCCGGCGTGGGGTGTGACGAACGCCCGGACGCTCGGCGTCTGCAGACCGGGATGCTGCCAGTCCTTGCCCACGCGCGTCCAGTCCGGCCCGGACCAGAAGCTCGACCCGTACCACGTCTCGTCGCGAAACGTCAGGTCGGCGTACTCGACGGCGGGCTCGTCCGTTCCAGGGCCTTCGAGGGCGGCGGCGGTTGATCCCAGGACGAAAGAAAGAACCACGAGTGTCGTAACCATGGCGACCTTTCCTCAATCAAGACGCCTCGTCTTGATCCTCGAGCGTCGAGGAGCAGGAGATCGCACTTCATCCTACGGTCGGGGTAGGCCGGAAGACAGGACCAAGGCACTCACGCCACCTCCCGCTGGAGATCGGTCGCCGCGCCGCGTAAGATCGGGCCTCCCTGCATGAACGACCCGCATGGCTCCCTCGACCCGATGGGATTCTCCACGATGGACGTCGCACCCGCCAAACGCCAGGTCCGGGACACGTGGCCACGGCCCTGATCGGGACGATCGTCGGCTCGGTGGCGATCGAGCGGCCCGCGGATCGGTTCGGCCGGAAGAAGACGCTCTTCCTCCTGGCCGTCCTCTCTTTCGTCTCCTCGCTGGGCGATGATGGGACTCCAGCTCGTCTTCGCGCTAGCGCTCATGCCCGAGACCAAGGGCGGGACGCTGGAGGACATCGAGGCCCGGCTGACATGATCGAGGACGAAGCCATGACCACGAGTTCAGGCGGCCCCGAGGCCGCCGCCGCGACGATCCTGGACGGCCTCCGCCGCCGCACGCCGATGCCTCGCCTGATCGCGATCGTCGGCATCCCGGGCTCCGGCAAGAGCACGATCGCGGCGGCCCTGGCTGCGTCGGTCCCCGGCGCGGTCGTGGTGCCGATGGACGGCTACCACCTGCCGCGGTCCGCCCTCACCGCCGACGGACTCGCCCGCCGCGGTGCGCCGGACACGTTCGATCCCGACGCCCTGCGGGCCGACCTGGCGAGCTTGAGGGAGCACGGCCACGGCCTCTTCCCCGCCTTCGATCACGCCGTGAAAGATCCCGAGCCCGATGCCATCTCGGTGCCGGCCGAATCGCCGCTGGTGATCGTGGAGGGCCTGTATTTGCTCCTCCGCTCCTGGCGGATGGCCCACCTCTTCGATTTCCGGGTCGTGCTGGAATGCGACGTGGAGACGGCCGTGGACCGCGTCGCCGCGCGGCACCTCGCCTGCGGCCTCGAGGCCACGCCGGAGGCCGCGTATCACCGGGCCGATACCAATGACCGCCGCAACGCCGGGGTCGTCCTCGCGGATGACTGCGCCAGCCGGGCGGACCTGGTGATCCGGTCGGGGGCGTGAACCGGCCGGACGCGGATACCGCCCCGCGACGAGAACGTCCCCGGACGGTGGGCCGCCCGGGGACGTGTGTGTATGGACGCGATTGAGTCGGCGACGCCGTCAACTTTCGCGGGGGATTTCATTCCTCGTCGGCGCGGGCCGCTCTCTTGCCGGCCTTCTTGCCCGCGGCCTTCTTCGACCCCTGGATGATCTTCTTGCCCTGTTCTTCCTCGGCCGTCTCGGAGTCGGCCCTGGCGATGGCCTTCACTTCCTCGTCGGTGAGCTGGAGGCGCTTGCCGTCGTTCCTGGAGTCGGTGGAGCTGCCGCAGCCGGCCAGGGAACATCCCAGGGCGAGGCCAAGCAGGAGCCTTGCAGGGCGTCTCGGGAGTCTGAGCATGAGGATCGGACCTTTCGCAGCGAGGGCATGGCCGGGGCATCGTGGAGTCCGCCCCGGCCGCCCAGCATCATGTTCGAGAGCAGGTTCGTGGACCTTGCCGTAGTCCCGTCGGGTCAGTACGAGTCGGCGCTCATCACGCCGCCGTCGTCGATGCTGGACAGTTGGCGGAAGGTGGTGGCGCTGACGCTGTACTTGATGAATCGGACCGAGCCGTCGCCCAGGACGACGTTGACCCCACCGGGGTGGGAACTGCCGAACATCCGCCGCCAGAGGTTGTTGGTTGTGTCGGTCATGTCGGGCGGGGTGGCGCAGGCCTCGCCTCGGAAGATCGGGGCCTTGAAGTCCGACACGGGGACGAAGTGCCAGCGGATGTTGTCCTCATCCCAGCCGCTGTTCTCCCACCGCTCGTTGTCGCCGCCGTCCGTGCCGAGCCGCTTCGCGGGGAGGCACTTCTCGCCCGCCATGATCGAGTTCGAGGTGCCGTCGGTGAAGTCGGCCAGGCGACGCTTGCTCCGCTGGCCGTGGGAGATGGCTCCCTTGCGGCCGGCGGTATCGCCCTGGTTGATCGCCGCCCGCTCGTTGGCCCGGGGTGAGGCGCCATCGGGAGGGGCCGGGATGTACATGGTCGGCTGGTCATAGGGCGCCGTGCACTCGTAGGCCTGACCCTGGAACATCCCCGCGCAGCCGGCATAGTCGTTCTTGGCGACGGCGTTGGAGGCGTTGCTGGGGGCACCGCTGACGTAGGCCTCGGGGGCACGCCGGCTGGGGCAATAGAAGGCCGGGATCACGGCCCGGCCGATCGAGTCCTCGCCGCCGTAGTCGGCGCCACGGACCGCGGCGCCGAAGGTCGTGTTGATCGGCGGGATCGTCAGGTTCGCCAGGTTGTAGACGTTGCTCTGCTCGACATAGGGCAGGATCCAGAAGAACTGGTTGTAGCCGTTGGGCGTATCGGACCGGCAGCATGAAGAAGTCTCATACGCTCCGTTCTTCCAGTCCTCGTCGTAGATCCGGCCGTTCGCATAGGGACTGCCCGAGGCGTCCACCGAGTTGGGGTCGCCGTCGAACGGGCCGCGGGGCAGGTAGCCGTAGGTGCTCTCGTGGTTCATGAAGCCGAGGCCGATCTGCTTCAGGTTGTTGACGCACTGCATCCGCCGGGCGGCCTCGCGGGCCGACTGCACCGCCGGCAGGAGCAAGGCGATCAGCACGGCGATGATCGAGATGACTACCAGCAGCTCGATGAGGGTGAATCCACCGCGGCGCGCGGCGGCGACTTTGGGTACAGGCACGATCGAATCTCCTCTTGGGGGGATCCGAGCCGGGATGATGGCGTGGACGACGAACGGGGCGCCCATGGCTCGGACTCGGGAGAAGATACAGAGCCCCTGCGAAAGCGGCGTGAGCGGGGCGCGAAGAAATCGAGACGTTCCAGCTCGCCGGTGCTCGGGACGGAAAGCGGAGATATCATGAAGGTTTGATAAATTGTATTGAGCCGATTGACCGGGGCGGGATCGAGCCTGTAGAAGCGATTCCTGCGTACGAGCCGAACCGTATGCCCCCGCCCCGCGATCGAGGTGCTCCGCCGATGTCTCCGAAGTTGCTCCCCCGGCTCTCCCTGGCGCTCGCCCTCTCCCTCTCCCTCTCCGCGCCCGCGGTCGCCGAGAACGTCGACCATCCGGCCTACCGGAGCTGGTCCAAACATCCGGTCGGCACGACCATCGTGGTCCGCTCCCGGACGGAAGGGAAGGTGCGGACGTTGACGACGACGACCACGTCCACGCTCCAGGCGATCAAGCCGGATCAGGTGACCCTGGATGTCGTCCGCGAGAGCGACGCGACCGACAGCCTGATCAAATCGCCCCCGGAGACGCAGAGCATCTTCCGGGTCTTCCCGCTCCTGGGGAAGACGAAGAAGGAGGACGTCGGCAAGCCGACCGATGCCATCGAGAAGGGCGAGGAGACGCTCAAGGTCTCCGGCAAGGAATACAGGACAGTCTGGTACGACACCAAGGGGAAGGGCGAAGGGGGGCTTGGTTGGACCACCCGGGTCTGGCTCTCGGAAGAGGTCCCCGGCCGCCTCGTGAAGTCGGTCACGCGATTCCCCGACGCCGGCACCACGACCACGGTCGAGGTGATCGAGCTCAAGGCGCCCGAGGGCCCGAAGTCGGCGAAGTGACGGGCCCGCCCCGGCGGCCTCGGGCGCACTCCACCTTCAGTTCAGTCCGTAACTCGCCGGGTCGAACAGGTGGCCGTGCGACGCGGTCAGCTCGGCGAGGATCTCCGACTCGGTGGCGGGGAGCTCGTCAAGCTCGGTCCGGATCCGGTCGAGCCAGGGACGCTCGCGGGGCGAGAGGCGCAGCCGCCCCTGCTCGACCCCCTCGGCGAGGATCGCCACGGCCTCCCGGCCCGCGGCGACGGTTCGCGCGTAATCCCCGGGGGTCGAGACGATGGCCCGGGCGATCCGGCAGGCGGCCGCCGGCGAGAGGACGGCCGCCTGGGGGCTGAGCCACTCGTCGGACTCGGTCAGCCAGTCGCGGAGTCGGGCCGATTCTCCTCGCGCCGCGGCCACGTTCATCAGCCGGCAGTCGTAGGCGAGCAGCTCCGCGTACGCCTCCGGCGCGTTGCCGGAGAGGAGTCGGACGTTCTGCACCGATTCGTTGCTCCAGAGGTCGCAGACCGCGGCGGCGATGTTCCCCAGCGGGCTGAAGTGGGCACAGGTCGCCGACTTGCCCTCCATCGCGATCGGCGCCCCGGTGATGGCCTTGAGGATGGGCCCTTCATACGCACAGTCCTTCGACGGGCCGACGGCCCCGTGCTCGAAGGCGACCAGGCTCCGCGCCGCGCTCATCGCGCGGACGACGGCCGCCAGGACCTCCGGCAGCATCTTCTGGTGCGCGAGCTGCATCGCCGTGTTGGCGAATCCGCAGGCCGTGTCGCCCCCGGAGATCACCGCATGGCCGGCCGCGGACGCCCCGGCGCAGGTCCCGGAGATGTGGTCCCAGAGGAACGCCATGTCCCTCGCGGCGAGCACGCCGAGGCCGAAGACGATGGGCCGGAGATCGCCATACATCAGGCCCGGGTCGTGGACCTCCTTGCCGCCGATGGACTCGATCGAGAGGATGTCGGCCCCGGCGTCGCGGCAGAGCTCGAAGGACTTCGACAGCTTCTCCCAGGCGGGACCGCTGCGGAGGGCCGGCCGCGAGCCCTGGTCGCGAATATCGGTCGGCGTGACGCGGAGCGCGCCCTTCAGGCCGTGCTTCGCGTGGGCCCTGTCCAGATGCTCGTGGAGCAGGGCCGTGATCTCGGCGCCCCATGCGGGCGCGTCGGTCATCGCCGGCAGCAGCTCGAACTCCAGGACGATCCCGGGCACTTCCAGCACCACGGCCCGCTTGAGGATGTTCCTCGCCATCTCGTCGTAGTGCGCCCGGACCTCGCTCCAGGTCGCCGGGCTGATCGTCATGACGGGGAGCGTGAAGTTGACCTCGGGGAAGACGAGCCCGCCGCCGATGGCCAGGCCGAACCCGCAACGGACCGGCCTGGGGGCGATCCCGAAGACGAGCCTATCGGGCCCGCTCACGGCGAGTTCCTCAAACGTGCATGCCATTTCAGTGTTCCTCCGCGATGTTCGCCCGCGCGGGCTTCTGGCCGTTGCGGCTTCGGCCGGGGTGCTTCAGCCTTTCCACGTCGCCTCCCACTCCCTCGCCCTGGGCTCGACGAGCACCCGATCGCCGTCCTCGCGGAGGACGGCCCCGCGCGAGGATGCGAACCGCAGGCGGCCGATTTTCCTCGGCAGGACCACCCGGTCTGGGTCTGGTCCGGCGTCGCGTCGGAAGCGGATGCGGCATCCCTCGCGGGGCCCGTCCGGCTCGACGATCACGTCCACGCGGCCGAACCGCGTCGGCGAACGCCGGACCTCCAGGGTCGCGCCAAGTGCGAGCTCCGGCTCGCCGATTCCCGCGAGCAAGCGGAGCGTGGCTCCGTCCTCCAGGGCCAGCATGTGCCGCAAGTAGCGGACGCACTCCGCGCTCGCCCAGTTGTGAGGCATGTCGCCGACGTAACCGGCGACCAGCGAGCCGGTCAGGGGCTGTTCCTCGCGCCAGCACCATGTCGGCGTGGCGTGGTTCAGGAACCCGTGGAATGTACTCCTTGCCCGGTCCGCCAGGCCCGCCCAGAGGTAAGCCTCGGCCACGAACGCGGCGTTGTACGTCCAGAGTCCGCCGTGGGGCAGCCAGCCCGTCTCGATGGGGACGTCTTCCCGGGTGACCTCCTGCATCAGCCGGATGTGGCCCTGGACGATCGGGTCGTTCGGGTCGAAGAGGAGGCCGGGGAAGATGGCGTGCGACAAGGCCCATTGCCCGGACTGCGGCCGTGGGCGATGCCACGCGTCGGTCTCCTTCCAGGCGGGGTCGTCCTTCGCGACCATCGGCAGGAAGGAGAAGCCGCCGGGATGGTGGATCATCTCCTTCCTCGCGGCGGCCAGGAATGCGGCCTGCAATTCCTCGAAGAACGAACGGGCCTCGTCGAATCCGGATAGCCCCTGGGACGCCGCCGCGCCCAGCGTGGCCTTCAGGCCGGCGAGGCCCCAGAGCGTATTGGTGAACTCGTTGCGGATGCCGCCGAGGCCGCCGTCCCCCATGCCCGGCGGCAGGAGCCCGTACCTGCCGTTGATGCTGGTCCCGGAGGCCGCGCGGTCGCGAAGCGTCTTCAGGAACCCGACCGCGCGGAGGACGTTCGGCTGCATCTCGCGGAAGTAGCCGAATTCCTGCGCCAGCTCCGCTTGACGGACCAGGCTGAACAGGGCGATGCCCGTGTCCTTCCAGTGGTCGCGGCCCCCCCCGGCGAAGATGCCGCCGTCGGCCTCCTGGCGAGACCAGGTGGACTCCAGTCCCTGCTGGGCCTCGCGGTCGTGGCCGAGGTAGCGCGCCGCCTCGAGGAGGAAGTGGCCGTCGACGACCCAGAGACCCCGATAGACCGTCGGCCCGACCTGGAACGTCAGCCGTCCGCCTCGACTCTCGCGAGCCTGGAGGATGTTCCGCGCGCACGCGACGAGGAACTCGTCGTACCGGGTCGGCAATCGCCAGCCGACCTCGCCGGCGAACGGCTCCCACTTTCGCCAGGTGCGGCGAGCGGCCTCGAGCAGGCGTCCCGGATCGCGGAGGCCCGCGAGGAGGGCCTGGGCATCCTGCCCCTCGCACGGGAATCGCAGGATGTGGCGGATCGGCGCCGATGTGGTCGCGGTCCCGTGGCGGAGCTGGAGCAAGTCCCCCTGAAGGGAGCCCGGAGCATCGGCCACCAACAGGACTCTGCCGGGGTGATCGGCCGTCGAGACGACGCACTCCCCGGCCGTCGCACGTCCCTGGATCGCGCCCGCGGTCCGGAGCGTCACGGTCGGGATCGCCTCCACCGAGCCGCGCCTCGTGGGCCGGATCTCGATCAGGACATTGTCCACCCGGCCCTCGCCCGGCTCGCGAGTGGCGAAGGTCGTGATCTCCATGCGAGCCTGGGGACGATCCAGGACGGTGTGAACGATCGGGATCCCCGGGGCCTCGATTCGCTGCTCGACCACGACGTCGGGCTCCATGCCGAGCGTCGAGAACCGGGCGACCTGCGCGAAGTCACGGATGCCCCCCTTGCCCGCCCCTGGATGACCCAGCCGCAGCTCCCCGAGCTCGCCGACCAGGCTCTTGTGGACGTCATCCGGGAAGCAGAAGGCCGTCTGCCGATCCGCCGGTGCGTGGCGGAAGTCGATCTCGGCCGCAAGGTCCTCGGCCAGCGGTCGAGATCCTATCTCTCCCCCGGCAAGGCCGATCGCGGGGGACATGGCCGCCGCGCCGATTCCGGAGAGGAATCCACGTCGGCTCGAGCCGATCCGTTCGTTCATGGTGCTCCCTCCTTCGCGAAGAGATTGCACGTCGAGGCGGGAGGATCAGCCATCGTCGGCGATCCCGTTGGGCAACAACTGCACTTATACCAGACCCCGAAGGGCGCCTGTAAGCGGCCGGTCCGGTGCGCCGCCGCGAACCGGTCGTCTCTCCACCTCGGCTGCCGGGTGGCGTAGGATCGAGACGGGCCCGGATCCCGACGGATGGCGGCCTCAACGTGCGACACGCCCGATCCACGATCCCGCCCCCTGCCCCGCCTGCCTTCATCAGCCCGCCCGGAGGTGAGGACGATGTTCCCCAAGCGATCCCTCTCGACCCTGCTGCCAATTCTCTTCTCACTAACAATCTCCGCCGCGCCGCTTGCCGCGGACGATGGCCTCCTGCTGCACCTCCCGTGCAACGAGGGCAAGGGCACGGTCGCGGCCGATCGTTCGAAGCATCGCCTGGACGCGACGATCGGCGGCGGTTGGTCCGCCTCGCCATCGGGCCGAGCCCTCTCGTTCGACGGGCTGCCCGCGACCGTCGCCCGGATCGAAGTCCCGCCGGCCCTTCGTTTCGGCAAGGGCTCCTGGACCTTCAGCGCCTGGCTCAGGCCGACCAAGCTCTCGATCGACGACACGCAGAATCAGCGGCGAATCTTCTCCTTCGGACCCTATCCCGACGCCTACATCGGCATCGACATCATGGCGAGTGGTGAGCTCAATACCTATTCTTGCTACCGCAACGCGCAGGGCCAGATCGTCTCCGCGGGCGGCGGCAGCCCTCCCGGCCTGCTGGCGGCCGGGCGGTGGGCGCACGTCGCGGTCGCGTACGATCGCGATACCCGTCGGATCGCGATGTACGTCAACGGCGGCGCCGTGTCTGACCACCCTCTACCATCCGGCTTCGACGGCGATTTCTCGAAGGGTGGCGAGCTGACGCTCGGGAGCGGCTGGCACAACTACTGGGGCCTGATGGACGAGGTCCGCGTCGACCGCCGCGCCCTCACGCGGGCCGAGGTCCGTGCCGAGTTCGGCAAACTGGAGCGGACCTTCGGCGTGGTCCGGTCGCCCGCCGAGATCGCCGCCGAGCACCGCGAGATGGCCCTCGATGCGCTGGCCGCCGCGTCTCGAGCGTGGGCGAAGGGTGATCTCGGGGCCGTGCGGAAGACCTGCTCGGCGCTGGCCGCGGCCGGTGACCTGCCGGCCTCGATCCGGAGTTACGCCCACCTGCGAGCTGCCCAAAGCTGGGCCGCCGAGGGCAGGCCCGTCGAGGCCGCGAAGGAGTACACGACGATCGCCGCGACGGCCGCGTATCCGGAGGCCCACCGCACGGAAGCCCGCGAGCGCGTCCGCGAGCTCGAACGGTCTGCGAAGGGGCTCCCCGCGCGCGATCCGGCGGCGACGCGGACCCCCCTGCCCCCCGTCGATCGATTCGCGGCCGAAGTCTTCGTCTCGCCTTCGGGGGACGAGTCCGCCAACGGCTCGAAGTCGATGCCCGTGGCGAGCCTGGCCCGTGCCCGCGACCTGGTTCGCGGCCTCCGTGCCAGGGGCGTTCGCGGGGCCATCGTCGTGCGGATCTCGCCCGGAGAATATGCGGCCTCCGGCACGCTGAACCTGACTTCGGAGGACTCGGGGACGACCGAAGGCCCCACCGTCTATCGCGCCGAGATGCCGGGCAAGGCGGTCTTCTACGGAGGCCGGCGCCTCATCGGATGGGAGCCGGTGACCGATGCCTCGATCCTCTCTCGGCTGCCGGAGGCCGCGCGTGGCAAGGTCGTCCGCTGCGACCTGAAGGCCCAGGGGATCACGGACCTGGGCAAGCTCACGGTCCGGGGCTTAGCCCAGCCGCCGTCGCCGCCAACGCTCGAGGTCTTCGTGGATGGTCGGCCGATGACCCTGGCCCGGTGGCCGAACGCCGGCTTCGTCGGCATCCGCAAGCTCGTCCAGCCGGGCTCGCGGAAGGAAGGCAAGCCATCGATCTTCGAATACATCGACGACCGGCCCGCGCGGTGGACGCACGCGGAGGAGCCCTGGCTCTTCGGCTATTTCCATTACCTCTGGGCCGACGCCACGATCCGGGCCTCGCGGATCGACACCGCCGCCCGCACGATCGCCTGCGATGAGGCGTACGACTACGGCGGCGAGGGGATGAACACTGAACAGGGCATCCAGTACTACGCGTTCAATCTGCTCGAGGAGATCGACGCACCCGGCGAATGGTATCTCGACCGCAAGGCGGGCTGGCTCTACCTCTACCCGCCCGGCGGCGATGTCGCGCGGTCGACCGTCGAGATCGGGATGCTCTCCGCGCCGATGGTCGCGATGGATCGCGTCTCGGACGTTCGGCTGGAGGGGCTGGCGTTCGACCTTTCCCGGGCCGACGGCCTGCGGCTGGTGTCGTGCCGCCGCTGCATCCTGGCGGGCTGCTCCGTCCGGCGGATGGCGGGCAACGGGATCGTCGTGGACGGCGGCGAGGCCGACTCGCTGATCGGCTGCGACATCGCCGTCATCGGTCGCCGCGCCACCGAGATCATCGGCGGCGATCGAGCGACGCTGACGCCCGGGCGGCATCTCGTCGAGAACTGCGCGATCCACGACTTCGGCCGGATCGACCGCACGTACACGCCGGCGATCCAGCTCGAGGGCGTGGGCCATCGGGCTGCGCACAACCTGATGTTCGACGCCCCGAGCAGCGTCATGCGGATCGAGGGGAACGACCACGTCATGGAGTACAACGACGTCTACGCCGCGGTCCGGGAGTCGGACGACCAGGGCGCGATGGAGCTCTTCGGCAACCCTTCTTATCGGGGCATCGTCTTCCGTCACAACCGGTTCGTCGACTGCGGCAAGTCGGTCGCGGGGGCGAGCGTCCACGGCCAGGCGGGCATCCGCCTCGACGACGCGATCAGCGGGGTCCTGGTCTACGGCAACGTCTTCGTCCGGAGCGCCAGCGGGCACTTCGGCGGCGTGCAGATGAACAGCGGTCGAGATAATGTCATCGACAATAACCTGTTCGTGGATTGCAAGCAGGGGATCAGCGGCGGCTGGTACGGCAGCAACTTCGTCTGGAAGATGCTCGAGGAGGGGCGCCGTCCGGACGGCATCTTCATGACCCCGCTCTACCTGAAGCGCTATCCCGAGGTCGCCACCATGCTCAGGCCCCCGGGCATGAACCACGCCTGGCGGAACGTGACCTACCGCTGCGGGCCGCTTGCGGTCGAGAACCTGGATCACCTGGACCGGCTGGAGAATGTCGAGCTTGGCGAGGCCGATCCCGGCTTCGTCGACGCGGGCCGCGGCGACTACCGGCTGAAGCCGTCCGCGACCCTCTCCCGGTCCACCGGCTTCCGTCCGATCCCGGTCGACGAGATCGGGCTCTATCGCGACGCCTCACGCGCGAGCTGGCCGGTGGTCCCGACCCCGGTGACCATGCCCGACTGGCGGATCGGGGCGAGGCCCGCCCGGTGAGGGCCCGTCCGCGGCCCTGCGGCGGCGTCATTCCTCCTCCGCCTGTTCCTCTTCGCCCTGCGGGTCGACGTGATCGGCCCACTCCATGATCAGCTTTCGTTTGCCGCGAGAGAGGTCGCGAGAGGGGGGCATGTAGTGGGTCGAGTGCCAGGCCTTCGGGTCGGTCCGCGCCACGATCTCGCGAGCGGCCGCCTCCATGTCCTTGCGGGAGTCCATGGGGATGATCCGGGACATCGCCGGGAAGACGATCCGGTAGTAGCGCCAGACGTGCTTGTACATGAACTTCCAGCTCGTCCTCCGGTGCGGCGGGACCTTGCTGAAGTCGTCGTCGGGCATCACCCTGGCGCCGGCGTAGGCCGCGGTGTCCCAGGGATAGCCGGCCGGCAGCGGCCGTCCGTCGAGCGTCAGGGCCAGGGCCACCGCGCCGGGGCGGAGTGCCTTGATCGGCACCGGGAGCGGGTCGGTCCGGCCCTTGGGGAAGTTGACGACCGCCGGGAATGAGACGCGAGGATCGAGGCCCGAGCCCTGGTCGACGAGCTTCGGGATGCCGCCGGCTCGCTCCAGGGGGCCGGCCGGCACCAGGTAATTCTGATATTCCCAGATCCAGATGGGCACGTCGTGATCCGGCGGGCCACCCCGCTGGCGGACCAGGATGTGGACGTGGTCCCGATCGTCCACGTCGAGGTAGAGTCCCCGGTCGTCGGTGTCCACGACCAGGCCCTCGGGCACCTCCACCAGCAGGGGGACGGGCTGATCCCCGGGCGCCCCGATGAGGGAGAGGAGCACGAGCGAGCCGCGGTCGAGCTGCTCGCGGGTGACGACCCGGGGGTCGTAGGTGACGTCGAGGATCCCGGCCGTCGCCTTGTAGGCGGGATATCGGTAATCGATCGGCTCGCTGATCCGGATCGGGTCGCCCCCGCCCTCGGGGATGTAGCCGAGCCAGACCGGCCCGTAGTCCGCCTTCTTCGGCGGATACTCGTAGCCGTCCTCGAAGAAGGTGCAGGCGAGGTTCAGGGAGACGACGGGGCGATCCGGCTGGACGCGGGCGGTTGCCGGCCCGGTGTACTTGATCGGCGGCAGCAGGAGCCGCCCGTCCGGCGCGGTCGCAAGCTCGTCCTCATTCCAGACGCCGATCGTCCCGACGACCAGACACCGAACCGGGTTGGAGACGTAGTCGCCGGCCTGGAAGAGGGCGATCAGCTCGACGTCCGAGATGACAGGCTGTGGGAACAGGAGGGAGAACTGGACGACAATCCCCCTCGCGTGGACGGCGGCACGGTGCAGCGCGTCCAGCGCCGGCGAGCGGTGCGAACCCCGGAAGTCGAGGCACTCGCGAGGGAGGGCGAATTGCCAGGTCGCGCCGCCGCCGCCGAAGTTCTGCTCGCCGGGGTATCTCACCGCGTTCCGCCAGCCAACCCAGCGTGCAAAGGCCCGGGCGTCGTGAGTTGCGGATATCCCCAGGTGGTCGCCGCCTACGGACAGATGCCCGAGAAAGAGCTGCGTCAGCCACGAGCCCGTCGGGTCCACGTCGCAGACGTGCGCCGTGGCCCGGATCTTCCCGTCCTTGAAGGGCGAGCCCAGGATCGCGACCTCCTGACCGACGATCGGGTCGGCCGCCGACGCCACGCCGTCCCATCCGACGACCGTATTGATCCGCGTCTCCACGAACTTGAAATTCAAGTTCCCGAAGTAGTTCCAGCCGCTCTTCAGATACCAGCGGACCTCCTGGCACTCGGGCTGGATCGCCCGGACGCCCTCCATCATCCATCGCATGGCGGCCCGGTCGCTCATGGCGGCGATGAACGGCTCGAGCGCGACGTGGACCGGATCGATGCTGATCCGCACGTCATCGTTGTTTCCGGTCGCCGCATTGATCGCGCAGTTGCCCTGGAAGTGGAGACGCGGATAGCCGAGCACGCTCATGGGGAAGGTCTCCGATGGTCACGCGTGGAAGGAAGACCGATAGGTCCCGGGGCCCCCGCGTCGCATCGCGTCGCGGTGAAGACGGGGTCACTCGGTCTCGGCGGCCGCCGAGGCCGCTCGGGTCGACTGGCGAGTGCCGCCGGCATGAAGGGCGTCGATCCGCTCTCGGACGACCGGGTCGACCTGCGGGGCGCGGGCGGCCGGGATGAACAGCGTGGAGGCCGAAGAGAGTCGAGCCTGGTGGAGCATCGACACGGGCACCGGGCTGATGTAGGGATCGACCCCGGGATAGAGGGCCGCTTCGTAGATATAGCCCAGGTGGTCGTCCGGGTAAGACTGCGTGAGCCGCTCCGAGAGGAACGGCAGGAGCGAGCGGTCGTAGCTGCCGGCGTGATAGTTCGGGTCGCCCACGGCGCCGACCTGCCAGAGGATCACGGCGGCCGTCGAGTCGATGACTCGACGATGGAGCAGGAAGTCGGTGGCGTCATAGGACTGGCAGCCGTGCCAGGCCGGATCGATGCCCAGATCCGCGAACAGGCAGTCCTCGGCGGATACCGCCGGGAGCATGACCGCCGGATAGCCTTCCTCGCGGGCGAGGCGGATCGCCTCGTGCATCGGGAAGGCGAAGACGCCCGGGTGGCCGTAGGCGACGGCGCAGGTCATCGCCCCGGAGCGGACGGAATCGAGGATCCGATGGGTCATCGCCCGATAGGAGTCGATCCGGGGCGAGCCTTCGACGTAGTGGTCGAGGAGCGACTCCGCGGCCGGGTTCAGGCTCCGGATGGCCGCATCCGCCACGACGTTGTTGACCACGTAGAGCAGCCGGTCGGCGCGTCGCATCCAGGCCATGGCCTCGGACGTCAACTGCCCGACGACGCGGATGCCGGTGCCGACCACGACGAGGGCTCCTCCGCCCTGGCCCGGGCTCGCTGTCATGATCCTGGTCCTCGCTGGGTCTCGTCGTGGGTTGCGGCCGATGTTGCAGCCCAGGTCGCTCGCCGAGGCCGAGCCCGTCCGACTCGGCCTGGCTCGGGGCCTGCGATCAGCCGGGTGCCTCGTCGATGCGAGACTTCGGGGGCTGGGCTGGTTCCTCGCGACTCGCCTCACCCTCGCACTCGATCGGGCTGAACGGGGTCACCCGGAGGGCCGTCGGAGTCCACGGCCGGTGAGGGATCGGTATCATGTGGGTGAAGGTCGTCATCGGCGGGGGCGAGATCAGGGCGACGCCCGAGGCGGCCGGCTTGCCGACGACCCCGGGAGAGGGCGGCTCGACGGCGGGAGCGGCCGCGGCCGCGGGCGGATTCATGAAGAAGTAGACCGGCCCATAGACGATCATGGTGCCGGGGACTTGGGGCGTCGAGACCGGCGCCTGGCTCGGCTCCGAGTGGGCGGCCGGGGGGGAGGGCGTCGGGGCTTCGTGGCGTGGGGCAGGAACCGGCTCGGGTATGGATATGGACGCGGCCGCCGCGATCGCCCGGGCGTCTCTGCTTCGCATGAGCGCGACCTCGTTCGCATCGAGCCCGCAGCGCACCATCGTCCGGTCGGGTGCACGGACGAACTCGGACATCAGGTCCGGGTCGTTGGCCAGCGAGACCAGGAAGTTGAGGATTTTCGAGCTCATGCGCGTCTCCTCGGTTCGGGGGGACGGGTGGTGTCGACCTGGGCATCGTCGTCGTGAGGTGGAAGTGTCGAGGGATGGTCTGGACCCTACTCTCGCGAGCCGTCGGTGCCGATGGATCGGCCGGGAGGATGGGTGGCCTCGATCTCGGCGAGCAGCCGGTTGAAGTCGTCCCGTCCGCGGAGCGGGGCGAGGTCGGGGTCGTCGGACCGGAGCCCGTTGAGCTTGTGGGGCTGGAGGAACAACCCGGCCCGGTGGGCCGACGCCAGCAGTTCGACGGCCCGGGACTGATATCGCTCCGCAGATCGATCCCGCTCCTCAGCGGACATCCCGGCGGAGCTGCGAACGAACTCGGAGGCGATGGCGAAGCAGCAGGCGGCATAGAGCGAGGCGAGGCCGGACCGGGGCGCGCGGGAGAGGGCCTTCTCGGTGGCCTCGACGGCCGCCTGGGGTTCGCCGGCGCGAGCCAGGCGGTGCGAGTCGATGATCTCGATGAGGCAGAGGTTCTCCGCGAGGAGGGGGACGTCCGGGTGGTCGGACACCAGCCGCATGCCGATCTCTCGGACCTGCCGGTAGAGGTCGGGGACGACCAGCCCGGGGGCTCTCGCGTTGGAGTAGGTCGTGGCGATCAGGACGCAGCTATCCACCAGGCTTGAGAGCACCTCGGGCCGATCGGTCCGCTCCGCGGCGAGCTTCTCGCGGATGGCGAGGGTCGCGGCGAAGTACGGCTCGGCCCGGGCGAGGTCGGTCGCCGCCCACGAGTAGCCGAGCAGCAGGTTGGCTTCCGCCTGCTGGTCGAGGACCTCGGGCGATCCGGGGGCGTCGCGGAGCAGGGACGCGCAGGCGTCGAGGCAGGCGGCCAGCACGGCCCGCTCGGCGGGCGGGTCGTGGACCGCCAGGCAGAGCAGCCGGCCCAGCTTGTTCATGCTGGCCACCCGGCCGCGGCGGAACTCGAGCGATCGGGGATGCTCGCGGACGAGCTCTTCCCAGCGGGCACCCGCCTGCTCGAGGACGGCCCGCGACTCGTCGGGCCGCAGGACCTTGTGCAGGTGGTCCCCCAGCGAGTCCAGGGCCAGGGCGATCCCGGCCCGGTGGCGAGCCTCGCCCGGCTGGATCTCCGCGAGGTGCTCGAAGGTCGTCCTGGCGCGGGCCGCGAGCCGGATGGCCTCCGGGAAGTCGCCGAGCTCGTCGGTGAGCTTCGCCAGTTGGAGGTCGCTCCAGCCTCGCTCGGCCAGCACGGCCGGGCCTGCGCCGGCATCGGAGGGGAGCTGTTCGTAGAAGCTCCTCGCCTCCGTGAGGAGCTCCTGTCGATACCTCTCCAGTCCGTGGGCCTTGAGCTGCGGGGCGTCCCCGACCCTGTTGAAGAACCGGTTGATGGCGTGCATCGCCAGGCCGAGGTTCGCCTCGGCCCGGTCGCCGGCGACCTTCAGCAGCGCCGTCGCGATCGACAGGCAGGCGGTCGCCACCAGCAGCGTCGCGATCGCGACGGAGGCGAGCGTGCGATGCCGGCCGGCCCATCGCCGCAGCCGCGCCGGCCAGGGTTCCGGGTAGGCGTCGACCGGCTCGTCGGAGAGGAAACGGCGGATCTCCGCCGCGAGCTCGCCGGCGGAGGCATAGCGGGCCGCCCGGTCACGCGAGAGGCACTTCAGGCAGATCGCGTCCAGGGCTCGGGGGACGTCGCCGCGGCGCTGGCGCGGGGACGGCGGTGACTCGTTCGCCACCTGGCGGAGCACCTGCGCCGCGGGCCCCCGGAACGGGGGCTCGCCGGTGAGGATCTCGTGGAGGATCGCCCCCAGGCCGTAGACGTCGCTCCGCTCGTCCACGAGGTCGATGCGGCCCTGGGCTTGCTCCGGCGCCATGTAGCTCGGGGTGCCGATGACCGAGCCATCGCCCGTGGCGTCGCTCGGAATGTCCTCCATCGGCGGGCCGCCCGCGGTCGCCGGCGCCTCGACGGCCTCGGCCTCCGCGGCCGCCGGCGCCCGCTCGCCGCGGAGCACCTTGGCCGTGCCCCAGTCCAGGACCATGACCTCGCCGAAATCGCCGACGATGATGTTGCTGCCCTTCAGGTCGCGATGGATGACTCCCCGGCTGTGCGCGTAGGCCATCACCTGGCAGGCGGTGACGAAGGCCTGCAGCAGCTCCCGCAGCTCGGCCCGCCCCGCCCGCCCGGCCTCCCGCTGCCGATGATGCTCGGAAGCGGAGCCCGTCAGGGTGCGTCCGCCGAGGAATCGCATCGTGTAGTAGGCTCGCCCGTCCGCCGGGTCGATCGCCAGATCGAAGACCGGTACGATCCCCGGGTGCTGGAGCTGGCCGGTGATCCAGGCCTCGCGGAGGAACCGGGCGCGGACGGCTCGCTCCTCCGCCCGGGCCGGCTGGAGTCGCTTCAGTGCGACATAACGAGCCAGCGCGTGGTCCCTCGCCAGCCAGACCTCGCCGAAGCCGCCGATCGCGTGCTTCCGGACGAGGGTATATCGGCCTCGCCTCTCCCGACCGGAGTTGCTTCCCCCGCCCCCGCCGCCGCCCGTTCCGGGCCTCGGGCCCGCGGTGAAGTGGGTCTCGTCATCGCCGATTTCTCCAGCATCAAGAGTGGAACCAAGGGAGTCTCGGCGCGGCCACAGCCCGGGCTCGGGCCCGGCCTCGGTCGGATCGTCGAGGCCCAACCGCGCGTCGGGCGTCGATCCCTCGTGGGCCCTCCGGGTTCGGGCCGATCCCCCCGAGCCGGCATCGTCTGGGGGGGAAGAGAGTCCCCCGAAGCGGCCCGGGGACTCGTCGTCGATCTCGGTGTCGCCGGCCCGAGCGTGACGCTTTTTCTCCAGCAGGAGGAGCTGCGCCAGCAGCGCGTCCGGGCGAGCGTCTCGGGAGACGATATCCTCGATCCGCAGCGACTCGTCGGCGTTCCAGGCCCGCTCGACGCGGTCGCACAGATTCATGAGCTGCTCGAGCTCGGTGGATGGCGGGGAATCGCCCGCCTGCACCTCGTCGCTGCCCATGTGGCCTCCCTCTCCCGGGCTCTTCGGTCTTTCCCGGCCCGGACCGCTCCACCGCGAATCGGGCCGTTCCGCCGCCAGCCACCCTTGGATTCCGGGACCTGCTCCTGCGATTCCTCGACGGCCGTCTTTGAGTGTTCCAGGGGCGAGCCGAGAGAGGGCCGCCGGCCTCGCCACTCGGACGTGAACTTCAACCAATCCTATCAAGCGCAGGTTCGTGGTGACAATTCCGCATTCGAGCCGAGGGGACGGATCGGGGGCCTCGGGCCGCTGTCGGCTCGAAGGTGAGACTCGTGCTCAGTGGTCGCCGGGGATCCCGGGACGGAGCCGGCCCTCGAGCGCGTCGCAGGCCGCGGACACGCCGTCCTCGCCCGAGACGCGCTCGCCGACCTCCGCGGCCCGCCGGGCGCATGACGGATCGTCGCGGAGTAGGCGGAGGGCGGCCGCGACGCGTGGAGCGCTATAGCGAGGTCCCGGGAGGACTCGAGCGATTCCGAGACGTCGCAGGCGATCGGCATTGTCCGGCTGGTCGTGAGAGAAGGGGACGACGAGCATTGGCCGACCGGCCCGCATCGAGAGCCCGGTCGTCCCGATGCCCCCGCCGTGGACGATGATCGCGGCCTTCGGGAAGAGCTGAGAGTACGGCGCGTATTCGCACCAGATTGCCCTGGCGGGGTCGGCCGGCTCGACGACCGAGTGCCGCTTGCCCACCAGCACGGCGCGCATGCCGAGCGATTCGGCCGCGGCAAGGCTGTCCTCGAAGAACCGGCCGGCGACGTTCGCCGACGACATGCCGAGCGTGAAGACGATCGGCGGCGGGCCATCGTCCAGGAAGCGGGCCAGCTCACCCGGCAGGCCCGGCTCATCGCCATCCCTGAGGTCGAAGAACGGGAATCCGGTGACCTTCACCTGCGGCGGCCAGTCGGGCGGCTTCGGTGCAAGGACCGGCGAGAAGAGGGCCAGCGCGAGCTCGGGGGAGTGGGCATCGACGAGCGGGTGCCCCTTCACCGCGGGTAGCCCGAGCTCCGCCTCGAGCTGGCGAATCGGCCCGGCCCAGTGCCGCGTCGCGAGGCTCGCGAAGTTCCAAGCCCCCCTCCAGAACGCAGGACCGAGGGGCCGGAGCAGTCGAGAGACCCCCGGCCTGCCGGGGAACATCGGCGGGTCGTGGATCGAGTAGAGCGCACTGGGTGTGATGGCCGTGGAAACCCACGGGATTCCCGTCTTCGCGGCCACCAATCGGGTCGCGTAGAAGATCGTGTGCGATACGAGCAGGTCCGCCCCGCTGGCCGCCGCGGTCGCGTCCTCGTACGAGTCGCGGAGCGCAGGCAGGAAGAGCTCGCGGAGCACGCGGACCGTCCCCCGGCGCGGGTCCATGTACCGCGCCATGAACGACGGGTCGTCCACCCGGTCGCAGTCGGGCCGGACCGGCCGGAAGCCGAGGCCCAGGGCCTCGACCTTCGCCCGGTAGCAGGGGCTGGTCGCCACGACGGCGTCGTGCCCGCGTCCTTTCAATCCTAGCGCGATCGCGATGTAGGGATGGAGGTCGCCGAGCGATCCGACGGCCATCAGGACGATCCGACGGGGTGGGCTCACGGGGTCGCCCGGAGGCCGAAATCGTCCTCCACACCTCGATAGAAGGTATGGATGTGGTTCACGTCATTTTGCGTGTCGTTGAAGTCGATGAAGAGCGCCGGGCCCTGGATGCGGAAGGCGTGGTTCTTCGAACGGTCGGCCGGCCCGTACCAGGCGAAGTGGAGCCCGGCCTCGCTGTCGGCGAGCTGCCGCAGGATCTGGGCCTCGATGGGGGGCGGGAAGTTGGCCGCGTAGGCGCGGACGATTTTGGCGACGATCTCGCGCTGCTCGGCCGAGAGCTTCTCGCAGCCGATCCCCTCCGCGGCGGCCGACGCCAGCTTCGCGGAGTTCGGCGTGGTCGTCACGTCCGGGGCGACGCCGCGGACGATGGCGGCCTTCTTCTGGTCGTCCGTCAGGGAGGCGAGCAGCGCATCTACGGGTGCCTCGATCTCCGCGAGGTTGCGCAGGCCCTTGTGCGGCCCGGAGCGGACGATCGCGGGGTTGGAGCCGAACATGAACGGCGTGGCCGAGACCACCCGGCCCCCCTTCAGGGTGTAATTGAGCGCCAGGTGATGGCCCTCGACGCGCCAGCCCCAACCGGAGGGATCTCCGGGGGTGCCGAAGACGCTGACGAAGTAGAGCTCCGGGTCGCGGACCGGGCCGGTCCCCTTCTCGTCGACGCGGAGGATCTCCTCCAGGCTCATGATCGTGGTGGCCTTGAGGTTGCCCCGGGTCGAGAGCCCGGTGTCGAGCAGGCCGAAGGCCAGCGCCCGCTGTTCGGGCCTGAGATCCTTGATCGGAATGCCCTTGCGAGGGCGGGGGATCCAGTGCCAGTTCACCCGCTCCGGGCTGCCGAACGCGAAGGTCGCGTGGGCCCTCTGGGCGTCGTCGAGCGAATCGACGAACCGCCTGGCGGCCTCGGCCATGCTGGCCCCGAGGTCGGTGGCGGGATCGGCCGCCGGTGCCTGGCCGAAAGCCGTCGCGATGAGCATCAGGAGTGGCGTGGCGAGCGTCATGGGAGGGTCGGCTCCATCAAGGTGGGGTCTTGGAGGTGGGGCGGGGCGAGGCCGCCCCGGGCATCCGGGCGGACCGATCGTACCAGCGGACGGCGCCCTCCGCCACGCCCTTGCCCGAGCCCGCTGGTTGCGGTCGGACCGATGGATGAGGTCGGATCAGGGAGGAGGGCGGGTCGACGGTCGATCCGGGATCGTGAGACGTGGAGGCTCAGAGATGCCTGGCACCCTTGGCCAACTCGTTCGCCCACTCGACGAGGAGTGCCCGCTTGCCCGTCGAGAGATCACGCGTGGGAGGCATGTATCCCGTCGTCGACCATCGCTTCGGGTCGGACTGGTCCACCAGGTTGGGGGCGGCGGCCTCCATCTCGTCCTGTCGATGAAGTTGTATGAAGTTGGACATGATTGGAAATAAGAGATCATAGAATTTCCATATGGTGTCGTACTGGAATGACCAGCTCGTCCGAACATCCTTCGGGACCGAGGAGAAGTCGTCGTCGGGCATGACCCTCACGCCGGCGTAGGCGGCGATGTCCCAGGGATATCCATCCTCCAGGGCCTTGCCGTCGAGGGTGAACGCGAGGGCCAGCGGGCCGGGCCGGATGGCCTTGATCGGGATGGGTAGAGGCGTGGTCCTCCCCCGGGGGAATACGATGGTCGCGGGAAACTCGAGTCGGTTCGTCAGATGGGGCTCGAGCCCGACGAGCTTGAGGGAAGCGCTGGCGAGCTTCTGGAAACCGTCCGGGTCAACGACGTACTGGTACTCCCAGATCCAGACCGTGACGTCGTCGTCGGGGAGACCGCCGCGCTTCCGCACAAGGATGCTGACGTCGGCCCGGTCGCCGACATCGAGGTAGATGCCGCGGTCGTCCGTGTCGACGGTGACTCCGTTGCTGGCCTCGCCCATCAAGATGGCGAGACGGCCCGAGGTGTTCCCGTCGTCCAGGAGGACGAGAGTCCCACGATTCAGGTCATCTGGGCTGGCGACGGCCGGGTCGTAGGGGAGGTCAACGATGCCGCCGGTTGCCTCGTAGGTCGGGTAGTCGTAGGGGATCGGCGTACTGATCGGCACCGGGTCTCCCCCGGACGACGGGACAAGGGCCAGTCTTACCTCGCCGTAATCGGCCTTTGTGGGAGGTCGAGAAAAGTCCTTCTCGGGAAAGCAGGAGATCAGATTGAGGGAGACGACGTGTCGATCCGCATGGACGTGCGCGATCGCCGGGCCGAGGCCGTTGTCGGTGGACCTTAAGAGGAGCCGCCCGCCCGGCGCGGTCGCGAGCTCGCCATCCTCCCAGACGCCGATGGTCCCGACCATCAGGCTAAGGGCGGGGTTGTTCGGGAACTTGTTCTTCTGATACTGGGCGATGAGGTCCTCGTCCGTGATGCTTGGCTCGGGGAAGAAGACGCTGAACTGGAGCGTGACGCCCCTTGAGGACTCGACTGCAGCGGCCAACTCCGCGAGGAGGGGCGAGCGGTTACCCCCGCGAAATTCCAGATTGTTGCGGTCGATCGAGAGCTGCCAGGTCGCCCCGCAGCCGACAAAACCGTGCTCGCCCTGATAGACGCCTGCATTCCTGTAGAGGACCCAGCGGGAATAGGCGCGGACGTCCTGCAAGCCCCGGAGTTGGAGGTCCCCGCCGCCGACGGAGATCTCGCCCGCGAAGATCTGGCAGAGCGCGGAGCCCGTCGGGTCCAAATCGCAGATCCGAGCCGAGGGCGTGCCGGACGAGCCGAGGATCCGCACCCGGGCGCCGACCAGGGGATCGTCGGTCGTGGTTCGGCCGTTGAGGCCCGTCGCGGCGGTGATGGCGGCATCCTTGAATTCGATTGTCAGGCCGCCGAAGTAGTTCCAGCCGCTTTTAATGTACCAGTGAACTTGGTTATCCAGCGGGTTCGTTGCCTGGACTCCCTCTGTCATCCAGGCCCGCCCGTGGTCGTGGTCCATCTGGGAGAGGGGAGGGAGGAGCTTCACGTTGACGGCGTCGATGTTGTTCTGGACGTCGTCATTGTTGCCCGTCGCCGGGTCGATCAGGCACGCCCCCTTGAAATGGAGGCGAGGATAGCCGAGCACGCTCATTGCAGGACCCCCTGGGGTGTCGACTTGATCGGTAGGGGCGGGGCCGCCGGCACGGCGATGGCCGCCGAGGCGACGGGAGCCACGTGGACTTCGAAGATCCGGTTGCTCGCGTCTGTGGTCCCGCCGTGGGGCTTGTCCGAGACGATCCCACCATAGATGTGTCCGGCCAGGATATCGCCCCGGAGCGCATCCAACTCGAGGACGCCGACGCTGGGAGGCGCCGGGATGAACCGCGCGCCGGCCCCCAGCAAGGCGGGCAGGCGAAGCGGGGCCGTCGTGGCAGCCCCGTCCCCCTTGCCGACGAGGAATTCGGCGGCGGATCCGTTGGCGGCCCGGGAGATGCACGAGACGAGATCGACAAAGGGGAGCCCCTCGTCGTTCTGGAAGCCGCCGCCCTCCGTGTAGATCGCCTGGGAGATCCCGCCGAAGAAGACGGCGTACATCGACTTGGACGCCGCCGAGTGGATGGCAAGGGTCGCACAGTTGTACTGACAGAACCTCTGCTGAAACGCCCCGGCGGTCTCGATGACCGAGGGCGGGCCGCTCCCCGAGGCGGGCGGGTCGATGTCGATCGGCCGCGTCCAGGCGGTCCGGTCGCGGGGCTGGAAGACTCCGCCGTACGCGGTCAGGCGGCGTCCGCCATCCGGGCGGATCGCGGCGAGGACGTTCAGGTCGCGGCGGCGGAATCCGGGGTTCGCCGAGTCGTCGCCGACGGCTGCGTCCATGGTCACCGAGACGACGGCGCCGGTGTCGGTGATCCGGAACGGTCGGACCTGGAACGTGTAGAGCCCATTGACCGCCTCGGAGTAGTTGAAGTTGATCTGCTGGCCGAAGGCGAGGTAGAAGGTCCCGCCGATCAGGCCGAGCGACCCCCCGGTGACGCGCAGGTTGGGGTTGGGGGGCGATTGGCGGATATGGTCCCCCGCCGCCGTGCCATCGACGATTGCGGTCATGACCTGCGGCACGTCCACGACCGTGAGGGATCCGTAGGTTCTCATGGTCTGGCCGCCGGTCGGCAGTCCATAGCCGCCGACGAGGTAGAGCCGGTCGCCGTCCTGCACGAACTCGGGGTGGACGACGGCCAGGGAGTCCGCGACGCTTGCCGTCAGCCCAAGCTCGACCAGTCGGCGTGAGGCGACATGACGGCCCGCGGCGTCGATGACCCAGGCCCGATCGTTGAGCTTGTTGAAGTTGTCCGTCAGTGGGGGGGACGACGACCGGCCGTGCAGGCCGGCTTGCCGGCCGCCGATGCAGAGCCAGCGGCCGTCCGCGGCCCTCGCCACCGCGAAGGACTGCAAGCCGGGCACCGCCGCGAAGGTCACCTCGCGGAGGGTCACGGTGAAAGGCAGCGAGGGAGGATCGGCACCATGTGCGGACCCGCCGGCCGCCGCCATGAGGGCACCCACCAGACACGAGAGAATGGCTCGCTTCATGTGACCTCCTCGAGTCTTGATGACGAGTGTGCGCTTCCGGCGAGGACATCCGCGGAGGGGCCGGATCAGGTAGCCGAGTGCATCGCCGCGATCCGGGCCTGGACGGCGGGGTCGACGCTGGATACCCGCCAGGGCGGGATGTACAGGGTCGACGCGGAGGTCAGCCTGGTCCGGCAGAGTTCGGACAGTGGGCACGGGCACACATACGAGGATGTGGCGGGGAGCGTCGCCGCCTCGTAGACGTAGCCGATGTGGTCGGGCGGATAGAAGAGTCGCAGCCGCTCGACCAGCGACGGCAGGAGCGACAGGTCGTATCCCCCCCTCCGGTAGAGGGGATCGCCACCGACGCCGATCTGCCAGAGCACGACTGACGCCGAGTTGTCGATCACCCGGCCGTGGAGCAGGAAGTCGGCTGCCTCGTACGTCTGGCAGCCGTTGGCTGCCGGGTCGACGCAGAGGTCGGCAAACAGGCAGTCCTCGGCGGAGATCGCGGGCAGGATCCTTGCCGGGTATCCCTCTGCGCGGGCCTGACGCACGGCCTCATGGGTCGGGGTGGCGAAGATGCCGGGATGGCCGTAGGTCACGGTGCAGGTGACCATGCCGGACCGGACGCAGTCGAGCATCCGGCCGACCATGGCTCGGTAGCTTTGCTGGCGAGGCATGCCCTCGCCATACATCGGCAGGAGGGATTCGGCGCCCTGCGGGTTCAACTCTCGGATCGCGACCTCGGCGATGGGGTCGCCCACCACGTAGAGCACCCGATCGGCCCGACGCATCCAGGCGATGGCCTCGGTCGTCAACTGCCCGGCGATGCGGATACCCGTTCCCACGGCGATGAGCGATCCACGTCCTCGATCGGCGGACTCGACCATCAGATTGTCCCTCGACGTCGAAAGATGGAGCATGGTGGCCGACGCCAACCGAGCGCGAAGGCACCAATGCTCTCAGTGGGACGGCGTTGTCTTCGGGGGCGGTGAAGATGGGGCTGGCGAGGCGCACGAGTCCTCCGCCGTCGGCGCCGGATGGAGGTAGGTGGCGGGGACACCCGAGCCGGGCACACAGGCCGCGGGGGCCGCGATGACATAGATGACGATGGCCACCGGTGCCGTGGCCGATTGTCCGCAGGGTCCTCTGTAATAGGTGACCGGGTGATTCCCGGGCGGAGGAATGGGGCCCGTGGAAATGGGTAAGGGTGGAATGCTGCTGTGATGATAGGTGACGGGGATGCCGCCCGGCGGCAGGCCCCAGCCGGCGGGGTCGGCGATGGGGATGCTGGCGGGCGAGCCGCCCATGTAATGATAGGTGACGGGGATGCCGCTCGGCGGCAGGCCCCAGCCGGCGGGGTCGGCGATGGGGATGCTGGCGGGCGAGCCGCCCATGTAATGATAGGTGACGGGGATGCCGCGCGGGGGCAAGCCCCAGCCGGCGGGGTCGGCGATGGGGATGCTGGCGGGCGAGCCGCCCATGTAATGATAGGTGACGGGGATGCCGTGCGGCGGCGGGCCCCAGCCGGCGTGGTAGATGATGGGGTGCAGTGGCGGATTGACAGTCGATCCCGATTCCTTGGCGACGTCCTGCGGCGCCTTATGTCCCTGGGCCTCATGTGATGGGCTCGCGACGAATGTCCCGATGTCGCCGGCGAGGATCCGTTGGATCTGGTCCGGATCCAGTCCGAACTCCTTCATCGCGGTGACGCGATCCTCGCTATACCTTGCCAGCATCTCAGGGTCGGTGGCGAGCGTGAGGAGGAACTTCCGGGGATCTGCCACGGTCACCAACTCCTTCCGAATTGACAAGCGACTTGAAATGCGAGTCGAGGATTCGAGAAATCGAAGGGTCAGCCGAAGGGTGCTGTACTATCTCAGTGGTGGATCAAGAATGCAAGCGGTTATCGTCGCAATCGCGATGTGATGAGGGCCGCGGGCAGGCATTCTCAATGCGGTGCAAGGCTGGTTCCAGCCTCGATCTCGGCGACGAGACGTTGGAAATCGTCGCGCCCGCGGAGCGGGGCCAGGTCCGGGTCGGCCGACTTGAGGCCGGCGAGCTGGTGAGGCTGGACGAACAATCCCACCTTGTAGGCCTCGCGGAGGAACTCCATGGCGCGGAGCTGGTATCGTCGCGTGAGTTCCTCCCTGACCTCCGGCGTCGAGGCAGGGTCAAGGCGGGCCGACTCGGACGCCGTCGAGAGGCAGCACGCCGCATAGAGCATGGTGATGCCGGAGTGGGGCGCGCGCGCCAGGGCCAGCTCCACGGAGCTGACGGCTCGCGAGTGCTCGCCGGACTGCACAAGGTGGATCGCGTGCAGGATCTCAATGAGGCAACGATTCTCGGCCAGCGTGGGTACGTCTGGATGTTCGGAGACGAGGTGCTCGGAGATCTTCCGTACCCGCTTGAAGAGCGAGGCGACCTCGTCGGCGGCCCGCGCGTTCGAGTATCGAGCGGCGATGAGCACGCAGCTATCCAGGAGTTCGGATCGGAAATCGAAGTGATCGGGATGCTTGGCGGCAAGCTGCTCGCGGATTGCCAGGGATGCCTCGAAATGAGGCCGAGCCTTCTCGATGTCCTCCGTCGCCCAGGAACAGCCAAGCAAGAGGTGCGATTCAGCGAGCTGGTCGAGGACCTCGGCGGAGTCCGGGGCCTCGTGGGCGAGCCGTTGGGCGTCATCCAGGGTGGGGGACAGGAGGGCCCGCTCTGCCGGCGGGTCGTGGATGGCCAGGCAGAGGAGGCGGCCGAGCTTGTTCCGGCTGATGATGTGGCCGGATCGGAACTCCTGGGACGTGGGATCGTCGTGGATCAGCGACCCCCACAGGGCGTTGGCGCGGGCCAGCGCCTCCCTCGCCTCCGTGGGCTGATGGTTGCTCTGATAGTGGCCGCCGAGCAGGTCGAACGCCCGGGCGGCGCCGGCGCGGTGGTCTCGGTTCGACGGTTCGAGCCGCATCAGGCCTTCAAAGGTGGAGCGAGCGCGCGAGGCGATGAGGATGGCCGCGGGGAAGTTGCCAACCTCGTGGGTCATCGCGGCCAGCCGGAGGTCGCTCCGCGCGCTCTGGGCGAGCGCCACCGGCCCGGCGCCGTCCTCGGGCAACAGTTGCTCGAAAAGGGATCTCGCCTCGGTGAGGAGCTCCTGCCGGTGTTTCTCCAGGCCGCGGGACCTCAGGACCGGATCCTCGCCGACGCGGCTGTAGAGCCGGTCGATTGCGTTCATCGCGAGCCGGAGATTGGTCTCGGAGCGGCGTCGGGCGCGAGCCTCGCGGTTGCCCGCAACCATGAGCAACGCGGCGGAAATCGCCAAGCAGACCGTCGTGATCAGGAGGCCGGAGACGAGGACAGCGGCGAGGGTCTGATGACGGCCGATCCATCGCCTCGCCCGGCCCGACCATCTCTCGCGATGGGCCGAGACCGGCTCGTCGGCGAGGAAGCGGCGGACCTCCTCGGCGACCTCCCCGGCGGTCGTGTAGCGGGCCTCCGGAGCCTTGGCCAGGCACTTCAGGCAGATTGCCTCGAGGGCGGGAGGGACGGCGACGCCCCGCCGCCGGGGGGGCGTCGGCTGCTCGTGGACGACCCTCCACAGCACCTCCGAGCTGGTCCCGCGGAATGGCGGCTCGCCGGCGAGGATCTCGTAGAGGATCGCCCCCAGACCGTAGACGTCGCTCCGAACGTTCACGCGTTCCAGAAATCCCATCGCCTGTTCCGGGGGCATGTAGCTGGGCGTCCCCAGCACCTCACCCTGGATGGTGAGCTCCTCCGTCCATCTCCCGGCTGCCGCGTCGAGCGACGGTGATCCCTTGGCCGGGGCCGCCCCCGGCTCCTTGCTCCCCAGGACCTTGGCCATGCCCCAGTCCAGGACCATGACCTCGCCGAAGTCCCCAAGTACGACATTTCGCCCCTTGAGGTCGCGATGGACGACTCCTCGGCTGTGGGCATACGCCATCACCTGACAGGCCTGGACGAACGCCCCCAGGAGCTCCCTCAGGCCGAGTTCGCCCGCCTCGCCCCGTGCCCGGCTCGCGTGCTGGGAGCGGGCGGAATCGGCGAGCGTACGACCGGCGATGAACCGCATCGTGTAGTAAGTGCGGCCGTCCTGATCGTTGCGGGCCAGGTCAAAGATCGGCACGATGCCGGGATGTTGGAGCTGCCCGGTGACCCAGGCCTCGCGGAGGAACCTGGCGCGGAGAGACGGATCGGCAGCCTTTTCCGGGTGGAGTTGCTTGAGGGCCACCTCGCGGTCCAGGACATGGTCCCTCGCCAGCCAGACTTCGCCGACACCCCCCTGGGCGTGCTTCTCGATCAGCTCGTACCGGGGGACGCTCGATGGCTCGAGGCTCGGCGGGGCTCCGCCCTTGGCGCGCCCTCCCCGCGTGATCCCCGGTCCGGCGGCCCCCGAGAGGTTTCGTAGGGTGGAGCCGGAGGCGGCCGTCGAGTCGTCGAGGCCGGCTCGCGTGCGGTTCGCGAGCGGCTCGACACGGAGCCCGTGCGTCGGGGCCTCCTGGGCGAGCGTCCCCTCGGGCCTGGCCGACGAGCGAACCCCGACCGAGCTGGTGTGCCAGGTCCCGAACGCGGCCTCGATCGCGCCGTCACGGTCGGTGAACCGGGCCCGGTACTCGTCCGGGGACGGCGAGTATCCCGCATCCATCAGGAAGTCGAGTTCCAGCAGGATGAGCCGCTCGAGCAGTTCGTCGGAATCGCGGTCGGACGCGAGAAACTCCTCGATCGCTGGCCGCTCTCCCGTCCGCAAGGCCCGGTCGAATCGGTCGCAAATGCTGATCAGTCGCTCGAGCTCCCCGCAAGCCAACGAGCTTGCGGTATCCCCCCGGGTGGTTCTCACGGGCATTCGCCCTCCCAGGTCTTGCGGATCACCTCCAGGCGGTCCGCCACCGTTCGCGTCGAGCAATTCAGCCGCTTGCCGATCTCCTCTCGCGTGTAGCCCTCCATCTTCCAGACGGCCACGTTGCGATAGGTATCGTCCTTGAGCATGCCGAGCAACCGACTGCACTCGTCGGCGCACATCGCCGCGAACTCCGGCGAAGGCTCGCGTGCCTCCGCGGTCTCCAGCAGGGCGGGCGAGGATACCCGGCCCCCTCCCCGCCGCTTCGCCCGTCGCCGCTCGATCTGGTCGCAGACCTTCCGCGCCGTGACCATCACCAGGACTTGCCAGAGGTCCTCGCGATCCGAGAGGCGAGGGAATCGGCCCATCGCCGCGCCCCTGCAGACGCTGTCGATTGCGCTCAGGGCCGCGGTCTCCTCGCCGTCCACGGCCGACGATCCGGAGACGCCCTGGAGGCGGGTGGCCGCCATGCGGACCAGCCTTTCGAAGTAACGCTCCCAGAGCAACTGGGCCGCGTCGGGCTCGCCCCGCTTGAGAGCCTCGATCCAGAGCGTGATCGAGCCGTCCTCCTCGCCCCCGGCGCATCCTTCCGCTGCCTCGTGTGTCATCGCTCAGTCCTCCCCACGCCGCTGGAGTCGCCGGCCAGATGCGTCAGCCGTTGCGATCCCCCTCGGGGAACGTCGGCAAGCCCTCACCCCGGTAGCCAGGTGGACGGAATCCATGCGGTGGGCCGCACCTCATGGAGCTCGCGCAAGGCATCTTAACAGAGCGCTGTTGTCCCTGACAAACCCGCACGAACGCGGCGCCAGGACCCGTTGATTTCGCAGAAGCGACGGAAGGTCTCCCGGCCTTTTCCCAAAAATCCCGGAAATGTCCTGCACGCGCGATGGGTGGTTTCCGGAGTGATCGAGAGGCGGGACGGGTGTCCTGGTGCCCCGAAAACCCGCTGGACTGTCGCATCGTCCAAGAGACCACCCCGAAAGAGGACGCTCCCATGATCAAGCCACGTCGCAGGTTCCAGGCGGGCCTTGAATCCCTCGAGGGAAAGGCCCTGATGTCGGCCATCCCGGTCGTCACGCCGGCCACGCTCAATTCCGTGCTCAAGTCGATCGATCGTGCGGCGGGGACGTACGCGAAGACGCACAACGCGACGCAGTTCGACGCCGCGCTGTCGGCGATCAGCCACAAGCTCCCCTACGGCCACGATCAGCTCTTCCCCACCTGGCAGGACGACGAGTCGATCTACGACCCGGGCACGCCGGGCTCCGGCCTCGCGATGGTGAAGCAGCTCAAGCTGGACGTCAAGGACTACATCCAGTCGGCGGTCGAGGACGGTTCGGTCCGGATCAAGGGCTCGTGGGCGGGTATCTCGATGGCTTCCTCCGCGGGGACGGCCACTCCCGCGGCCGTGCCTGTCCTGACCGGATCGACTTATAACTCTGTGCTCAAGTCGATCGATCGTGCGGCGGGGACGTACGCGAAGACGCACAACGCGACGCAGTTCGACGCCGCGCTGTCGGCGATCAGCCACAAGCTCCCCTACGGCCACGATCAGCTCTTCCCCACCTGGCAGGACGACGAGTCGATCTACGACCCGGGCACGCCGGGCTCCGGCCTCGCGATGGTGAAGCAACTCAAGGTCGATCTCAAGGACTACGTCCAGTCCTCCGTCTCCGACGGTACCATCCGCGTCCGTTGATCAATTCCCCTCGCCATCACCACCGCCGGGGCTCGCCGTCAGCACGGAGGGCCCTGGCGGCTTTCTCATTCGAACGCCTGCGTTCGTCTTGACATCAGCCCCGCCGCACGCTCTGAGTATTGGAGGATTGTTTGACATTGATCTACGGTGAGTTTGACTATGCGAAGTCGACGACCGCGAGTTGGCTTCATCCCGATCCACGTCGCTTGCAGCCTGTGCACCTTGCTGTCTGGCTTCTCGCTGAGCGGCGGAGTGGTGGCCGATGATGGGGCGGATTTCTTCGAGGCGAAGGTCCGGCCGGTGCTGGTGGAGCACTGCTACGCCTGCCATTCGTCGCAGGCGAAGGCGGTCAAGGGAGGACTGAGGCTGGACTCACGGGACGGCATGCTGAAAGGGGGGACGGCGGGCCCTGCGATCCTGGCCGGGAAGCCTGAGGAGAGCCCCATCGTCCAGGCGGTCCGCTACGACGACGAAACGACGAGGATGCCCCCGAAGGGAAAGTTGCCGCCGCAGGCGATCGAAGCCATCGAGCGCTGGGTGACCTCCGGGGCCGTGATGCCGGTGGCGTCCGGCGGAGCCGGGGATGGAAAGTCGACGGGGGCGACCGCGGCCGCGATGCCGGCGCCGCGGTACGACTTCGCGAAGGCCCGAGCGCACTGGGCCTATCAGCCGATCCGCCGCCAGCCCTCCCCGATCGTGAAGGACGCGGCCTGGTGCCGATCGCCGATCGACGCGTTCGTCCTGGCGCGGCTCGAGGCCGCGGGGCTTTCGCCGTCGCCGGAGGCGGATCGACGCACCTTGCTGCGGCGGGCCACCTATGACCTGATCGGGCTGCCGCCGACCGAGGCCGAGTACACGTCATTCGAGAAGGACACGGCGGATGACGCCTTTGCGAAGGTGGTTGATCGGCTGCTCGCCTCGCCGCGGTATGGCGAGCGTTGGGGGCGGCACTGGATGGACGTCGCCCGCTATGCCGACACCAAGGACGGAGTCCTCATGTTCGGCGATGATCGGGTGCGGCCGTATGCCTACACGTATAGAGACTACGTGATCCGGGCCCTCAACGAGGATACGCCCTTCAACCAGTTCGTCCGGGAGCAGATCGCGGCGGATGTGGTCGCCCCCGCGGATCAGCCCTGGCGGCTCGCGGCGATGGGCTTCTTGACCCTCGGCCGAACCTTCGACAACAACATCCCCGATCAGATCGACGACAAGATCGACACCGTGAGCCGTGGGTTGCTCGGGCTGACCGTCTCGTGTGCCCGCTGCCACGATCACAAGTACGACGCCATCCCGACGGCCGACTACTACTCGCTCTACGGCGTATTCGCGAGCAGCGAGGCGCCGCTGGAACTGCCGCTGACCGCACCGCTGGAGAGCGTTCCGGGCTGCGTCGAATTCGAGAAGCAGGCCGCGGCGAAGAAGGCGGAGATCAACAAGTTCCTGGATGAGCAGTATGCATTGCTTTCCGAGACGGCCAGGAAGCGCGTGGGTGATTACCTGGCCCGTTGCGCACTGGCCGAGCCGGATCCGCTGGAGACGGCGATCTTCTTCCTGTCCCTGGCGCCGGACGATCTCCGCCCGACGATGGTGGCTCGCTGGCGGCGTTATCTCAAGCAGCATGGGTCGACCGACGATCCTGTCTTCGGACCCTGGGCGGAGCTTCTCAAGCTGTCCGATGCCGAGCTCAGCTCGGGCGCCGGGGCCGTGATCGCGCGATGGCTGGAGAGGCCCGCGGGTGTCGGGCCCGGCCAGCTCAATCCCCTGGTCGCGACCGCGCTTCGGCAGGCCACGATCCGGACGCGAGCCGACGTTCCGAGGGCTTACGGCGACCTGATCCGCACCGCCTACGAGGCGTCGAAGGCGAGGCCCGCGGAGTCGTGGTCCGGCGATGATGTCGCGTCGAGGGCGTTCCGACAGGTGGTGCAGGTCGTGGCCGGCCGTGAAAGCCCGGCGTACTTCCCGCGGAGTCAGACCTACTACCAGATGTCGCGCGGGGAGAAGGACGCCTTCGGCGGCAAGCTCGTCGAGCTCGACCGAATGGTGGTGAAGGCCCGTGAGCGGGCGGCCCCCCGGGCGATGGTGCTCCACGATGCCGAGGCCCTATACGACCCCCGCGTCTTCGTCCGGGGCAACGCCTCGTCGCCGGGCGAGCCCGTGCCGAGACGATTCCTCCGGATCCTTTCCTGCGATGAGCCGAGGCCCTTCGAGCACGGCAGCGGCCGGCTCGACCTGGCGAACGCGATCGTCGATCCGTCCAACCCGCTCACGGCGAGGGTCCTCGTCAACCGCGTCTGGATGCACCACCTCGGCGAGCCGCTTGTCACCACCCCCAGCGACTTCGGCACGCGGAGCAATCCGCCGACGCATCCGGAGCTGCTCGACGACCTTGCCGCACGGTTCATGGATGAGGGCTGGTCGCTCAAGACGCTGCACCGGCTGATCGTCCTTTCCTCCACGTATCGCCAGTCGAGCGCCGAGCGGCCTGACGCGCGCAGGGTGGACCCGGAGAACCGGCTCCTCTGGCGGGCGAATCGGCGTCGGCTCGACCTGGAGGCCGTGCGAGACACGCTGCTGGCCCTTTCCGGTCGACTCGATACCACCATGCAGGGCCTGCCGGTGGATGTCCTCGACGACCCGAAGACGGCGAGGCGGACGGTCTACGGCCTCGTGGATCGCCAGAGCGTACCGGCGGTCTTCCGGGCGTTCGACTTCGCCAGCCCGGACTCCTCGGCCGAGCGTCGACCGCGGACGACCGTGCCGCAGCAGGCGCTCTTCAGCATGAACGGACCGCTCGTGATCGAGCAGGCGAAGGCCCTCGCCGCCAGGCCGGAGATCGCCGCTTCGAGCTCGACCGAGGAGGCCGTGCGGAGGCTCTATCGCCGCGTCTTCGCCCGGCAGCCGGATCGGATCGAGCTCACGGCCGGCGCGCGATTCCTGGATGGAGCGGCGACGGCACAAGCCTCCGGGGTGAGGTCTCAACTCGAGCCGGTGGAGCAACTTGCCCAGGTGCTCCTGATGACGAATGAGCTGTTCTTCGTCGACTGAACGACTCCCGATCGGAGTACTGCCATGGACCGCACGACTCGCCCGGGAATGACGCGACGCGAGGCCCTCCGCCAGGGCGGTACGGGCCTCGGGCTCCTGGGACTCATCGGCGTGCTCGGAGATTCGGGCTTCCTGGTTGCTCCCCCCGCCATGGCCGCGGGCGCGGATACAGCCGGGGCGACTCAGAAGAGCCCCCTCGCGACGCGGGCCACCCACTTCCCGGCGAAGGCGAAGCACGTCATCCACATCTACCTCAACGGCGGTCCCTCCCAGGTCGACACGTTCGATCCCAAGCCTCTCCTCAAACGATTCGACGGCAAGATGCTCCCGCAGGGGAACCTCTCGACCGAGCGCAAGACCGGTGCGGCGCTTCCGTCGCCGTTTCGGTTCCGGAAGTACGGCCAGAGCGGGATCGAGTTCAGCGAGATCTTCGCGAGGACCGCCGCGCATGCGGATGACCTCTGCGTCATCCGCTCGATGCACGCGAACACGCCCAATCATGAGCAGTCGATGCGACTGATGAACTGCGGCGACGAGCGGTTGTCGCGGCCGAGCATGGGGGCCTGGCTCACCTACGGCATGGGGACGGAGAACCAGAACCTGCCGGGCTACATCGCCATGTGTCCCGGCCTGCCGGTGGCGGACGTCTCCAACTGGCGGTCGGCATTCCTGCCAGGCGTGTATCAGGGGACCTACATCGACACCCGCAAGGCGCGGACCGAAGAGCTGATCGAGAACATCCGCAACCCGACCGTCACGAAGGCCGATCAGCGCCGGCAGCTCGACCTGCTGGCGACGCTCAATCGCCACCATCAGGAACCTCGCGCGGAGGACGACAACCTGGAGGCCCGGATCGCCAGCTTCGAACTGGCCTACCGGATGCAGACCTCGGCGACGGACGCCTTCGACATCGGCCAGGAGCCGCAGTACATCCGCGACATGTACGGCCCGGGGGTGCAGGCCCGCCAGCTCCTGATCGCTCGGCGGCTGATCGAGCGAGGGGTGCGGTTCGTCCAGCTCTTTCACGGCGACGTCCAGCCGTGGGACAGCCACGACAACATCGCCGGCGCACACCGCCAGCTCGGCCTGGACTGCGACCAGGCCATCGCGGCCTTGCTGACGGACCTCAAGCAGCGGGGGCTGTTCGAGGAGACACTCGTGCTATGCGGCGGCGAGTTCGGCCGGACGCCCTCGGTGGAGCTGGTCAACGGCAAGCCGGGCATGGGTCGCGACCACAACCACTGGGGCTTCTCCGTCTGGCTGGCCGGCGCCGGCGTCAAGGGGGGCCACGTCCACGGGGCGACCGACGATTTCGGTTACAAGGCCGTGGAGAGTCCCGTCCACGTCCACGACCTGCACGCGACGATGCTCCACCTCCTGGGTTTCGATCATACCAAGCTCACCTACCGCTACGCCGGCCGTGACTTCCGCCTGACCGACGTGAGCGGCGAGATCGTCCGGGACATCCTGGCCTGAGGGGGCCGTCCGGTCTGGTCTCACCGGGCCTTCGTCACGCCGACCTGGCGGCACATCGGGAGCAAGGGGCAGGTGGAGCAGCGCGGCGAGGCGGCCGTGCAGACCCACTTGCCGAAGGGGACCAGGCGCTCGTTGATCTCGATCCAGTACGCCTTCGGGAGCTTCGCCTCGAGGGCGTGCATCGTCTGTTCGGGCGTGGAGGTCTCGACGTAGCCCCAGCGGTTGACGATGCGGTGGACGTGGACGTCCACGGCGATGGACGGCTTGCCGTGGCCGACCGCCAGCGTCAGCGCGGCGATCTTCGGGCCGACGCCGCGAAATGCGGTGAGTCCCTCGATCGTGTCCGGGACGACCCCGCCGTGCTCGTCCTGGATCCGCCGCGAGAACTCGAGGATGTCTCGCGCCTTGGGCTCGGGGAACGAGGCCGGGCGGAGGATCTCCGCGAGCCTGGACTCGCCCAGGGCGATCATTTCGGCCGGAGTCCGGGCCTGGGCAAACAGGCGCAGGCAGACCTCGAGCGTGGTCTCGTCCCGCGTCCGGGCCGAGATCAGGCTCCCGACAAGCTGCTCGAACGGCGAGCCGAATCCGCGGTCGCGAAGGTCGAACATCGCCGCCTTGGCCCGGCCGCGGACGGCCCGGCGGAGGCGACGGAACGCCTCGTCGATGTCGAAGGGCTGCTTGCCCGGCGGCGCCGGTCCGGGGGCAGATCCATCCGCATGGCGTTTCGGCATGGCGATCACGGTCATCCCGAAGGGTGATGGAAGCTGTGCATGTCGCACTATTCCGCCATGAGCGGCTCCAGCTTCCGCAGCGGGACCGACCCGAATGACAGGAGCTTGTCGTGAAAGGCGCGGAGGTCGAAGGTCGCGCCGGCCTTCTCCTGGGCGCGGCGGCGGAGCTCGCGGATCTTCAGCTCGCCGACCTTGTAGGCGAGGGCCTGGCCGGGCCAGGCGATGTAGCGATCGACCTCGTTCTCGATCTCGCCGCGAGGGAGCGAGGTGTTCTGCTCCATGTACTCGACGGCTTGCTGTCGCGACCAGCCGAGGTGGTGCAGGCCGGTGTCGACGACGAGGCGGGCGCAGCGGAGGGCGTCATAGTTGAGGCGGCCGAAGACGGCGAAAGGATCGGTGTAGAGGCCGATCTCGGCCGGCAGTGACTCGCAATAGAGGGCCCAGCCCTCGTCGAAGGCGGGGAAGTAGAAGTAGCGGCGGAATGGTGCCCGGCCGGCGGCTTCCATGGCGACGGCCCCCTGGAGGTGGTGGCCCGGGATCGCCTCGTGGTAGGCGAGGGTTTGCATCGTGTAAGTGGGACGACTGGTCGGATCGGAGGTGTTCACGAAAAAGACGCCGGGTCGCGAGCCATCCGCGGCGGCCGGATAGTACTCGCCGGTCGGCGACGACTTCGCCCGGACGGGGTCGAACGGGCGGACCTCCAGCGGGATCGACGGGAGCCGGCCGAAAAGCTTCGGCAGGTTCTGCTGCATCGTCGCCACGATGCCGCGGTGGCCGTCGAGGATCGTCGCCTCGGAGGCGTTCTTCAGCTTCGGGTCGGTCCGGACGCTCGCGAGGAAGGCCGGCAGATCGCCCGTGAAGCCGACCTGCTTGCGGATCTCTTCCATCCCTGCACGGGTCTTTGCCATCTCTGCCAGGCCGAGGGCGTGGATCTCGTCGGGCGTCAGATCGGTCGTCGTGTAGTCCCTGACCAGGAACGCGTAATGGGCCGCGCCGTCGGGCAGGCCCTTGAGGCCGTAGCGATCGGCACAGGCAAGGAGATAGGTCCGCTCGACGAAGTCGGCGAGCCTCGCATAGCTGGGGATCACGGACTTCTCGATGGCCGACTTGATCCGGGCAGAGGCCGCCGCGCGGTCGGTGTCGGTCCAGTCGGCGGGGAGGCGGCCGGCGTAGGCCCAGAGCGGGCTATCCTCGGCCTTCGGGGCGGCCAGCGAGCGGAGCTGGGCGACGACCTTGGGCATCACGACGCGGGGGGCCGTGCGGCCCTCGGCCATACCCTGGCGGAGAGTGGCGATGAGTCGGTCGGCGAGCGTCGGAAAGGCGTCCAGGCGGGCCAGGAAGTCCTCGAGATCGCCGCGAGTGAAGGCCGGCTGGAACTCGCCGAGCTGGGAGAAGAGCATGTGCAGGTCGGCGAAGTGGAGGTCGGATGCATACCGGACGATCGGCGCGAACGGCACGAGGTGGTCGCCGAACCGGGCGGCCTGGAGCCGGTGCTCGATGATTTCCAGGAGGATCTCCCGGTCGAGCTTCTCGGCGGCGGAGAGGCCCTGCGGGTCGAGCTCCGCGAGCGCCTCCCGGGCCGAGTCGAGTCGATCCAGCCACGCCTGGAAGGCCTCCGGCGAAGGGTCATCGAGGCGGTCGCGGAATCGCTGATCGCCGACGAAGATGGTGGCCTCGATCGGATGCGTCCGCAGCAGGTCGGCCCAGTAGGTGGCGGCGACCTCGCGGAAGTGCCGGCCGGCCTCCGCCGGGGCGTCCGCGCCGGCCGTCTCGGCCGGGAGCGAGAGGAGCCAGGCGAGTCCCAGGGCCGTCGCCGTGCCGGCGAGTTTGCTGCGTACCGTCGTCATCGATCTTCCCCCTCGGTGATCCCCGGGCCCCGGAGCGTCTTCCGAATCGCCTTGCTGCGTGCGCCGGGAATTGACAGGATAACCATGCGGCGACGAGGCCGGAATCCGCCAGAGATTCGCCCCGCGGCCCCGATGGGGCCGGCCCTTTCTCCGAGAGCAGCGAGATGCCCTCACCGAATGATCGACCCGAACCGCCGCGTATGGCCTCGGTGGACGAGATCCGGGCCGAGTTCCCGGCGCTCGGGCGTCGCCACAACGGCCTCCCGGTGGCTTACTTCGACGGCCCCGGCGGCACGCAGGTCCCGCGTTCGGTGGTCGACCGGATGGCCGACTATCTGTATCACCACAACGCCAACACGCACTGGGCCTTCCCGACGAGCGCGGAGACCGACGAGTTGCTCGCCGCGTCGCGGCGGACGTTCGCGGCCTTCCTGAACGCCGATCCGGATGAGGTTGTCTTCGGGCCCAACATGACCTCGCTGACCCTCCGCGTGAGCCGGGCCGTGGGCCGCCAGCTCAGCCATGGGGACGCGATCGTGGTCACGGAGCTGGACCACCACGCCAACGTCGACCCGTGGCGGAGCCTCGAGCGGGATCGAGGCGTGGTCGTCCACAAGGCGAGGATGACGCCGGAGACGGGGCAGCTCGACTGGGACGACCTGGACCGCGCCCTCAGCCAGCACCGGACGAGGCTCCTGGCCATCGGCGCCGCGTCGAACGCGCTGGGGACCGTCAACGACATCGCCCGGGCGGTCGCCATGGCCCACGAGGCCGGGGCGCTCGCCTTCGTGGACGCGGTCCACTTCGCGCCCCATCACCTCATCGACGTCCGCGAGTGGGATTGTGACTTCCTGGCCTGCTCCGCCTACAAGTTCCACGGGCCGCACGTCGGCATCCTCTACGGCAAGCGAGAGCGGCTCGGGTCGCTGGCGTTCAGCCGGCTCGACCCGGCCCCGGACACGATCCCCGAACGGGCGGAGTCCGGCACCCAGAATCACGAGGGGATCGTCGGCGCCGCGGCGGCCATCGAGTTCCTCGCGGGACTATCTAGGGCTCCGGATGGGGGGGGAGTCTCCGCGGACCAGGCCCTGCGGCGGCGGCTAACAACCGTCTTCGATGGACTCCACGATCGCGGCTGCGACCTCCTGAAGCGGCTCTGGGATGGCCTGGCGGAGATCCTCGCGGTCCGCCTCTATGGCCCGCCGCCTTCGGCCTTCAGGACGCCGACACTCTCGCTCGTCGTCGCCGGCGTGCCCGCCGCGGAGGTCGCCGCGAGGCTCGCACGACGGGGCATCTTCGCGTCTCACGGCAACTTCTACGCCCAGACCGTGGTCGAACGTCTCGGCCAGTCGAAGAACGGCCTCCTGCGGCTCGGATGCGCCTGCTACACCACCGAGGATGAGGTCGATCGCGTCGTCGCCGCCATCGGCGAGATCGCCCGGGGCGAGGCCTGACGACCCGGGCGATCTCCGCGTCCGTCGCGTCCCGGATCAGGGCACGATCACGCGCTCCACGCTCCGCAGGACGACCGGGCCGACCAGGCCGGACTCGGCGAGGGGCTCCCCCTTCTTCCAGAGCCGCCAGCTCGTGAAGCTGACGCGGCCGGCGGGGCTGGGCTTGCCCTCGAGGAGCCACGCCGGCCATTCCTTGCAGGTGCCGTCCGGGTTCCGCACGCTGTCCTCGGGGAGCGCCTCATCGCCGATCTGGCGGTTGATCCACCGATTCACGACCCGGACCTCCAGCGCGTTGATGCCGGGCCGTGCGGCTTCGGTGATATCCACCACGTACGGCGGCTTCCAGACGATCCCGAAGTCCTTGCCGTTGAGCACGACCCGCGCCATCACGTCGACACGGCCCAGGTCGAGGAAGAGGCGCTTACCACCCTCGAGTCGCTCGGAGGGAACGTCGAGCGTCCGTGTATAGCTTGCGGTTCCGGAGAAATGGGCCACGCCCGGATCCGGATTCACCGAGAGCGAGGCCAGCGGGTTGATCGTCGTCCTGGCGGGGGCACCAAGGCCCGGCGGGAAGGCCACCGTCCATGGCCCGGCCACGGGGAGCGGGGACGGCAGCGCGGGAACCTCGACCGACCGAGGCTCGCCGGAGGTCCCGCGGATCTCGTAGCGGCCGGGTTTCCAGGCGTCCAGGACCAGTCGTCCTTCCGCGTCGCGGCAAAGGTCGGCGATGGCCTCCGCTGGCTGGGGCGAGGCCAGGTCCAGCGTCTGCGGATCGGTCCCCTTGAGGCTAACCCGACGGTTGCCGACGGAGAACTCGGCGTTCAGCGTCTTGACCACGTTGAGCGCGGGGTCGTCGCCGGCGGCGAGCTCCGCGACCTGGAAGCTCGACTTGCCCGCGTCGGCGATCGCCTGGAGCTTTGCCTTCACGTCGCGCGTCCGGGCCGCGTCACCGGGGACGCCGTAGGATGCTGAAAGAACGGTGATCTTGCCGATCCCTTGGGGTGAAAGGTCAAGTACGGACTCCGCGCCGAGCTTCACCGCGGTGAGCTGGGCGAGCGGCTTCGCCCCCTTGCGGAAGACGACGAAGACCGAGCCGGATGGGTCGAGTGGGATGGCGACATTCGTCAGGTCGCCTGTCTCGGCGAAGACGGTGGCCGGCTCGATGCGGCCGGTGTCGGGCCTCCAGAGCTCGGGCTGCCGGCCCGCGACGCGGAAGGTGAAGGTCGATCGCGTCGCCGAGGGCCACGGAGTCGACACGAAGTAGACGTCCGCATCCTCGGTGGCGCGGTGGATGAAGCGGGCCCCGGCGGGGCCGTCGAAGTCCGGCTTCACGCCGGAGGCGACCAGGAACTGCTCCGGTGTAACGCCCCAGGCCACGCGACCCTTGCCGACGTTTCGGTCGCCTTTCAGCGTGGCCGGACTGTTGCCCCAGAGGGCATCCGCCAGGACCTTGATTTCGGCATCGCAGGCAGGATGGCCCGACAGGCTTGGCGAGCGTTGGGGCCGGGGGCCAAGGACGGTCGCGCCGGCTTCCACCAGGGCCTTGATCTTCGCCAGCAGGGCCGGCGTCATCGTCGGCGAATCGGGCAGGACAAGCAGGCGGTAGCTCATCCCGCCCTCGACGGCGATCCGGCCATCGCAGACCGACATTCGGCCGATGACCGCATCGGCCGTGCAGTCGTCGTAGTTGTATCCGTTCACGGGATGCTGGGCGAATCCTTGCGGCGGCGTCTCGGCCTGGAGGTAGGCGATGTCGGCGACGTAGGTCCCCTGGCGGAGGAGGTACTGGCAGCGGGCAAGGTAATCGTGCCAGGGCTCCGTCCAGTCCCACCATGTCGTCGTTCGCTCGTAATGAAGCCCCCAGGGGCCCATGGACATCCCCGGCTTGACGTCCTTCCAGGGCTGGAGGGCGTAGCGGTGGAAGACGAATCGATTGATGCCCTCGCAGAAGGCCCGGTCGCCCAGGGCCTTGACGGACGCGGGGTGCTGCTGCCAGCGCTCGTTGTTGTCGGCCGTGAATGCTTCCGCCCCGATGATGGGCTTGCCGTAGACGTGGCCGGCGGAGGCCATGGTGCGGCACGACTCGATGGCCGCGCCACCGACCCAGAACTCGCCCATGGGCTCGTCGGCCCGGGCCGCGTAGGGGATGTAGTCGCAGGGGCTGCCGTACGCCTCGGCCGTGAACTTCAGCCCGGCCTCGCGTGCGAGCTTGCTGAAGCCCCCGGCGTATTTCTCGATGACCAGGTCGGAGACCGTCTTCCGCAGGTCCCAGAGGAATCGATCGGAGATCTCCGCCGAGCCGACGACGCGGCCCGTCATCACCGGGAGGAACGGGAAGAGGTCATAGCCCCGGCGGTTGCGGAACTCCTCGCGCATCTTCGCGGTCCAGTTCTGCGAACCGTTCTCCCAGCTATCGATGTGCGAGGCCACCAGGGCCTTGCCCACGGCCGGGCCGCTGTCCTTGGCGAGCTTCGCCATCATGCCGTCGAACTGGGCCTGGATGCCTGCCTCGCTGAGCTTGTCGCACTCGAGGCCGCGCCCGCTCTTGGGCGCGGGGGCGTTCTCGGCGCCCGTGCAGGTGTGGCCGATCCGGAGGATCGTCCACTTGCCCGCGGGGACGTCCCACGCCAATCGGCCCTCCGGGGTCATGCGGGAGGAGATGTCGAGGACCTGGTCCGGCTTGATGGCGACCACCGGAGACCCCGCGCCGGGCTTCGCGGGCGTCCGGCGCTGATAGGCGGCCTTCGCCTCGAAGTCGGGGATGCGGCCCTCGCCGACGTCGGGCACGGCGATGACGGCAATGTCGCGATAGAAGCCGGCCACGGCCGCCGGCCGCGGCAGGGCGGCGTCGAGCTGCTTGGGTCCCTGCGCGGCGGTCTCGGACCAGGCGAGTTCCTGCATGGCCTGTTCGGGCTTGATCCAGGGGCCGCCGCTGCCGTTCCAGCCGGCGTCGTCATTCATGTTGATCTCGATGCCGAGTCGTCCCGCCTCGGCGACGGCGAATCCGAACATCTCCCGCCACCGGTCGCTCATGAACGAGACCGGGCCGACCGGCGCCCCCTGGTCCACCTCCATGATGAGCACTCCGCCGACCCCGACGCGCTTCATCGCCTCGAGGTCCGCCGTGATGCCCTGCTTCGTGATGTTGCTGTTCAGCCAGAACCAGTAGACCCAGGGCCGTGTCGCCTGCGGCGGCTTCGCGAAGCCGGTCGCGAGATCCTCGCCGGCGATTGCCGGGATGTTGGTGGATAGCAACGCCGTCGCGGAGAGGAGCAGGATCCGGAGCATGGGAGGATGTCCTTGAAATCCGGTCTCGGATCGACAGGCCAGCGGGCAGGCGGGGCCTGGAAGGCGGGCGCGGGGGGCGGGGCGTGCCTCATCGCACGCGGCGTCTCGGGCGTCTTGGGCCATGGCGGGCCACGTTCATTGAACGGCGCGCGGGGGCCGCGATCAATGGGGGAGCGGGCGGCGGACGGGATCGCAGGATCTGCGATCAACCGTCACGAGGTTTCCGCCACCTCGCGAAGCCGGCCCCAGAGCGACTCCACGTGTGATCGCTCCGTCAGCTCCGCGCCGATCGAGACTCGCACCATCCAGCGGCCGTCGAGGACCGCGGGGGTGAGATACGCGGCGCCGGAGCGATTGATCGCGTCGACCCATCGCAGCGTGTGACGATCGAGGGCCTCGCCTCCAAGGCCGGCCGGCTCGTGGCGGATGCAGAGAGTCTGCAAGGGGACCGGGGCGAGAACCCTCCAGCGCGGCGTGGCACGGACCTGATCGGCCAGCCAGGCGGCGTTGGCGAGGTCGCGGCGGAGGCGGGTGCGGAGGGCCTCGGCCCCCTCGGCCCGGAGGTGGAACCAGAGCTTGAGCGCCCGGAACCGGCGGCCGAGCGGGATGCCCCAGTCGCGGTAGTTCTTGACGCGGCCGTCTGCCGAGGATTGGAGGTAGCTCGGGTTCGTGGACATCACGCGGACGAGGTGCTCCGGGTCGCGGACATAATAGAGCGAGCAATCGAAGGCCACGCCCAGCCACTTGTGCGGGTTGAGCACCAGCGAGTCGGCCCCCTCGATCCCCTCCCAGAGAGTCCGGCACTCCGGCAGGATCATCGCCGAACCGGCCATGGCGGCGTCGACGTGGAGCCAGAGCCCATGCGTCCTGGCCGCTTCCGCGATCGGGGCGATCGGGTCGAAGGCGGTCGTCCCGGTCGTCCCCGAACCGGCGACGATGGCGCAGGGGCGTCGGCCCTCGGCGAGATCCCGGCGGATCGCCGCGTCGAGCGCATCGGGCCGCATCGCGTAGGCGTCATCGTGGGGGATCGCGCGGACGTTGTCGCGGCCGAAGCCGGCGAGCAGCGCCGCCTTTTCGACCGAGCTGTGGGCATGGCCCGACGCGTAGACGACCAGCGGCGCGGGCTCCGCCTGGAGGCCGCCGCGGGTCATCGCGAAGTTCGCGCCCCTCTCCCGGGCGCAGAGCAGTGCGACGAGCGTGCTCGTCGAGGCCGTGTCCTGGATGACGCCGCTCCAGGCGGCCGACAACCCGATCAACTGACGCATCCAGTCGACCGCGACCTCCTCCAGCTCGGTGAGCGCGGGGCTGGACTGCCAGGAGAGGCCGAGGACCCCCAGGCCGGTGCTCAGGAAGTCGCCGAGTGTGCTCGGCAGCGAGACGTTCGAGGGGAAATAGCCGAAGAAGCTCGGGTGTTGCCAGAGCGTCAGGCCCGGCACGATGATCCGGTCCACATCCGCGAGGATCCGGTCGAAGTCCTCGGGATCTTGCGGGGGCGACGATGGGAGCATCGCCTTGATCTCGCCCGGTTCGGTGCGTGCCATGATCGGGCGATCGGCCAGGGCCTTGCGGTAGTCGGCGATCCAGTCGATCAGCCGGTGGCCGACCGCGCGAAATTCCTCTGGAGTCATGCGAGCCTCTTCGTCGAGCCGGCGGGGAGCGTCATCCTGGGTCGATCGTCAGAAATCGAAGCCGGAGCCATGCGAGGACTTCGTTCGGGACTTGCTCTTGCCCGCGCCCCGGGCGAATTCCTTCTCGAGCTTGTCGAGCTGTTTGGCGATCTCCTGGAATTCGTGGGATGGCCCCAGCAGGGGGCTTGGCTTGACCTTGGCGGCGGCGTCCTTGAGTGCCTTGGCCACGGCCTTGTCCTTCGCGAGTTCGTCGTACTTCTCCTTGGTCGCGTGGACGGCCTTCGAGAGCGCCTCGACCGCCTGGTCGCGCTCGGTCTGGGCCGTCAGAACCTGAGAGTCCACCTGCTGTTTCGTCCTCGGGTCCGGGGGTGACTTCTTTGCCTGATTGAGTGCCTGGTTGAGCTGGTTGATTTCCTGGTTCAACTGGTTGACGTACGCGTTGGCCTGGGATCGTTCAGCCTGCCCATAATAGCGAGCCATGCGGCCTCGATAGCGGGGGATGCTATTCGTCTGCTGACGGGCCATCTGGGCCTCGGCCTTCAGCTCGCCGATCTGGGCGTTGAGGTTCTGAAGGTACGCCTGATAAGCCTGGGGCGTCACGGTCGCGGCCTGCTTGAGCTGGAGCGACTTCAGCTCGCGGCTGAGCTTGCGAAGGTCCGCGGCCTTCGTCTTGACGTCGTCCTCGCTGTTCAGGACGTAGGTCGTGCCGACGAGCTTCAGCCCCTGGCCCTCCAGCACGTCCGACTTCGCCGGCGGGTCATCTCCGTCACGGGCGGTCGCGGCTCCGGAAAGGACGACGAGCCCCGTCCAGGCGACCAAGGTCAGACCGGGGAACCTCATCGACGAGCGGACGACCCAACGCAACATCGTAGCCTCCCTGGGCCCACCTCATGGACACCAGGCCCCATATCCATATTAACCCCGCCCGGCCATGCTGTGTGTCGCGTTTCGTGGATCGATTGCACACAATTGCGGCGTCAAGTGAGTTGGATCAGGCGAGTTTATGTCTAATAGAAAATCGCAAAATGCTGGACTGACCCCTGTGCTCGTGTTAATTTCTGGCGTTTGCGAAATTCGGGGTGTTTGGCCGAAGTTGGCACGGGGCTTCAACGGGTGAGGTGACGACGATGAGGCGAGTGGGGCATAAGGGCCGGCGATCTTGGGGCGTGGAGGTGCTGGAAGTGCGGGCGCTGATGGCGACCTTCCAGATGCCCACCATCCAGGGCCTTGCCGGCGGCAGGAACCTGGCGGCGACGTTCAACCGGATGGTGGGCTCGCTCCAGGCCCAGCTTGCGATCCAGGCACCGAAGGATACGGCGCCGGCCACGCTGGTGAAGGTGGTGGATGAGGTCGTCACCCAGTATGAGTCGGCCTCGAGGGCGGCCTTCGCGGCCGTGCCCGGCACGACGAGCTTGCTGGTTCAGCAGGGCGAGGCGCTTCGGTTGGGAGTGGACTCGCTCAAGGTCCAGTATGACCTGGGGCTGGTCAGCCTCTCGACGTTCAATGCCGACGCCTACCAGGAGATCCAGGAGCTGACCCTGAGCCGCCAGGTCTGGCCGGCGGGGACGCCCTTGCAGACGTTCCTGGTCATGGCGACGGAGACATCGAACGACCTGACGGCGGTCTCCAACCTGGTGCAGACCACGACCACGAGCACGATCACGGACGCGCAGGCCGCGACCGTGCTGAAGTCCGAGGTCCTGGCGTTCCAGGGCGAGGCGCTGCTGGGTGCGAGCCGGCAGCCCTGGGTTTCGGCTCCCATCAATCAGGCGACGACGACGTTCCTCGCCCAGGTCGACGCGGCGGTCGGTCAGCCCGACTTCGCCACGCGGATCGCCACGGCGACGGCCGGTTTCGCGGACGCGCTGGTGAATCGCGGCGGCACGTTCGGGCCCGGCGGGACGCTCGGCCGTTCCATCAAGCAGCCGCCCGTGGTGCCTACGCCGCTCTCGATCGCCGACGCGGCGACCTTCGCCCACCTGCAATACCGCCAGGTCGTGACGACCTCCACGCTGATCCTGTCGCGGAACTTCTCCTCATCCTCCAACCGCTACGGCCGGTTCATGACCACGGCCGTCTTCAGCTCCCCATCCCAGGCCATCCGCAAGCTGGCCCTGGACCAGAGTTGGTATGGAACCAACCAGGCCACCTTCGTTCAGGACGTGACCCTGCCGGCAGGCACGCTCATCTACGTCGGCCGGGTCGGGCCGATTTTCCAGGGCATCTTCCGCCGCGAGGCCCGGCCGGTCCTCTATCCCGGCCTCGCACCTCAGTACCTGGTCGCCAACACCCGCGCCCCGGGGATCGTCTGGGGGAACCTGCGAGCAACGGGGACCTGAAGCCGCGGGCAAGGAGGGCCGTCGGGAGCTGGCGATTCCTGATCGGTCCGACGGCTCCTCTCCCTCGGCGACTTAAAGCCTCTCGAGGATCCGCCGCGGTACGCGGAGCACCGTGCCGTGGCGAGCCCCCTTCGGGAAGCTCACTCGCGGCGTGATGTCCTCCCAGTGCTTGAGGTCGCGCGAGCGGACGGCGCCGTAGTGGCCGTCGCGATAGCAGTCGAAATAGATGAGGAAATCGTCGCCGATGCGGATGGCGGAAGGCCCTTCCACCCAGGACGGGGTGAACGGCGGCGAGAGGTCGACGAACGGCCCGTCGGGCGTGTCGGCGACGGCCATCCGCAGGTGCTTCTTCACCGGCTTGAGGGTCTCATCCTTGACGATCAGGTAGGATTTGTCGTTGGCCTTGAGGATGGTGGCGTCGATGACGTTGAAGCCGCCATCGTAGAAGAGCCGCGTGGGCGTGAACGTCTTGAAGTCCGTTGTCGTCGTGGCGTAGATGCGATGGTTGTAGTTCTCGTCGCCGGTCCCCTCGGTCTCCGGGAAGCGGCCGGGGATGGTGGTGGACCAGAAAATCAGGTAGTGCCGCTTCGCATCATCGAAGAGGATTTCCGGGGCCCAGCAGTTGAGGGCCTTCGGTTCGTGCTTCATGACGGGGATGGCCTGCTGATCGGACCAGTGGACCAGGTCCTTCGACGAGGCGTGTCCGATCGTCCGCCTGTCCCAGCTATCGGTCCAGACGAGCTGAAACGTGCCGTCGTGGCCCCGCAGCAAGCATGGGTCGCGCATCAGCCTCGACTTCCCCACCTTCGGCGCGAGGTAGCTCTTGCCGCCGCCCAGGGGCGTCCACGTCAGGCCGTCCTGGCTCGTGGCCAGGTGCAGGCCGTCCTCGCCGTTGCCCAGGAAGTACGAGAACAGGAGGCAATCATCCTCGGCCGTGTCGGCATGGGCCGGGACCGGTGGCAACGTGGCGGTTTCCTGCATCCCCGGGATGATGCCGAGGAGGACCGCTAGCGGCCCGCAGAATATCTTCATGGCTGCTCCTCGCGCGTAAGCAGGTGAGGTCGCTCGGCAGCACGCTGCCACCGGAATCTCGGGAGCGCCGGGGCGGACCAGGATGGTCGGGAGCACTGTGGTGATGCATCGATGTTATCCTCGATGCCCGGTCGCCATCCTCAGAGGGCCTGCAAGGACGCAACTCCGCGGACAGAATCCGTTTCGTGTCGGTTCGCCAGGGCGCGTCTGTCGAATCATCGTAACGCTCGGGCTCCTGGGCGGACAACCTCCGGCCCGGCCATGCTCTCCGTCCGCGGGGCGTGAGTGATGCGAATCAAGTTGCAGAGTCCTTTTCAGTAGCCATAATCCAAACTTAGTCTGTATGATTAGTAGAAATTAATCCTCGAGGTGAAGCATCCGGGGCCGTTCGCGCGATGAGCCACGAGTCCCAGGAGGCTCTATGAGGCGGAGGAATGAACCAACCTGATCTCCGAAGGCCAGGGTATAAGCGAGGCGAGACCTTCCTTCGTGACGGTTCGGGGGTAGGCTCGATCGGAGATGAGTCCGGCCTGGGGCGGTTCGTCGACGAGTTGACGCGTCGGGTCCTGAACGGCGTGTCGATCGACGAGGAGCGGCTCGCGGAGGAGTTCCCCGAGCGGGCGGGAGAAATCCGCAAGTTGCTCCCGATCATCGAGGGCCTGGCGAGGCTGGATCGGTCGGGCCTCGGAGCGGACCTCGCCGAGCCGGGCGCGGAGCTTGGACCATCCCGGGGTTTCGCGAGCTATCGGATCGTCCGCGAGATCGGCCGTGGCGGGATGGGCGTCGTCTACGAGGCCGAGGATGTGAGGCTCCGCCGCCGGGTCGCGCTGAAGATCCTGCCGACGACGGCGTCGGCGGACTCGCGGGCCCTGAAGCGATTCCAGTTGGAGGCGCAGGTCGCAAGCTGGTTGCAACACCCTCGTATCGTGCCGGTCCACGATGTGGGGCTGGACGGCGAGGTTCCCTTCTACGCCATGCAATACATCGAGGGGGGGAGCCTCGCCGACTTGGGGGCAGAGATCCGGCGGATGGTAGGTTGGGCTGACGTGCCATCGGCGGGGCATCCCTCGTCCGGGTCGCTTGCGGCAGGATTGCTCTCGGGCCGCTTCACGGCGGGGCCCCGGGCCGGGGCCGAGTGGCAAGACCTGTCGTCGGCCACCCTCGATCCGGAGGGCGAGACGCCGGGGGACGGGGCCTCGATCCGCTCGAGGGCGTATATCAGGACGATCGCGAGGCTCGGGATCCAGGCCGCCGAGGCCCTCGGCTACGCACACGACCAGGGGGTCGTCCATCGCGACGTGAAGCCGGCGAACCTGCTGCTGGACCGGCGAGGCGATCTCTGGGTGGCGGACTTCGGCATGGCCGAGGTCCAGGGCGGCGCCGGCCTCACGGTAACCGGCGATTTGCCGGGAACACTGCGGTACATGAGCCCCGAGCAGGCGGGAGGCGAACGCGCGCTCGTCGATCGCCGTACCGACGTCTACTCGCTGGGGGCAACCCTTTACGAGATGCTGACGCTGCAGCATGCAGTTTCGGGTTCGGATCGGAGGACGATCCTGCGCGCGATTCTCGAGCGGGAGCCGGTGCCCGCGCGGCGGCTCAACCCGGCCATACCCGTCGACCTGGCGACGATCGTGGCCAAGGCGCTAGCCAAGGAGCCGTCGGGCCGATACGAGACGGCCTGGAGGCTCGCCGACGATCTCCGCCGGTTCCTTGAAGGCCGACCGATCCTGGCGCGATCAGTCGGGCCCGTCGGGCGGCTGTGGCGGTGGAGCCGGCGGAACCCGGTCCAGGCGACGCTCATGCTGGCGCTGACGGCCAGCGTCGGGGTCGGCGCGGCGAATTGGAGGGAGGCCGTCCGGCAGAAGCACGAGGCGATCCGCCAGACGAAGATGGCCTCGCACGAGAGGGACCAGAAGGAGGAGCAGCGGGCTCTCGCGGCCGCGGCCGAGAAGGAGGCCCGTACGGAGGCGCACAAGGCCGCCGCGATCAATCAGTTCCTGGTCAACAAGCTCATCACGCAGGCGTCGCCACACAGAAATCCGGATGCCAGCCGGATTACCCTGCGCGAAGCGCTGGACCGGGCCGCGGCGGAGGTCGGCAACTCCTTCAAGGGTGAGCCGGAAGTTGAGGCGAGCGTCCGCAGTGCCATCGCCGGCGCCTACCACTCGTTGGGGCTTCATGCACAGGCCGAGCCCCACCTGCGGGAGGTGCTGGCGATTCGGCGGCGACTTCCAGGGATCGCCGATTCCGTCCGCATCGAGACCTTGATCCACTACTCTCATGGCCTGGTCCACCTGCACAGGCTCGATGAGGCGCAGCCGATCCTGGACGAAGCCATCGAGCAATCCGGGAGGCTACTCGGGCCGACGCATTCCCTATCGATCACGGCCCGGTCGCACATGGGGCAACTCTACTTGTCGAAGAAGCGGTATGACGAGGCCGAGCGCGTCTGTCGGGAGTGCTATCAACAGGCCATGGAGATCTGGGGATCCTGCGACAAGGCGACCCTTCACAAGGCTAATCTGCTGGCGCTGGTCCTGGTGAAGCGGGGCAATTATGCCGAGGCCGAACGCCTCTTCCGTGACATCTTGAGGGTGACCCGTGAAACACGCGGGCCGGAAGACCCGGACGCGCTGGTGGCCCTCAGCAATCTGACCGACGTGCTGGGGCGGACGGGCCGCGCCGGCGAGGCGGAGCCGCTCTGCCGCGGCTGCCTGAACGACGCGCGACGGATCCTCGGCGCGGAGCACCCCGTGACGCTGATCACAACTCGGCGTCTGGGCGTCCTGCTGCGGGCTCGGGGGGCGATCGCCGAGGGCGAGGCCTTGCTGCGATCCAGTCTCGACGCGCAGCGTAGGACCCTCGGTTCCGATCATCCCGACGCGGAGGAGACTGCCGCCCTCCTCGCCCTCCCGCCGGCCCCGGCGATCTCCCACCCCGCCCTCGGTCGTTGACCCGGCCGCGCCGGGCCTCGTCGGCGAATTCCGGATTTCGTCGGTAACGGATCCCCTCAAGTTGCGGTTGTTCTGGAGGTGGCCAAGGCGGCCGCGGTGTGAATGGAGGGGAGGTCAACTTCGATGGACGAAGCGGACGGCCAGGATCTTGAGGCCCGCCTCGCATTTCTGGAACGCCATCGCGCCGGGCTCCGGCGGATGATCGCGGCGCGGCTTGACCGTCGGGTGGCCTCGCGGGTTGATCCCTCCGACGTCGTCCAGGACACGCTGGCGGACGCGGCCGGGCGGGTTGACGTCCGGCTTCCCGAACACACCTCGCCGTTCTTCGGGTGGCTCCGGCACCTGGCCGGCGACCGGGTGATCGACGCGCATCGCCGCCACCTCGTCTCACAACGACGGAGCGTCACCAGGGAGACGAGGATCTGCGACGGCTCGGACCGTTCGAACGACCGACACCTGCCCGGTCGCCTGGTTGCCGACGATACCACGCCCAGCGACCGCCTCGTCCGTCAGGAGCAACTCGCCGAAGTCAGGGCGGCCCTGGATTCCCTGTCATCGCGGGACCGCGAAGTCCTGGCGATGCGGTTCTTCGAGGAGCGTGAGACGTCCGAGATCGCGGATGCCCTGGGGATCTCTGAAGGGGCCGTCCGCGTTCGCCTGCTGCGCGGCCTGAAGCGGCTGCGCGGCCGGATCGAGGACCTCTCATGAATGACACGTCGAAGATCGATTCACCCCGGACCGGACAGGAGTTTCGCCCGATGATCCGAGACCGAACGCTGACGAGGCGAGAATCCCTGTGGGCCCTCGCCGCTGCCATCCCGCTAATCTCCGGCTGCGGCGAGGATCCCAGCCGCCAGGCCGGGACCATCAAGATCGAGGAACCGAACCGCGACGATCCGGGAGCCATGTTCGCCAAGAAATCCCGCAAGCACCGCGATGATACGACGAGCCCCAAAGCCCCTTGAGCCTCGGTCGCCGTGGCGGTCGTGCCCGACTCCTCTCGACGTAATCACGGTCCGAGCTTTCATGGAGAGCATTTCATGTCGCCTCAGCCTGCTTTCGGCCCGCGTCGTCGCGGGTTCACCCTGATCGAACTTCTCGTGGTGATCGCGATCATCGCCGTCCTCATCGCCTTGCTGCTGCCGGCGGTGCAGTCGGCCCGCGAGGCAGCCCGGCGGATCCAGTGCACGAACAACCTGAAGCAGATCGCGCTGGGGGCAGGGTC
>NZ_JAALJH010000269.1 GCF_011064615.1 Aquisphaera insulae | reverse complement strand
GAAGATTGGACTAACCACAGAGGCACAGAGGGCACCGAGAAGACGGGGAGGAGAAGGGACGGGAAGGGATGTCACGAGAAGCCTGGCCGATCGGCGAGCAGCAGGCTGAGGCCGCAAGGGCCGCCTTCTCAGGCGAGCAAGACCCTGCGCGAAGCGAGCCCTTCCGGTCCCCTCCCCCCACCGCGGGGGAGGGTTAGGGTCAATACCGTTCAACGAAGGCTCGTCTCGTCTCGCATCGCGAAGGCGGAACGTGAACATCCTGGCAGGCAAGGAGTGTCTCCGGGTGGCCGTGGTGGAACACCACGGGACCGCCGTGGCCTCCAGGCGAAGCCCGTTGGGCGCAACAGCTTGCCCGCACCGTGGTGTTCCACCACGGCCACCCAGGCTCAGCTCGGAGCCGACGTGA
>NZ_JAALJH010000268.1 GCF_011064615.1 Aquisphaera insulae | reverse complement strand
ACCGGCGTCAAGCGACATATCGTGGTGGACGTCCTGGGGTTGATGCTGGCGACGGTGGTGTCGGCGGCGTCGGCCGACGACGGTACATTCGCGCCGGATGTGCTGTCGCGGTTGACGACCGAGCAGAAGGGGCGGTTGGAGGTCGTGTGGGCCGATGGAAAGTACAACAATCGACGGCTCGACGCCTGGATGGCGACGGAAGGGGTCGGATATCGCATCGAGGTGATCGGCCGCCCGGCGGGTAGCGTGGGCTACGTCAAGCTGCCGAGGCGCTGGGTCGTGGAGCGCACCTTCGCCTGGCTGGGCCGCTACCGGCGAAACAGCCGGCACTACGAGGTGTATGAGCGGAGCGGCGAGTCGATGCTCAAGATCAGCTCGATTCATCGAATGCTCAGGTGGTTAAAAC
>NZ_JAALJH010000267.1 GCF_011064615.1 Aquisphaera insulae | reverse complement strand
ATCAACGCCGGAACGCTCGCCAAGACCGACGGCACCGGCACCAGCCTGGTCGGCGGCAACGTCTCCCTCACCAACTCCGGCACAGTGAACGCGGCCTCCGGAACGCTCAGCCTGCAGGGAGGTGGGACCTTCACGGCGGCATCGACGCTCACCGCGGCGTCGGGAGGCGACCTGGATTTCAACGGTGGGACGTTCGACCTGCCGGCGGGGTCGAAGGTCGTGGGGGCGTCCGGCAGCACGTTTAGCTTCAGCGGGGCGAATGTAACGATCGAGGGCTCATACACGACGGCCGGCTCGACGGCCGTGAGCAACGGCGAGGTGGACTTCAACTCTGCCGCGACCACGTCGACGCTGATGCAGTCTGGTGGGATCCTGGGCGGGTCAGCGACGGTGACCGTCACCGGGGCAACGACGTGGTCTGGGGGGACGCA
>NZ_JAALJH010000266.1 GCF_011064615.1 Aquisphaera insulae | reverse complement strand
AGGCTGGCGATCGCGCCGGGGCCTGGTTCCCAACGGCTTCGCGGGCCGCGTCAGGCGCAACAGAAACCGTCACGTCCGCATGCCGGGTGTGGGGCAGTCAATACCAACCTTTCATCGCGCCAGCCTCACACCTCCCACGAACAACCCCTGCCCGGCTCCCGCTTGAGCTGCTGGACGGCCTCCCCCAGATCCCCGCGCACGAGCTCCGCGTTCCAGTCGACCCGGCCCAGGGTGCTCGACACCACGTACTTCCTCGCCGCGTCGATCGTCCGGGCGAAGGGTTCCATCCAGTCGGGCCCGGCTCCCGTCCACGTCGGCGGCCGAAACGCCGTCTCCATCATTTCGCAAGTCACCCGGCCGAAGAGGAGGGCAGGTTCATCCGGAAGGAGCGCGCGCCCGATCGGAGGCTCACGGCCGATGGGACAAGTCGGCC
>NZ_JAALJH010000265.1 GCF_011064615.1 Aquisphaera insulae | reverse complement strand
GGGAGGAGGATCATGAGCCGGCCTCCTGTCCCCGGAGCCCAGCGACGGCGGCGATGAGTCGGCCGATCCACTCGGGCTCCGGTGTGGTGTCGAGCCGAAGCCGAATGCCGGCGGGCAGGTCGATCTCGACGGGCCGAGGGGCGGGGGCTCCGTTGTGGGCGTGCAGATCATCGAGTCGGAGCGGGACGAAGAGGGGCGGGGCCTGGGGCCGGGCCTCCCCGGCCAGTCGCCGCCGCCAGTAGTAGAACGAGGCCGTCGCGATGCCTTCTGTCTCGCAGAACTCGGCGATCGACAGGCCGCCGGCCTGGTGCCGCTCGAGCCGGCGGCTCCAGAGCCGCTCCAACTGTGGGTCTCTCGGTCGTCCCATGGGCTATCTCCGGGGTCGGTGGTTGGTGACCAACCCACGACGATAGCCGACGAGGCAAGGATGGTTTTACCGAGCGCTTAC
>NZ_JAALJH010000264.1 GCF_011064615.1 Aquisphaera insulae | reverse complement strand
CTCGAGCCCGGCGAGCGTCCAGCCCTTGCCGAAGGCCGCGAAGGTCGGGTCCGTGGCCTCGTTGATCAGCGTCGCCGTCCCGGTCAGCGAGGTGGTCGAGCCGCCGACCTCCGTCACCGCCAGGGTGTACGCGTACCGATTCGTCGTCAGCGACGTGGCGTTCGCCTGCTGGCCGATCTGGAGGATGTCGCCGGGCCGGAACGCGCTGGTGTCATAGTAGTACGTCGATCCGACCGTGCCGTTGAACGTCAGCCTCGCGGAGACCTGCGCCCGCGCCGCCGACAGGGCGTAGTTCCCGTCGATGATGGGCGTGGCGTTGGCCCCCGTCGAGCTGTAGACGAAAGTGAGCCCCGGGACGTTGGGGTTCGACGCCGGGAGCCCGATTGCCGCCCCCGCCGCGCCCGTGATCGGCGAGACCGAGACGTTCCCCGCCGCGATCGTCGGACTCGATGCGGTGATCGCG
>NZ_JAALJH010000263.1 GCF_011064615.1 Aquisphaera insulae | reverse complement strand
TGCGATCAGCGCATCGAGTCCGTCAATCGCGGCGGGGAACGTCTCGGTCTCGCCGATCACGGGCGCGGCGGGGGCGGCGATCGGGCTCCCGGCGTCGAACCCCAACGTCCCGGGGCTCACGTTCGTCTACAGCTCGACGGGGGCCAACGCCACGCCCATCATCGACGGAAATTTCGCCCTGTCGGCGGCGCGGGCGCAGGTCTCCGCGAGGCTGACGTTCAACGGCACGGTCGGATCGACGTACTACTATGACACCAGCGCGTTCCGACCCGGCGACATCCTCCAGATCGGCCAGCAGGCGAACGCCGCGTCGCTGACGACGAATCGGTACGCGTACACCCTGGCGGTGACGGAGGTCGGCGGCTCGACCACCTCGCTGACCGGGACGGCGACGCTGATCAACGAGGCCACGGACCCGACGTTCGCGGCCTTCGGCAAGGGCTGGACGCTCGCCGGGCTGAAC
>NZ_JAALJH010000262.1 GCF_011064615.1 Aquisphaera insulae | reverse complement strand
TCAGAGCCGGAATACCGGCCAGTTTCTCGGAGTAGCCGAATCCGTATCGCACAGCGTCCGGAAGTGGATGGGCCAACAAGCGTTGAATGAAATCCGGGGGAATAAAGTTAACGGCGAACCGCTGCAAGGCTGGACCGACAGCCTCTCCGACAAAGGCCGTGAGTGTGTTGCCAATCCCCATATTTACAAGCAGTTCACCGAGCTCAAAGTCATGACCGGGCAGGGACTGCGGGGTCAGAGGGACTGCGGGGTCGGGACTGCGGGGTCAGGTTTTGTTTTTGGTTTTTCGTAGGGACTGCGGGGTCAGGGACTGCGGGGTCAGGGACTGCGGGGTCAGGGACTGCGGGGTCAGGGACTGCGGGGTCATCAGGGACTGCGGGGTCAGGTTTTGTTTTTGGTTTTTCACGATACCTTCTGTTGTCTTGGAGAGATGGGCTCGGCGAGGGGACTCGGCTCAAGGATTGTTGGATCAAC
>NZ_JAALJH010000261.1 GCF_011064615.1 Aquisphaera insulae | reverse complement strand
CCGGCGGCACAGCTCCACCCCGCCGCGGTCGCTGATCACCCACTCGGCCTCCTCCGCGTCGCACTGCACGACCACCTCCTTCCCCCGGTTCACCCACCCCACGTAGACCTTGCCGTGGTACAGCCCGACCTTGCCGCTGCCGTCCACCCGCCGCGCCACCGGCACGCCCGCCAGGTGCGCCAGCACCCGGCCCCACGACCAGTTCGCCCGCTCCCACGCCGGGTCGTAGGGCCGCCCCGAGTGCCCCAGCCCCGGGTACGCCGCCGCACGCGAGGCGAACCCGGCGTGCGGGTACGACTCCCGCTGCACCCGGTCCTCCTCGTCCAGCCGCCGCTGCAGCTCCTCCGTCGAGCCGCACCGCTCCGGCTCGGCCCAGGCCTTGGCCAGCCCCTGGCTCCGCTCCACCACGCCGTTGTCCTGCGGCGTCCGCGGCGGGATCCAGATCACCCGCAGGCCCAGCCCGATCAGCCATGCCGCCAGCGG
>NZ_JAALJH010000260.1 GCF_011064615.1 Aquisphaera insulae | reverse complement strand
CTAATCGCGGCCATGGACGCCGTGCGCACGCCGAACCCCAGAGGACAGTCGCTGGCTTCGAAGGAGAGATTGCCCGAATCGAATTATCGATCCGCCACGGCAGGCAGCAGGTCTACATCAGGTCTGATGCAAGTTTCGGTATCACGAGCGCGAAGGCGTTCGGCCCCTTGGGCCGCAAGCGATCTTGACGAGTGAGCCAGCGAGGGTCGTCGAGGCAAGCGCGAATCACTCGAATCCGAATCACTCGAATCACTGGCCACGCACCCAAGATAGGGGAATTGAGCAGACAGGGGAAATACTGAAAGGGCAGATCGTCGATTCCGAGCGACGTGGTGGCGAAGGGACGACCGCTGCCCCGTCTGGATCGTCCGGCTATTTCTTCCTACGTTTCCCAAATTGCCTCCCTTGGGTGCCTGGCCATTGATCCCTATCTCCTGGCCATTGATCCCTATGATTGATCCCTAAACCTGACCCCGCAGTCCCCCACGAACCGGTTGATCCG